>NZ_JAATVU010000020.1 GCF_013184745.1 Mangrovicoccus sp. HB161399
CCCGGCGGCGCGTTCCGCGCGGACCGCGGATCCCGGGGCGCGCCGGAGCCGCATCGAGGCATTCCTGCCGAACGCGGCTTCTCCGGATCCATGGGCCGCAGCGGCAACCCGTGCGAGTTCAAGCCGGTCCGCGCCGGCGGAGCGTTCGAAGGCGCCGAACGCAAGGGCCGGGAGCTTCATGAAGACACTGGAGGTCGAGGACGCTTGCCTGGCGGAGCAGGAGTTTTCCGGCGGCGCCGCCACCGGCCTGCCCCGGGTCATCGAGGCCTGCGACAACCGCCGCCTGCATCCGGCACCGGTCCATCTCAGCCCTGCCAAGTTCGCAGGCCGCCCCGCACGCGCCATGGTCAAAACCGCCGCCCGGCAATGCCCACCCGCGGGGGCGCACTCAAGCGGCGGGACGCAGACCGGTCCGAGGGAAGCTTCGGCACGCTCCCGCGCCCTTCGGGACGCGCAACATCCCACAATCTCGGCCAGGGGCTCTTTCCGCCCGGTTCTCCCGCTCCCGCCCTGCCAAGGCGGAACCATCATCCGCGGCCCCAGCTCGTCCGAGACCCGCCGCGGAACCTAATGGCATGCAGCAGAAATCGACCCATGCCTCAGATGCGTGTGCCCTAACCGCCGCACCCAGCATCCCCGGCCAAGAGGTCCGGGCTCGCGCCGTCTGTTGCAGCGCATTTTGGCCGGCGAGGCCCTCCGGCGCGGCCTTCGGGCTCAGCCAGCCGAACCGCGAACGGGTCAGGCAGAGGGACGTGCCCATCCGGCCTGCACGGAAGTGCCGTCCTTCCGTCCGCTGGGGGGCGCCGATGCTGCTCCCAGCGGAACCGGCCTCCGGCATCCCCGGAACCTGGGGCAAGCCGCTGTCAGCCGCAGAATAGACCCCGCCCGGTGGCGTGCCGCCGCTGCCTGCGCCGCGTCATGCGAACCAGGCGGACTCGACCTCGGCCGGGGCCGTGCCCGCGATGAAGAGCTCGGTGCCGTTGCCGAAGCCTACCAGCGTGCCGCCAGCCGTCGAGAGCAGCGTCCAACCGGAGAAGTCTTCCGGAGAGCCGCCGACGAGCTGGATCACGTCGCCGTCGCCCGGCGCGAAATCGAGGATGATCAGCCGCGTTCCGGTGCTGCCGTCGGGGTCCTGCACGGTGAAGACGAAGGTGTCGGCGCCGAGCCCGCCCCAGGCGGTATCGATGCCCGGACCGGTTCCGCCATCCAGCGTGTCGTCGCCGCCGCCGCCGTCGAGATAGTCCGACCCCGCCCCGCCCGAGAGGCTGTCGAAGCCGCGCAGCCCGAAAAGCGAGTCGTTGCCGCCGCCGCAGAGCGTGTCGAAGCCTGAATTTCCCTCCAGCCGGTTGTCCGCGTCATTGCCGATCAGCCGGTCGTTGCCGCTGGAGCCGCTGACCCCTTCGACATTGCGCAGCACATCCATGCCGCGGCCGGTATCCTGCGCGTAGAGCCGGTTGAGCGAGACGGTGACGCCGATGTCACCGGCATAGGAGACCATGTCGAAGCCGTCGCCGCCATCCATGACGTCGTCGCCATCGCCGCCGCGCAGGTAGTCGTCGCCGCCGCCGCCGCGCAGCGTGTCGTTGCCGTCGCGGCCCAGCAGCGTGTCGTCGCCGCCCTGCCCTTCGAGGATGTTGTCCCAGGAGGTACCGGCGAACCAGTCGGCGAAGGCGCCGCCGCGCAGGTTCTCGATCTCCTCGAAGAAATCCCGTCCCTGGCCGGTCTGCTGCGGCGTGTCGTCGAACAGGTCGACCCGCAGCGGCGCGCCGCCGAGCACCGCCCAGTCCGAGCCCGGCCCGCCGTAGAAGGCGTCGTCCCCGGCACCGCCGTCGAGCGTGTCGTCGCCATCCTCGCCCATCAGCAGGTCGTCATTGTCGCCGCCCATCAGCAGGTCGTTGCCGTCCCGCCCGTAGAGCCGGTCGTCGCCGCCGTTGCCGGACATGGTGTCGCCATAGGGCGTGCCGACGAAGGGGTCGTCCTGAACCGTGCCGATGAAGCCGAAATTCCCCAGATCGCCCGAGGCGGAGCCGGTGATGCGGTCGTAGGAACCGAGCAGCCCGGTCTCGTGGACCAGCGTTCCGGCATCGGCATCGTAGAGGAAGAACTGCGTCTGGCCCGAGCCCTGGATGACGGTGAGGCGCAGCACGCGGTCCTGGGCGCAGATCGCCTCCACCCTGCCTAGGCCGAGATAGATCAGCTCGCTGACCTCGCCGGTGCGGATGCTCATCACCGACAGCACGCCGGTCTGGCCCACTGCGAAGGCGAAGCCGCCGATCCGGGCGATGCCGCCCTCTATGCCGTCCGGGAACTGGCCGATCCGGGTCAGGCTTTCGTCCCGCTCCTGCCGCCAGACCAGCCCCGAGACCGTGCCGATCAGGATGCGGTCCGACCCGTCGACATCGATCCCGGCGATCCCGCCGCCGGCGGTGACCGACGCCACCTGGGTCAGCCGCCTGTCGTCGCCGTCCCTGCCGGTCATGTCGAGAAGGAAGACCCCGGTTCCGGTGCTGCCGTAGACCCGTTCGCCCGAGGCGATGGCCAGCCCGGTCAGCGGCGTCCGGAAATCCGCCATCTCCACGGTCCGGCGCTGCGCCAGATCGGCCAGCAGCACGCGGCCGTCATCCGTGGACAGGAACACTGGCATCTAGGACCTCATTCGCATCGGTTTGCGCGCACGGGCGGTGGTATACGGCGAATTCACCATAACCGGCTTAACGCCGCCCCGCTGAATGTTTTGCATTTATGATTAATGCGGCCGATCCGGCGCGGGGCGCTCAGCCGCGGCGGCACGGCTTGACCCCGCCGGCTGCATCGGGCATGGCCCGGCATACGACCAATACCCGCAACCGGGCGTTCCGTGGGCGCCAGACCGACGAGGAGGACCTAGATGTCCCAGATCACCCTCACCTTCCCCGATGGCAATACGCGCGCGTTTCCGGCAGGCATCACCGCCGCCGACGTCGCTGCCGACATTTCCCCCTCCCTCGCCAAGAAGGCGATCTCGGCGCAGCTCGACGGCGCGCACTGGGATCTGGCCTGGCCGATCGAGGCCGACGCGGCCATCGCGATCAACACGCTGAAGGACGACGCCCCGGCGCTGGAGCTGATCCGCCATGACCTGGCGCATATCATGGCCCGCGCCGTGCAGGAGCTGTACCCCGACACCAAGGTCACCATCGGCCCGGTCCGCGACCAGGGCTGGTTCTACGATTTCGACCGCACCGAGCCCTTCACGCCGGAGGATCTGGGCGCCATCGAGGCGAAGATGAAGGAGATCATCAACGCCCGCGATGCCGTGCGCACCGAGGTCTGGCCGCGCGAGGACGCCATCGCGCATTACGAGAAGACCGGCGAGCCCTACAAGGTCGAGCTGATCAACCGCATCCCCGGCAACGAGCCGATCCGGATGTACTGGCACGGCGACTGGCAGGATCTGTGCCGCGGCCCGCACCTGCAGAATACCGGGCAGGTCCCGGCCGACGCGTTCAAGCTGACCCATGTGGCCGGCGCCTACTGGCTGGGCGATTCCACGCGGCCGATGCTGCAGCGGATCTACGGCGTGGCGTTCAAGAACCGCAACGACCTGAAGGCCCACATGCAGATGCTGGAGGAGGCCGCCAAGCGCGACCACCGCAAGCTGGGCCGCGAGATGGACCTGTTCCACATGCAGGAAGAGGCGCCGGGCCAGATCTTCTGGCATCCGAACGGCTGGACCATCTACACGACGCTGCAGGACTACATGCGCCGCAAGCAGCGCGTCGACGGCTATGTCGAGGTCAATACGCCCCAGGTCGTCAACCGCGTGCTCTGGGAGAAATCCGGGCACTGGGACAACTACCAGGAAAACATGTTCATCGTCGAAGTCGACGAGGACCATGCCCGCGAGAAGACCGTCAACGCGCTGAAGCCGATGAACTGCCCCTGCCACGTGCAGGTGTTCAACCAGGGCCTCAAGTCCTACCGCGACCTGCCGCTGCGCATGGCCGAGTTCGGCTCGTGCAACCGCTACGAACCCTCGGGCGCGCTGCACGGGATCATGCGGGTGCGCGGCTTCACCCAGGATGACGCGCATATCTTCTGCACCGAGGAGCAGATCGAGTCCGAGACGAAGAAGTTCATCGAGTTCCTCGCGGGGATCTATGCCGATCTCGGCTTTCACGCCTGGTCGATCAAGCTCTCCACCCGCCCCGAGAAGCGGATCGGGACCGAGGAAAGCTGGGACCATGCCGAGGAATCGCTGGGCAATGCCTGCAAGGCGGCCGGCTACGATTTCGAGATCCAGGAAGGCGAAGGCGCCTTCTACGGGCCGAAGCTGGAATTCGTGCTGACCGACGCGATCGGGCGGCAGTGGCAGTGCGGCACGCTGCAGGTCGACCCGAACCTGCCGGAGCGGCTGGACGCCAACTTCGTCGCGGCGGACGGCGCCAAGCACCGCCCGGTGATGCTGCACCGCGCCGTGCTGGGATCGTTCGAGCGCTTCATCGGCATCCTGATCGAGGAACACGCCGGCAAGCTGCCCTTCTGGCTGGCCCCGCGCCAGGTGGTCGTCGCCTCCATCGTCTCGGACGCGGACGGCTACGTGAACGAAGTTGTGGCCGCGCTGAACGCGAAGGGCATCCGTGCCGAGGCCGACACCCGCAACGAGAAGATCAACTACAAGGTCCGCGAACATTCCGTGGGCAAGGTGCCGGTGATCCTCGCCTGCGGCATGAAGGAAGTCGAGGAGCGCACCGTGACCGTCCGCCGCCTCGGCGAGAAGCAGACCGCGCAGGCGACGCTCGGGCAGATCGTGGCCGACCTGGCCGCGGAAGCGACGGCGCCGGACCTGCGATGAACATGCTGGGAAGCGGCGCCACCGACCTGCTGACCGCCGAGCGCTTCCTGCGCTTCGGCGGGCTCGAGGCAGGGCCGGAATACGACACCGTCACGCTCTGGGTGGAATCCGCCGAGATCTCGGACGACGCGGACAGCACGGGCAGCGGCAATCCGCTGTTCGACCGGATCGTCGGCATCCCGAAGACCATCGAGACCGGCCCGGGCTGCCTGCGCTACTGCATCACCTTCCGGGACTGCCTGTCCTACGCCTGGCGCGACGAGGGCCATGCCCTGCCGGAGGACGAGTTCGAGGATGGCGGGCCCGAGGCCGGCGCGCCGCTGCTGCGGCAGCACGACAGCTCGCCCTTTCTCGACTATGTCGAGCAGTCCACGCGGGCCGGGGACGTCCTCGACGTGCCGATCCTGCATTTCGCGGTCTGCACGCTGGATGCCACGATCGACGTCGCCTGCCTGGCCCCGCCCGAGGTCACGGCCGAGATGATCGGCCCGGACGATCCCGGTCCGAAACCCGGGATCGGCAAGCCGGAGCGCTGAGCTCAGAGCAGCGCGGCCTGCACGGCCTTGTCCCAGCCCAGATGGAGCGCCTCGCCGTCCTCGATGACGGGGCGCTTGACCAGCGCGGGATGGGCCAGCATCAGATCGACCGGCGCGCCCGCGCGTTCGGCCTCGGACAGGCCGCGCCACGTGGTGGAGCGGGTGTTCATCAGCGCCGGACCGAGGCGGTCCAGCCAGGCCGCGATCTGCGCGCGATCGGGCGGCGTTTCGCGCAGATCCACGAAGGCGGGCTCCCGCCCGGCCTCGGACAGGGCGCGCCTAGCTTTTCGGCAGGTATCGCAGGTCTTCAACCCATACAGGATCATGTTCGGCAGATTCCTTCACTTTTGCTGCCTTGCGGCGAAAGATTTTCCAATATTCCTTGCCTTTTTTCACCCTTGCTTAACCCTGAGATGCAGGGAGCACCATCCCTGGCCCGGTAAGCGCGACCACCGGGTCCTCGACAGCGGGGCCAGTCCGCGCGGCCCCACAAGTGCAAGGAGATACCGGATGCCCACTGGCACCGTGAAATGGTTCAACACCACCAAAGGATACGGCTTCATCGCCCCAGATGACGGCGGGAAGGACATTTTCGTCCATATTTCAGCCGTCGAAAGGGCCGGCATGACCGGCCTGGCCGACAACCAGCGGCTCGAATACGAGCTGCGAGAAGGCCGCGACGGCCGGGCCTCGGCCACCGAACTCAAGAACGCCTGACCCCCGGGCCTTCCGCTTCAGGCGCGTCAGTCCCTGATCAGCGCCTGAAACTCCCGCCATTCCCCGGCACTCATGCCGGAGCCTTCCTGGGACACGTCCTCGCCCTTCAGCATGCGGCGCAGGCAGTCCAGACCCTTGCCCGAGAGATGCGCGCCGTTCATCCGGTAGTCCTCGAAGGCGGCATAGGCGGCGGGCACCCAGTCCTTGACGATCTCGCAGATGATGTCCGCGTAGACGCGGATCTCGTATTGCGCATGGGCGTCCGCGCGCAGGCGCAGGAAGTGGAACAGGTTGTGGAGATCCACCTTCCAGTACCACTGGGTGTAGATGTTCGCGGGCAGGTTCATCCGCGCCAGCTCGCGCGCCAGCCCCTGCTGGCCGTCCTGGCTCAGCATCGCCTCGTAGCTGTCGTAGGACCGCATCGCGTCATGGCGCAGGGTCTCCAGCACGCGCTGCGCCTCCTCGCCCTCAAGAACCTGGCCGCGGCCCTGGTTGTTGGTGGTCGACTGCGCTGCGAGATGATCGGGCGCCGGGATGTAGAACTCCCGGTCGAGGATCGAGTAGCGGGCGGAGTATTCGTTGACGTTGGCAGTGCGGTGGCGGATCCACTGGCGGGCGACGAAGACCGGCAGCTTGACGTGCAGCTTCAGCTCGCACATCTCGAACGGGGTCGAGTGCCAGTGCCGCATCAGGTAGCGGATGAGACCCGCATCGTCGCGCGCCTTCTTGGTGCCTGCGCCGTAGCTGACCCGGGCGGCCTGCACGATCGCGCTGTCGTCTCCCATGTAGTCGACGACCCGCACGAAGCCATGGTCCAGCACCGGATGGATGTGGTAGAGCCGGTCCTCCATCGCGGGGACGGTGGCACGCAGCGTCTGGCGCGGGGTCGCGCGGCTTTCGGCGATGGCTTCCGAAATCGGATCGGTCACGGCATGGTCCTTCATCTGGCGCCCCCTTCAGCATCTGGCGGATCACTACCGCACAAACACTATATGCAGTAGGATGGCGGGGAGTCGCAACCTTATAGCGCAGGTTCCGGGGGATTTCTTCCCCTGCCGGTTTCCCCCTGCGGAGGGCTGGCATTTTCCGGCCGGACCGTTACCTGTTGGGAACGCCAACACCGCGAAACGGGAAGACGCGCATGCAAGTCAAGTATCTGCACACGATGGTCCGCGTTAAGGACCTCGACAAATCCATCGCCTTCTACAAGCTCCTCGGGCTCGAAGAGACCCGCCGGACCGAAAGCGAGAAGGGCCGCTTCACCCTGGTCTTCCTGGCGCCTCCGGGCCAGCCGGAATGCCCGGTGGAACTGACCTACAACTGGGACGGCGACGACGGCCTGCCCTCGGACAGCCGCCATTTCGGCCATCTCGCCTATGGCGTGGAGAACATCTACGACATGTGCGCGGCTATGCAGGCCGCGGGCGTGACCATCAACCGGCCGCCGCGCGACGGGCACATGGCCTTTGTCCGATCGCCGGACAACGTCTCGATCGAGCTGCTGCAGATCGGCGACGCGCTGCCGCCTGCCGAGCCCTGGGCGAGCATGGGGAATACCGGCCACTGGTGAGCCGGACTCGTGCGGAAGCCGGCGGTCATCCCTGCGGATGGTCGTCGGTGCCAAGCGGATCTTCGGGAATGTGGGAGGGGGCTGTCGCGATCTTCCGTCGCTGCCGGGTCTGCGCCCGATGGCCTTCTGCCATGTTCGACACCGGAGATTGTCCCCGATGGCGGTCGTGCCTGAAGCGCGTATCGCTTCCAGAGCTTTTCAGTAGATGTAGCGGATCTGGTCGGTCCAGTACCGCTCCACCCTTCGGAGCGACGTGTTGATGTCGTTGATGCCGTCGGGGCCCAGGATGCCGCGGGCTTCCAGCCCTTCTGCGTGGCGCTGGAACAGGTCCTCGACGATGTCGCGGATCTGCTTGCCCTTCTCGGTCAGGCGCACGCGCACCGACCGCCGGTCGATTTCGCAGCGGTTGTGATGCATGTATCCCATCTCGACGAGCTTCTTGAGATTGTAGGATACATTCGAGCCCTGGTAGTAGCCGCGGGATTTCAGTTCTCCCGCCGTGACCTCGTTTTCGCCGATATTGAACAGCAGGAGCGCCTGGACAGCATTGATCTCCAGGATGCCGACGCGTTCGAATTCGTCCTTGATCACATCCAGCAAAAGCCGGTGCAGACGCTCCACCAGGGCCAGCGAGTCGAGATAGGCGGATATGAATCCCCTCTCCTGCGTCTCGCCAAGTCCGGGGTGTACACTCATACATTTCCCTCCATGATGAACTTCACATGAAGGGAATGTGATCAGAATACGGAAAAAAAGCTTTAATGGATACGGTAGCTTATTCCGTTATTTTCTTGAACTTGGTTACTTTTCCGCCGCAATTCGATTCAACTCGGCGATCCGGCTGACGAGGTCCAGATAGCGCGGCGGCGTCGGCTGCTGCCCCGACACCCACTGGTAGAGGTCGTGGTCGTTCTCGGCCAGCATCGTGTCGTACAGCGTCAGATCCTCCTCCGGGAGCTCCCGCAGGCCGGTTTCGGCGAAGCGGCCGAGGATGATGTCCATCTCCTTGATGCCGCGGCGGATCGAGCGCATGTGCAGGCGCTTCAGTCGGTTCTCGTGGGTTTCCATGGTCCTATCCCAGTTCCTGCGCCGCCTGGCGCAGCCGTTTCTCCAGCACGCTCACGCGGTTCGCGAAGCGCAGCATCTCGGCGCGTATCTGCCGCATCTCGGCCAGCATCGGTTCGATGTCGTCGGGTCCGAAGGCCTCTTCGCCGGGCGGCGCGACCCCCTCGCCTTCGCCGGTCAGCAGCCAGGGCAGCGACACGCCCAGAAGCTCCGCCAGCATGTTCAGCCGGTTGGCCCGCGGCTCGGCCAGGTCGTCCTCCCAGGATTCCACGGTCGCCGCCTTGACCCGCAGCCGGCCCGCCAGGTCCTGGCGCGACAGGCCGCGATGTTCGCGCGCGGCTGCCAGGCGGTCGCCGAAGGTGCTGGCCTCGGCGCCGTACCAGTCGGCGTCAGGCATATCGCCCGCCATGTTCCGCTCCTTCTTGCGCCGGGTTCGGCGCCAACCTAGAGAGGTCGGCGTGCGCTTTCAACATGAGGTTCCGCCTATGTCCTTCCTGTCCGACACCCTGTCCCGCGTGAAGCCGTCCCCGACCATCGCGATGACCACCAAGGCGCAGGAGCTGAAGGCGGCCGGCAAGTCGGTCATCGGCCTTTCGGCGGGCGAGCCCGATTTCGACACGCCGGACAACATCAAGGAAGCGGCCATCGCCGCGATCCGCGCCGGCAAGACGAAATACACCGCCCCCGACGGCATGCCCGAACTGAAGCAGGCGATCTGCGCCAAGTTCGCGCGGGAAAACAGCCTGTCCTACGAGCCCGCGCAGATCAGCGTCGGCACCGGCGGCAAGCAGATCCTGATCAACGCGCTGATGGCGACGCTGAACCCCGGCGACGAGGTGATCATCCCCGCGCCCTTCTGGGTCAGCTATCCCGACATGGTGCTGCTTTCGGGCGGCGAGCCGAAGCCCCTGCCCTGCGGCCCCGAGACCGGCTACAAGCTGACGCCCGAGGCGCTGGAGGCCGCGATCACGCCGAAGACCAAGTGGCTGATCTTCAACTCGCCCTCGAACCCGACCGGCGCAGGCTACACCTGGGACGAGCTGAAGAAGCTGACCGAGGTGCTGCTGCGCCACCCGCATGTCTGGATCCTGACCGACGACATGTACGAGCACCTCGTCTACGACGATTTCAAGTTCTGCACCCCCGCCGAGGTGGAGCCCGCGCTCTATCCGCGGACGCTGACCATGAACGGCGTCTCGAAGGCCTATGCGATGACCGGCTGGCGGATCGGCTATGCCGGCGGCCCGGTGGAGCTGATCTCGGCGATGCGCAAGATCCAGTCGCAGACCACCTCGAACCCCTGCACGATCAGCCAGTGGGCCTCGGTCGAGGCGCTGAACGGCACGCAGGATTTCATCGCGACCAACAACATCGCCTTCAAGCGCCGCCGCGATCTGGTCGTGTCGATGCTGAACCAGGCCGAGGGCATCGACTGCCCCACCCCGGAAGGCGCGTTCTACGTCTACCCGCAGATCGGCGGCTGCCTCGGCAAGACCTCCAAGGGCGGCAAGCTGCTGTCGACGGACGAGGATTTCTGCAACGCGCTGCTCGACGAGACCGGCGTGGCGGTGGTCTTCGGCGCGGCCTTCGGGCTCAGCCCGGCCGTCCGCGTCAGCTACGCGACCTCGGACGAGGCGCTGAAGGACGCCTGCACCCGCATCGGCGAATTCTGCGCCGGGCTGCGCTGAGCCGCACCCGCCGGGCCGCCATCGGGCCGCCCGGCGCAAGGCATGGCGCAAACGGAAAACGCCCGGCCTTTCGGCCGGGCGTTTCCGATTCAGGACGGGACGGTCATCAGGCGGCAGCGGCCGGAGCGAAGCGGCCCGCGATCTCGGCGACGCGCGCGCCGTAGGCCTTGGCGGTTGCCAGGTCGCCCGACGGGATCGCGTCATTGCCGGCATCCGACGGCGACTGCACCAGCACGCCGACCGAACCGCCGAGATTGTTCATGTCCTCGCGGGTGGAGGCGAGGGTGTTGGCCGGCAGCATGCCCAGAGAGACCCAGATGCCGCCATGCTGCGACGCCAGGGTCTGCAGGTAGGTCAGGGTGATCTGCTTGTCGCCGTTCAGCGATGCGGAGTTGGTGAAGCCGCCGAAGATCTTGTCTTTCCAGCCGCCGCCGAACCACACCTTGGAGGTCGCGTCGGCGAATTTCTTGAACTGCCACGGAACCCCGCCCATGTAGGTCGGCGCGCCGAAGATGATGGCGTCGGCGGCAGCCAGCGCATCCCAGTCGCCCTCGGCGATGTTGCCCTCGGCATCGACGGCGATCAGCTCGGCACCGGCACCCTCGGCGACGGTCTCTGCAACCAGTTTCGTGTGGCCGTAGCCGGAGTAGTAGACGACGACAGTCTTGGCCATGTCATACCTCTTACAATTGGATGTTGCTTCGTTGCGGAAACAGATAGTCCAACCGCGGAAGGTTTGCAGGTGCAAAGACAGGCCGCCGGCGCACGGCAGCTGTGCACAGGCGCGGAGAGCCGCGCTCAGGCGGCGAGCTGCACCCGCCAGAGCCTGCGCCACAGCAGCGCCGCCGCGCAGCTCAGCCCGCCTGCCAGCCCCGCCCAGACGCCCGCCGCGCCGACGCCTGCCGCGATGCCCAGGAGGAATCCCAGCGGCGCGCCGACGATCCAGTAGGAGAAGGCCGCCATCCACATCGGCACGCGGGTGTCCTGCACCCCGCGCAGGAGGCTGATGGCGATCACCTGCGCGCCGTCGGCCAGCTGGAAGATCGCCGCCATGTAGACCAGCCCCACGCCGGTGGCGAGGATCGCGTCGCGCATCGGGTCGGCCGCGTCGACGAACAGCCGGATCAGCGGCCGCGGAATCGCCGCCAGGATGGCGACCGTCACCAGCGCGATGCCCAGCGTCACGGCCAGCGAGGCCAGCGAGACGCCGCGCTTGGCCTCCATGTCGCGCTGGCCATGCGCCCGGCCCATCAGCACGGTGGCAGCCTGCGAGATGCCCAGATGCATCATGAAGGTGACGGTGGCGAGCTGCAGCGCGATGCCATGCGCGGCCAGCTCCGCCACGCCGATCCAGCCGACCATGATCGCCGCCGCCGAGAACAGCGCCGTTTCTGCCAGCGTCGCCATGCCGATCGGCCAGCCCAGATGGAAGACCTGGCGCAGTTCCGCCCAGTCGGGCTTCCAGATCCGCACGAACAGCTGCTGGCCGCGGAAGCTGCGCTCGGCATAGAGCGCCAGCGCCACGGCCGAGGCCGCGTTCACCGCCACCGAGGCCGCCGCTGCGCCGCGGCCGCCGAGTTCCGGGAAGCCCCAGTTGCCGAAGATCAGCAGCCAGTTCAGCCCGGCATTGAGGAACACCGCCGCGACCGTGACCCACATCACGACCTGGGTCTTCGACTGTCCCGCCAGGTAGGCGCGCAGGGTCATGACGGCCAGCGCCGGGAACACGCCCCAGCCCGCCACGTCGAGATATTCGCCCGCGATCCGCGCCATCTCGGGCGTCTGGCCGAGCCAGACGAAGACGAGGTCGGCCTTGAGGAAGACCGGCAGCGCCAGCGCGCCGTAGCCCATCGAGGCCCAGAACCCCATCCGGGTCACCCGGCGCACCCGCACCAGGTCGCCCCCGGCCGCGGCCGCCGCCACCAGCGGGGTCACCGCCCAGGAGAATCCCGCGCCGACGATGAAGACCGAGAAGAACAGCGAGGTCGCCAGCACCACGGCCGCCAGCACCTCGAGGTCGTAGCGGCCCAGCATCAGCGTGTCGATGATCTGGATCGAGACCTGCGCGATCTGCCCGCCGACGAGCGGCAGGCCGAGCACGAGAAGGGAGCGGACATGGGGGCGGAGTGCGGCAATCTGGACCATGCAGGCCGCTTAGACCATTCGCGCGCAAACGGGAATGCCCTGCCGCCCGCGCCCCGGCAGGTGGTTGCCCCCGGGCCTCAGCCCGGGCCCGGCGCTTCCGCCCGGCGGTGATCGGGATGCAGCGAGGTGCCGAGGATGTGCTCGGAGCGGTCGACTACATGCGAGGCATGGCCGACGATCAGCGGATCGGGCCGCCCGACGACCGTCTCGTCCTTGCCGGGATAGTCCAGCCCGGACAGGAAATGCCGCATGCAGTTCAGCCGCGCGCGCTTCTTGTCGTCGGACTTCACGATCACCCAGGGCGCGTCGGCGGTGTCGGTGTAGAAGAACATCGCCTCCTTCGCCTCGGTATAGTCGTCCCACTTGTCGAGGCTGGCGAGGTCCATCGGCGACAGCTTCCACTGCTTCAGCGGATCGGTCCTGCGCGCGGCGAAGCGCACCCGCTGCTCCTTGCGGGTCACCGAGAACCAGTACTTGTAGAGCCGGATGCCCGAGCGCACCAGCATCCGCTCCAATTCCGGCGTCTGGCGCATGAATTCCAGGTACTCGTTCGGCGTGCAGAAGCCCATCACCCGCTCCACGCCCGCGCGGTTGTACCAGGAGCGGTCGTAGAACACCATTTCGCCGCTGGTCGGCAGATGCTCAACATAGCGCTGGAAGAACCACTGGCCCTTCTCTTCCTCGGTGGGCTTGTTCAGCGCCACGACCCGCGCGCCGCGGGGGTTCAGGTGCTCCATGAAGCGCTTGATCGTGCCGCCCTTGCCGGCCGCGTCGCGCCCCTCGAACAGGATGACGAATTTCTGTCCCGACTGCTGCGCCCAGAGCTGCACCTTCAGCAGCTCCGCCTGCAGCGCCCCCTTGTCGGCCTCGTAGGCCTTGCGGGCCAGCTTGCGGGCATAGGGATAGGCGCCGGTCTCGAAGGCATGGCGGATCGCGTCGGCCTGCACGCGGGGAAAGCCGCGCACCAGCGGCGGACCGGCGGGAACGGGAGCCGGAGCGGCTTGCGCCGCATCGGGGCGGTCGTCGAAACTCATCGGCAGGGTCCTCTCTGCATGGCGCTCGTCCCGGACCTAGCGGCCGGGCAGCGGCTCTGCCTTGATCCCTGTCATGAAACCGTCATGTCCTGCCAAGCGTCAACCGCCAAGCGCGCGGGTCACTTCAGATTGTCCGACACGCGGAAGCCCTCGGGAATGCGGTCGTGGCCGTCGAGCACCAGATCGGCCATCACCCCGGCCACGGCAGGCGCCATGCCGAAGCCGATCTTGAAGCCGCCATTGGCGATGAAGGCGCCGTCCCGCCCCGGATGCGGCCCCAGCATCGGCGCCCGGCTGCGCGCCCGCGGCCGGACGCCTGCCCAGCGTTCGATCACCGGTGCCTCCGCAAGAAGCGGGCAGAGCCGGCGCGCCGCTGCGATCAGTTCCCCGCATTGCGCATCCGTCGCCGCAGGATCCTCGAACTCCCGCTCGGAAGTGGAGCCGACCGCGACGGTCCCGTCGGCATGCGGCACGACATGCAGCGCCTCGGCGAAAAGCTGCGGCAGCGCCCGCGCCTCCGCCCGGAACAGCGCCGCCTGGCCCTTGATCCCGGCGCCGACCGGCTGGCCCAGCTCCGCGTTCAGGTCGAGAAGCCCGCGCCACCCGGTCGCCAGCACCAGCCGCCCCGCCTCGGCGCCCTCCGCCAAGACCTCGCCGCCCAGCGCCGTCACGGCAGCGGCCAGCGCCTGCCCGGCCATGCGCGGATGCAGGCGGGCCGTCAGCGTGTCCTCGATCAAGAGCCCCGTCCGCGTCGGCGGCGCCCAGCCGCGATGGGCCTCCGCCTGGACAACGCGCCAGGCGGCGAAGCCCTGCCACAGCGTCTCCGCCTCGACCGCGCGCTCCCGCGCGAGCGCCAGCGCCGCCCCGTCCGCCACCGGCTGCAGCCGCCCCGAGCGCAGGTAGCCCGGATCGCGGCCGCCCGCCTCGGCCACGCCTGCCCAGAACTCCGGCGCCATGCGCAGGCTCTCGAACTGGAACGCTTTCTTCGGGTTCCAGCGTTCGGGCACATGCGGGGCCAGCGCGCCGACGATCCCGCCCGAGCTGCCCGCGCCGATCCCGCCGGGATCGATCACGCGCACCCTTGCGCCACGCCGCGCGCAGGCATAGGCGATGGACAAGCCGAAGATCCCGGCCCCGCGGATGGTGACGTCGATTCCGGACATGGATGGCACCTTTCGCGATTGCAGCCGGGTCGACCCTTAGGACATCCGATGACTGATCACCAGCAGGCGGAGATCACCTGGCGCGACGGCGCCATCCCGGTCTCGCGCCGTTTCGACGACCCGTATTACTCGCTGGAAAACGGCTGGGCCGAGACCGCGCATGTGTTCCTGGCCGGAAACGGCCTGCCGGAGCGGCTCCGCCCCGGTTTCCAGGTGGCGGAACTGGGTTTCGGCACCGGGCTGAACCTGCTGGCCTTCTGCCGGATGGCGGCCGAGGCGAACCTTGCCGGTCCGGTGCGCTATGCCAGCTTCGAGCTGTTCCCGATGTCCGCAGACGACATGGTCAAGGCACTGGCGCATTTCCCGGAGGCGGCGGAACTGGCCGCGCCGATGATTGCCGCGCGCGAGCAGGACATGCGGGTCTGGACCATGGGCGAGGTCGAAGTCGAGCTGATCCTCGGCGATGCGCGCGGGACCGTGCCGGACTGGAACGGCAGGGCCGATGCCTGGTTCCTCGACGGCTTCGCTCCGGCGCGCAATCCCGAGCTCTGGGAACCGGCGCTGCTGGCGGAGGTCGCGCGCCATACCGCGCCGGGCGGCAGTTTCGCCACCTACACCGCGGCAGGTGCCGTGCGCGCCGCGCTGGCGGAGGCAGGCTTCGCAGTGGAACGCGTCCAGGGCTTCGGCCGCAAGCGCCACATGACGGTCGGAACGCTCGCATGAACCAGAACACCGCCCTTGGCATCGGGATCATGATCGCCGCCTGCTTCGTCTTCTCGACGCAGGACGGCTTCTCTCGGCTGCTGGCCAGCCAGTACAGCGTGCTGATGATCGTAATGATCCGCTACTGGGCGCATGCCGCCTATGTGCTGGTCCGCGCCGCGCGCCAGCCCGGCGGCATCCGCGCCGTGGCCCGCACCCGCCAGCCCGGGATGCAGATCCTGCGCAGTTCCGTGCTGACCGCCGAGATCTGCCTCGCCATCGCCAGCTTCACCCTTGTGGGGCTCGTCACGCATACCGCGCTGTTCTCCGCCGGGCCGCTGCTGGTCACCGCGCTGTCGGGGCCGATCCTCGGCGAGAAGATCGGCTGGCGGCGCTGGACCGCCGTGGCCGTCGGCATGTGCGGCATCCTGGTGATCATCGGCCCGGGCAGCGAAATGTTCGGGCCGCTGGCGCTGATGCCCCTGGGCTCGGCCTTCCTCTTCGCGCTCTACGGCGTGATGAACCGCTATGTCGCGCGGCAGGACAACACCGATACCAGCTTCTTCTGGACCGGGATCACCGGCGCGGCGGTGATGACGCCGATCGGGCTCTGGGCGTGGCAGCCGATGGATGCGGCCGGCTGGGCGGTCATGGCGGTGCTGTGCTGCACGGCGATCCTCGGCCACTGGCTGTACATCCGCTGCTACGAGGTGGCGGAAGCCAGCGCGATCCAGCCCTTCGCCTATTTCCACCTGCTCTTTGCCTCGATCGTCGGCATCGTCTTCTTCGCCGACCCGCTGGTGCCGCGGCAGGTGCTGGGCGCGGCGGTCGTGGTGGGCGCGGGCATCTTCACCTGGTGGCGCGAACGCCAGCGCGCCGCCCTGCCCCGCCGCCTCTGACCCGGCCTCTCCGCCCGCACGGGGGAGGGGCCCGGGGAGGGGGCATCCCCCTCCCCGCCCGGCCGTCAGCGCGCCTTCAGCGCCTCGGCAAGGCCCAGCGGCTGCGCCTTGCCCGACAGCCGCGCGCGGTAGGGCGCCATCGCCTCCATCACCCGCATCACGTAGTTGCGGGTCTCGCGGAACGGAATGTGCTCGATCCAGTCCACGGCATCGACCGACGGGTCGCGCGGATCGCCGTAACGCTCCATCCATTCCCGCGGCCGCCCCGGCCCGGCATTGTAGCCCGCCGCGACCAGCGCGGTATTGCCGCCGAACTCGTCGCGCAGGTGCTGCAGATAGGCGCTGCCGAGCTTGGCGTTGTAGACCGGATCGGTGGTCAGCCGCGCGGGCTGGTACTGCTCGCCCGCCTCGGGCGCCATCATCTTCGCCGTGCCCGGCATCAGCTGCATCAGCCCGCGCGCGCCGGCATGGCTGATCACGGTATGGTTGAACTCGCTTTCCCGCCGCGCGATCGACAGTGCCAGCTCGGGCTCCACGTCCGGCGTGCGCCGCGTGTCGAGCCGCATCACCGGGAACAGCGCCTTGTGCAGGTCGTAGCCCATGGTCTGGGCCCGCTTGCCGATCTCCAGCTCGACATGCGGCGAACGCAGGAGTTCCAGCCGCGCGGCCATCGACCCGATATCCTCGCGGCTCAGGCTCTCGGCCAGATGCGAGAAGAACCGCGCCGCCAGCCGCAAGTCGCCAGCCTCGAAGATCGTCACCCCGGCCTGGTAGACCGGCGAGGCGCGGAAGGGCGCGCGCACCCCGTCGGGAAACGCCTCGCCCCCCGCCAGGCGCGGATCGGGCGCGATGCCGCCGCGCTCGGCGGCGAGCTGGCCGTAGAAGGTCGTCTGGTACTGCGCGCCGAAGGCATAGGCCTCCTTCGCCTGGTCCGGCTCGCCCAGCGCTTCGTAGGCACGGCCTTCCCAGTACCCCGCGCGGCCGAGCGAGATCGGCGTCGAGACCGCCGCCTTCAGTCGCTGGAAATGGTCGAGCGCCGCGCCGGCCGAATCAAGATAGCGCAGCGCGATATAGCCCGAGAGCCATTCGAGATCGGCATAGTCCCCGCCCGCCTTCAGCTGGTGGCCGGAGGCGACCAGATAGGCGTCGCGGTAATCCTTGTCGCGCATCAGCTGCCGCGCCAGCCGCCGCCGGTAATCCGCCCATTCGTCGGGATGGCCCAGGGTGGCGGCGGTCTTAGACTGCGCCCGCATCAGTTCGGCCGTCTCGGCATAGCGCCCGCGCCGCATCCGCCAGGCCATCCGCTCGAAGGCGAGGCCGGGATCGGATTGCAGCTCGTCCGGCACCCGCGCGATCAGCCCGTCCACCCCCGGCACGTCCTGGCGCAGCCCCTTGCGCGCCTCGGCCAGCCGCTGCCAGCCGGGCCCGACCAGCGGCATCATCCGTTCCGCCTCGCCCCAGGACCCGCGCCACAGCAGCGAGTCGAGACGCTCGGCGTGATGCGGCGCCAGCAGCGACCGGAACCGCCCGAGCCAGAGCGCCTCCTGCTCCTTCGAGAAGCTGAGCTCCGTCCAGGCCCGCACCAGCGTGTCCTCGGCTCCCTGCTCGCGCCCGGCCCCGGCCAGCGCCAGTGCCAGCCAGTAGGAGCCGTTCGCGGTCTGGGGATCCTCGCTGGCGAAATATTCCAGCACCTGCGCCTGCGGCACCTGCGCATCGATCGCCGTCTCGCCGCGCGCCCGCAGGAACGGGATGCCGGGCCAGTCGGCATGCTGCTCCAGGAAGCTGCGGTATTCCCCGAAGCTGGCCCCCGAGGTCGGGGAGCGCAGCTTCTGCCATTCGATCACCGCCGGCGCATAGGTGCCCTCGCCGCGCGCAAGCCGCGCCGCCTCGTCCCACTGGCCCCTTGCGGACGCGTCCAGCGCATCCTTGAACGATGCCCAGCCCGGCCCTGCCGTCGCCACAGCCGCGACCAGGGCCAGCGCCAGCGCCCATGCCCGTGCCATTTCTGCACCCCTGTCCGTGATTTCCTTCCGCGCGCACCCTACCGCGCCCGGTGCCGGAGGCAAGTCACGTTTCATTCCTGCCGCGCCCGGACATGTTCCTCTGCCGCCCGCCTTGGCATTGGCGGACGGGACGGCTAAAGCACGGGCGGATTCGACACACCGCAACGCAAAGGAGCGCATCATGATCAAAGGGTCCATTCCAGCCCTGGTGACGCCGTTCAAGGACGGCAAACTGGATCTGGATGCGCTGAAGAAGCTGGTCGAGTGGCATATCGCCGAAGGCTCTTCGGGCATCGTTCCCGTGGGCACCACCGGGGAAAGCCCGACGCTCAGCTATGACGAGCACTACACCGTCGTCGAGGAGGTCACCAGGGCCGCCGCCGGGCGCGTGCCGGTGATTGCGGGCGCAGGCTCGAACAGCACCGACGAGGCGATCGAGTTCTCGCGCCATGCCGAGAAGGTCGGCGCCAGCCACCTGCTGATCGTCACGCCCTACTACAACAAGCCGACCCAGGCGGGCATGATCGCGCATTTCGCGGCGATCCACGACGCCTGCGGCCTGCCGATCATCATCTACAACATCCCCGGCCGTTCGGCCGTGGACATGACGCCCGAGACGATGGGCGAGCTGGCCAAGCTGCCGCGGATCATCGGCGTCAAGGACGCGACCGGCGATCTCAGCCGCGTGCCGAAACAGCGCATCACCTGCGGCAAGGACTTCGTCCAGCTCTCGGGCGAGGACGCGACCGCGCTCGGCTTCAACGCCCATGGCGGGACCGGCTGCATCTCGGTCACCGCGAACGTGGCGCCGAAGCTCTGCGCCGAGTTCCAGGCGGCGACGCTGGCGGGCGACTATGCCCGCGCGCTGGAGCTGCAGGATCTGCTGATGCCGCTGCATATCGCGATCTTCCTGGAGCCGGGCGTGGCCGGGGCGAAATACGCGATGCACCGGCTCGGCCTCTGCAGCGAGGAGGTCCGCCTGCCGCTGGTCCCGGTGACCGGCGGCGTGCGCGCGAAGATCGACGCCGCGCTGGAGCATGCGGGGCTGCTGTGAGCGACGAGATCCGCCCCGGCGAGGAACAGCTTCCCTTCGATCCGGCCGACCGGATCGAGGCGGGGCTTAGCTTCGTCGGGACGATCCGCTCGCCCTGGTCCAAGGGCGGCTGTCCGCGCAACATCTCGCGCGCCCGCGAAACCGGCAAGGGCGCGCGGATCGAGCTGTGCCCGGGCTACGGGCGCGCGCTTCTCGGCCTGAAAGTCGGCCAGCCGGTGATCGCGGTCTACTGGATGCACCGCTCGCGCCGCGATCTGGCGGTGCAGGCCCCGGGCCATGCCGACGGCCCGCGCGGCACCTTCGCGCTGCGCTCGCCGGTGCGGCCGAACCCGCTGGCCATGTCCACGGTGATGATCACCAGCCTTGACGCCGAAGCGGGCGTGATCGGCATCGACGCGATCGACGTCTTCGACGGCACGCCGCTGATCGACCTGAAGCCCTGGCTGTCCACCGTCGACCTGCCGCCGGGCTGGACACCGGACACCTGACACCGGCAGGACAGCGCCCGCTTGCGCTCGGAAGGACCGGCGGAGACGCGGCTGCGGCGTCCCGCGGCGTGGCGGACCGCTCCACCGGCCGCCTGCCCCTGCAGCATCAGCCCCGCAGCGCCGCCCATGTCAGCGCGCCCGCGATGCCGTCCGTGTCCAGGCCCGCAGTCCGCTGGAAGGCCTTCAGCGCCGTCTCGGTGGCCGGGCCGAATTCGGCGTCGATGGTGATCGCAGCGCCCTGCGCGATCAGCAGCTGCTGAAGTTCTATCACCGGCGAGCCGAAGGAGCCGCGGCGCAGCACCGGATCGGTTCCGCCCTGCCGTGCAGCCACCATGATCGCCTGCCGCTTCGCCAGCGCCGTCTTCGCCTTGCGCAGGTAGCCCGCCCGGTCCTGCAGCCCGCGCCTGCCGCCGTTGACCAGTTCGGTCACCGCGATCAGGTCGTCCGCGTCGCAGCGGGCGTTGATGTCCCGGCTCTTCCAGTATTCGCAGGCGATCCGCAGCGAGGTCACCGGCCGTGCCGCGACATGCGGTTCGTCTTCCAGCGGCAGCCCCAGGCGCTCGCCCATCTGGCGGTAGTTCGCCCGCCCGGTCAGCTGGATCAGCCCCCGCCCCTTGTAGCGGCGGCCGTCGCCCTTTTCGGAATTGCCCAGATCCTTGCGCCCCTCATAGGCCGCGCCTGAGGCGAATTCCTCGGTCGTGCGGAAGCCGGCGCATTCATGCGTCACCTGCCCCATGAAATGCGCGATGCGCAACGGGGTGTCGATGGCATAGTCCCGCAGCACGGATTCGAAATCCCCGGAGATCGCGCCGACGATCTCCTTCTGGCGCTGCGCGAATCGCCCCGAGAAGTTCGGGGCGACCTCCAGGATGAAATCTCCGTCCACCGGGATCATGGCCTGCTCCTCCGCCTCCCTGTCCGGGAGCCAGAGGACGCCAGGCCCGGGCGGAAATCAAGCGCCGGCGTCAGCCCAAGCGCCAGCGTCAGCCGCTGACGCGCAGGATCCGCTTGACCGGCTGGCGCGGCCTGGCCCCGGCCGCTGCGGCGGCGGCAGCGCCTTCCGCGCCCGGCTTTGCGGTCTGCAGCAGGCGGCGGGCCGCCATGCGGGCGGCTTCGGACCGCGCCGAGGCTGGCGGCCGCATCAGCGAGAATTGCTTGCACGGATGCCGGATCTCGCTGATGTAGCGCATTTCCGCAGGGTAATCGACGCCGACCAGCATGTCGCGCGGATCGTGGTCGATATGGATCGTGGCAAGCTTAGCCTGGCGCACGGCCTTGACCATGTGGCCGGTGACCATGCCCTGGCCCAGGACAAGCACGCCGAATTGGACCTTGCACCTGATGGCTTCGTCGAGGAGCCGCTGGGGCCAGTCCTCCATGGGCGGAAGCTCGCGCCCGTATACCTGATCAATCATGTCCAGCCTCGCTCAATCGTCATGAGACATGGGGGCTATCGCAGGACAAGGTTGAGAATAGCTCAATTTCTCGGGCCTCACCTAGGCCGAAACATGGCGGATTTTACCGAACCATGGCGGAATGCCGGCGGAAATGCGGCGGCCGCGGCGCGCGAGACTCCTTTTCAACCGGCCCCGGGCAGCCTATATCCCGCTTCCCATGGCAAAACCGAAATCAGACCCGAACTACAAGGTGATCGCGGAGAACCGCCGCGCGCGCTACGACTATGCGATCGAGGACGACATCGAGGTCGGCATCATGCTGCTCGGCTCCGAGGTCAAGTCGCTGCGCCAGGGCGGGTCGAACATCGCCGACAGCTATGCCAATGTCGAGGACGGCGAGCTGTGGCTGATCAACGGCTACATCGCCCCCTACGAGCAGGCCAAGACCTGGGGCCACGAGGAGCGCCGCAAGCGCAAGCTGCTGGTCTCCAAGCGCGAGCTGGCGCGGCTCTGGTCGGCGACCCAGCGCGAAGGCATGACGCTGGTGCCCCTCGTGATGTATTTCAACCACAAGGGCATCGTGAAGATGAAGATCGGCATCGCCAAGGGCAAGAAGACCCAGGACAAGCGCGCCACCGAGGCCAAGCGCGACTGGGACCGCCAGAAGCAGCGGCTGCTGCGCCACGGCTAGGCCCCGACGCGCGGGACCGGCCGGTGCGGCACGGCAGACCGGTCCGGCCGGAAAAATGCCCGCAAGTTCGGCGCTCTGCCCGGGAATGGCCGCCGTGCCGCAGGATAGCGGTCCGTTTCTGCGATGCAGCGACTCCGGGGCCTTGTGCGCGGCGGGCCATGCCGGTACCCCTTTGCGAGAGGCGGAGTGTGGAAGGCGGACATGGCTGAGAGCGACCCCAAGACCCTGGTGACCACGGACTGGCTGGAGGACCATCTGCGCGATCCGGATCTGAGGATTCTGGACGCTTCCTGGTACCTGCCCGGCGACGAGCGCAACGGCCGCGCCGAATACGAGAAGGCGCATATTCCCGGGGCGCGGTTCTTCGACATCGACGAGGTCTCCGACCTGCGTTCGGAGATGCCGCACATGGCGCCGCCGATCGAGAAATTCATGTCGCGGATGCGCAAGATGGGCGTCGGCGACGGGCATCAGATCGTGGTCTATGACGGCTCCGGCCTGTTCTCGGCGGCCCGCGTCTGGTGGCTGTTCCGGCTGATGGGCAAGTCCGACATCGCGGTGCTGGACGGCGGCTTCCCGAAATGGCTGGCAGAGGGCCGCGAGGTTGAGGACCTGCCGCCGATCGTGCGCGACCGCCACATGACCGTCAGCCGCCAGAACCACCTGATCAAGGACGTGACCCAGGTGGCCGCGGCCTCCAAGCTCGGCGATTACGAGATCGTCGATGCCCGCGCGCCCGCGCGGTTCGAGGGCAAGGAGCCCGAGCCCAGGCCCGGCCTGCGCTCCGGGCACATCCCGAATTCGAAGAACCTGCACTACCGCCTCGTCCTCAACGAGGACGGCACCATGAAGGACCCGGCCGCGCTGCGCGCCGCCTTCGAGGCGGCCGGGGTGGACCTGTCGAAGCCCGCGATCACCACCTGCGGCTCGGGCGTCACCGCCGCGATCCTCAGCCTGGCGATGGAACGGATGGGCAAGACCGACCATGCGCTCTATGACGGTTCCTGGGCCGAATGGGGCATGTATGACGGGCTCGCCGCGGCCACCGGCTGATCCGGCTGTCCGGGCAAAATCCTTAGACTTCTAGGCATCGGGGCGGGGCTACACCCGCCCTTAACGCCCGCCCGCCAGATTGCGGCCGTATTGTGGCAGTAAGCGGTTGGTCTTGAATGGGCAGGTTGCTGGGGACCTGGAACGGTCCCTACAGGCATTTGGACGATCCCGTGCGGATCGCCTTCGACGGCGGGTTCCGCAAGGACGCGCTCGACCTGTCCGGCGCCCATGTCCTGACGGAGGCCCGCCAGCTGCGCGGCTTCGATTCCGTGGCCGAGATGCGGCGGCGGCTTGCCCGGCGGGACGGCTTCCTGCGCCGGGCTGACGACCCTCTGGGCGACGGGGCCTTCCATGTCGCGCTCCATGACTACCTGATGACAGACAACCTGCTGGAAACGCCGCGCAGCGCAACCGCGACCACAGCGGGCGGGCGCGGCGCGATCGGCCTTGCCCTGGAGATGCTCCGCCGCCTGCATCCCGAGACCACGATCTGGCTGCCGGATCAGGGACGCCGCTGGCAGGCCGACATGGTGCGCCGGGCGGAGCTGAACCTGCGCTTCTACCCCTATTCAGACGGCAGCACGCTGCTGCGCGAGCGGATGCTGCAGGTGCTGGAGGCGGCCGCGCCGGGCGACGTGCTGCTGCTGCAGGCCTGCGGCCACGACCCGACCGGCCTCGACCTGACGGAGGAGCTCTGGGCCGCGCTGACGGCGCTGTGCATCGAAACCGGAACGGTGCCGCTGATCGACCTCGCCTATGCGGGCCTCGCCGCCGGGCCGGAAAAGGACGTGGACGGGCTGCAGGGCATGCTGATGGCGGTGCCCGAGGCCTTCCTGGCGGTCAGCTGCTCCTGGAGCTTCGCGCTGCATGGCGACCGGACGGGGATGCTGCTGGTCCAGGCGGAGACGCCCTCCGAGGCGGAGGAGGCGCAGGCGTTGATGGCCGAGCTGAATGCCGCCGCGATCGGCGCCCCGCCGCGGGGCGGCGAGCTGATCGTGACCGACCTGCTCTTCAGCATCGAGCTGCGCGCCGGCTGGGAGGCCGAGGCAAGGAAGCTGCGGATGTCGCTGGGAGAGACCCGGGCAAGGCTTGCCGACGCGCTGGCCGGTGCGACCGGCGAGGACCGCTGGGGCGCGCTGGCCACCGGCAGGGGGCTCCATGCCCAGCTCCCCCTGGCCGGTCCGCGGCGGCTGCGGATGTGGACCGGCCACGGGATCATGATCGCGGAGGACGGGAGGATCAATCTCTCGGGACTGGACGCGGCAGCCATAGACCGGATCGCGGCCGCGGTCGCCGACTGCCTCGCCGCCGCGGAAGAGGAGCTGGAAAGCGGCGGGGAAACAGGGATCCCGGAGCTCGACGCCTTGCTCGTTGAGGAGCCCTTGCCGGAAGACGAAGCTGCACCGGAGAGCGGGGCCGATGGCGCGCCCGAACCGGAGGCAAAGCGCGGCTTCCGCCTCCGGCCGCGATGGCTGCCCGGATTCCGCGGCGGCCGCAAGAAGAGCGCCTGACGCGAAACCGCCGGACCGGTGAAATTGGCAGGACCCGCCGGCGGAGGTCGCCTGCGGGGGCGAGGCGCCCGGAGCAGCCCCACTCGGACCCGGATGGGACGCCGCTGGCGTCCACCGGAAGACAAGCGGCATGTGCAATCACCGGCATGGCGCCCAGCCCAGAGCCACTGCGATGAGCCGGGATCACGCTTGGCACGGGAAGACCTGTCCGGCCGACCCATGGACCTTTCTGCACGCCTGCCCGCACGGGCAATCGATATGCAGGGCGCGGCGACGTTGCAGATGATGGTGGCGTCCGCGGCCGTGGAGCAGCTCATGATATGTCCCGCGCTGGCTGTCTGGCTGCGCCGGCCGGACCCGCTGCGCGGCAGGCAGGACGGCGCGGCTCGCTGGCCAGCGCAAAGGGGTCGGGCGCGCCGGACCGTCCGGTCCCGGCCTGCGCCATCGGGATCGCTCCGGCTGGCCGACGGACCGCCGCCACACCGGAGAGCTAGGGCAGGACGGCCGGGGCGCGAAGGGCGCTCCGGACGCAGGCAGCGTCGCCGTGCCGTCCGCGCACGCAGCCAGGCTTGCGCCCCGCAGCCTTGGCCGCTGCCGAGCCGGGATAGCCTTGCGGGCCGACACATCCTCCCCCGCCGCGTCCCTGAGTACGGCCAGATTCGGGCGCATCCGGTCGTCCGCCAGCAGCCGGGCCCTTGCCGTGCCGCGGTCCGGCCGGGCGAAGGCGGCAAGGGCCGGGAAGCGATCCAAGGGTTCCCTCTTCCGGCCGCCACGGTGGCGGTTCCCGCCGGCATATGCCGGGGCATTGCGCAGAATATGCAGTGGCGCATGGCCACCACCGGTCCCGGACCAAGGCCCGCTGCAGCGCTGCAAAGTCGCGGAGAGCATGCGCGCCGCCGGCCTGATGCCCTCGCGGGCGGCGGACGTCGCCAGTTTGCACGCCGGACCGCGGCTGCGGAGATCGCGCAGGAGGGAACTGGGACCGAGGTGCCAGTGGCGCCGCGAAGGTTCTGCAGGGGCCCAGCTTCGGAAGCGCCGACGGCCATGCCCGGCACCCCGCGCCAACTATTCCTGTCAGCGCCCGCCACCAGCGCAGCGGCGACGCTCGCGCTCCGGCTGCTCCGGCACAGCTCGATATGGGCGGCGCCGATCCGTGGCCGAATCCTCCGCCTTCGGTCAACCGCGCCGGTGCACCCGCCATGAGCCATTCTTCCGGGCCGACGGCGGAGGATGGCCCGGTTCCCGCACAGGCAGCTGGCCCGGATCTCCGGGATCACGGTCCCGCCCATGGCCCGGACCGGGCCACCGCGCGCGCCGCGAAGCCATGAGCTCAGGCCTCGCGGATCCCCGCCGCGGGAGGCCGCCTGCCTTGCCGATCCCGTGGCGGCCGCAGACGCATGCCCTGCGGCGCGCCGCGGCCCGGGGGCGGACTGGCCCGGACGCAGGCGCGGGATGCGGCGCCGAGCGCAGCCTGTCCGGGCCTGCCGGTCCCTGCCGCAGCCGCCGTTCCGCCTCAACCGGCACCGGTGCCTCGCCGCCGATCCGCCGGACCAGCCGGACCAGCCGGACCAGCCGGACCAGCCGGACCAGCCGGACCAGCCGGGAAAGGCCGGAGTCCGTCGGGCGCCCAGCGGCAAGGCGTCGGCCGCATGGGGCGGCCACCCCGCCCGGCGGGCCGCCGTCGCGCCGTCTCTGCGAGCGCTCGCAGCGCCGTAATGAAGCTAGAGACGGGGCGCCGTCCCGGGGTCAGGCTGGCCCAGCGATCCGCCCCAGACGCCAGGCCCGGTGACAGCCGCCAGCTCTCCAGGACCCGGCACTTCGCGCGAGTGGCAGAGAACCGCTGGAAGGCGCGCAGGCTTCGCGGCAGCAGGGCTCGTTCACGGTGCTTTTTCCGCGCCCATGCCGAAACATCCGGGAGGATGCGCGGTCAGGCGCATGGCAGGTTCCCCCAACCGTTCCGGGCGGCGAGGATCAGGGGACACAGAATCGATTCCGGACGCCAGGTCCTGCGGACAAGATGCCCTTGCCGACAGTGGGGAGCGTCGGCGCCCTTCGGCGGTCCGCATGGCTGGGAAAGGGGCAACGGCTGTCCTTGCTCCCGAAGACCGCCAGACGCACCGCTTGCCGGTGGCAACGTCCGGAACGCCCCCCTCCCCGCACGTTCGGGCGGCCCGCTCTTAAGGCATGGCATCTGGCTGAAGGCGGGAAAGGCGCCGCCGCCGCGAGGCGGCCGCAGGATGGCGGCAGAGACCGCGCGCGCCTCCGGCAAATCGCGCGCTGCCCTTCGGGACCGGCCTCCGCCGGAGGCCGCCGCTGCGGGCGGCGCCGTTTCCGGCCCCGCCCGCAGAGCCGCGGTCAGTTCCGGCCGAACAGGCCGCGCACGTCGCGCATGATGCGCTCGGCGATGCCCTGGGCCTTCTCCGGCAGGTCGGAAAGGTCGGGCACCGGAACCTTCAGGCCCGGCTGCCCGCTGCCCTGCCCCTGCGTGCTGCGCGGGCCGTCATTGGAGACCATGCGCTCGGACGGCTGGTCGCTCGGCGTGATCATCGGCAGCGGCGTCACCGGACGGCCGTCGTTGATCCGCACCATGACCTCGTGCCAGATCTCGGCCGGGAGCCCGCCCCCGGTCACCCCGGTCAGCGGCGTGTTGTCGTCATAGCCCATCCAGACGCCGACCACGAAATCGCCGGTGAAGCCCATGAACCAGGCATCCCGCGCCGAGGTCGTGGTGCCGGTCTTGCCCGCTGCCGGACGGCCGTCGAGCTTGGCCCGGTGGCCGGTGCCGTGCTCGATCACCTGGTTCATCATGTAGACCAGCTGCCGCGACGCATCGCGCGAGATCACCCGCTCGCCGATGCCGCCCTCCTTCTGCATGACCGGCGCGCTCTCGCCGCGCACCGCCAGCGAGGTCAGCCCGTAGGGCGCCACCGACTGGCCGCCGTTGAGGATGCCGGCATAGGCGCCGGTCAGCTCCAGCAGCGAGGCCTCGGACACGCCGAGCGCCAGGGACGGCCCGTCGAACAGCGTCGAATCGATGCCGAAGTCGGTCGCCACGCGGATCACGTTCTTGCGCCCCACCGCTTCGGAGACCTTCACCGCCGGGATGTTGAGGCTGTCCTCCAGCGCCGTGGTGAGACTGACCCAGCCATGGAAGTTGCGCGAATAGTTCTGCGGCGTCCACGGTCCCGAGCCCGGCACGTTGATCGTCAGCGGCGCGTCCTCGACCATGTCGTTGTAGCTGTAGCCCAGATCCAGCGCGGTGGCGTAGACGAAAGGCTTGAAGGCCGAGCCGGTCTGGCGCTTGGCCTGAACCGCGCGGTTGAACCCGCCCGGCACGTCGGCATCGCGGCCGCCGACCATGGCGCGCACCGCACCGTCGGCGCCCATCACCACGATCGCCGCCTCGGCCTCGGACCCGGCCTTCACCTTGGTGCGGAACACCTCGGCCAGCGCGGACTCGGCCTGCTGCTGCATCTTCATGTCGAGCGTGGTGCGGATCGTCACGTCCTCGGTGGTGCCCTTGCCGTAGTATTCCGGCACGACGCCCATCACCCAGTCGGCGAAATAGCCGCCCGTCCGGTTGGCCGCTGCGGCCGAAAGCGTGGCGGGATGCGCGCGGGCATCCTCGGCCTCCTCGCGGGAGAGATAGCCCTGCTCCTCCATCAGGCCGACGATCACGTTGGCGCGCTCCTGGCTGCGGGCGAGGTTGGCGGTCGGCGCGAAGCGGCTCGGCGCCTTCAGCAGACCGGCCAGCATCGCCGCCTCGGCCGGGTCGACCTCGCTGGCGGGCTTGCCGAAATAGAGCTGGCTGGCGGCCTCGAAGCCGCGCGTGCCCGCGCCCAGATAGGCCCGGTTCATGTAGATCGTCAGGATCTCGTCCTTGGAGTATTTCACTTCCATCGCCAGCGCGTAGATCGCCTCGCGCGCCTTGCGCGCCAGCGAGCTTTCGCGGCACTCGGCCTCGTACTGCGCCTCGGTCTGGCCCGAGGTCGGATCGTAGGCACGCCCGACGCAGAGCAGCTTGGCGGTCTGCTGGGTGATGGTAGAGCCGCCGTTGCCCGAGAGCGGCGAGCGCCCCTCGGACATGTTGATCCGCATCGCGCCGATGATGCCGATCGGATCGACCCCGGGATGCATGTAGAAGCGGCGGTCCTCGGTGGCGACGATCGCGTGCTTCAGATCCGGCGACACCGAGTCGGCATGGACCCCGCCGCCATACTGGTCTCCGCGCCAGGCGAAGGTCTCGCCCTCGCGGTCGAGCAGCGTGACGGACCCTCGCACCCGGCCGTCCATCAGCTGCGAGACCGGCGGAAGGGTGGAATAGACCACGGCCACCCAGCCCGCGAGAATCAGACCCGCGAACACCGCCAGGCGCCAGCCGACGCCCCAGATGGCGCCGAAGACGCCCCGCACCAGCCGCACCGGCCAGGGCGCGCGCCTGCGGCCGCCGCCGCCTCCGCTGCTGCGCTTGCGGGCCGGAGCCGCCTTCTTCGGACCGGGTTTCTTCTGCGCTGCTCCGGGCTTGGCCCGCTTGGCCGCGGGGCGCTCTCCCGTGGCGCGCACGGGGCGCCGCGGCGTGGTTGGCCTGCTCATGTTCTGCTCGCTCTGTCTTCGGGCATTCGCTGCCTTTTTAGCCTTTTCGCAGGCGCAGCGGTACCCCGCCCCAAGGCGCTCCCGGAGTTTTCATATCGCCTAAAATATATCGCTATTCTGTTTTTTGCACACAAAACAGGCATACACCCCATCGGAAAGACGCTGAATCCACAGGTGATCGCTTGTGTCACCTACCGCAAGAGCGGCAGATCCGGCCATCAGCGTCTCGGACCTGCCTTCGGCTGATCCATGCCGATCGCGGGCACGCATACTGGAAGGGGACAATCGTGAAACTGATCATTGCTGCAATCAAGCCGTTCAAGCTGGAGGAGGTCCGCGAGGCGCTGACCGCCATCGGCGTTCGCGGCATGATGGTCACCGAAATCAAGGGCTTCGGCTCGCAGTCGGGCCACACGGAGATCTACCGCGGCGCGGAATACGCGGTGAACTTCGTCCCGAAGGTGAAGCTCGAGATCGTCGTCAAGGCAGACATGGCGGACCAGGTGGTGAAGACCATCGAGGAAACCGCCCGCACCGAGAAAATCGGCGACGGCAAGATTTTCGTCCTCGATGTCGCGCAGGCCGTGCGCGTGCGGACCGGCGAAGAAAACGAAGACGCGCTCTGACGGTAAGAGTGAAGTGAGGGACCTTTACAACATGAAACTCAACAAGACCCTGCTGGCGGCGGCCGCTGTCGCGCTCGTCCTGCCCGCGCTCGGTTACGCCCAGGAGGCCGAGGTTGCGGCTCCGACCGGCGAAGCGACCGACCAGGTCAAGTTCATCCTGACCTCCGTCCTCTTCCTGGTCGGCGGCTTCCTGGTGATGTTCATGGCAGCGGGCTTCGCGATGCTCGAGGCCGGCCTCGTGCGTTCGAAGAACGTGACGATGCAGTGCCTCAAGAACGTGGCGCTCTTCGCAATCGCCGCGGTCATGTACTACCTGATCGGCTACAACCTGATGTACCCGCTCGGCTCCTGGGCCATCGAGGGCTACTTCTCGGCGCTGTTCCCGGCCGTTGCCGTGCTCGAGCCCGTCGGCGTCGCAGTCGATGCCGTGGACGACCTGTCCTACGCGGCGACCGGCTCGGACTACTACTTCCAGCTGATGTTCTGCGCCACCACCGCGTCGATCGTCTCCGGCACCCTGGCCGAGCGCATCAAGCTGTGGCCCTTCCTGATCTTCACCGCAGTCCTGACCGGCTTCATCTACCCGCTGACCGCGTCCTGGCAGTGGGGCGGCGGCTTCCTGTCCGAGATGGGCTTCTCCGACTTCGCCGGTTCGACCGTCGTGCACGCCTGCGGCGGTGCGGCAGCCCTGGCGGGCGTCCTGATCCTCGGCCCGCGCATCGGCAAGTACGACTCCGCCGGCCGCGTGATCCCGATGCCGGGCAACAACCTGACCCTGGCGACCCTCGGCACCTTCATCCTGTGGCTCGGCTGGTTCGGCTTCAACGGCGGCTCGCAGCTGGCGATGGGCACCGTCTCCGACGTCGCCGACGTGTCGCGCATCTTCTCGAACACCAACACCGCGGCAGCGGGCGGCGCCCTGGCGGCCCTGTTCCTGACCACGATCCTGTACCGCAAGCCGGACCTCACCATGGTGCTGAACGGCGCGCTGGCAGGCCTGGTGTCGATCACCGCGGAACCGCTGGCCCCGGGCCTGGGCACCGCCACCCTGATCGGCGCCGTCGGCGGCATCATCTGTACGCTGGTCGTTCCGATGCTCGACAAGATGAAGATCGACGACGTGGTCGGCGCCATCCCGGTGCACTTCTGCTGCGGCTTCTGGGGCACCCTGGTCGTTCCGTTCACCAACGGCGACGCCAACTACGTGACCCAGATCATCGGCTTCCTCTGCATCACCGTCTTCACCTTCGTGTCCTCCGGCATCGTCTGGCTGATCCTGAAGGGCGTGATGGGCATCCGCGCGCCGGAAGAGGACGAGATCGAGGGCCTCGACATGGCGGAACTGGGCATGGAAGCCTATCCGGAATTCGGCCGCGCCGGCGCGTAAGCGCAAGGCAATGCCACCCGAAATGGAAAGGGCCGCCCATGGGGCGGCCCTTTTCCGTTCGTGCCTGCGGCGGTTCAGGCGAGGCGGCGCACCTCCTCCGCCAGGATGCCGCCGATCACCCGGCAGTCCTCCAGGCTGAAGGTCAGCGGCAGCCGCATGTCCAGCAGCCCCGCCAGAACCCGGTCGGTCCGCGGCAGCGCCCCCGGCGCGGCATAGCGCCAGTGGTCGTAGCGCGAGGTGAAGCCCGCAGGCTTGTCGGCGCCGAACCATTTCAGCTCCACGCCGCGCGCCGCGCAGGCGGCCACGAAAGCCTGCAGCTCCGCCCCGCTGCGATCCGGCAGAAGGAACTGGATCGACGATCCGACGAAGGCCTCCGCCTGCGGCCGCCCGGGCAGGACGAGGCCGGGGATGCCGGCGAGGCAGCGCTCCACCTCGCGGTAGCGTTCGGTCCAGGCCGCGCATTGCGCATCCAGCCGCGCAAGCTGCGGACGCAGGATCGCCGCGCGCAGGTGGTCCATCCGGCCCGAGATGTTCGGCGTGTCGAGCACGATCCCCTCGAAGGCCTCCGGCCCCGGCGCCGCGCCGTGGCGGGGGTACAGCATGTAGCTGCCCGACAGCAGCACCGCCTTCGCCATCAGATCGGCATCGTCCGAGACCAGCAGACCGCCTTCGCCCGAATTCATGTGCTTGTAGGTCTGGGTCGAGTAGCATGCCATCGCCCCGTGCCGCCCCGACAGCACCCCGCGCCAGCGCGCGCCCATCGTATGGGCGCAGTCCTCGATCACCCCGATGCCCGCGCCGTCGCAGATCTCCATCAGCCGGTCCATGTCGCAGAGATGCCCGCGCATGTGCGACAGCACCAGCACATCCGCCTCCCCTGCCTTGGCCGCCAGATCGTCGAGGTCGATCACAAGATCTTCGGTCACCTCGACCAGCACCGGCACGGCACCGACCGAGGCGATGGCGCCGGGCACCGGGGCCAGGGTGAAGGCATTGGTCAGCACCCTGTCGCCATGGCCCACGCCCATGGCCCGCAGCGCGGTGCAGATCGCGTACCCGCCCGAGGCCACCGCGAGGCAGTAGCGCGATCCCATGTAGTCCGCGAATTCGCGTTCCAGCGCCGAGACCTCGCCTTCCTCGCCATCGGCGAGGTTGTAGCGGTGCAGCCGCCCCGAGCGCATCACGGCAACGGCCGCCTCGATGGCGTCCTCCGGGATCGGCTCCTGCTGGGTGAAACTGCCTGTGAAACGCGTGGTCATGCCGGGGCTCCGCCTGTTTGCGCTTGGGTGACTCACGCTGCGCAGGAGGTCAACGACAAGCCGCACCGCTGCAGGGCTGGCCAAATCACCTGCCGTATGGTTAGCTAAAGGTATATTCCACAGCATTTCATGGGTTCGCCTTGCTGGAGCTCTGCGATTCACTATGCAATATTCCGGAGAATATTGCCGCGTTGTTTGGGGACCCCGGGTCGCGCGAAGTCTGGATGGCAGCGGCGAACTTGCTTGCAATAAGTTTCATCCTTTGCGGCACTTGGCTGACGGGCTGCCTTTCGAAGGAACGCTCTCGGCAGCGGGTACTGGACAGTTTGCGCACCGATCGGGCCTCGGAGCTTTACAGGGCGCGGCTGAAGGGGATCATGAAAGCGCTGGAGCGCTGGCTTACACCGCAGGACATTGAACGATATCCGTGCGGGAAATGGCCCTCACTCAGGTGGCACATGACGCCCCGATCGGCGAATCTCGAGGCAGCCCGGCTTGCAGCCTCGCGCTCGTTCGGCTGGCCGATCTTTGACCGGGCCCTTCTGCTCGCCATGATCTATCCGCTGATAACGGTCCTGGTGTACTGGACCTTTTCAGGCGAAGACGGAGGCATGGCAGACGCATTGATCCTGCCAGGCGAAGACAGCTCGTCGAGGCGCACCTTGGCGATAGGCATCATTGTTCTCACAATTCTTGCTTTCCCGACTTTCAGAAAGATATCGGTCCGCGTGACGGGAGCCATAGGCAAGTATTGGAACTTGTTGGGCATTTGCGCCGCAACAGCTGCGTTCGCGATCGCATTTCCATCCGCTCTGATCTTTGCCTTCGCGGGGTCGTCCGGGATAGAAGCGGCCTTTGCGGGAACTGGCGGCGTCGCGTATTCGATCGCATTTGCATTGTCTTTCGCAGGTGCGGTCGCGATCGCAGGCAGTTCGACCCTCGCTGCCGCGGTCGCAAGCACGGTTGCACTAACGGCAATAGCATTTTCACTTCCTGCCGCAGTTGGAGACGTAACGGCCCTGCCAAGCGACAGCTTGGACGGTATAGCCGATTATGCCCGCGAACAGAACAACAGGAATTTCGTCAATTTGGCTGTCTCCTATGCGACAATCTTCGCCATCGCGATCTTTGTTACAGTCGCGGGCGCTGTGCTTGGGGCAGTTGCCTTTGCTGCCAGTGCAAGACGCGGTTTCGGCAGCGTGGGATATGGCGTGCTGACCGTCACCTTCCTCGCCATTGCAATAATGGCAGCCGGGAACCCTTTTTCGGAAAGGCAGCTTGGCGAACAGCCCTCCGGCATAGTTCTGGGGCTCGCGATCCTGCCGCTCTGCAATGGGCTATTCGATTTTCTCTCCTATGGCTGTACGCTCAGCCTGATACGCCGCGGCATGAAATGGGGTCGCGCTTGGCCCTACATTCTTGCAATTCTCGACCTTGTGGTTGCGCTGTTTCTCTTCACCGGTCTCGGCGTGTTGCTGCTCCTATCCATCTCTGCCGTAAACACCGTCTCCACCATGGAGATCGGTAATTTCAATCAAGATGTATATGACGTCGAAGGCTTTTTTGCCGAAATAGGAAGCGGTGAAGGGATGCGCGCCCATGCCTGGCTGCCCTTCGTCCTGTTCACCACCGCGATCCCGACGCTGGTGCATTACCTGATCGCCGCCACCAGCCTGCAGGCTTGGGCCCCATGAAGCTGCGCCATTGGCTGGCGGATCAGGCCGAAGAGCGCGACCTCGACTTCCACGCCAGGGCAAAGTTCCTCGGCGGCGTCACGGCGATCTGGACCCTGTCGGTCTGGTTCTTCGCCGTCGCCGTGATCGGCCTGGGAGCCCTCATCTGGCATCTCGCGCCGGACGCACTCGACTGGTACCGCCGGTTCTTCGAGTGGATCGCGCAGCGCCTCGGCCAGATCCCGCCCGCCAGCTCGATCTGAACCGGACGGTGCGGCCAATTGCGGGCAGGCCGTGAACCTTTTTCCATGTTTAGATGGCAACAATTCAGTTCAAGACGGCGAGACCGATGACCAAGACGTTTTCCATGGCCTCCCGGGCAGCGCTCGCGGGGCTCTTCGTGACACTTGCCGCAGGGATCGCCCCGGCACAGCAGCAGCAGCGCCCTGCCCCGGCCGTGGTCGTGGCCCCGGCGACGATGCAGTCCCGCGCAGACGAGGTCAGCTTCACCGGGCGGCTGGTCGCCGCGCAGGTCGTGGATATCCGCGCCCGCGCCACGGGGTTCCTCAAATCGGTCGATTTCACCGAGGGCAAGCGCGTCTCCGTGGGAGATCCGCTGTTCCATATCGAGGATGACAGCTACCAGGCGGCGCTGCAGCAGATCGACGGGCAGATCCAGTCGGCCCAGGCCGACCGCGACCTCGCCGCGCTGGAGCGCGACCGCCAGGCCGAGCTGGTCAAGCGCCAGGCCACCCCGCAGCGCAATCTCGACCAGGCGGAGGCCTCGCTCGGCAAGGCCGAGGGCCAGCTGGTCACCCTGCAGGCGCAGAAGCGCGATGCCGAGCTGAACCTCGGCTACACCGTGATCACCGCCCCGTTCGACGGCATCACCGGCCTGTCGCAATTCGACATCGGCGCGCTGGTCGGCCCCGACTCGGGATCGCTGATGACGCTGACGCGGAGCGACCCGATCTATGCCGAGTTCTCGGTGCCCTCGCGGGTGCTGCAGGATTACCGCGAGGCGGTCGACCGCGGCACCGCGCCGACCGAGGCCGTGGTCAGCCTGACCCTCGCCAACGGCAGCACGCCCGAGGACCAGGGCACGGTGACCTATCTCGACAGCCGCATCTCCGAGGGCACTGACACCGTGCTGGCCCGGGCGCGCTTCGACAACCCGCAGGGCCGCCTGCGCGACGGCGAATTCGTGGTGGTGACGCTGATGTCCACCGAGGCCGACCAGGTGCTGACCGTGCCCGCCCAGGCCATCAGCCGCAACCTGGCGGGCAGCTTCGTCATGGTGGTGGACCAGGACGGCACCGTCGAGCAGCGCAGCGTCCAGGCCGGCGGCACCCGCCAGGGCGTGACCGAGATCACCGGAGGGCTGAAGGAAGGCGAGATGGTAGTCACCGAGGGGCTGAACAAGGTCCGCCCGGGCATCAAGGTCGATGCCGCCCCGGCCGCTGCCGCCCCCGGCAAGGAAGGCTGAGGCGATGATCTCCCAGGTCTTCATCGATCGGCCGCGCTTCGCCGCCGTGATCTCCATCGTGCTGACGCTGGCGGGCCTGATCTCGCTGACGCGGCTGCCGATCGAGCAGTTCCCCGACATCGTGCCGCCGATGGTCAGCGTCTCCGCCTACTACCCCGGCGCCGATGCCGAGACCGTCGAGGCCACCGTCGCCCAGGCGATCGAGGAACAGGTCAACGGCGTCGAGAACATGCTCTACATGAAATCGACAAGCGGCTCGGACGGGTCCTATTCGCTGGCCGTGACCTTCGCGGTCGGCACCGATCCGGACCTGAACACGGTCAACGTGCAGAACCGCGTCTCGCTGGCCGAAAGCTCGCTGCCCGACGAGGTGACCCGCAGCGGCGTGAGCGTCAAGAAAGCCTCCAACGGCATGCTGCTGGCGCTGTCGGTCTATTCGCCGAACGGCACCTATGACGACCTCTTCCTGTCGAACTACACCACGATCAACATCCTCGACGCGGTCAAGCGCGTGCCGGGGGTGGGCGACGCGACGCTGTTCGGCACGCGCGACTATTCCATGCGGATCAGCCTGGATGTCGACCGCCTGACCCAGCTGGGGCTGACCCCCGCCGACGTCACCGCGGCGATCCGGGCGCAGAACACCCAGGCGGCGATCGGCCGGATCGGCGCCCAGCCGATGACCGACGATCCGCTGTTCCAGCTGAACCTGACCACCAAGGGGCGGCTCGCCGATCCGGACGAGTTCGGCAACATCGTGCTGCGCGCCAACCAGGACGGGTCCTTCCTGCGGGTGCGCGACGTCGCGACGGTCAGCCTCGGCGCGCAGAGCTACGACACCTCGGCGCGGCTGAACGGCGCCCAGACCGTGATGATCGGCATCTACCAGAGCCCGGGCGCCAACGCGCTTTCGGCGGCCGAGGCGGTGATCGCCGTGATGGAGCGCGCCGCGCAGGATTTCCCCGACGACGTCGCCTACAACGTCACCTACGACACGACCGAGTTCATCAAGGACTCGGTCCACGAGGTGCAGAAGACGCTGTTCGAAGCCTTCGTGCTGGTCGTGCTGGTGGTCTTCGTCTTCCTGGGCAATTGGCGCGCGACGCTGATCCCGATCGTCGCGGTGCCGGTCTCGCTGGTCGCCACCTTCGCGGTGATGCTGGCGATGGGCTTCACGCTGAACACCGTGTCGCTGCTGGCGCTGGTGCTGGCAATCGGCATCGTGGTCGACGACGCCATCGTGGTGGTGGAGAACGTCGAGCGGATCATGGAGGAAAACCCCGGCATGTCCGGGCATGACGCCGCTTCCATCGCGATGCGGCAGATCACCGGGCCGATCCTGGCGACGGCGGCGGTGCTGCTCTCGGTCTTCGTGCCGGTGGCCTTCATCCCCGGCATAACCGGCGCGCTGTTCCAGCAATTCGCCGTGGCGGTCTCGGTCTCGATGGTGATCTCGGCGGTGAACGCGCTGACGCTCTCCCCGGCCCTCGCCGCGATCCTGCTGAAGCCGCACAAGGGGCCGAAGCGGGGCGTGATGGCCTGGATCTCGGCGAGGATCGACAATGCGCGCGACGGCTATGCCAAGGTCGCCCATGCCATCGCGCGGCGCGCAGTGCTGGGGCTGATCCTGCTGGCGGCCGCCCTCGCCGGCACGGGCTGGATCATGACCAAGGTGCCGGGCGGCTTCCTTCCGGCAGAGGACCAGGGCGCGTTCTTCGCCGAGGTCCGCCTGCCAGAGGGCGCCTCGCTGAACCGCACCGAGGTGGCGCTGGCCGAAGTGCAGGAAATCCTGTCCGGCCTGCCCGGCGTGAAGGACGTGATCTCGATCGGCGGCTATTCGATGCTCGACGGCGCGGCGAAATCCTCCTCGGGCTTCCTGATCGCCCGGATGGCGCCCTTCGCGGAACGGCCCGATCCGTCGCAGAGCGTCTTCGCGGCGATCCAGTCGGCGATGGTGCAGAGCTATCCGATCCGCGAGGCGCAGGTCTTCGCCTTCAACCTGCCCCCCATCATCGGGCTCGGCACCGGTTCCGGCTTCGAATACATGCTGCTCGACACGCAGGGGAGAACCCCGCAGGAACTGGCGCAGGTCGCCACCGGCCTGACGCTGGCCGCCGCGCAGGACCCGCGGCTGGGGGCGACCTACACGACCTTCTCGGCCAACACCCCGCAGCTCTTCCTCAATATCGACCGCGAGAAGCTGCAGTCCCTCGGGGTCTCGGTCTCCGACCTGTTCTCGGCGCTGCAGGGCACGCTGGGCTCGGTCTACGTGAACGACTTCACCCTGTTCGGCCGGTCCTGGCAGGTGACGATGCAGGCGCAGGAAGGCAACCGCGCCAGCGTGGCCGACATCGGCAAGATCCACGTCCGCAACAGCTCGGGCGGGATGGTGCCGGTGGCCGCCGTGGCGCGCGCCGAATACATCACCGGCCCCGCCGCCATCGTGCGCTACAACAACTTCCGCGCGCTGACGATGAACGGCGGGCCGGCCGCGGATGTCTCCTCGGGCGAGGCGCTGGCCGCGATGGAGGAGATCTCCGCGCAGACCCTCCCGCAGGGCTACAGCTACGACTGGACCGGCACCGCACTGCAGGAAAAGGAGGCCGCGGGCCAGACCACGGCGATCCTCGTGCTGGCGCTGCTCTTCGCCTACCTGTTCCTGGTCGCGCTCTACGAAAGCTGGACCATCCCGGTGCCGGTGCTGCTGTCGGTCTCGGTCGGCGTCTTCGGCGCGATGGCGGCGCTGCTGGTGACCGGCCTGCCATTGGATGTCTACGGACAGATCGGGCTTGTCGTGCTGATCGCGCTGGCGGCCAAGAACGCGATTCTGATCGTCGAATTCGCCAAGGAGCGGCGCGAAAACGACGGCATGCCGATCCTCGAGGCGGCGGTCACCGGCGCCCGCACCCGGTTCCGGGCGGTGATGATGACCTCGATCGCCTTCATCGTCGGGCTCTGGCCGCTGGTCAACGCCACCGGCGCGGCGCAGCTCACGCGCCGCGGCGTCGGCACCGGGGTCTTCGGCGGCATGCTGGCGGCGGCGCTGATCGGCATCTTCTTGATCCCGTCGCTCTACGTGATCTTCCAGACCGCGCGGGAATGGGCGAAGGCCAAGCTGGGGATGACGCCTGCCAGGAAGGCGCCGCAGGCCGAATGATCCCCGAACGCCCCGCCGGAAAACCGGCGGGGCTTTTTTCCGTGCCGCCCGCAAGCGCGCGGGGAGCGTCAGACCAGGAAGTCCTCGGCCACGAAGACCAGCGAGTCGAGCACGCGCCCGTCCGCGTCGCGGATGATGATCTGGTCGCGGTCGCCGCCATCCAGCACGATCCGGAAATCGTCGCCGTCCTGCGCCGTGCGCCGGATGCCGATGCCCTGCTCCAGCGCGATCACGTCCTCCGCCAGGTCGAAATCGGTGATCACGTCGCGCTCGCGGCTGCCGTTCCCGGCCTCTGCGCCGAAGACGAACACATCCGCGCCGCCTTTGCCGGTGAGCACATCGTTGCCTGCCCCGCCGAAGAAGATGTCCTCGCCCCCGGTCCCCTCCAGGAAGTCCCGACCCGCCGTCCCGGAGATCACGTTCGCGATCTCTTCCGGCGCGGGCACTGGCACCGGATCGCCGCCCTGCGCAGCGCTCCTGACCGGCTCGAACCCGACTTCGGCATAGCTCAGGTCATGGCTGGCGAGCGCCTGGAACTCGGCCCCGGCGATATCGCCCAGCGTGTGTCCCGAAGCCTCGACCGCCGCCACTTCGACCGCAAAGGCGCGGGTGTCGATCACCTGGTTGTTGACGAAGGAAATCCCGCCGGTCTGATAGGCCTCGACGCCGCGCAGCGTGGTCCCGTCGGAGAAGCTGACCGTCACCAGAACCTCGGCATTGAACGGGTCGATCTCGGTGCTTTCGCCGGGATTGAACGCGATGCCGTCGCTGTCGATCACCGTTCGGGTCAGCCCTAGCCCCGGCGCATCGATCGCCCCGCTGCCGAAGACAAGCCCCTCGAAAGCGGTCGCCCCGGGCGGCAGCAGGCCGAAATCGAGCTGGTCGAAGGAGACGCCATTGGCGCGGATCTGGGAGTCGCCGGTGACCTCGCCCAGCCCAGCGGAGGGGAAATCGTTGCGCGGCAGGAAGTAGGTGTCGCCCCCGGCCGAGAAGGTGATGCCGAAGACGATGCCGACATCCGTTTCGAGGCTGACGAATTCGTAGCTGGGCGAGCGGTCGGCGATCTGCACGCCATCGGCGAAGAAGGCGATTTCCTCGGCCTCGGACAGCACGGTTTCGTTGACCGTGCCCTCGAAGATCACCGAGCGCGGGGTGACGATGAAATCGCTCGCATCCGGATCGACCGAAGTGAATTCGACCGCGGTCAGCGCCGTGCCGGCGGAAATGACGTCGTTCGGGCCGAACTCGACGCCGTCTATGCGGTAGGCGGTACCGACAAGGGTAGTGGGCATGTGGAGAACCTTTTGGTTGCCGGCGGCGCGTCTTTCGCCGCCCACACCCCACCTAAGCCCTTGTCGTGTTTCATTAAATTAACGCATTTTCACGAGGCGTAGTGAAACCTGCAACACTCCGCCCTACTCGGCCGATGCCGGGGGCGGGCCCATCCGGTGCATGACGTCGATGTCCCGCACCGTGATCATGCCCGACAGGATGATCCCGGCGATCACCGCCCAGAGCGCGAAGGCGACGCCGGTGGTGATCAGCGCCTTCTTCTTCAGCTGGGGATTCGCCGGGGCCGATTGCGGGGTGCCCTCGACCACGTGGCCGGTCTCTCCCTGGGTCTTCAGCCGCAGGGGAAGCACCACGAAGAAGGTCAGCCACCACAGCACCGCATAAAGCACGATGGCAGATGTGATGCCCATGGCTCAGACCTGCTCCAGCTCCACGAGGCAGCCGTTGAAATCCTTCGGATGCAGGAACAGGACCGGCTTGCCATGTGCGCCGATCTTCGGCTCGCCCGAGCCCAGCACCCGCGCGCCGGTTTCCTTCAGATGGTCGCGCGCGGCGATGATGTCGTCGACCTCGTAGCAGACATGGTGGATCCCGCCCGAGGGATTCTTGTCGAGGAAGCCCTTGATCGGGCTGTCTTCCCCCAGCGGATAGAGCAGCTCGATCTTGGTGTTGGGCAGCTCGATGAAGACGACGGTGACGCCGTGGTCCGGCTCGTCCTGCGGCGCGCCCACCTTCGCGCCGAGCGCGCTGCGGTACTGCTCGCTGGCCGCCTCCAGATCCGGAACGGCGATGGCAACGTGATTCAGACGGCCGATCATGGCAACTCCTCCTGTCGATTCAAGGCTGCCTAGCCGCTGCGCCGCAGCCTGGCAATGAGACCCATGGCGCATCCCGAATTCGAGGCAGGCGTTTACGGCTCCTTCACCCTTCCCTGCGGAAATGTCGGGCAACTGGAGGAGGAGGAGACCATGACCGATCCGGTGGAGTCCTATCTGATACGGCGCCAGCCCACCGCTTCGCGCCCGCTTCTCGGCCTGACCATCCTGCTGGTGGAGGACAGCCGCTTCGCGTCCGAGGCCGTGCGCCTGATGTGCCTGCGATCCGGCGCCCGCATCCGCCGCGCCGACTGCCTGGCCTCCGCCCACAAGCACCTGTGCACCTACCGGCCCTCGGTCGCGATCGTCGATCTCGGCCTGCCCGACGGCCATGGCGAGGACCTGATCCGCGAATTGCGCACCGGCACCAGCCCGGTGCAGGTCGTGCTGGCCACCTCGGGCGATCCGGACGGGGCGGAACGCGCCTTCGCCGCCGGGGCGCAGGATTTCCTGGAAAAGCCGGTCCGATCGCTCGGCGAATTCCAGCAGGCCATCCTGCGCCACTTGCCGGCCGAATCCCGCCCGCTGGGCCTGCGCCCCATGCCGGAGGACCGCGTCGACCCCGACATGCTGGCCTTCCGCGACGACCTCGCGCATGTCGCCGAACTGATGACGGTGGCGGAATCCGAGCAGCCGATCGACTATATCGCGCAGTTCATCTCGGGCGTCGCCCGCTCGGCCGAAGACGGCCCGCTCTGCGCCGCGGCAGAGGCGATCCTGCGCGCCGAAGCCCGCGGCGCGGCAAATCCCACGGCGCTTGCGCGGCTGCGCAACATGGTGCAGAGCCGTCTCGACCAGCAGATCGCCATCTGAGGCCGCCCGGGCGGGATGAAAGCGTTGCCTTGGATCCGATGTTCGCTTAGTGTTCGTGAAGACCCACGAACAGGCAGGACGATATCTGGCGCATGACCAACGAAGCGGCCCTAGATTTATGCAAATTTCTCGGGAATGACCGCTTCGGCACCGTTCTCGCGGATCCTCCCTGGCGCTTTGCGAACCGCACCGGGAAGGTCGCGCCCGAACACCGGCGCCTGACCCGCTATCCCACGATGGAGCTGAAGGACATCTGCGCGCTGCCGGTGGCAGACTTCCTCGCGGACACGGCGCATTGCTACATGTGGGTGCCCAACGCGCTGCTGCCCGAGGGGCTGCAGGTGCTGGCGGCCTGGGGCTTCGAGTACAAGTCCAACATCGTCTGGCACAAGGTGCGCAAGGATGGCGGCTCGGACGGGCGCGGCGTCGGATTCTACTTCCGCAACGTGACCGAACTGCTGCTGTTCGGCACCCGCGGCAGCAATGCCCGCACCCTGCCCCCGGCGCGCAGCCAGGTGAACATGCTGCAGACCCGCAAGCGCGAACATTCGCGCAAGCCCGACGAGCAGTACGAACTGATTGAATCCTGCTCCCGGGGGCCGTATCTGGAACTCTTCGGCCGCGGCGTCCGGAATGGCTGGACGGTCTGGGGCAACCAGGCCGATGCAGACTACAAGCCGGACTGGAAGACCTACGCCCATAATTCGGCGATCGCGGCGGAGTGACGGAGATGGATGGCAGCCCCCCGATGCATTGCGACATCGCCTCTGTAGAGGTCTGCGCCGGAGCCGGCGGACAGGCGCTCGGCCTGGAACGCGCGGGCTTCGCCCACGAAGCGCTGGTGGAGGTCGAGGCCGTCTGCCGCAAGACGCTCAGCTTCAACCGGCCGGACTGGCGGGTGCTGTCCGGCGACCAGTCGAACCTGAAGACCTTCGACGCCCGCCCCTATCGCGGCATCGACCTGCTGGCCGGCGGGCTGCCCTGCCCGCCCTTCTCCAAGGCCGGAAAGCAGCTCGGCGAGAATGACGAGCGCAACCTCTTCCCCGATTTCCTGCGCGCCGTGGACGAATGCCGCCCGCGCGCGATCATGGTGGAGAACGTCCGCGGCTTCCTCGACCCGACCTTCGAAGAGTTCCGCAACGGCTTCCGCAAGGCGCTGGAAAAGCTGGGCTATACCGTCGGCTGGCGGCTCTACTCGGCCTCGGATTTCGGCGTCAGCCAGCTGCGCCCGCGCGTGGTGATTGTCGGCATGTCCAAGGGCGCGGAGTTCGACTGGCCCGAGCCGCAGCAGGAAACCCCGCCCTCGGTGGGCGAACTGCTGCGCGACCAGATGGCCGAAGGCGGCTGGGAAGGCGCCGCTGCCTGGGCGGAGAAGGCCGACCAGATCGCGCCGACCATCGTCGGCGGCTCGCTGAAGCATGGCGGCCCCGATCTCGGCCCGACCCGCGCCCGTGCCGCCTGGGCCAAGCTAGGCGTCGACGGCCGCAGCCTTGCCGACGCCCCGCCCGCGCCCGGCTTCAACGGCATGCCTCGGCTGACCGTGCCGATGGTGGCGCGCGTCCAGGGCTTCCCGGACGACTGGACCTTCGTCGGGCGCAAGACTCCCGCCTACCGCCAGGTCGGCAATGCCTTCCCGCCCCCCGTATCGGCCGCAGTCGGCCGCCGCATCGCCGAGGCGCTGATCCGCACCAGCATCCTGATCGCCTGACATGGCCGCCCTGCTGGCCCAGGCGCGCACCGCGTTCCACGCGGCGCTTCTCGCCGGTCCGCTGACCGTCTCCGAGCGCGGCATTCCCTCGAATGCCGACAGCTCCTCCGCCCCGAGCAAGCGCATTGCCAACGGCATCCTGATCCGGCTGGGACCCTCCCGCACCGCGGTCAAGCTGCCCGGCCAGACCGCGGGGGCGAATTTCGAGACGCTCTGCGCGGGCTTTCTCGAGGACATCCTGCCGCGTCTCTCGCATCTGCGCCCGGGGCGGTTCGAGATCGCCAAGGGCGGCGCCATCGCGCGCTTCGAGCAATACGCCCATCTCGACGAGCTGGAGGCGATCGCGCGCTCGAACCGCGACATCGCCACGGCGCTCGGCTCCGACTACCTGATCAAGCCCGACATCGTGATCGCCCGCCGCCCGGAATCCGACCGGGTGATCAACGCGAAGGAGGAGCTGGTCGACCAGAGCGTCGCCCGCTACGCCTCGATCCGCGCCTGGGCGCAGCCGCTGGACCTGCTCCACGCCTCGATCAGCTGCAAATGGACCCTGCGCTCGGACCGGGCGCAGAATGCCCGCTCAGAAGGGCTGAACCTGGTGCGCAACCGCAAGGGCCGCCTGCCGCATATCGCGGTGGTCACCGGAGAGCCCCTGCCTTCGCGCATCGCCTCGCTGGCTCTGGGGACCGGTGACATCGACTGCGTCTACCATTTCGCCCTGCCGGAGCTGCGGGACACCCTGGAGGACACCGGCGACGAGGGCTATCTCGACACGCTCGACATGATGGTCGAGGGCAAGCGGCTGAAGGACATCTCGGACCTGCCGCTCGACCTGGTGGCCTGATCTTCCGGACTTGACCTATTCTGGCCTTGCGTCACACTGGGTGCAACCCTGCGTTGACGGACAAGGCCATGTCCCGCGACCTGAATCTCCGCCGCACCCGCCACCGCCCAGGGCCACCAGCCCCGGAGGAAAGGAGCGCCGAGCAGCGCATCGCCCGGATCAACGAGCTGACACAGGCAGGCCGGACAAATTGGTTCAGCCTGCTGGCCTACTTGACTTTCATGATGATCACCGTGCTGGGCGTCGAGGACGCGGATTTCTTCATCCCCTCCCGCCAGACCCAGCTGCCGCTGGTCGGCGTTTCCATTCCGACAGCCAGCTTCTTTGCCTTCGCCCCGATCCTCGCCGCCGCGCTGCATGTCTACCTGCATCTCTTCCTGCGCAAATGCTCCGAGGAGCTTGCCCATGCCCCCGCCCGATACAAGGGCGACCCGCTGGAGCGCGCCATCCATCCCTGGCTGGTGAACGACCTGATCCTGCGCGCCCGCCGCCGTTACGGCGAGGAAACGATCGCCCGCCGCCCGATGGACTGGCTCTCCGGCGTCACCGCGATGCTGCTGGTCTGGTGGGCGGCGCCGCTGATCCTGATCTACACGTGGATCCGCTCGCTGCCTGCCCATGACGAGGCGATGTCCGCGCTCATCGCGGTCTGCACCTTCTTCGTGATCTATGCCAGCCTGTCGAGCTGGGTGAAGATGTGGGGCGACCTCCGCCACCCGTGGCTGCTTGACCAAGCGGCTACTTCCGGAGTCTTCGTCGTCTCCGCGCTATTGCTCTCCGCCCATCTGGTCTTGACCGTCCTGACCACCGAGGGCGGTATGGACCGCCTGACCGGACAAAGCAAATTCACTTTCGCACGCGCGGCGGACAAGCTGGAAACAACGGTCGTCAGCGACAATCGACCAGATTGGTCTAAGTCGCCATGGATAGAAAAGGCGTTGGCCACATTCGACCCTCATATCACTGCATCCTGGTTGCGCAGCGATCGCTGGCTTGTTGCCGCAAACCTAGCTGGAGTCCAGTTCTCCGCCTTGCCACCTGAGGCCGCCGATCTCTCTGCAGCCCGCCACCGGTTCCGAGAGGAATGGTGCAAACGGCACGGGCTTTCCCCCGATGTCTGCGGGCGTTCGCGTGGATCAAAGGTCGCGCAGATCCCATCCCAATGGACCGACCGTAACACGTGGTGCGAAGCGCACGGCATCAAAAGAAATCGAAGCTGCGAAACTTGGTTTGCCGATCTAGATGACGCATTCGACGCCGAGTGGTCTGACTTGAGGCGTCGCATCACTGATGCCCTCGACAAGCCGAACTTAGGGTCGATGGACTTGCGTGGCGCAGATTTGCGTTCTGCCGCCCTTGTCGGGGTGAACCTGTCCAACGCCCAGATGGAGGGGGCGATCCTCTACAGGGCATCATTGGAAAATGCCGACTTAGCCGAAGCGCGTCTGCAAGGCGCAATCTTTTCCCTCGCACGAATGCCGGGAGCAGACCTGCGCGGCGCATACCTGGAAGGCGCACGCCTCGACTTTGCTGAATTGGATGGAGCCATCCTCCGCGACGCAAGAATGCAGGGAGCAAGACTGCAAAGCGCGCAAATGAAGGGCTCAGATATCCGTCAAGCCTCTATGCCGTGGACGAACCTCTATTCCGCGGACATGGAGGGAGCCGACCTGCGCGACACGGAAATGCGTGGGGCAATCCTTCGCCGCGCGAGACTGGATGGCGCAAGGTTGGAAGATGCAAAGCTGCAGGGTGCAGTGCTCAAAGGAGCCTACCTGCAGGGAGCAGCGCTCAGACATACGCACCTGCAAGGGGCCGTAATGGAAGGAGCTTTCTTGGAGGGAGCAGTGCTCACAGGAGCTTATCTGCAAGGTGCAGTGCTCAGTGGAGCGCACCTAAAGGAAGCAGTGCTCGATAGCGCGCACCTGCAGGGCGCAGTGCTCGAAGGCGTTCGGATGCAAGAAGCAGATCTCAGCGAGGCAAACATTCAGAATGCAAAACTCCGCGAAGCCGAGTTGGAAAGAGCTGACCTAAGCCGCTCCTTGCTGACAGGAACCGGCGAGACCAGTAGTTCGCTGCATTCCGCAAACTTGAAGTCGAGTGTGAACCAAGGAGGCGCGGCAAGGTTCGCCGACTTGTCTCGGGCGGCATTCAATGATCGGACGGATTGGAGGAACGCTTTCATTGACGGTTCTGTTGACCTTCCAAGCGGCTTCCCTATCCCGATAGTACGCGCTTGCGGCTGGATCACGCAGGCAATTGAAGACGATCTCGAGTTTTACGGCAAATGGCGGGGATGGCATGAGGCTGGACCGCTTTCGCGTATCTGGTGGGATCTTTTCGCCCCTGACGCCTGGCGCGACGCGCCGGCCATTCCACCGCCTCCCGGATGCGACTGGGACACCTCTCCGCTTTCTGGTGCTGCAAAGTGACGGCCTTCACGACGCAAAGCCAGATGCCGTTCCCGCGGCAGACACGCATTCTTGCCAAAACTTGGCGACAGTCCAACACTAATGAAAGCGTCCCCGAAAGAACCTTTCCCGCGGTATTGCCGCAGGATCACTCCTGCGGCACGACCCGAATGTTCAGCTCGCGCAGCTGCTCGTTGGTGGGCTCGTTCGGGGCGCCCATCATCACGTCCTCGGCGCGCTGGTTCATCGGGAAGAGCATCACCTCGCGGATGTTCTGCTCGTCCGCCAGAAGCATCACGATCCGGTCAATCCCCGCCGCGCAGCCGCCGTGGGGCGGGGCGCCGAAACGGAAGGCGTTGACCATGCCGCCGAAGCGCTTGCGCACCTCGTCCTCGCCGTAGCCGGCGATTTCGAAGGCCTTGAACATGATCTCCGGCTTGTGGTTCCGGATCGCGCCAGAAACCAGCTCGTAGCCGTTGCAGGCCAGGTCGTACTGGTAGCCGAGCACGTCCAGCGGGTTGCCGTTCAGCGCGTCCATCCCGCCCTGCGGCATGGAGAAGGGGTTGTGCTCGAAGTCGATCTTGCCGGTTTCCTCGTCCTTCTCGTAGACCGGGAAGTCGACGATCCAGGCGAAGGCGAAGCGATCCGTCTCGGTCAGGCCGAGCTCCTCGCCGATCACGGTGCGCGCCTTGCCCGCGACCTTGACGAAGCTCTCCGGCTTGCCGCCGAGGAAGAAGGCCGCATCGCCGATGCCGAGGCCCAGCTGCTGGCGGATAGCCTCGGTGCGCTCGGGGCCGATGTTCTTCGCGAGCGGGCCCGCGGCCTCCATCTCGCCATTCGCTTCGCGCCAGAAGATGTAGCCCATGCCCGGCAGGCCTTCCTTCTGGGCGAAGGCGTTCATCCGGTCGCAGAATTTGCGGCTGCCGCCCTTCGGCGCCGGGATCGCGCGGATCTCGGTGCCCTCCTGCTCCAGCAGCTTGGCGAAGATCGCGAAGCCCGAGCCGCGGAAATGCTCGGAGACCTCTTCCATCTTGATCGGGCAGCGCAGGTCCGGCTTGTCGGTGCCGTACCATTTCATCGCGTCGCGGTAGCCGATCTGCGGCCACTCGCTGTCGACCGCGCGGCCCTTGCCGAATTCCTCGAAGATGCCCTGGATCACCGGCTGGATCGTGTCGAACACGTCCTGCTGGGTGACGAAGCTCATCTCCATGTCGAGCTGGTAGAAATCGGTCGGCGAACGGTCGGCGCGCGGGTCCTCGTCGCGGAAGCAGGGCGCGATCTGGAAGTACTTGTCGAAGCCCGACACCATCAGCAGCTGCTTGAACTGCTGCGGCGCCTGCGGCAGCGCATAGAACTTGCCCGGATGCAGGCGCGACGGCACGAGGAAGTCGCGCGCGCCTTCCGGCGAGGACGCGGTGATGATCGGCGTCTGGTGCTCGCGGAAGTCCTTGTCCCACATGCGGCGGCGGATCGAGGCGACCACGTCCGAGCGCATCTTCATGTTCTCCTGCATCTTTTCGCGGCGCAGGTCGAGATAGCGGTACTTGAGGCGGGTTTCCTCCGGGTATTCCTGCTCGCCGAAGACCATCAGCGGCAGTTCTTCGGCGGCGCCCAGGACTTCGAGGTCGCGGACGAAGACCTCGATCTCGCCGGTCGGGATCTTGGGGTTCACCAGCTCGGCATCGCGCGCCTTAACGGTGCCGTCGATGCGGATGCACCACTCCGAGCGGACCTTTTCCACGTCCTTGAAGGCCGGGCTGTCCGGGTCGGCGAGGACCTGGGTCATGCCGTAATGGTCGCGCAGGTCGATGAAGAGGATGCCGCCATGGTCGCGCACCCGGTGCACCCACCCGGCAAGGCGAACGGTCTGACCGACCTCGGCAGAGGTCAGGGCGGCACAGGTATGGGTGCGAAAGGCGTGCATGTGATCCTCGGGCGGATTGGAGGCAGGAATTCTGGGTTCGCGGCGTTCAAGCCCGCCAGCGCCCCGGTGTCAAGCCTTGCCCGTTCCGCAGGGCCTTTGCAGCCTCGGCCAGCGGCGCCTTGCGCAGCGCCGCGGCGACAGCTTCTGCCTGGCACCGGAGGAAACGCAGCCGCCTTCGACCGATTGCGGACATCCGGGAGGGAGCGGCGGCCGCGCTGTGTCTCGGGAGCTAGCACATGGAGGCTCTCAGGCGGCCCCGCTGCTTGTGCGCAAGGTGATGGCCCGGACCCTGCATTGCTCGTTCCCGGCGGAAAGGCCATGGGCGGGTCGCGGCGCGGCCAGCGGCTCAGCCGTCCGCTTCGTCCGGATGCCGCCTCCAAGATTGCGCCGCAAAGGGTTCAGCATGCCGGAGCCGTCGGGACGCACCGCACATCCGGGCGGCGAACGGGATAGACCTCCGGCGACCCAGCCATCCGAAGGCTGCCCCAATGAGCGTCACGGGGAGAGGACGGGTCGGGAACAGGGTGGCCGGCAAACCCCGCGGGCCGGCCTTGCCGGTGCGGCAGAGCTACCGCGCGGCTCAGCGGATCGCCGAATGCCCGTCACGCGCCCATCGCCGAGGCAGTGGCAACTGCGATCCACGTCCAGCCGGCTGCAGAGATTCTGGAGGATCCCCGCCACGGCATTGCCGGAGTTCCGGCGACCCGGGCCGCCCGGCGTGTCCCCGGGACCAATGCCAATCCCTCTGGCGCGCCCCTGCCCGGCACGGAGCCACCGGATGGCCGGTCCCGGCGGCACGCGCGTTCCGCCGCAAGCCAGCCACTCCGAACGCAAGAGCCCGCAGGCGCATCACCGGAGCCGGATGGCCAGACTCGCCGGACATCATCCAGCTAAGCGCTGCTGCCGGGCGCAGGCCCGCCGCAGCCGCAGCAGGCCCGGTCAGAACCGGTCGAGCAGGCGGTTGAGGTAGTCGCGCTCGGACTCGGGGCGGTCCTGCTCGGTGGAGCGGCGGCGGATCTCGTCCTGAAGGTCGCGGGCGCGGCCTGCGGGCGTCTCCTCGGGCAGCAGCCCGCGCGACGTCTGCGGATTGCCGTCCTCGCCGGTCAGGCGGCCCAGCGGATCGCGGCCCGAACCTTCCGCCGACTGTCCCTGCTGCCCGCCCGGCTGGCCCTCGCCGTTCATCTGGTTCTGGGCCATTTCCTCCTGCATCGCCTGCATGCCGTCGCGCAGCGCGTCCATCGCCTCGGCCTGCTGGTCGAGCGCGCCGGCCATGTCGTTGTCACGCAGCGCCTGCTCGGCGCCCTCCATGGCCCGGCCCGCGCGGTCCAGCGCCTCGTCGGCCGAACCGCTGCCGGGCATGTTCTGCTGCTGGCGGTTCAGCTCGTCGCGCAGCGCCTGCTGGCGGTCGGCAAGCCCCTGGCTGCCGCCCTGCCCGCCCGGCTGGCCCTGGCCCTGCTCGCCCGACGGACCCTGGCCCTGCTGGCCGGATTCGCCTTGCCCCTGCTGGCCGGACTGGCCCTGCTGTCCGTCCTGGTTGAACTGGTCCTGCAGCTCGCGGAAGCTCTCGTCCGAAAGGTCCTGCTGGTCGCGCAGCATCTCCTGCAGGTCGTTCATCGCCTGCTGGCCGGGGCTCGGCTGGCCCTGCCCCTGGCCCTGCGCGATCTGCATGTTCTCCATCATCCGGCTCAGCATGTCGAGGAGCTGCTGCGCCTCGGCCATCCGGCCTTCCTCCATCAGCTGCTGCAGCCGGTCCAGCATGTCCTGCAGCTGGTCGCCGGTGATCTCCATCGACTCCTGGTTCTGCGCCTGCTGCTGGCCCTGGTCCTGCTGCTGCTCGGCAAGCTGGCGCATGTAGTCCTGCATCGCCTCGCGCAGTTCCTTCATCAGGTCGGCGATTTCCTCCTCGGAGGCGCCGTTCTTCATCGCCTCGCTCAGGCGCTCCTGCGCGCGGCGCAGACGGTCCATGGCGTTGGACAGGTCGCCATCCTCGATCCTCAGCGCCAGATCCCACAGCGCGTCGGCAATCTCGTCGCGGGTCTCGGCCGACAGGCCCGGCCCGTGCCGCAGCGAGGCCTCGAGCCCGCGCACCGCGAAGCGCAGCCGCAGGTAGTCGGTCTCGGCCTTGAACAGCCCCTCGGGCCGGTGCGAGATCGCCCGCAGCACCATCGCCACCTCGGCGGCATTGGAGCGGTTCCACAGCAGCGCCTGGCGCTGCTCGATGATCGCCTTGGCCAGCGGCACGAAGAAGCGGCGGCCCGGCAGCACGGCCGAGAGCGGCTCGGACCGGCCGGCCTGGCCGACAGCGTCCTCGACCTCCAGCCGCAGCGCGACGGGCAGGTTGGCCCAGGGATGCTTCGACAGGTTCTCGGCGAGAACCTCCTCGAAATCCGCGCGGTTGCCGGAAATCGGCATCGGCAGGTCGATCACCAGGGGCTCGCGCGGCTCCGGGTCCACCGCGCGGCCGTAGCGGCGGTCGACCGCGCCCAGATCCAGCGTCACCAGCGCACGGCCGCGCTCCACGCCGAAATCGTCGGAGGCGGCGAAGGGCAGCGACATCTCGCCGGCCGCATCGGCGTCCAGCGCGCCGCGCACCGACACCGCGGGCGGCGCGTCGGGCGTCACCTCGAAATGCCAGCGGCGGCCGCCGGGACCGTCGATGGCGATGGCCCCGGACTGGGCGACCTCGAAATCCTGTACCGGATCGGTGACGCTGCCGATGCCGTCGGTGCGGCCCGAGACGGTCTCGGACAGGGTCAGCGCACCGACTTCGCCATAGAGCCGGACCATCACCTTGGAGCCGCGCGGCACCGACACGCCCTCTTCGGGCAGGTCGGAGAGATACAGGCTCGGCTGGCCGGTATAGCGCGGCGGCTCGATCCAGCCTTCCCAGGTCGGCCCGACCGCCAGCGCGTCGGCCTGGCCCGGCGCCATCCCCGCGATCGTGTCGGCCTTCCAGATGGAGCCGAAGAGCAGCCCGGTCGCGAAGAGCATCAGAGCGACATAGCGCAGGCCGAACGGGTCGAAGCGGTTGAGATTGACGTCCGGACGGACCGGCTTCGCGCCGCGCAGCCGTTCGGACATGCGGGCGCGGTGGGCCTCCCAGACCGCGCGGGAGGATTCGTCGTCCGCCCCGATCGCCTGGGTGTCGCGCAGCGCGGCCAGCGGACGCCCGGGCAGGGTCGAATCGAGCCGCGCCCGGGCCTCGGCCGCCGTCGGAATGCGGAACTTGCGCAGGCCGTTGACCAGCGCCGCGACCGCCGCCAGCGGCGCCGCGACCAGCCCGACCCAGACGACTTCGATCGCCGCGACGTCGTGCAGCCCCAGCATCACGACCGCGCTGGCCGCGAGGCAGACCGCCCAGAACGGCCAGAAGCAGCGCAGGATGCGCTCCGCCAGCAGCCCCGCGCGGGTCAGCGCCAGCGTTCCCCGCAGGCGGTCCGGGATCGGCTCGGATTCGGGTCTGTCGTCGGACAAGGCACATGCTCCGGTCTGTCCTGCCCAGAGTTCGGGCAAGAGGTTCCGGAAACGATAACGCGGATTTGTCCACCGTCAAAGAGGCCGCTTGGCCGCCCCCTCTGACAGGCGCGTGAACGGGCGGTGATCCGCCCGCCGCCCTGAATTCAGGCGTCGCCGTCCAGCCACGCCGGCACCGCGTCGCGGGCGATGATCTCCTCGAAGCTGGGGCGGCGGCGGATCACCGCCCAGTCGCTGCCCTGGACCAGGACTTCGGGAATCAGCGGCCTGGTGTTGTATTCCGAGGCCATGACGGCGCCATAGGCACCCGCCGAGCGGAAGGCGACCAGGTCGCCCGGCGCGCAGGGCGCGAGGTCGCGGCCGCGGGCGAAGGTGTCGCCGGTCTCGCAGACCGGACCCACCACGTCGTAGCGCGCCTGCTCGGAGGCCGGCGCCGGCTCCGCCAGCGGCACGATGTCGTGATGGGCGTCATACATCGACGGCCGCACGAGGTCGTTCATCGCGGCGTCGAGAATCAGGAAGGTGCGGTCCTCGCCCTCCTTCACGTAGATCACCTCGGAGACCAGCACCCCGGCATTGCCGGAGATCAGCCGGCCGGGCTCGATCTCCACCTCGCAGCCGAGATGGCCGACCTCCTCCTGCACCATCGCGCCGTAGTCGAGCGGCAGCGGCGGCGCGGCGTTCGAGCGGGTGTAGGGAATGCCCAGGCCCCCGCCCAGGTCGAGCCGCCGGATGTCGTGGCCCGCGGCGCGCAGCTCCTCCGTCAGCGCGGCAACCTTGCGGTAGGCCAGGCGGAACGGCTCCAGGTCGGTCAGCTGGCTGCCGATATGGACGTCGATGCCGACCACCTCCAGCCCCGGCAGCGAGGCGGCCAGCGCATAGACCTCCTTCGCGCGGGAGATCGGGATGCCGAACTTGTTCTCCGACTTGCCGGTCGCGATCTTGGCATGGGTCTTGGCGTCCACGTCGGGATTCACCCGCACGGCGATCGGCGCGGTCACGCCCAGCGAGACGGCCACCTCGGACAGCGCGCGCATCTCGGGCTCGCTCTCGACGTTGAACTGGCGGATGCCGCCCTCGAGGGCGGTGCGCATCTCGCCGCGGGTCTTGCCGACGCCGGAAAACACGATCCGGTCTCCGGAAACACCCGCCGCCCTGGCGCGCGCGTATTCGCCGCCCGAAACCACGTCCATGCCCGCGCCCGCCTGGCCCAGCAGCCGCAGGATCGCCTGGTTGGAATTCGACTTCACCGCGAAGCAGACAAGGTGCGGCATGCCCGACAGCGCCTCGTCGAACAGCCGGTAATGGCGCAGCAGCGTCGCCGCGGAATAGCAGTAGAAGGGCGTGCCGACCTCGGCCGCGATCGCTTCCAGCGGCACGTCTTCGGCATGAAGCCTGCCGTCGCGGTAGAGAAAATGGTCCATGGGCGCGCCCTCGTTGTCCAAGCCGCGCGCTTGATAGCAGGGACGGCGGCGGATGCAATCGCCGCCGTCCCGGGCGTCAGGCTTCGTTGGTGGTCAGCTTGAAATCCGCCGCCGAGGTCACGACCTTGCGCGGATAGGGCCCGTCCTCCAGCGGTAGCCGCGCGCCGAGCAGCCGGTCCTTCTTGATCGACGACACGCTAACCTTGTTGGACTGGTTGCCCCCCAGCACGTGATAGGTGTCGGCGTCCTCGGAATAGTAGAACCCGACATGGCCCGAGGTGCCCGAGCGCGTGCCGCGCCAGAAGACCAGGACCGATCCGAAGCAGGGATCGACGTCATGGCCGAATTTCATCCAGTTGCGCGCCAGATACGGGTTCGCCGGCAGGCCGGCCTCGGGCAGCGCGACCGCGATGCATGTCTCCACGAAATCGCCGCACCAGGGCAGCTGCGCCGGATCTCCCAAGGTCTTCCCGTCCGATTTCAGGAACTTGCGCAGCTCGGCATTGTCCAGCCCCTCGTGCAGCCCGCGCTTGCGCAGCGCCAGCTCCATCCAAGGGAACCGGTCCAGCAATTCCGGGCTCGGCTCCTTGGGGCCCTCGGCCGCCGCCGCCGCGCCGCCCGGCCCGCCGCGCAGCATCGCGACCGTCGCTGCGTTCAGCGTTCCGGTCGCGGGCAGCCCCCGCGCGTTCTGGAAGGCAACCACCGCCCGGCGGGTGTTGCGCCCCCAGAGCCCGTCCGGCTGTCCCGGATCGAACCCATGGGCCACGAGGCGGCGCTGGGACCATTCGATGAAGTTCATCTTCTCCCCCTTTCCGCGGCATTCCGTCCGCGTGAACCCAGTCTGCCAGCCGGGGGAGCACCGGGCCAGTCAGATTTTCCCTTCGTCGACCTTGGGAAGGGACGGGAACGCCTCCATGGCGGACGGACCGCGCGGCGCCCATATTGGCAGGCATCCCTGTCCCGTTGCCCCGATCCGGAGCCTGCCGATGCCCCGCCTTCTGTCCCTGCCCTTCCGCCTCCTCGGCAGCCTCCGCCGGATGGTCCTGCTCTGCCTGCTGCTCCTGTCGCTGGCGCTCAACGTCGCCACCGTCACATCGACGGCGGTGTTCACCGCGGTTTCGGGGGCGGTTTCGGCGGTGAGCGGGGTCTCGACCGTGGCGGCCCGGGCCGCTGCCGAGCGGCAGGCACGGCGGCAGGCCGTGAAGCGCACGAGCCGAACCGTCACCAAACGGCTTGCCCGCACGGCGGCGCGCAGCTCCGCCTCGGCCTTCGGCGAGGCGATCCCCGTGGCAGGCGCAGCGGTGGTGGCGGCCGCGCTGGCCTGGGAGATTTCCGATGCCTGCGCCATGGCGCGTGACATGGCGGTTCTGGAAGCGCAGCTCGACGATCCGGCGGTCGATCCGGCAACGGTGGCCTTCTCCTGCGCGGATCTGATCCCCGAGGCCGAAGACCTGCCCTCGGCGTCCGAGCTGATGGCAGGTGCCGCAGCTGCCCCGGGCAAAGCCTGGGAGGCCGCGCAGGCGGCGTATGGCGGCCTGCCGGATCTGACGGCGGCCGCGGGTCTGATGTACGATGCGGCCGCGGAGTCGTCCGGCAAGGCCTGGGAGGCCATGCGCGGCTATCTCCAGAAGCTGTTCAGCGACTGAAGCTGCTGCCGGCAACGCCCATCGAGGCGCTGCCGCTGACGGTCACGCCCGGGCGCCTGGCCGCGGTCTCTTCCTGCTGCTGCGGCTGCGGCTTCAGCGGCGGGCCGTCGACGCCGCAGGCGGCCAGCAGCGCCAGCGCGGCAAGCGCCAGGAGCCGCATCAGAAGCCCACCCGCCAGCCGCCGCGGCCGATGCCGACCCGGACCGGCGTGTTGCCGACATGCACCGAGGCCGAAGGACCGCCGGTGCCGACGGAGACATCGACATTGCGGGTGTCGATCACGTCGACCGAGGCATAGGCGCCGTTGGTCGAGACGCCCGCATTGACGCGTCCCGATTCCACTCCGGCCCGCGCCGAGGCGCCGCCGGAGCCGACCGAGCCGCCGACATCCGGATGCACCGGCGCACAGGCGGCCGTCGCTGCCAGCAGCAGGGCCGCCAGGATTGCTCTCATCCCAGAATCTCCTTCCAGCGGGCGATCTGGATCCGCACCTGGTCAGGCGCGGTCCCGCCGTAACTCTGGCGGCTGGCAACCGAGTTGTGAACCCCGAGGACGCCGAAAACCGCCTCCGTGATGCCCGGATGGACCGAGTGCATCTGCTCGAGGCTCAGCTCCGGCAGGTCGATGCCCGCGTTTTCGGCAAGCGCGACGAGGCTGCCGGTGACATGATGCGCCTCGCGGAAGGGCAGGCCCAGCTCGCGCACCAGCCAGTCGGCCAGATCGGTCGCGGTCGAGAAGCCCGCCGAGGCGGCCTTTTCCAGCGCGGGCGTGTTCGCGGTCATGTCGCGGACCATGCCCTCCATCGCGGCCAGCGCCAGCATCAGCGTGTCGGCGGCATCGAAGACCTGTTCCTTGTCCTCCTGCATGTCCTTCGAATAGGCCAGCGGCAGGCCCTTCATGACGGTCAGCAGGGCGACCATCGCGCCGGTGATCCGCGCGACCTTGGCACGGATCAGCTCGGCCGCGTCCGGGTTGCGCTTCTGCGGCATGATCGAGGACCCGGTGGAGAAGCGGTCGGACAGCTTGACGAACCGGAACTGCGCCGAGGACCAGATGACCAGCTCTTCGGCGAAGCGCGACAGGTGCGTCGCGCAGATCGACGAGGCCGCCAGGAATTCCAGCGCGAAGTCGCGGTCCGACACGGCGTCGAGCGAGTTCGCCATCGGCCGGTCGAAGCGCAGCGCCTCGGCGGTCATGTGGCGGTCGATCGGGAAGGACGTCCCGGCCAGCGCGGCGGCGCCCAGCGGGCATTCGTTCATCCGCTTGCGCGCGTCGCGGAACCGGCTGAGGTCGCGGGCGAACATTTCCACATAGGCCATCATGTGATGGCCCCAGGTCACCGGCTGCGCGGTCTGGAGGTGGGTGAAGCCCGGCATCACCCAGCCCGCCCCGGCCTCGGCCTGGGCGACGAGCGCCTTCATGAGCGCCAGCAGCCCGATTTCGGCGGCGTCGCACTGGTCGCGGACCCAGAGACGGAAGTCGGTCGCGACCTGGTCGTTGCGGCTGCGCGCGGTGTGCAGCCGGCCGGCAGCCGGACCGACGATCTCGGTCAGGCGGCTTTCAACATTCATGTGGATGTCTTCCAGCGCGGTGGAAAACACCAGTTTCCCGGCCTCGATTTCTGACAAGACGGTGAGCAGGCCTTCCCGCATGGCCTCGGCCTCGCTAGGGTCCACGATGCCCGTGGCCGCCAGCATGGCCGCATGGGCGCGCGACCCTTCGATGTCCTGGGACGCCAGCCGCTGGTCGAAACCGATCGAGGCGTTGATCGCCTCCATGATCGCATCCGGTCCGGCGGCGAAGCGTCCGCCCCACATGGCGTTCTGGGTCTTGTCAGTCATCGGGTCCGTCCCTCGGGAGAATAAGGTCGCAATGAAGCTCGTCTGGTCCGTCGCCCTCTACACCGCGCTTGCCGCCAGCGCAAATCCGGGTCTCGCCGATCCGGGTATCGAGGCGCTGCGCGAGGGCAGCCTCAAGAAGCTGGTCGTGCATTCGGAGCCCAAGCCCGCCTCGCTGACCGCCTTCGAGACCTTCGACGGCGCGCCGGTCTCGCTGGAGGACTACCGCGGCCAGGTGGTCCTGCTGAACTTCTGGGCGACCTGGTGCGCGCCCTGCCGCAAGGAAATGCCCGCGCTCGACGCGCTGCAGAAGGACCTGGGCGGCGAGGACTTCCAGGTGGTGACCGTGGCCACCGGCCGGCAGCCCCCGGCGGCGATCCGGCGGTTCTTCGAGGAAACCGGGGCGACGTCGCTGCCGATGCACCGCGACCCGAAGATGGCGCTGGCCCGCGACATGGCGGTGCTGGGCCTGCCGGTGACGGTGCTGCTGGACCGCGGCGGCAACGAGATCGCCCGCCTGCAGGGCGATGCCGAATGGGACGGCGAGAGCGCCCGCGCCATCATCGCCGCGGCAACCGGCGACGGAGAAAGCTGACTCCCTCCGCTTCCTCAAGCCTCTGAAAACCATTGTGCCGGACCGGCCTGGCCAGCGCCGGGCGGGCGCATTCGGCCGGAAACTTGCCTCCGCAGGCATAAGCGCGCGCTTATAAGCCCCGGCTTAAGCGGCAAGCCAATGGGAAACCTGCCCCGGCACCGGCAGATGGGCTGCAGCCGACAGCGATGTCCGCTTCGGCTCTTACCGATTTCAAAACCGGAGCTTCCCATGAAAGTCTACGCAGCCGCCCTCCTAGCCACTCTCGCCGCCGGTGCAGCCTTCGCCGGGGACCTGACCCCGCAATCGATGCTGGGCCACACCGAGGACGAGGTGAAGGCCACGCTCGTGTCGATGGGCTACGAAGTCCGCAAGATCGAGGACGAAGACGGCAAGATCGAAGCCTACATCGTCAAGGACAAGCAGATGGGCGAGGTCTATGTCGACCCGGCCTCCGGCGTGGTCTCCAAGCTCAGCATGAAGTGATCCGGCCATGGCCGCGACAGGCACAACTCTCGGGCGCTCCGGCGCCCGCGACGTGAAGGTGTGGGATCCGCTGGTTCGGATCGTGCACTGGAGCGTCGCGCTGATCGTCCTCGCGAACGGCTATCTCGACAATCCCGAGAAGGACCTCCACCACTGGCTGGGCTACACGGCCGCGGGGCTGGTCGCGCTGCGGCTGGTCTGGGGGCTGGTCGGCACCCGCCATGCCAGGCTCTCGTCCTTCCCGCCAAGCCCCGGCCGTGCGCTGCGCCACCTGCGCGACCTCCGCCAGGGCAGCCGCGACACCCACCTGTCCCACAATCCGCTGGGCGCCTTCATGGTCTACAACCTGTGGTTCACGCTGGCCGCGCTGGCCGTCACCGGCTACATGATGGGCATGCTCCGCTTCTTCGGCATGGACTGGGTGAAGGAAATGCACGAGCTGGCCTTCGACTGGCTGATCTTCTCGGTGATCCTGCATCTCGCGGGCGTCGCCTTCGACAGCTGGCGCACGCGCGTGCCGCTGATCCGCGCCATGATCACCGGCCGGAAATCGATTCCCCACGGGATCGAGGCCGAATGATCCGCGCCCTAGTCACCAGGCTCGGCAGCGACCGGCGGGCGGCAACGCTCGCCGCGATCATCATCCTGCAGGCGCTCTGCGCCGCCTACTTCCTCAGCGACGTGGTCATCGACCTGCTGACCGGCACCGAGGAATCGCGCGAACCGGTGCAGATGGCGCTGGAAACCATTGCCTCGCTGGCGATGTGCGCCGGGGTGACGGCGCTTTGGCTGCAGCTGAAGCGGCTTCTGGCCGAGCTCGACGCGCTCGACCGCGGCATCCGCATGGCCCGCGGCGAGGTCGCCCAGCTGGTGGATTCGCATTTCGACCGCTGGACGCTGACCAAGTCCGAGCGCGACGTGGCGCTGCTGCTGCTCAAGGGGCTCGACAACAAGGCGATCGCCGAGATGCGCGGCACCGCCCCCGGCACGGTCCGCGCCCAGACGGCGGCGATCTATTCCAAGGCCGGGGTCGAGGGACGCGCCGACCTGTTCTGCCATTTCATGGAAGAGCTGATGGCGGAGTGAACCGCCGGCCGGAAACGGAAAGGGCCGCCCGGAGTTTCCTCCGCGCGGCCCCGGTTTCCGTCCGTCCGCCTGCGCTCAGGCGAAGAGGCGCTTGTTGAAGAGCGGGGTCGAGGCAGCGCCCCGTGCCGATTTCGCGGCGCCCAGCACGGCCAGGTCGGCCAGCGGCTCGAGCAGGATGACCGACATGTAGGCGACGCCGAAGGAGGCGACATTGGCGATGTTCGCCGCGCCGAAGCCCTGGCCGTAGAAGGCCCAGAAGGCGACCCAGGCGACCACGCCGCCCTGGTAGGCGGTCGAGAGCTTCAGCGCCTGGCCGTAGGTCAGGTCGACATAGGCGGTATCCGGCGCGATGATGCGCTTGGCCAGCGCCGAGACGGCCCAGAGCGGCACCAGCAGCGTCGTCACGTTCATGCCGTATTGCGGCAGGTCGAACTGCGCGAAGAACATCCCCTGCAGCAGCAGCGCCATGGCGAGGCCGATCGAGGCAGCGCCGCCGCCGAACATCAGGAACAGCGTGGAGCCGAGGATGAAATGGACCTCGGAAACGCCGACCGGAAAATGCGGCAGGATCTGGAAGAAGGAGAAGGCCAGCGCGGTGGTCGCAGCCGAACGGCCCGCCAGCGCGGCGGCGCCGCTTTCCTTCGCGGTCTGCCAGGCCATCTTCGCCGTCAGGCCGAGGCCGCCGAGGGCCGTCACCACCGAAAGACCGAGTTTCGCGCCGGTCACGACGCCAGGTTCGATATGCATGTCTCTGTCCTTTCCGCACCACCCGTGCGGCTTGAGTTTGCGCCCCTCGCGGGGCCTTCCGATGGCAGGTCTCCTGACTCGCGGCACTCGCCTTCCCCGCCTTCCCGGACCTCCGCGGGTCCAGTGGCTTCATGGGGTCGGCCGCCGCCTACAGTTGCGGGGGCAGTCACGGATTCGGTCCCTGATGGGTACGCCTGACCGTGTTCCCTTTCTCATCCCGCTTGCCTGGGGCGCGCGGGAACCATCGGGGCGTATAATTGCGCGAATCCGGCCGCGGAGTAAAGCTGTCTCTGCGCCGCAGCGCGTCAGCGTCCGCCCAGGTCGCGGTGGCGCGGACAGGTGGCGACATGGTCGTTCACCAGCCCGCAGGCCTGCATCCAGGCATAGGTGATGGTCGGCCCGCAGAAGCGGAATCCGCGCTTCTTCAGGTCCTTGGACAGCGCGCGGGACTCGGCCGTCTCGGCAGGGACATCGGCCATCGTCGCCCGCCCCGGCTGCAGCACCTGCCCGCCGGTGAAGCTCCAGCAATGGTCCGAGAAGGCCTCTGCGCTTCCGAACTCCAGCCAGGCGCGGGCATTGCCGATCGTCGCCTCGATCTTGCCGCGGTGCCGCACGATCCCGGCATTGCTGAGGAGCCGCTGCACCTCCGGTTCGCCCCAATGCGCGATGGTTCCGGGATGGAACCCCTCGAAGGCCTCGCGGAACGCGTCGCGCTTCCGCAGGATGGTGATCCAGCTCAGCCCGGCCTGGAAGCCGTCGAGGACCAGCTTCTCCCACAGCGCGCGGCCGTCGCGTTCGGGCACGCCCCATTCCGTGTCGTGATAGGCCACGTAGAGCGGATCCTCGCCGCACCAGCCGCATCTTCCGTCCATCCGCGCCTCCATAGCTGCGGAAGGATTAGAACATTCGCGGAACTTAAGTCAAAATTAAAGACACGGGCGCAGGCTTTTGCGCGGAAGGAGCGCGTCATGGCTCAGAAGAACAGGGGACAGGCACAGGGGCAGGACCCGCTGGCCATTGCCGCGGCCGAACGAGACCGCAACACGCTGGCGATGGTCCGCCAGGCGCTGGAGCGGCGCAATGCGCTGCTCGCCTTCCAGCCGGTGGTGCAGGCCCGGCAGCCGGACAAGCCCGCCTTCTACGAGGGGCTGATCCGCATCCTCGACGAAACCGGGCGGATCATTCCTGCGCGGGACTTCATCGAGGTGGTGGACAGCCAGGAACTGGGCCGCAAGATCGACACGCTGGCGCTGGATCTGGGCCTGCAGGAACTGGCCAACGAACCCTCGCTGCGGCTGTCGATCAACATGTCGGCCCGCTCCATCGGCTACCGGCCCTGGATCGAGACGCTGGAACGCGGGCTGACCGCCCATCCCACCGTGGCGGAGCGGCTGATCCTGGAGATCAGCGAAAGCTCCGCCATGCTGATGCCCGATCTGATCGCCGCCTTCATGGGCGAGATCCAGGCCAAGGGCATCGCCTTCGCGCTGGACGATTTCGGTGAGGGCTACACGAATTTCCGCTACCTTCGGGATTTCTACTTCGACCTGGCGAAGATCAGCGGCGATTTCGTCCGCGGCGTCGCCGAAAGCCCCGACAACCAGGTGGTGATCCAGGCCATGGTATCGGTCGCGCAGCATTTCGACATGTTCACCGTCTGCGAAGCGGTGGAGAGCAGCACCGATGCCGCATTCCTCGCCGCGGCCGGGGTGGATTGCCTGCAGGGATACCATTTCGGCGCGCCCACCGTGCGCCCGCCCTGGCGCCCGGATCTGGAGCGCGCGGCGGCGGGCTGAACCCGCAAACCGCGCCAGACGGCGTTAACCACGTTGCCGAGGCGGAATATCCGCCATGCGCAAGCCATTGTGACGCGACATGAGACCATCTGTCCGTTGCCCCTCCCCCGCCTCTCTCCCTAATCAGAATGTGTCGGTCCGGGCTTGGCCCGGGCTCAATCGGAGAAGGGGGAGACCTACTCATGACCGGTATCGTAATCGCATCGGCTGCCCGCACCGCCGTCGGCAGCTTCCTGGGGTCTTTCGCCAACACCCCGGCCAGTGACCTCGGCGCTGCCGTGATCGAGGCCGTCGTCGCCCGCGCGGGCATCGACAAGGCCGACGTGTCCGAGACCATCCTCGGCCAGGTCCTGACCGCCGCCACCGGCCAGAACCCGGCGCGCCAGGCCCATATCAAGGCCGGCCTGCCGCAGGAATCCGCCGCCTGGGGCATCAACCAGGTCTGCGGCTCGGGCCTGCGCGCCGTCGCGCTCGGCGCACAGCACATCATGCTGGGCGATGCCTCGGTCGTCGTCGCCGGCGGCCAGGAAAGCATGTCGCTGAGCCCCCATGCCGCCACGCTGCGCCAGGGCCAGAAGATGGGCGACATGAAATACATCGACACGATGATCAATGACGGCCTGTGGGACGCGTTCAACAACTACCACATGGGCCAGACCGCCGAGAACGTCGCCGAGAAGTGGCAGATCAGCCGCGAGATGCAGGACGAGTTCGCGGTCGCCTCGCAGAACAAGGCCGAGGCCGCGCAGGCCGCCGGCAAGTTCGCCGACGAGATCATCCCGTTCCTGATCAAGACCCGCAAGGGCGACATCACCGTCGATGCGGACGAGTACATCCGCAAGGGCGCCACGATCGAGGCCATGCAGAAGCTGCGCCCGGCCTTCATCAAGGACGGCACCGTGACCGCGGCCAACGCCTCGGGCATCAATGACGGCGCGGCCGCCGTCCTGCTGATGACCGCCGCCGAGGCCGAGAAGCGCGGGATCGAGCCGCTCGCCCACATCAAGTCCTACGCCACCGCCGGCCTCGACCCGTCGATCATGGGCGTCGGCCCGATCTACGCGTCGCGCAAGGCGCTGGACAAGGCAGGCTGGAAGGTCGACGATCTCGACCTGATCGAGGCCAACGAGGCCTTTGCCGCCCAGGCCTGCGCGGTGAACAAGGACATGGGCTGGGATCCGGCGAAGGTGAACGTCAACGGCGGCGCCATCGCCATCGGCCACCCGATCGGCGCCTCCGGCTGCCGCGTCCTGAACACGCTGCTGTTCGAGATGAAGCGCCAGAACGCCAAGAAGGGCCTTGCCACGCTGTGCATCGGCGGCGGCATGGGCGTCGCGCTCTGCGTCGAGCGCCCCTGACCTGAACAGCAAGACCCCGGCGCACCCGCTGGACAGCGGGTGCGCCGGGCTGCCGCCAACCGGACAAGACGCGACCGGGGCGCGGGACATACAACCCCGAGGAGAGAGGGACGAATATGGGACGTGTAGCACTGGTCACCGGCGGCGTGCGCGGCATCGGCGCGGCAATCTGCAAGGCGCTGACCGCCGAAGGATACACCGTGGCCGCCACCTATGCGGGCAATGACGCCGCAGCCAAGGAATTCAAGGAAGAGACCGGCATCGCGGTCTACAAGTGGAACGTCCGCGACTACGAGGATTCCAAGACCGGCATCGAGCAGGTCGAATCCGAGCTGGGCCCGATCGACGTGGTCGTCGCCAACGCGGGCATCACCAAGGATGCGCCGTTCCACAAGATGACCCCGGAACAATGGCAGCAGGTGATCGACACCAACCTGACCGGCGTGTTCAACACCGTCCATCCGGTCTGGCCGGGCATGCGCGAGCGCGGCTTCGGCCGGGTCATCGTGATCTCCTCGATCAACGGCCAGAAGGGCCAGTTCGGCCAGGTGAACTACGCCGCCACCAAGGCCGGCGACCTCGGCATCATCAAGTCGCTCGCCCAGGAAGGCGCCTCCAAGGGCATCACCGCCAACGCGGTCTGCCCCGGCTACATCGGCACCGACATGGTCATGGCGATCGACGAGAAGATCCGCGAGAAGATCATCGCCGGCATCCCGGTCGGCCGCCTCGGCACGCCCGAGGAAATCGCGCGCTGCGTCTGCTTCCTCGCCTCCGACGATGCGGGCTTCATCAGCGGCTCGACCATCTCGGCGAACGGCGCGCAGTTCTTCGTCTGACCGCCTTCCGCCGCAGCGGAACCCACAGGGCCAGCCTTCGGGCTGGCCTTTTTCGCGGCCCGACCCCGCCTGCGGCTCCGCAGGGGATTTACCCCGCGGCCCGGCTCGCCTAGCTCTGTGCCATGACCGAGTCCCTGACCTATCATGAGCTGCGCCTCTGCCTGGAATGGCAGGTCGAACTCGGCATCGACGAGGCAATCTCCGAGACCCCGGTCAACCGCTACGAGCTGGCCGCGCAGGCACCGCGCCCCGCCGCGCCCGCTGCCCCGGCCCCTGCCGCGCGGGCCGAATCCGCCTCCGCCGGGACCGGAGCCGGACCGGCAGAGACCGCCCGCGCCGCCGCGGCCGCCGCCCCCGACCTGGAATCGCTGCGCGCCGCGCTGGCCGCCTACGAGCATTGCGAGCTGAAGAAGGGCGCCAAGAGCCTGGTCTTCGCCGACGGCCGTCCGGGCGCGCGGGTGATGATCATAGGCGAGGCCCCCGGCCGCGACGAGGACCGGATGGGCCGCCCCTTCGTCGGACGCGCCGGGCAGCTGCTCGACCGGATGCTGGGCGCGATCGGCCTGTCCCGCGCCGCGCCCGACATCGGCAGCGCCGTCTACATCACCAATGTCCTGCCCTGGCGCCCGCCGCAGAACCGCGACCCCAAGCCGGACGAGATCGCGATGCTGCTGCCCTTCCTGGAGCGCCACGTCGAACTGGCGAAGCCGGAGGTCCTGGTGCTGATGGGCAATGCTGCCTGCCAATGCGTGCTGCAGGCCCGCGGCATCACCCGGCTGCGCGGGACATGGACCCAGGGATTCGGCCTGCCGGTGCTGCCGATGTTCCATCCGGCCTACCTGCTGCGGAACCCCCATGCCAAGCGCGAGGCCTGGGCCGACCTCCTGGACCTCGCCGCCCATCTGGAGACCAAGCGATGAAGATCCTCGCCTTTTCCGACCTGCATTGCGACCGGATCGCCGCCCAGCGGCTGGTCGAGGCCTCGGCGGAGGCCGATCTGGTGGTCGGCGCGGGCGATTTCGCCTCGGTGCATCGCGGATTGGACCGGACGATGGAATCGATCCGCGCCTTCGAGGACAAGGCGCTCTACGTGCCCGGCAACAACGAGACGCTGGAGGCGCTGCGCGCGGCGACCCGGGCGCCGGTCCTGCATGGCGAGACGATGGAGATCGGCGGCGTCACATTCGCCGGGATCGGTGCGGCCATCCCGCCGCTGCCGCCCCTGCCCTGGCAGTCCTACGACCTGACCGAGGAAAAGGCCGAGGCGATGCTCGCGCCGATCTCCAGCGCCGACGTCCTCATCAGCCATTCGCCCCCCTTCGGCATTGCCGACAAGCTGGATGACGGACGGCGGATCGGCTCCACTGCGGTCAGGACAGCGATCGAACGGATCCAGCCGGCGCTGGTCTTCTGCGGCCATATCCATGGCTGCTGGGGCGAAAGCGGCGAAATCGGCGCATCGCGGGTCTGCAACCTGGGTCCCGGCGTCAACTGGTTCGAGGTGTGACATGGCCGACCGCAGCTTCATCCCGGTGCGCATCGCGCTGCTGACCGTCAGCGACACGCGCTCCCTGGCCGAGGACCGCTCGGGCGACCTGCTGGAGGAGCGGATCCGCAAGGCGGGTCATGTGCTCGCTGCCCGGACTATCCTGCGCGACGAGCGCCACGAGATCGCCGCGCAGCTGCGCGCCTGGTGCGCCGATCCCGAAATCGACGTGGCGATCTCGACCGGCGGCACCGGGCTGACCGGGCGGGACGTGACCGTCGAGGCGCACCGCGACGTCTACGAGAAGGAGATCGACGCCTTCGCCACGGTCTTCACGATGGTGTCCATGCAGAAGATCGGCACGTCGGCGGTGCAGAGCCGCGCCACCGGCGGGGTGGCGAACGGCACCTATCTGTTCGCCCTGCCCGGCAGCACCGGCGCCTGCCGCGATGCCTGGGACGAGATCCTGGAGCGCCAGCTCGACTACCGCCACATGCCCTGCAACTTCGTGGAGATCCTGCCGCGGCTGGATGAGCACCTCCGGCGGAAGTGACCGCGCGCCGCGCCGCCCGGCAAGCGTTATCGAAGCGTTGCCAAACCCTCTACATCTCTCATCTCTTCGGGAGGGTGGCTTAACCCTCATGCAATCACTGCAAGGCTAATCTCGGTCTGCCAAGGATGATTGGCACGTAGCGAGTATGGTCCACGCAAGGCCAGGTGGGTGGGGTCCGTCTAAACCGACGGACCCCTTTTCCATGGCCTCCCGGGAGGCACGCCGTGCCCGGCGCCGGACCCTGGCCGGGTCCCCGCATCAGCAGGCCGGAGCGGGAACATGGCCCGGCTGCGGCGAGCTGGTGGCGCGGCGAATGTCGAATGGATTTCCGGGAAAATGGCGGTCCGCTTTCCGGACCATGCTGGGACCCATGCTCTGCCTGACGGGGGCGCTGCACGGATCCCTGACGTCGTGTCTGGTCCGGACCTGCCGGAACCGGGATCGCGGTCAGACGCGGCTCAGTCGCTCGATTTCCTCCTTGAGGTGGAGCTTCTGCTTCTTCATGCGGGCGATTTCGTGGTCGGCGACACCGGGGCTGCGCTGCGCCTCTTCCACCATTGCCGAGAGAGTTCGGTGCTTCTTCTGAAGTTCCTCGATATGGATCGTCAGGCTCATATGTCGTCTCCTCTCTTGACTACACTTGGACAGCCCAGCACAGGGAACGATTCATGTCACGTCCCGGCTTTGTGAGGGCCCCGGGTGAGCACGCTGGCGCCGAGGCGTTACAAAACCTTTAATCTGCAAAGCCCACAAGCGCCTGACCGTCGCGGAGCACCGCCTCGATGAGCGGCGCATAGCCATCGCCTGCGTCACCATGCCGCATGCCTTTGTGCATTACCAAAGAAGGGCGCAGCTGAAACGGCGTTTTCCGTCCTTTTACCGCCCTCAGGAGAAACAATCCTGCGGGCGCCCCGCCGCGCGGCGAGATCGGCAGGACCTGCACCGCCCCGAGGCGGTGGTCCAGCGCGCGGAGCACTTCGGGCAGCCGCTCGATCCGCTGGATCATGGTCAGCACCCCGCCCGGGCGCAGGCGGCGCGTCGCGACCTCGACCCAGTCCGCCAGCCGCGTCTCGCCCGCGCGGGCGATGTCGCGACCGGCATTTTCCGACGCGCTGCCTTCCTCGCGGCTGAAATAGGGCGGGTTCATCATGACATGGTCGAAATCGAGATTGCGCACCTCTTCGGGCAGGCTCATCAGGTCGGCCTGCACCACCACCAGCTCGGTCGCGCTCTCCGCAGAGTTGCGCCGCGCCAGGTCGGCATAGTCCGCCTGGACCTCGACGCCGCAGAGCCAGAGCTCCTTCACCCGGCGGTGCAGGCACAGCGAGGCGACGGCTGCGCCGCAGCCGAGCTCCAGCACGAACTGTCCGGGCCGCGCCGGAACCGACGCCGCCAGCAGCACGGCATCCACGCCGGTGCGGAACCCCGTCTTCGGCTGCCAGGCATAGACCTGCCCCCCGAGAAACGCGTCATGTGTCAGCTCGATGTCGTCCATGTCTCTCATTCGCTCGGCACTATCCCGTTGTCCCTCAACACGATGGCGGCATGCGCGTATTCCCCGTCCCGCACCATGAGGCGTCTTGGCAAGACCCCGATCGACCCTTCGAGAACGCTCATGTGGACGTCCATCGGGAAGCAGTCTATACCCTCTCCATCGAGAAGGGCGGTGGCGAAGGCGATGATTGTCGGATCGGTCGTGCGCAAAAGCTCTCTCATGTCAGGCAGTTAAAAATTACCCGGCAAAGATGTCGAGAGTATTGACGGAAGCGTGATGGGATTGGACGAGGCAGCAGTTAAACCACACGAGAAGCTGGCGCAGATTCTGGCCGGCGACATGGATGCGGTCGGGGTGCTGATCCGCGAGCGGATGGCCTCGGAACATGCGCCGCGCATTCCCGAAGTCACCGCGCATCTGGTCGAAGCGGGCGGCAAGCGGCTGAGGCCGATGCTGACGCTCGCCGCTGCACGGCTCTGCGGGTACGGCGGGACCGACCATGTCAAGCTGGCCGCGACGGTCGAATTCATCCACACCGCGACGCTCCTGCATGACGACGTGGTGGACGAGAGCCGCCAGCGCCGCGGGCGGCCGACGGCGAACCTGCTGTGGGACAACAAGTCCTCGGTGCTGGTGGGCGACTACCTGTTCGCCCGCTCGTTCCGGCTGATGGTGGAGCCCGGCAACCTGCGCGTGCTGGAGATCCTCTCCGACGCCTCCGCGGTCATCGCCGAGGGCGAGGTGCTGCAGCTGACCGCCGCCTCGAACCTCTCGACCGGAGAGGATGTCTACCTGAACGTGATCCGCGGCAAAACCGCGGCGCTGTTCTCCGCGGCCTGCGAGGTCGGCGGCGTGATCGCGGGCGCGCCCGAGGCGCATGTCAAGGCGCTCTACGGCTATGGCGACGCGCTGGGAATCTGCTTCCAGATCGTCGATGATTTTCTGGATTACGGCGGCGCGGGCACGGAGATCGGCAAGAACATCGGCGACGACTTCCGCGAGCGCAAGCTCACGCTTCCCGTGATTCGGGCCATAGCCGCAGCGGACGGCACGGAGCGCGACTTCTGGAAGCGCACGATCGAGCGCGGCCGCCAGGAAGAGGGCGATCTCGACCAGGCCCTGGCGCTGCTGGCCAAGCACGGCACGATGGAGTCGACCCGCGAGACCGCGATCGGCTGGGCCGCCAAGGCCAAGGCCGCGATCCTGGAACTGCCGCCGTCGGAGCTGCGCGACGTGCTGCACGATCTGGCCGATTACGTGGTGGAACGGGTCATCTGACCCGTCGCTCAGCTGAATGCCGAAGCGCGCCCTCAGGGGCGCGTTTCGCGTTTCAGGAACTGAAAACCGTTAAGCTAGAGGATCTTGCCACTCTCCACCCACCAGCGGGGCTCGGCCCGCGCCAGCAGCGCAGCCGCGCCCTGCGCCGCCTCGCAGGACAGGAACAGGCCGAAGCAGGTCGCCCCCGATCCCGACATCCGCGACAGCATGCAGCCCGGCTGTCGCGCCAGTGCCGCCAGAACGTCGCCGATCACCGGCGCGATCGCGCGGGCGGGCGGCTCCAGATCGTTGCGCTGGCCGCCGAGCCACGCACAGAACGCCCCGGCCCCCACCGGCATGTGGCCGCGGATCGGCAGGTTCTCGCGGCATTCCAGCGCCCGGAACACATCGGGCGTCGGCACCTCGACACCGGGATTGGCCAGCACGACCCAGATCGGCGGCAGGGCGGGCAGCGGAGAGATCTCCTCGCCCACGCCTTCCATGCGCACCGTGCGCGGCTCCAGGCAGACCGGGACATCGGCGCCCAGCGGCAGGAGCGCGCCCGGATCGGGCAGCTCCGCCAGCCCCAGCCGCGCCAGCGCCCGCAGCGTGGCCGCGGCGTCGGACGAGCCGCCGCCGATCCCGGCCGCGGCCGGCAGGCGCTTTTCCAGGGTGATCGCGACGGGCGGCGCCCCGGCCAGCTCCGCAGCCTTCCAGACGAGGTTGCGCGCGTCTTCGGGCACGCCGGCCGCGCGTGGACCGGTGACCTGCAGCGACAACGCTCCTGCAGGCGCCACCGTCACGCTGTCGGAAATGTCGGCAAAGGCCACCAGGCTGTCGAGAAGGTGGTAGCCGTCCTCGCGCCGTCCGGTCACATGCAGGGCGAGGTTGATCTTGGCCGGAGCGGCCTCAGTTGCCTTCGCTGTTGGTTCCAAGCGGCTCCGCCCCTTCCTCGGCCAGCACCTTGTCCAGCCCGACCTCCAGCTTGCGGCGGATGCGGTCCGGATCGACTTCCTCGTTGGAACTGCCGTAATCGGTAAAGCTGAGCGCGCGGCGCCACATGAACTGCGCCTCGAGCTTGCGCCCGACCGCCCAGTAGACATCGCCCAGATGATCGTTGATCACCGGGTCGATCGCCATGATCTCGGCGGCATGCTCCATCGGCGGAACCGCCTCCTCGTAGCGGCCGAGGCGGTAGTACACCCAGCCGAGGCTGTCGGAGATATAGCCGTCATCCGGGCGCTGCGCGGAGGCCTTGCGGATCATGTCGAGCGCCTCGTCGAGGCTCTCGTTCTTCTCGACCAGCGAATAGCCGAGATAGTTCAGCACCCTGGGTTCGTCCGGCGACAGTTCCAGCGCGCGGCGGAAATCGGCCTCGGCCTCCGGCCAGATGCCCAGCCGCTCCAGCGTGATGCCGCGGGCATAGAAGATCTGCCAGTCGTCCTGGGCGGGATCGTCGAGCAGCGCGACCGCCTTGTCATAGGCCGCGCGGGCTGCTTCCCAGCGGTCATCGGAGGTCAGCGCGTCACCCAGCGAAACCTGGACCTCGACGAGATCCGGATAGGATTTCGACAGCTGGTTCAGCACCTCGATCGCCGCATCCTTGCGCCCCGCATAGCGCAGCGCGTTGGCGCGGCCGAACTCGGCCTGCAGATAGGCGGGATGCTCGCGCGGCACCTGGTCGTAGAGTTCGCTCGCCAGCGCGTAGTTGCCCTGCTCGTCATAGATGCTCGCCACCATCAGCAGCGCATCGACATGGCCGGGGTTCAGCTGGCGCGCAGCCTGGGCATAGACCAGCGACAGGCTGTTGCCGGCCTGGCCGTAGAGCACCTGCGCCATGGTGTAGAACGCCTCGGCAATCCCCGCCTTGGCGTCCGGAACGCTCAGGGGAATGGCCTCTCCGGCCTCGAGCTTGGCAACGATGTCGGCCATCTGCGGCGCGACCGAGCCGCCATAGGCTTCGTCGAGCAGCTGCAGCGCCTGGTCGAAATGGCCGAGCTGGCTCTGCACCTCGGCGCGCAGCCGCAGCCCGCGGCCCGACAGCGGCAGCGGCCCATCGCTCTCGCCCGAGAGCAGCGCCTCGGCGGCCGCGTAATCGCCCGAAACCGCCAGCGCCAGCGCCTTGTGGTAGAGCACCACGCCGCGCAGCATCGGCGCCTCGGCCAGCTTGTCGAAGGCGGCCATGGCCGCCTCGGTGTCGCCCGCGCCCAGATCGGCCCAGCCGCCTGCCAGCTGGTCGAGGAAGCCTTCCAGCAGGTCACCCAGCGAGAACCCGCTGCCGAGCGCGCCGCGCAGCGCGGCGTAGTCGCCCGCCTCCATCCAGTCGACCAGCTGGACGATGTCCATCAGGCTGGCCTGCAGCCCGGCCCCCTGCATCCGCCGCATGATCGCCGAGGCGCTGTCGAAATTGCCCAGGTTGACCTGCGCGGTCAGCGCCAGTTCCATCAGCTCCGGGTTCTGCGCATCCAGCGCCAGCGCGCGGGTGAAATATTCGGCTGCACGGGCATGGTCGGCTTCCATGCCGGCCACCCGCCCCGCCAGATAGGTTCCGGCATTTCCGCCCATTACGGCGGCAGGCGCCAGCCCGAGGCAGAGGGCGGCGGCGAGGAGGCGGGATTTGTTTCGGAACACCTTCGAATGTCTCCGTCTGGACGTGTTGCCCCGACCCTAGAGCCCGCTGCAGCGCGTGTCCATCCGCGCAGGCAGGCCCGGGGCCGGTGCGGGATCAGATCGCGCGATCGTCATAGGAATGGGTGCCGCAAAGCGCGGTGACATGGTCGACATAGGCGCGCACCCAGTCCGGGAAGGCCAGATCCTTGACCATCGTCAGGTTGCGCAGCTGCGGATAGATCAGCACGTCGCCCATGCGCAGCCGGTCGCCGGGCAGATCCAACGGCGGCATGGCGGCCAGCATCGCCTCGACCTCGGCCTTGTGCGCCGCGGTTTCCTCGAGCGCCTGGCCGAAGGAGATGCCGATGATGTCCTCCTTGCGCTCGGTGAAATAGCCGATGGCCGTCCGCGTTTCGAATTCGGGCAGGCCGAGCCGGACATTGCGCGGGAAGAGCAGGCAGTTCACCGCGCGGTTGGCCGAGGCCAGCGCCTGCATCTGCGGGGCGACCTCGTCCCAGGGATCGAGCGTCGGCGCGCCGGTCTCGATGCCGTCGAGCTCGGCCACGATGTCGAGGCTCTCGCCCATCGCCTTGCCGTCGTCGAATTGCAGGATCGGGACCATCTTCGCGCCGATCAGGTCGTAATGGGCCTGCTCGTCATCGTTGAGCAGGTAGACCTTCTCGTGCGGGACCTTCCGCCAGCTCGCCACCATGTCGGCGCGCACGCAGAAGGGGCAGTGGTCGTATTGGTAGAGTTTCATCGTTACGCTCCCCGGCTCGCGCCGGCCTGTTACCGGATTCCGGGCGCTAGGCTGGCCCGTCTGGCAGGCGAACGCAAGGCGCCCGGGCCCGGTTCCGCTCCCCGCCGAGGGACGCCCCGGAAGGGTCGGCCAGATTTTCCTAAAATTCTCAGCATCTTCATCACACGAAGACTTAAATTTGCGCTATTTTACCCGAGGGGCAGAACGGGAAAGTGGGGAAGGCACCATGGTGAAACTCAATCCGGCATTGAATTCCTTCGCATTCATGAAGGCCCTTCAGACGACGCAGCAGCTGCGCCAGCAACAGCTGTCGAACGACGAGTCCGCGACCAAGATTCGCCGCGAATCGGAACGCGTCGCCATTCTCGGCGACCAGCGCGCCGCGGCAGAGGAATTCTTCCAGAAGACCCAGGCCTACATGAAGGCCGCGAAGGAAGCGGCCGCCGCCGCCAAGTGACGGGCGCCCCGGGCGGGCTCAGAAGGCGAAGACGAAATCCTCCTCGCCGATGTCCCCGGGCGACGTTCCCTCCAGAATGACCACGGCGTCGCCGTCCTCGATCACGACCTTGCCGTTGCGCGCGCTGATCTCCAGGTCATCGATGCCTTCGGCGCCGGTCTGAACCAGGATGCGGTCGCCCTCGGCGAAATCCATCACCTGGCTGCGGCCGCTGCCCGCGCTCATGACGAAGGTGTCCGGCCCGTAGCCGCCGATCAGCCGGTCCTTGCCGGGGCCGCCGTCGAGCGTGTCCATGCCCATGCCGCCGACCAGCGTGTCGTCGCCTTCGCCGCCGGCGAGGATATCCCGCCCCTGGCGCCCCAGCACCTTGTCGTCGCCCTCGCCGCCCGCGCGGACATCCCAGCCCTCGGTGCCTTCGATCTTGAAGTCGACCACGGCCGTGACGCCCTCGCCCGTCGCGTAGCGGAGGCCGTCGACATTGAGCATGGCCGAGGTCGCGGTGAAGCTGAGATTCTCTTCGGGGACGTCGAGAGAGTTGAAGTCGCCGAGCAGGCGGACGTCGCGGATGGTGACGCCGCTGTCACCGCCCAGCCCGTCGAAGCTCAGCTTGTAGCCGTTGAACCCGTCATCGGGGACATTGGTGAAGGAGCCGGAGGCTTTCACGCGATAGTCGATGAAGCTGCCGCGGATGTCGAGGACGGCCGGGACGACGTAGTAGGGATCGCCGTTCAGGTCGTAGTATTCGGTGTCGTTGAATTCGACCACGAGCGCGGAAATCTCCGCCACGCCGGTGCTGGCGATCGGGTTGGAGAGGACCGGGGAAAAGATCTCGAGCGTTACGTTGGTGCCGGGAAGCATGGGCAAGGTCCTGAAAATGAAAGAGGTGGGCCCCGGCAGGGAACCACCTCCTCATATTCGCAACAACTGCTGCCGCAACGGAAACCCGCCTCATCGGCGGAAATCCGTCACATGTTCACATATTTGGATAGTTGGGCCCGTCGCCGCCCTGGGGCGTCGTCCACGTGATGTTTTGCGACGGATCCTTGATGTCGCAGGTCTTGCAGTGGACGCAGTTCTGGAAGTTCACCTGGAACTTCACGTCCGCACCCTCGCCCACGAACTCGTACACCCCCGCCGGGCAGTAGCGCGCCGACGGCCCGCCATATTGCGGCAGGTTCACCTTCACCGGCAGATCGGGATCGGCCAGCTTTAGGTGGGCCGGCTGGCTTTCCTCGTGGTTGGTGAAGGAGAAGCTCACGTTCGTCAGCCGGTCGAAGCTGAGCACGCCGTCGGGCTTCGGATACTCTATCACCTTGTGGTCCGCCGCCTTGCCGGTCGCGGCCGCGTCCGACTTGCCGTGGCCGATCGTGCCCAAGAGCGAGAAGCCCCAGGTGTTGGTCCACATGTCGAGCCCGCCCAGCGTCAGGGACGCGGCGAGGCCGTATTTCGACCAGAGCGGCTTGACGTTGCGCACCGGCTTCAGATCCTTGCCGATCGCGCCCTCGCGCACTTCGGTCTCGTACCCGGTCAGCTCGTCGCCGGACCGGCCCGCCTGGATCGCGTCGAAGGCCGCCTCGGCGGCCGCCATGCCCGAAAGCATCGCGTTGTGGTTGCCCTTGATCCGCGGCACGTTGACCATGCCCGCCGAGCAGCCCAGCAGCGCGCCCCCCGGGAAGGTCAGCTTCGGCAGCGACTGCCAGCCGCCCTCGGTGATCGCCCGCGCGCCATAGGCCACGCGCTTGCCGCCCTTCAGCAGCTCGGCGACCATCGGGTGGTGCTTGAAGCGCTGGAACTCCATGTAGGGGAAGAGATGCGGGTTCTCGTAGTTCAGATGGACCACGAAGCCGACATAGACCTGGTTGTTGTCCAGGTGGTAGATGAACGACCCGCCGCCCGCGTTCGAGCCCAGAGGCCAGCCCATCGTGTGGGTGACGGTGCCCTCGGCATGCTTCTCCGGGTCGATCTCCCAGATCTCCTTCATGCCGATGCCGTATTTCTGCGGGCACTTGCCCTTGCCCAGCTCGTACTTGGCGATGACCTGCTTGGACAGCGAGCCGCGCACGCCTTCGGCGAGGAAGACGTACTTGCCGAGCAGCTCCATGCCCGGTTCGTAGGCCGGGCCCGGCGTGCCGTCGGCTTCCTTGCCGAACTCGCCCGCCACGACGCCCGCGACCCGGTCGCCGTCCATGACCAGCTCCGAACAGGACATTCCGGGGAAGATCTCGACGCCCAGCTCCTCGGCCTGCTCGGCCATCCAGCGGCAGACATTGCCCATCGACACGATGTAGTTGCCATGGTTGTCCATCAGCGGCGGCATGGCGAAGTTCGGCATGCGGATCTGGCCGCCCTCGCCGAGGATGTAGAAGTTGTCCTTCTTCACCGGCACGGTGAGCGGCGCGCCCTTCTCCTTCCAGTCGGGAATGAGCTTGTCGATTCCGCAGGGGTCGAGCACCGCGCCGGAGAGGATGTGCGCGCCGACCTCGGAGCCCTTCTCCAGCACGACGACCTGCAGCTCGGCATCCAGCTGCTTCAGCCGGATCGCCGCCGACAGGCCCGCAGGCCCCGCCCCGACGATCACGACATCATATTCCATCGCTTCGCGCGTCACTTCGCTCATCTGCCTACCCTGACCCCTGTCTGTCTTCGGTCGGTTATCCTCTTGCCCGTTCCCGGGCTCCGGCGCCGTGCATACCGCTCTGCAGTGCAGCACGTCAAGCATGCGCAATCTCCTTGCGGCAATCGCAAGGTTTGCGCAACAATAGAACCCCGGAGGCAGCAGATCCCGTCATCCGCGCCCGATCGGGAGCCTTACCCGCCCCTGCCGTCGCCGCAAGGGCGAATAGCGACAGACAGGCGGTAGGCTTGCGTCCGGCGGCATCCCCCGCCCCGCAAAAACAATGCCACGGACCCGCTTGCACGCCGCCCCAAGCTGATGTCAAAGTCGCTCGACACCGCGCAGATGCGCTCCGGCCCTATGGCCGCCCAAACTCGACCGTAGAGACCTATGGAAAAGATACCAATGACCCCGGCCGGCTATGCCCGGCTAGACGAAGAGCTCAAGCAGCTGAAATCGGTGGAACGGCCTGCGATCATCAAGGCCATCGCCGAGGCGCGCGAACACGGGGATCTCTCGGAGAACGCCGAATACCATTCCGCGCGCGAGAAGCAGAGCTTCATCGAGGGCCGCATCAAGGAAGTCGAGGCGATCCTCGGCCGCTCCGACATCATCGACCCCAAGAAGCTCTCCGGCACGATCAAGTTCGGCGCCACGGTGGATCTGGTGGACGAGGATACCGACGAGGAGAAGTCCTACCAGATCGTCGGCGAGCCCGAGGCCGATATCGAGCGCGGCAAGCTGAACATGAAATCGCCCCTGGCGCGCGCGCTGATCGGCAAGGACATCGGCGACAGCGTCGAGGTCCACACTCCGGGCGGCGGGAAATCCTACGAGATCCTCGCAATCCGCTACGTCTGAGGCACGGACGGCAAGGCTCCGCTGCTGCACCGCGGCGGACGACGCCGCGGTTTGACGGAGCCGCGGCATCAGGGTAGATCTCGGAACAGGCGGGGCGGCCCAGGACGGTGGCCCCGGACCGACCATTCCCCGGGCAAGGCCCGCCACAGGAAGGCCCCGTGAAGAAAACGGATCCGCTCTTTCCGAATTCCGCCCCGACCCGCGCCGGAACGGCCGAGAAGCTGGCCGCGTCCTTCGGCCTGCTCTGGCTCTGCCTCGGCGCCGCAGCGTTCCGCTATGCCCCCGGCACGATCGGCCCGGGCGGCCTGATCGCGCCGCTGGTGCTGTTCGGGCTGCTCTGGCACCAGTCGCGTGCGCTGCGGCTGACCCGGCAAGAGGCCGCGGCCCTGCGCGATGCGCTCGGGGCGATGACCGCCGAACACCGCGCCGCCGCCGTCCCGCCGCGGCGCGACACGCCCGCCCCCGCCCGGCAGGAGCCGTCCGACGGCGACCGGCCCGCGACCACGGTCTTCGGCGTGCGCTCCGCCAGCGCGGCCGAGCGGATGCAGGAGACCGGCGGCCCTGCCCCGTCCTTCGCCTCGCGCCGCGACCCGCTGCAGCCCGGCGCCGCGCCCGGCAGCCAGGGCAGCCTGGCGCTGGACACCGCGCCGACGCCGCCGCCCCTGACCGTCGGCGATTTCATCCTGGCGCTGAATTTTCCGCAGGACCCCGACGATACCGACGGGTTCCGCGCGCTGCGCCTGGCGCTGAAGGCGCCGCAGGCCGCACCGCTGATCCAGGCCGCGCAGGACGTGCTGACGCTGCTGTCGCAGAACGGGCTCTACATGGATGACCTGGAGCCCGACCATCCCAAGCCCGAACTGTGGCGCCGCTTCGCGGCCGGCGAGCGAGGCGGTGCAATCGGAGCGCTCGGCGGGGTTCGGGATGCGGAAGCGCTGGCCAACTGCGCCGCCGCGCTGCGCGAGGACCCGGTCTTCCGCGATGCGGTGCACCATTTCCTGCGCCATTTCGACCTCATGCTCGTGGCCCGCGCAGGAGCGCTGGAGGATGCCGCGCTGGTCCGCCTGGCCGAAACCCGCACGGCCCGCGCCTTCATGCTGCTCGGCCGCTGCGTCGGCATGTTCGACTGAGCCGCGGCCCGGCCGCCGGGCTGCGCAGCTCCGCTGCCGTCTCCAATGGCCGCGAAACGCCCCGCGTCAGCTGTCCATCTCGGGCAGCATCGCCTCGGCACGGGCCAGATCTCCGGGACCGTCGATGCCGAAGAACCCCTCCGAGGCGAAGAACACGCTCGCCGCCCCATGGGAGCTGGCCCAATAGGTCATCTTGCGCACCCCCTGGGAAAGTGCGCTGCGCAGGTCCTCGCGGAGGCTGACCGGCCAGAATCCGAAATCCGGATGGCGCTGCAGCCGCCCGTCCTCCTCGGTGGCGGCCATCGCGATCGGCGTGCCCGCCCGGGCCGCGCCGCGGACCAGCCGCTCGGCCAGATCCGCCGGGAAGAAGGGCGTGTCGACGGCGACGGTCACGATGGACGCGGCCCCGCGCGAGGCGGCCCAGTCCAGCCCGGCCAGCACCCCCGCCAGCGGTCCCGGATGGCCCGGCACGCTGTCGGAGAGGACCGGCAGGCCGAATTCCCCGAGCCGCCCGGCCTGGCCGTTGGCGTTGATCGCCAGCCCCGCCACCTGCAGCCCCAGCCGGTCGACCGCACGGTCGTAGAGGCAGCGCCCGCCGAGCAGCAGCGCCCCCTTGTCGGCGCCGCCCATGCGCGCCGCCGGCCCTCCCGCTAGGATCACGCCCAATGGCGCTGTCATCGTCCCGGCTCCGTTCCGGTTCCCGCGCATTCCGCCGCCCCGCCTCCGGCCGGGCGCCTGCGCAATTGCATCGGCGGCAACAGTGGCGTAGCGGAGGGCATGCGTAAATAGGATGTTCTGCCAATGTTAACCAGTACGAACGCCGCCATCCGGCGGGGCCTGCTGGACAGCCTGCCCTTCCTGCTGGTGATCGTGCCCTTCGGCCTGCTCTTCGGGGTGGCCGGAACCGAAGCCGGGCTGCCGATCGCGCAGACCATGGCCTTCACCATGCTGGTGATCGCCGGAGCGGCGCAGTTCACCGCGCTGCAGCTGCTACAGGACAATGCGCCGGTGGTGATCATCCTGCTGACTTCGCTGGCGGTGAACCTGCGGATGGCGATGTATTCGGCCTCGCTGGCGCCGCATCTGGGGCAGGCAAAGCTCTGGCAGCGCGGGCTCGTCGCCTATCTGCTGGTCGACCAGAGCTATGCGCTGGCGCATCCGGCCTTCGAGGCCGACCGGAACGCGCCGATCGGGCGGAAGCTGGCGTATTTCCTGGCGACGATGGTGATGATCGCGCCCAGCTGGTACGCCGCCACCTATGTCGGCGCGCGGGTGGGCGCCGCCGTGCCCGAGGGATTCGCGCTGGATTTCGCAGTGCCGATCACCTTCCTCGCGCTGGTCGCCCCCGCCCTGCGGACGCTGGCCCATGTCGCGGCGGCGGCAACCTCGGTGGCGCTGGCCCTGGCGCTGAGTTGGATCCCCTTCAGCCTCGGCCTGATCGTCGCGGCGCTGGCGGCGATGGCCGTCGGGGCGCAGACCGAACTCTGGATGGAGAAGCGCAGATGACCGGCAACGCAACCGCCGTATGGACCGTGATCGCCGGGCTGGCCGTCGGAACCTTCCTGATCCGGTTCTCCTTCCTCGGCCTGCTGGGACAGCGCAGCTTCCCGGAATGGGCGCTGCGGATGCTGCGCTACACGCCGGTGGCCGTGCTGCCGGGGCTGGTCGCGCCGCTGGTGCTCTGGCCGCAGGCGACCGGCGGAGAACCCGACGCGGCGCGCCTGCTGGCCGCGCTGGCCGCGGCCGCCGCAGGGGTCCTGACCCGCTCGGTGCTCTGGTCGGTCGCCGCCGGGCTGGCCGCGCTCTATGGCGGGCTCGCGCTCTTCGGCTGAGCCCTGCCGCTTGCGTCGGCGGCCCGCCTAGATCGGTCCGCCGCCCTCGACGACACGGGTTCCCTGGCCGACATAGCCGTAGCCGCCGATCCCGCCGATATCGCTGCGGTCGTCGGGACTGTCGTCGTAGAAGGTCCGCGTCACCACGCCGGGATACTGCGCGAAGGCTTCGCTGGCGACGTCCGGGAAGAACGTGTGCGGGAAGCTCTCGAAGCCCGGCAGCGGCTTGATCACGTCGGTTGTCCGCAGGGTGCAGAACGAGGCCAGGACCGGCCCGATCCCCTCGGCGCGGCGCAGGGCCTCCGACGCGGTCTCCATCGGCACTTCGAGCTTCTGCTGGCGCACGTAGTAGGTCTCGCGCGCGTGGTAGTCGATGAACCAGGCCTCCATCGGCGTGGTGAAGCCGTAATGCACGTCGTCGATCCGCGGCGCCTTGGGGTGGTGCCACGTGCCTGCGGGGTTGAACACCACGCGTTCCGGCCCGTCGATCACCAGCGCGGTATGTGCGCCCTTGCCGGTCTGGATGCGGACGTTGGTGTAGAGGGTCAGCGACGGCGGATTGCTGCTGCGGTAATGGGCGCGGGCCACCGCCTCGGGCGGATCGCGCACCGGTTCGGCGCAGGCGGCCAGCAGGGACGAGGCAAGCCCCGCCCCGAAGGCACGGCGGCTGAGCCTCAGGCCCCCACGAGCGCCAGGAAGATCAGGACCACGAAGATTCCGATCACCGCCCGCGTCACGAATTTCACGAAGCCCGAGAAGGTCTTCTCGTGATCCGCGATGTCCATCGTGCCATGCTTGAATTCCGCCATCAGTCTCCTCCTCCTCTGGCCTGCCGAAATTGGTACGGCAGAATCCGGAAGAAGTCACGCGGCCGGATGCCAGCTTGCTCATTTCGTCAGTCCCGAAGTTTCCAGGCGATGGCGCCATCGTCACGCAAAAGGCCGGAGACCTCCCCGGCCGCGTTCAGATAGTTCACATGCGCGATGGCTTCCACAAGGGCGAGCCCGTATTCCCCTGCCGAGATGTCGCGCCGGTAGAGCGCGGGAAAGCATTCTGCCGCCGAATGCGGCAGCCTGAGATGCGCGCGCAGCCGCTCCAGCGCGCCGTGATGGCTGTCGATCAGCGACCGCAGCCGGAAGGGCAGCCCGGTGAAGGGCAGCTTGTGGCCCGGCAGGACCAGCTGGTCCGGCGCCGCATGCGACAGCAGCCGCGTGCAGCTCTCGATCCAGTCGGCCAGCGGATTCGCGTCCGGTTCGGTGGCGTAGACGCCGATATTGGGCGAGATCGAGGGCAGGATCTGGTCGCCCGCGATCACCAGCGGTTCGTCATGGCACCAGAGCGTCGCCTGGTCGGGCGCATGGCCGCCGCCCAGCCGCACCGTCCAGCTGCGCCCGCCGAGGCGCAGCTCGCTGCCCTCGCGGATCTGGCGGAAGCCGAGCGGCATGGCGGCCACCGCATCGCAGTAGTTCAGCGGCCGCGACGTGCGGCGTTCCTCCAGAACCGCCGGATCCATCCCCGCGCGGCGCCAGAAGGCCAGCGTCTCGGCGGGCGGAACCTCCTGTTCGTCGAGCCTCAGCATCCGCGCGAAGAGCCAGGCGGTGCGGGTCATGACCAGCTCGGCGCCATGCGCGGCCTGGAACCAGCCGGCCAGCCCGACATGGTCGGGATGGTGATGGGTGACGAGGACCCGCGCCACCGGGCGCCCGGCCAGCGGGCCATCGAGCAGCCGCTGCCAGAGCCCGCGGGTGCGGCGCGTGTCCATGCCGGTATCGACGATGGTCCAGCCGTCGCCATCCGCCAGCGCATAGACATTCACGTGGTCCAGCGCCATCGGCAGCGGCAGGCGCATCCACAGGATGCCCTCGGCCAGCTCGGCAGCCTCGCCCTCGGCGGGCGGCTCGGGAAAGGGATGGCGCAGCTGCGCCGGGATCGTCTCGGGTGCGGTCATCGCGCGTGCCTCCGGGTTGCCCCGCTCCTGCCCCGGATCGGCGCGCAGTTCAACGCCCCGCGGCCTCGGGGCGGCGGCCTGTCCCCTCCGGCGGGCTGCGGTGCTCAGGGGACGAGCGCCGCGGCCGGAACCGCGTAGAGATCGGCCGCGCCCAGTCCGGCCTGGGCCAGCAGCGGCGCCGAAAGCGGCAGCATCCGCAGGATGTAGACCCGCGCCAGCGCGGCCCGCCCCTCGTCCCCCGCGGCCGCCGCCTGCAGGTGGTGCCAGCCGCCCAGCACCCGCGCGAAGCCCGCGAGATAGGGCGCCGCCACGGCAAACCGGTCATTCGGCTCCCGCGCCGCCAGCAGCCGCTCGGTCGCCTCGCGCAGCGCCTCCGCCGCGTCCCAGACCCGGTCGGCCAGATCGGCATGCGCTCCGCGCAGGCCGCGCAGCCCGTCCTGCATCTCGTCGATCAGCGCGAAGGCCGCGGCCCCGCCATCGGCAAGCTTGCGCCCGGCGAGATCCATCGCCTGGATGCCGTTGGTGCCCTCGTAGATCGCCGTCACGCGCACGTCGCGGCAGAACTGCGCGGCACCGGTCTCCTCGATCACCCCCATGCCGCCATGGATCTGCACGCCGGTTTCCGCCGCGCGGATGCCGGTCTCAGTGCCGAAGGCCTTGGCGATGGGCGTGAGCAGCGCCGCGCGCGCCGCCCAGGCCGGATCCCCGGTCGCCGCGGCCATGTCGATGGCGATGGCGCAGCCGAGCGCGATGGCCCGCGCCGCGAAGATGTCGGCGCGGGTCTCCAGCAGCATCCGCCGCACGTCGGCATGGTCGATGATCGCCGCCTGGCCCGGCTCCGGCGTAGCGCCCTGCCGCCGCTCCGACGCGAAGGCCGCCGCCTTCTGGCAAGCTGCCTCGGCGACGCCGATCCCCTGCATGGCGACGCCCAGCCGCGCGTTGTTCATCATGGTGAACATCGCCGCCATGCCCTTGTGCGGCGCGCCGACCAGCCAGCCGGAGGCGCCCTCGAACTGCAGCATGGCGGTGGGCGAGCCGTGCAGCCCCAGCTTGTGCTCCAGGCTGACGGTGCGCACCGAATTGGCCGTGCCGCCGGGCAGGATCTTCGGCACCAGGAACAGGCTGATCCCCTTGGTCCCCGGTGCCGCGCCGGGCAGCCGCGCCAGCACCAGGTGGCTGATGTTCTCCGTCATCGGATGGTCGCCCCAGGTGATGAAGATCTTTTGCCCCGATATGCGGTAGATGCCGTCCCCCGCCGGCTCCGCCTTGGCGGCCAGCGCGCCGACATCCGACCCGGCCTGCGGCTCGGTCAGGCACATCGTCCCGGTCCACTCGCCGGAGACCAGCTTCGGCAGGTACTGCGCCTTCAGCTCCGCCGGGGCATGGTGCTCCAGCGCCTCGATCTGGCCCTGGCTCAGCAGCGGGCAGAGCTGCAGCGACAGGCAGGCGCCCGACATCATCTCGTTGACCGCCATGGCCAGCGCCACCGGCAGACCCATGCCGCCATGCGCCGGACCGGCCGAGATGCCGACCCAGCCGCCCTCCGCGATCGCGCGATAGCCTTCGGCAAAGCCCGGCGGCAGCTCTACCGCGCCATCGGCCAGCCTGGCGGGATGCGCATCTCCGGCCCGCTGCAGCGGCGCCAGAACCTCGGAACAGAGCCTGCCCGCCTCCTCCAGCACTGCCCGCGCAGTCTCCGGCCCGGCCTCGGCATAGCGCTCCGTGGCAGCCACCCGGCCATAGCCCAGGACACTTTCCAGCAGGAACAGGTGGTCGGAGACGGGGGCGCGATAGGACATGCGGGTCCTCCTCTGGCTTGCCATGCGGCGCATCCGGCGCTAGGGCCGCGTGACAGCACCCTTGCGGCCCCGTTCCGGCCGTGCAACCGGAACGCCACGTTACGGATCCCGCCCATGACGCAACGGCTTCTTCCCGATGAACCAGGCATCGCCGCAGCCGCCAGGCTGCTGCAGGAGGGCGCCTGCGTGGCCTTCCCGACGGAAACCGTCTACGGGCTCGGCGCCAATGCGCTGGACGACGGTGCCGTTGCGGGCATCTACGCTGCCAAGGGCCGGCCCAGCTTCAATCCGCTGATCACCCATCTGGCCGGGGCCGCCGATGCCGCGCGCTTTGCCGAGGTCCCGGCCGCGGCGGAACGGCTGGAGCGGTTCTGGCCCGGCCCGCTGACTCTGGTCCTGCCCTTGCGGGACGATGCCGGGATCGCGCCGCGGGTGCTGGCCGGGCATCGCAGCATCGCGCTGAGGGTGCCCGCACATCCGCTGGCCCGCAAGCTGCTGAAAGCCTCCGGGCTGCCGCTGGCGGCGCCCTCGGCCAATCCCTCCGGGCGGATCAGCCCGACCACGGCGCAGCACGTGCTGGAGGGGCTCGACGGACGGATCGCCGCCGTGCTCGATGGCGGGCCCTGCCAGGTGGGCGTGGAGTCGACGATCCTCGACCTGACCGGGCCGCCGCGGCTGCTGCGCGCGGGCGGCGTGCCCGCCGAGGCGCTGGAGGAGGCGCTGGGAACGGCGCTGATCCGCGCCGAAGGCGAGGTGAGCGAGGCCCCGGTTGCGCCGGGCATGCTGTCGAGCCATTACGCGCCGCGCGCAGGCGTGCGGCTGAACGTGACCGAGCCGCTGCCGGGCGAGACGCTGCTGGGCTTCGGGCCGGTGAAGTCGGACTGGACGCTGTCGGAGAGCGGCGATCTGGACGAGGCAGCGGCCAATCTCTTCACCAGGCTGCACCAGATGGATGCCGCCGGGGTGCGCGCCATCGCCGTCGCGCCGATCCCGGGCGAGGGGCTGGGCCTCGCCATCAACGACCGGCTGGCCAGAGCGGCCGCGCCGCGGGACTGACCCTGCACTGGCCGCATTTCCCCGCAGCAACAGGGACGGCATGGCGCCGGAGCGGCCGTGAAAGGCAATGTGCCGGGGGAAAGCGGGAACATGGCCAACGGGCCGGGCCGCGCGATATGCGACCGGAAGGTCTGAACCTTGCGCCTGCGTCGTGCCGGGCTGCGCCACGGATCGGCCAGGGCAACGCCCTCGCCGGTTCGCCTGCCGGATGCGCGATTGCCGTGCAGAAATCCGCCATGCCGTGCGGCTTCCATCCGAAAATCCCCGGCGACCGGGGCCGCGCTGTCTTCGTCCGGTCGGCAGGATGCGACGGCAAGCACCTGACGGGGCCACGACATCGGCGCCCGCGACGGATACCAGCCGCTGCGGCCCGCACCGGGCCGCAGCGACATTCCGTTCTGCGAGGGTCCGGAAAGACCGGCTTTGCCCGGCGCCCCGGCCTCGCCCGCTACGGTGTCGGCTGGAACGCGCCGTCCAACCTCCCGAAAGCACGCTCCGGGTCCGCAGGCTCATCCGGCGGCACCGCCATCCGGGCACCGGCGCAACGGCAGGGCATTGCCGACCGCGGGCGCGAACGTGCGCCCGGGCGGCGGCACGCCGGGCGGACGCACCGCCGGGCGCAGGCGAAGGATCAGCCCTTCGCGGCTTCCAGCGCGTCGAGACGGGCCTTCAGCGCCTCGTTCTCCTCGCGGGCCTTCTGCGCCATGGCGCGGACGGCATCGAATTCCTCGCGGGTGACGAAATCGCGGTCGGCCAGCCAGCGGTCGATCATGCCCTTCATGGCGGTCTCGGCCTCGTCCTTTGCGCCCTGGGCCACGCCCATCGCGTTGGTCATCAGCTGGGACAGGTCGTCGAAGATGCGGTTGCGGGTCTGCATGGGAACCTCTGATCTCGGGTGATTTGCACGAACACTCCCCATCACATGTAGGGGAGTCCGCCCGCGGGGAAAAGGCGTCGCACCGCCGCCGCGCCGCCGCGCGCGAGGAACCGCGTTGACTTGGGGGGCGCGGGCTTCCATCAGGCGGCCATGCTGCTCGCGATTCCCTTTCCCGATCTCTCCCCCGAGATCTTCTCCTTCGAGATCGGCGGCTTTGCCTTTGCGCTCCGCTGGTACGCGCTCGCCTATATCGCCGGCCTCCTGGCCGGCCTGTTCATCATCCGCCGCGCGGTCAGCCGCCCGCCGCTCTGGCCGGAGGGCCGCCCGCCGATGGGGCCGGACCTGGCCGAGGCGATGCTGACCTGGGTGATCCTCGGCGTGATCCTCGGCGGCCGGCTGGGCTTCGTGCTGTTCTACCAGCCTTCCTGGTACCTGGCCCACCCGGCCGAGGTCCTGAAGCTCTGGCAGGGCGGCATGTCCTTCCATGGCGGGCTGCTCGGCGTTGCCATCGCCGGGCTGCTGTTCTGCCGACGCTACAAGGTGCCGGTCGCCTCGGTCGCGGACTGCATGGCGCTGGCCGTGACGCCGGGGCTGTTCCTCGGGCGGATCGCGAATTTCATCAATGCCGAACTCTGGGGCCGCCCGACGGATGTCCCGTGGGGCGTGATCTTCCCCGGCTACGAGGCCCAGTCCTGCGCCACCGCCACCGAGGCCTGCGCGCGCCATCCCTCGCAGCTCTACGAGGCGGGGCTGGAGGGACTGCTGCTCGGCACAGCCATCTGGTTCGTCGCCGTCAAGCTGCGCTGGCTGCGCTCGCCCGGCCGGGTCGCGGGGCTGTTCTTCACCGGCTACGGCGCGGCGCGGGTCTTCGTCGAGAACTTCCGCCAGGCCGATGCCCAGTTCATCACCCCGGACAATCCCTGGGGCCATGTAATCCGGATCGGCGACTGGGGCCTGACCCAGGGCCAGACGCTGTCCCTGCCGATGCTCCTGCTCGGACTCGCGATCCTCGCGGTGACGCTGCGCCGCCCGAAGGCATGACGCCGCTGGGCGATCTCCTGCTGCGCCGCATCGCGGCCGGGGGGCCGATCTCGGTGGCCGAGTACATGGCCGACTGCCTGCTGCATCCCGAGCACGGCTACTATACCGCGCGCGAGCCCTTCGGCGCGCAGGGCGATTTCACCACCGCCCCCGAAATCAGCCAGCTTTTCGGCGAGATGGCCGGGCTCTGGCTGGCCCAGGCCTGGATCGACCGCGGCCGCCCCGCCCCGTTCTGCCTGGCCGAGCTCGGGCCGGGACGCGGCACGCTGATGGCCGATATCTGGCGCGTGGCCCGCGCGGTGCCGGGCTTCCGCGAAGCGGCCCGGATCCTGCTGGTGGAAGCCTCGCCGAAACTGCGCCGCCTGCAGGCCGCGGCGCTCGCCGATGCCGCGCCAAGATGGGCGGACCGGGCCGAGGACCTGCCGGACCTGCCGCTGTTCCTCGTCGCCAACGAATTTTTCGACGCGCTGCCGATCCGGCAGTTCGTCCGCGATCCGGGCGGCTGGCGGGAGCGCCAGGTCGGAGCGCAGGACGGCAGGCTGGCTTTCGGGCTCGGCCCCGCCGCGCCGATCGCCGCGCTGGACCGCCGGCTGGACGACACCGCCCCCGGCGAGGTGGTCGAGATCTGCCCCGCCCTGCCCGCCATCGCCGGCGAGGTCGCCCGGCGCATCCGCGCCCATGGCGGCGCGGCCCTGTTCGTCGACTACGGCGGCTGGCATTCGCGCGGCGACACGCTGCAGGCGGTGCGGCGCCACGGCCGCGCCGATCCGCTGGACGATCCCGGCGAGGCCGACCTGACCGCACATGTCGATTTCGAGGCGCTGGCGCGCGCCGCGGAGGGCTGCGCGGTCTCGGCGCTTGTGCCGCAGGGGGTGTTTCTGGAGCGGCTCGGCATCACCGAACGCGCGCAGGCACTGGCCCGCGGCCTCTCCGGCGCGCGGCTGGACAGCCATGTCGCGGCACATCGGCGCTTGACCCATCCCGGCGAAATGGGAACGGTATTCAAGACGCTCGGCATCGCTTCCGCAGGAAGCGTCCCGCTCCCCGGACTGCATCCATGGCCCTAGAAATAATCACTTCCGATCTGCTCTCCCCCGTCCGCCACGGCTTCTTCACCCGCAAGGGCGGCGCCTCCTCCGGCATCTATTCGGGGCTGAACTGCGGATTCGGGTCATCGGACCAGTCGGAGGTCGTGAAGATCAACCGCACGCGCGCCGCCGGTGCGCTGGACGCCCATGCCGAGGACATCGCCGCGGTCAGCCAGGTGCATTCGGCCACCGCCATCACCGTCGACGCGCCGACCTCGAAACCGCTCGCCGAAGCGGACGGGATCGCCACCGCGACGCCCGGCGTGGTGCTGATGATCCTGACCGCCGACTGCGCGCCGGTTCTTTTCGCAGATGCAGAATCCGGCGTGGTCGCGGCGGCCCATGCGGGCTGGCGCGGCGCGATCGGCGGAGTGCTGGAAGCGACCCTGGACGCGATGGAATCGCTCGGCGCGAAACGCGGCTCCGTCCGCGCGGTGATCGGCCCGACGATCAGCCAGGCCGCCTACGAGGTCGGGCAGGAATTCCTGGAACGCTTCCTCGACGAGGACCCGGCCTACCAGCGGTTCTTTGCCGGCGGAAAAGCGGCGGACAAGTACCAGTTCGACCTGCCGGGCTTTGCCGCGCACCGGCTGCGCGAGGCGGGAATCGGCGAGGCGGAATGGTCCCGCCACTGCACCTACAGCGACCCGTCGCGCTTCTTCTCGTTCCGCCGAAGCTTTCATCAGCGCGAAGCGGATTATGGGCGGCTGGCGGCCGGAATCCGACTTTAGGGTCACGTTTTCCACCACACCGGGCAATCCATTCTGCAACGCAGAAAATTTTCGCTTGATGGAAACGATTATCCGTACCATACAAACAGTGTGGTTGGTGACGAGTACGTGGTCACGAGTTTCGGGCCGGTACCTGAGGGTGCCGGCCCTTTCGTTTTTACGGTGCTCAGGCGCTCTTGCTCAGCCGCTCCTCCAGCACTTCGAAGGGCACGCCGGGCTCTTCCTTCGCGGAGCGGATCACCAGCGAGGTCTTTACACTGGCAACGTTCGCCGCCGCGGTCAGATCGCTCATGAGGAAGCTGTGGAAGGTCGACAGGTCGGGCGCGACGCATTTCAGGATGAAATCGACCTCGCCGTTGAGCATGTGGCATTCGCGGACCAGCGGCCAGTCGCGGCATTTCTGCTCGAAGGCGGACAGGTCGGACTCGGCCTGCGACTCCAGCCCGACCATGGCGAAGACCTGGACCTCGAACCCGAGTTCCCGGCTGTCCACCTGGGCATGGTAGCCGCGGATGTAGCCGCTCTCCTCCAGCGTCCGCATCCGGCGCAGGCAGGGCGGCGCCGAGATGCCCACCCGCTTGGCCAGCTCCACGTTTGTCATGCGTCCATCGGACTGAAGCTCCGCAAGTATCTTACGGTCGATCGGGTCAAGCTTGGATCCGGCCATCTCGTCACTCTCCTTTGCGATGCCAACCTAGAAAAAACCGGGAAGGCGCGCAATATTATTTCTTCATGGGCGAAGATTCTATGGATTAATTCCAATATCTCCGCGCCATCTTTTCTTCGCACGCTAACATGACAGGGCTGCAATGGCGGGGGTTCCCTAGCGGTTCCATCGCGCCTATATGGCCAGCCGCAGCCAGAAAAACGGGGTGGACCGACCATGGGCGACACGAAACACAGCAAGGTACTGATCATCGGCTCGGGACCGGCCGGCTACACGGCAGCCGTATATTCTGCGCGCGCCATGCTCAACCCCGTTCTGGTGCAGGGCCTGCAGCCGGGCGGCCAGCTCACCATCACCACCGATGTCGAGAACTGGCCCGGCGAAGCCTCGATCATGGGCCCCGACCTGATGGTCAAGATGGAAGCCCATGCAAGCGAGATGGGGGCCGAGATCGTCTCGGACTACATCACCTCGCTCGATCTGTCCAAGCGCCCCTTCACCGCCCAGTCCGACAGCGGCACGGTCTATACCGCCGACGCGCTGATCCTGGCGACCGGCGCCCAGGCCCGCTGGCTGGGCCTGCCCTCGGAAGAGAAGTTCAAGGGCTTCGGTGTCTCCGCCTGCGCGACCTGCGACGGGTTCTTCTACCGCGGCAAGGAGGTCGTGGTGATCGGCGGCGGAAACACCGCCGTGGAAGAGGCGCTGTTCCTCACCAATTTCGCCTCCAAGGTGACGCTGGTGCACCGCCGCGACTCGCTGCGGGCGGAAAAGATCCTGCAGGACCGGCTGTTCAAGAACCCCAAGGTCGAGGTCCTGTGGAACCACTCGATCGAGGAAGTGACCGGCACCGAGAACCCGCTGGGCGTCGAAGCGGTGCGCGCCAAGCACGTGGAGACCGGCGAGATCACCGAAATCCCCTGCGCGGGCTTCTTCGTGGCGATCGGCCATGCGCCGGCCTCCGAACTGGTCAAGAACCAGCTGGAAACCCATCACGGCGGCTACGTGAAGACCGTTCCGGGCAGCGCCGCGACCTCGATCCCCGGCGTCTTCGCCGCGGGCGACCTGACCGACCATGTCTACCGCCAGGCGGTGACCTCGGCCGGCATGGGCTGCATGGCCGCGCTGGAGGCCGAGCGCTTCCTCGCGGAAAACGAGGGCTGATCCTGCCCCGCGCTCCGGAACCGGCAGCGGTTCCGGAGCCTGCAGGGCCCGGCAGTTTCCGCAACGGAATGGCGGGGATGCTAACTTCTCCGAAGCAATCCTGGCCCTAACCTGCTATGCGGATGCTCGGGGAAGGGGAAGATCCGTGACGGCCATGACGACGCATATTGCTCCGCTTCTGGCGGCTGCAGCGTGGCTTGCCCTTTGGTGCAGCCCCCCGGCGGCTGCAACGCTGGGGCAAGGCGGCGGAACATGCGTGTTCGGCTGCGCCCCCTCGCCCGTCCAGGAAGAGGCAGACATCTCGCCGGACATCGGCGATCCGGGCCTCGGCAGCTCGATCATGGACGGCACCTTCGGCATTCCGCAGGACAGCTACCTTCCGCAGCCCGCCCCGTTCGACCCCGATCCCAAGCCCCGCCCGGTGCCGGGCGAGCTGGTTCCGGCCATGCCCGCGCCGCTGCAGCCCGAGTAGCCCCGGCCCCGCGGCGCAGGCTTCCGGCCTCAGTTGACGTAGACCGGCGTCAGGTCGTTCTGGCGCGCCAGGATGAAGGCGAGCTTCTGGTCGCGGACGATGGCCAGCCGGTCGCCGTTCGGCGCGTGGACGGAATAGGGCGCCGGAATGTCCGCCGTCGCGTCCTGCAGCTCGGCCGGAAGGGTCGACTTGTCGACCGCCCGCACATAGACGGTCTTCGGCCCCCGGAACTCCGGTTTCGGTGCGTGGATTTCCCTCGGTTCGGCCATGATGCTCACCCCTTGTTGATCTCGATCCGCTGGATCACGTTCTCCAGCTCGGGCCGGGACAGGTCGATATGCAGAAGCCCGTGCTCCATCGAGGCGCTGCGGACCTCCACGCCGTCCGCCAGAACGAAGCTGCGCTGGAACTGGCGCCCGGCAATGCCGCGGTGCAGGAAGACCCGCTCGCTCGGATCGTCGCTCAGCCGCCCGCGGACCACCAGCTGGCGGTCCTCGACGGTGATCGACAGGTCGTCCTCGCTGAACCCGGCGACGGCCAGGGTGATGCGGTAGGACCGGTCGGAAGTCTGTTCGATATTGTAGGGCGGGTAGCCCTCGTTGCCGCTCTTGGCGGTGCGTTCCACCAGCCGCTCCAGCTGCTCGAAGCCCAGCAGGAACGGATGCGTCCCCAGTGTCGTCTTGGTCATGTCTCGTCCTTGGATAAAGCGACGGATGCGCGGCCCCTTGCGGCGGCCTGCCTGAATCATATGGGGACGAACGGGGCCCATGCAAGCGCGCCCGCCACGAGGCGCTTCCCAGACGCTGTTTCCTCCGCTATATTGGACGCTACCAGTTCCTGGATTACGGGTTTAGCATGAACGCGCACATTGAAATGACCGAAGAGGAAGTTCTGAAGGTCAAGATCGAAGTGCTGCGCCGCGAGCATCGCGATCTCGACCATGCGATTGCCGCCCTCGAAGATACCGGCCGGGCCGACCAGCTGGCGCTGCGCCGCTTCAAGAAGCAGAAGCTCGCGCTGAAGGACCAGATCCAGCGGATCGAGGACCGGCTCTACCCCGACATCATCGCCTGACCGCGCCTGACCGCCCCGGACGCGGGAGGAGCGCGGATCCGGCGCAAGCGTCCGCCCGAGCGGTGCAGTTCCCTGTTTTCAGCCTCCCGCGAAGCCGCTATATGCCGGGCTTCGTGCAGCAGGCGATGCGAGGTGGAGCGGTGACGGACAAGGTTGAGGTCGGAATCATCATGGGCAGCCAGTCGGACTGGCCGACCATGAAGCTGGCAGCGGACATTCTCGACGAGCTGGGCATCGCCTACGAGACCCGGATCGTCTCGGCGCACCGCACCCCCGACCGGCTCTGGGCCTACGGCAAGGAAGCCGCCGGGCGCGGGCTGAAGGTGATCATCGCGGGCGCCGGCGGCGCGGCGCACCTGCCGGGCATGATGGCCTCCAAGACCTGGGTCCCGGTGGTCGGCGTGCCGATCCAGACCCGCGCGCTCTCGGGCGTCGACAGCCTCTATTCCATCGTCCAGATGCCCAAGGGCTTCCCGGTCGCGACCATGGCGATCGGCGCGGCGGGCGGCGCCAATGCCGGGCTGATGGCGGCGGGCATCCTCGCCACCTCGAACCCCGGCATCGCCGAGCGGCTGACCGCCTGGCGCGAGGCGCTCTCGGCTTCGATCCCGGAGGTGCCGGTCGATGAGTGACGCGCCCCTCGCCCCCGGATCGACCATCGGCATCCTCGGCGGCGGCCAGCTCGGCCGCATGCTGGCCCTGGCCGCGGCCCGTCTCGGCCTGAAATGCCACATCTACGAACCGGCCGCGGACTGTCCTGCCGCGCAGGTCGCCGACCGCCACACCGCGGCGTCCTATGACGACGCCGCCGCGCTGGAAGCCTTCGGCAAGTCGGTCGACGTCATCACCTACGAGTTCGAGAACATCCCGACGGCGGCGCTCGACCTGCTCGGCGGGCTGGCGCCGATCCGCCCCGGCCGCCGCGCGCTGGAAGTCTCGCAGGACCGGCTGACCGAGAAGTCCTTCCTGGAGGGTCTCGGCCTCGCCACCGCGCCCTTCGCCGACATTCCCGACCTGGCGGCGCTGGAAGCCGCGCTGGCGGAGATCGGCACGCCCGCGATCCTGAAGACACGCCGCTTCGGCTATGACGGCAAGGGCCAGGTCCGCATCAAGGACCCGTCCGAGGCCGCCGAGGCCTTCGCCGCGCTGAAGGGCGCGCCCGCGATCCTCGAAGGCTTCGTCAAATTCTCCTGCGAGATCTCGGTGATCGGCGCGCGCGGCACCGACGGCGCCGTCGCCTGCTACGATCCCGGCGAGAACGTCCATCTCGACGGCATCCTGCACACCACCACCGTGCCCGCGAAGATCCCGGCGCGGCTGCGCACCGACGCGGTTCTGCTGGCGGGCCGCATCCTGTCGGCGCTCGACTATGTCGGCGTCATGGGGGTGGAGCTCTTCGCCACGCCCTCGGGGCTTGTCGTCAACGAGATCGCGCCGCGCGTCCACAATTCCGGCCACTGGACCCAGACCGGCTGTTCGATCTGCCAGTTCGAGCAGCACGTCCGCGCCGTCGCGGGCTGGCCGCTGGGCCGCGCCGAGCGCCACAGCGATGTCGAGATGCTGAACCTGATCGGCGACGACGTGCTGAAGGTGCAGGAATTTGCCGCCGACGGCGCGACGGCAATCCACCTCTACGGCAAGGCCGAAGCCCGGCCGGGCCGCAAGATGGGCCATGTGAACCGCATCCTGCCCGCCCAGGGCTGAGGCGCGCCCGGCAGGGCCGCCGCGGCCCTGTCAGACCTCCTCGAAGGGCCGCGGATAGCGCAGCGCCACCGAGGCCGAGGCGGTTGCCGGATCGATCGGATAGAGGCCGGTATACTGCTCTGGATAGGGGCTCGCCAGCTGGGCGGGCCCGCCGAAGACGAAGCCGAAGCGGCGGTAATAGAGCGGATTGCCGACCACCACGACCGCCGCCGCCCTTGACTGCCGCGCCTCGTCCAGCCCGTAGCGCACCAGCTCGCTGCCGATTCCCTGGTTCTGGTGAGCGCTGCTCACCGAGACCGGCGCCAGTGCCCACCACCCCGTCGGCACGTCGAGCTGCGAGAAGCACACATGGCCCACGATGCGGCCGTCCATGATCCCCACCAGTTCCAGCGCCACCGCGCCTGCATCGCGCAGCGCCTCGATGAGCCTGTGCTCGTTGTTCTGGCCGAAGGTCGACACGACCAGCACGCTGATTTCGGTACGATCCTCGGGCCGCACCCGCCTGATCTGGAGCACTGTATGGCCTTTCGAAAAATTACTGATCCGTTGTGCACGGCGTTTGCCTGCGAAAGCAAGTGTTCTGCAGCGCCGCTCCGGCGACCGCGACACCGGGTCCCTGCCCCGCCCCGACCAGAATACCGCTGACGGGCGGGCACCGATCGCGCTAGGAAGGACGTGGAGCGCCGCGCGGGCCCGCGGCGGAGGAGCGGGAGACCCGGATGCAGATCGCCGACACGCTGGAACTCGAGCTTTTCGGCCTCGTGAACGCCGCCCGGCTGGCCGAAGGGCTGGACGCGCTGGCGCTGGAACGCAACCTCAACGAATCCGCCGCGATCTACAGCGGCGTGCTGCTGGAAACCGGCACGTTCAGCCATACCGGCCCGGACGGCACCACCCCGAGAGAGCGGATCGCCGCCGCCGACTTCGACCTGGCGGCGCCCTGGGGCACCGGCGAGAACCTGGGCGTGCGCACCGCCGACGAGGAGGGCCAGAGCCTCTCGGAGGTGCTGGAACTGGTCTTCGACGCCCTGATGGCCAGCACCAGCCACCGCGAAAACATCCTCGATCCGGATTTCGAGCTGATCGGTCTCGGCATCGAGATCGCCCCCTATGCCCAGTTCGACGACCGGGTCTCTCTGATGGTGACGCAGCATTTCGGCTATACCGAGGGCACTGCCGCCCTGCAGGTCATGGGAAGCGACGCCTCGGAAACCATCGCGGGCGGCAACGGCGACGACTACCTCGACGGCGGCGCGGGCTTCGACACGCTCGCGGGCGGACACGGCGACGACGAACTCCTCGGCGGCCATGGCGGCGACGAGCTGCGCGGCGGACGGGGCGAGGACACGCTGGCCGGCGGACGCGGTCCGGACCGGCTGCTCGGCCATGGCGACGACGACCTGCTGATCGGCGGCGCGGGCTGGGACCAGCTGAAGGGCGGCAGCGGCGACGACTACCTGCGCGGCGGGATCGGCGGCGACCGGCTGATCGGCGGGGACGGAGAGGACACGCTGAAGGGCGGCCACGGGCCCGACACGTTCATCTTCGAGGACGGGTTCGGCCGGGACCTGGTGCTCGATTTCACCGCCGAGGACCGGCTGCGCTTCGCCTCGGCGCTGGCAACGGATGCCTCCGGAGTCGCGGCGGCAGCTGCGGACAGCGCCGCCGGGCTGGTGCTGCAATTCGGCGAGGATGCCGTCACGCTGCGCGGCATCCACGATTTCGCCGAAATCGCGGACCACCTCATGTTCGTCGCCTGACCGGCGCAGGGCGTCCCGCGCCGGGCGGGACGCGGCGCTCAGATCACCACTTCGGTGAAGGCCTGGCGCAGCGCGTTCGACCAGGCGGTGCTCATCTCACGGAAAGTCGGATCATCCGCCTCGATGCGCCGGTACTCGGTCACCTGGCAGGCATCGGTCTCGATCACCATCATGTCGAGCGGCATGCCCACCGACAGGTTCGAGCGCAGCGTCGAGTCCATGCTCAGCAGCACCGCCTTCTTGGCATCGGCCAAAGGCGTGTCCGTCGTCACCACCCGGTCGAGGATCGGCTTGCCGTACTTGTGCTCGCCGATCTGCAGGAAGGGCGTGTCCTCGGTGGCCTCTATGAAATTTCCCTCGGGGTAGACCAGGAACAGGCGCATCTCGCCGCCCTTGCGCTGCCCCGCGACGATCATCGAGGCCGAGGCGGTCGCCTGGCTCATCCGCTCCAGCTTGGCTGTGATGTCGGCGCGCACGTCCGATAGGACCTGCCCGACGATCTCGGCCACGTCGAGCATGGTGCGCGCCTTCAGGATCGAGGACTTCTCGTCCGCCTCCGGGTCGTCCGCCATCTCGCGCAGCCGCGCGATGGCCGTCTGGGTCACCGACAGGCTGCCTGCCGTGAGGATCGCGATCACGCGCTCACCGGGCACCTCGAAGGCAAAGCTCTTGCGGTAGCAGGCGATGTTGTCCAGCCCCGCATTCGTTCTCGTGTCGCTCAGAAGGACGATGCCCGCCTTCAGCAGCAGCCCCACGCAGTAAGTCATGTTACCCCCGGAGATCGTGATCCCGATCCTTTGATCGGAGGCCTTCTACTGCTCCGTTCCCGCTACGTCCAGTGCCACGGCATGCGCCCCGGCCCCCATGCCGAGCGCAACCGCGCGGACCGGCATGGCGTCATGGCCGTCGCGCCCCGAGCACAGCCGCACATAGGCTTCGTCCGGGCAGCATTCCTCCATCGGATCGAAGCCGACCCAGCCCATGCCATCGACCCAGATCTCGGCCCAGGCATGCGCCGACCACAGGCCCGACACCGTCGCGCCGACCTGGTCCTCGGCCTCGACCTCGATCTCGAACTCGGCGCTGTTGCGCATGTAGTAGCCGTAGACGAAGCGGGCCGGCAGGCCGAGCGAATGGGCCGCGGCGATCAGCAGGTGGGCGTAATCCGCCGCCCCGCCCTTGCCGGCCTCCAAAGCCTCGGCCGCGGTCATCAGCTCCCTGGCCGGCTCGCGGTTCTTGCTCATCGCGCCGGTGACGGCCTGGGCCAGGTTGTGCGCCCGGTCGAGCCCCTTCGCCTCGGCGACGCCCGCCACCGCCTCGGCGGCCAGCGCGTTGATCGCGGCATCGGCGCGGACCATGCGGGTCGAGGTCTGGTAGGCGATCGGCGGGACCTTCTCCTTCAGGTCGCGCACCACGCCGAGAGTGTCGAAGGTCTGGACCTCGCCCTTGATCTCCACCACGACCTCGGACACCTCGCCGGGCGAGGAGAAGGTCACGGTGCGGTCGCCCGCCCCGTCGGTGAATTCGGCGCCGGTGATGGCATCGGCGACCGAGACGTCCCAGCTCAGCACCTTCTGGCTGGCGCAGTCGGTCGGGTAGGTGCGCAGGCTCTGCAGCAGGCGGCGGCGCGGCGGGTCGAAGCGGGTGACGATCCGGTGCGAAACGGTCAGTTTCATGTCTTGTCCCTTTCTCCGCTCACATCACGCTGCCGCGGAGATAGCAGCTGTGCACGGCGTTCCCCAGATCGGCCATCTCGCGCATGTAGCGCTCGAGGAATTCGTGGAGCCCCTCATCGAAGATGCCGGTGACCTGGGTCTCCAGCAGCTCCGCCAGCAGGGCGCGCGCCTTGGTCTGCGCCTCGGTCGACTTGCCGTAGCTGCGGGCCAGGCGGTCGAGATGGTCGTTGACCCCCTGCACCGCGGCCAGGATGGACCGCGGGCATTGCGGGTTGAGGATCAGCATGTCGAGGATCTTGGCCGCGGTCGTCTCGCCGCCATAGGCCCAGTGGAAGGCCCGGTGCATCTGCATCGCGCGCAGGATCACCGTCCACTGGTAGTTGTCGAGACCCGAGCCGACGAAGCCCGCATCCGGCAGCAGCACGTAGTATTTCACGTCGAGGAGGCGCGCGGTGTTGTCGGCCCGCTCGATCAGGTAGCCGAGGTTGAGGAAGTCGTAGCCGTCGTTCCTCAGCATCGTCGCCGCCATGGCGCCCTGCACCAGCGCAGTCTGCCGCGTGGTCCATTCGGTCATTTCCGAGATGTCCATCTCGCTGCGCGGGCGGCGCTGGTATTCCTTCATCTCCTGGTAGGCGACGTTCAGCGCGTCCCAGACAGGCGAGGTCAGTGCGGTGCGCACGATCCGCGCGTTCTCCCGCGCCTGCAGCAGGCAGGAGAAGACCGAGGAGGGGTTCTCCTGGTCGAAGAACAGGTAGGAGACGAGGTTGCGCTCCACCGTGTCCTTGTACTTGCGCCCGAACCCGTCCGCCGTGCCCGAGGCCTGCAGGATCGAGTCCCATTCGTTGCGGTATCCGTCCACCGCGTCGGGCATCAGCCGCATCCGCGTGCCCAGCTCCACCAGGCGCGCCATGGTGTCGGCGCGCTCGAGATAGCGCGCCATCCAGTAAAGGTTCTCTGCCGTCCGGCTCAGCATTGGTCTTTCCTCACTCCGCCAGGACCCAGGTGTCCTTGACCCCGCCGCCCTGCGACGAGTTCACCACCAGCGAGCCCTCGGTCAGCGCCACGCGGGTCAGCCCGCCCGGCACCAGCTCGATCGTGTCGCCCACCAGGCAGTAGGGGCGCAGGTCGACATGGCGCGGCGCCACCCCGTCCTTGACGAAGGTCGGGCAGGTCGACAGCGACAGCGTCGGCTGCGCGATGTAGTTGTCGGGCCGCTCGCGTATCTTGTGGGCGAAGGCCTCGATCTCGCCCTTGGAGGCGCGCGGGCCGATCAGCATGCCGTAGCCGCCCGAGCCGTGGACTTCCTTGATCACCAGATCCTCGAGATTGGCCATCACATAGGCAAAATCCTCGGGGATCGCGCATTGCCAGGTCGGCACGTTCTGCAGGATCGGCTCCTCGCCGAGATAGAAGCGCACCATCTCGGGGACGAAGGTGTAGATCGCCTTGTCGTCGGCCACGCCCGCGCCGGGGGCGGAGCAGATCTGCACGCCGCCCGAGCGGTAGACGTTCATGAGGCCGGGGATGCCCAGCATGGAGTCGGGCCGGAAGCACAGCGGATCGAGGAAGCTGTCGTCGATCCGGCGGTAGATCACGTCCACCTTCTTCGGCCCCTGGGTGGTGCGCATCCAGCAGAAGTCGCCCTCGACATACAGATCCGCGCCCTCGACCAGTTCCACGCCCATCAGGTCGGCGAGGAAGCTGTGCTCGTAATAGGCGGAGTTGAAATGGCCGGGCGTCAGGATGACCACGGTCGGGTCGCTGTCGCATTTCGCCGGCGCCACCGAGGCCAGCGTCTTGCGCAGGAGGTCGGGATAGCGCTCCACCGGGGCGATGCGGTTGCCGCGGAACAGGTCCGGGAACATGCGCATCATGATCTCGCGGTTCTCCAGCATGTAGGAGACGCCGGACGGCGTGCGGCAGTTGTCCTCGAGAACGTAGAAGTCGTCCGGCCCGGTGCGGACCAGGTCGATGCCGACGATGTGGCTGTAGACGTTCTTCGAGGGCTTGATGCCGCAGACGGCCTTTTCGAAGGCTTCGTTCTGGTAGACCAGCCGCGCCGGGATCTTGCCCGCTCGGACGATCTCGCCGCGGTTGTAGACATCGCAGAGGAAGGCGTTGAGCGCGCGGGCCCGCTGCTTGATGCCGCGCTCCAGCCGCGCCCATTCGCCATGCGTGAAGACCCGCGGAAACATGTCGAACGGAATCAGCCGGTCCGGATCGCCGCCCTCGCCGTAGACGGCAAAGGTGATCCCGATCCTCCGGAACAGCGCCTCGGCCTCGGCCTGCTTGAGGTTGCGCAGTTCCTGCGGCATGTCCCGCTGCCAGGATTCGAGATTGGCGTAGGGCAGGCGGATTTCGCTGCCGTCATACATCTCGTTGAAATACGTCGTGCTCATCAGAACCCTCTATCCCTCGCCCAATGCGTGGCACGCGTGACCGGGGAGTAAAAGCTGCGAGATTGCCTCATGTCGGCAATTCCCAGGTTTTGCACAATATTTCATCACATGATGCCCCTCTCGGCAAAAGCCATGCGGAAAACCCCCGTTAACCATTCCGGGCTAGACGCTTCAGGGAAAAGGAGACGCGGCGGATGGCTCGCAAGGCAAGGGAAAAGGCGAAGCGGCGCTTCCGGGATGGCCCGCCGCCGGGCCCGGACCCGGCCGGAACCGTCCTGCGCTGCGGCCGGGCGCTGGCCCTCGACCCCGCCGACGGACCCGCCGCGGCCGCGCTGGCCGCGCTTTCTGACGCGGACTGCAATCTGGTCCGGTCGCGGGCCGCGGCACTGGCGGGCGCAGGCGATCTGGGCACCGCGCTGGCGCTGCTGCTGCCCCTGGCCCATGCCCGCCCCACCGATGCGGAGGCCGCCGCCATGGCCGCCCGGGCGCTGATCCTCTCCGGGCGGCCCGGCCCGGCGCTGGAACTGGCCCGCGCCGCGCTGGAAACCAGCCCCGGCCTGCCGGAGCTGATGTCGGCCAAGGGCGCAGCGCTGCACCGGCTGGGCCGCTTCGCCGAGGCGGCGGAGGCGCTGGCGGCGGGCGCCGGCGATGCCGATACGCTCAACCTGCTGGGCCGCTGCCGCGAAGTGACCGGCGACCTCGCCGGGGCGGAGGCCGCCTTCCGGCAGGCCGCGGCCATTCCGGGCGCGCCCGGGCAGGTATGGCACAATCTCGCCGGCCATGTCGATTTCGCCCGCGACGGGGCCTGCCTTGCCGCGCTCGGCACGGCCCGTGCCGCCGCCCCGGCCTCCGAGGCGGCGATGTTCGACCTGGCGCTCTCCAAGGCGCTGTCCGACCGCGGCAAGGCGGAGGAAAGCTTCGCCATGCTCGCCCGCGCCAATGCCGCGATTGCCGCCGCCCTGCCGCCCGGGCTGCCGGCCCGCCGCCGCGCCGCCATCGCCGCCGCCCTGCCCCGCGCCGCGGAGCTGCAGCCGGTGCCGCCGCCGCCCGGAGCGCCGCGGGCGCTGCTGATCGTCGGCATGCCGCGCTCGGGCACCTCGCTGGCCGAGCAGATCCTGGCGCGCCATCCTCAGGTCGCCGCGGGCGGCGAGATGGTCGCGATGGAGGCCGCGCTGGCGCCGCTGCTGAAGGAACCGCGCCGCTGGCCACCGGAGGCCTCGGCCGCCTTTGCCGCAAGCTACCGTGCCGCCATCGCCGCCGCGGCCGGGAACGCGTCCGCCGCCACCGACAAGATGCCGGCCAACGCCTATCTCGCCGGCCACGCGCTCGCCGCCCTGCCGGAGGTCCGGGTCATCTGGATGCGGCGCCACCCGATGGCGGCGGGCTTCTCCTGCTTCCGCACCCATTTCGGCGCGAAACAGGCGTGGTCCTACAGGCTCGCCGAGATCGCCGAGGAGTTCCGCGCCACCGAAACCGCGATGGACGGCTGGCGCGCCGCGCATCCCGGCCGCATCCATGAATGCCTGTTCGAGCGGCTGGCCGCCGACCCCGCCACGCAGATCGCCCGGCTGCTGGACTTCTGCGGACTGGACCCGGATCCCGCCTGCTTCGGCAGCGCCGACAGCGGCGCGCCGGTGCGCACCGCCTCCGCGCGCCAGGCCCGCGGCCCGATCCGCAGCAGCGGAACAGACACCTGGCGGGTCCATGAGGCGGAGCTCGCCGTCCTTGCGGAGCTGCTCGCCTCCGAGATCCGCGCGCACGAGGCCCGGCTGCAGGCCGCTGCCGGGACCTGAGCCCCGGCAGCGGCCCTCAGCGGTTGCGCAGGCGGTCGCGCAGCCGCGCCCAGCCGCCCGGCACGAAGAGGAAGGACAGACCGAAGCCGCAGGCAAAGCCCGCGATATCCGCCACCCAGTCGTTGCGCGCCCCGAAGAGCGCGCCGAAGACCAGCTGCGCGCCCAGGAGGAACGCGATCAGCTGGAAGGCCCGCATCTGGCTTTCGCCCACCGCCTTCTGGCGCACCCATTGCATGAAGGTGAAGCCGCCGATCAGCCCGTAGACCCCCGGAAAGGCGCCGATCAGCGGGAAGGTCTCGTTCAGAAGGAGCCCGTAGGCCAGCGCGCCGCCGACCGAGGCGCCGAAGAAGATCGCCAGCACCGCGATGTTGCCGAAGGCCTCGCCCACCATCTTGCCGATCGCCAGGATGAAGACGCAGGCCATCACCGCCTGCACGAAGCTGACATGCAGCAGCGGATAGGTGACGAACTGCGACAGCAGCTCCGGCGGGAAGCGGTGGTTGGTCAGCATCCAGTCGAAGGCCTGGCCGTAGAAGGCGAAATGCTCCAGCGCCCGCAGGCGCAGCCCCAGGCCGGCCCCGCCGCCGCCGATGATGCCCCGGTCCGCCAGGCTGAACAGGCACTCGATGCCGAAGATCACCACTGCCAGAGCAGTCACCGAGGCGGGCAGCGGGTTGACGGCGGAAGGCGGGCGCGGACGGGAGGACATGCAGGGACTCCGGGAACGATTGACCAAGGGCAGGCCCACGGATAAGCGACCCCTGCCTAACATTCCATGCCCAAAGGAGGCAAAATCCCATGGATGCGGTCCAAACGCCATCCGAAGGCCCTGCAGGTAGCGCCGGCTTCACCCCGCGCGTGTTTTCCGGCATCCAGCCCTCGGGACACCTGACCCTCGGCAACTACCTGGGCGCGCTGAAGCGCTTCGGGGAGATGCAGGAGGAGGACTACGAGACGATCTACTGCATCGTCGACCTCCACGCGATCACCGTCTGGCAGGATCCCGACAAGCTGCGCGACGCGACGCGGATGCTGACCGCGGGCTTCATCGCCACCGGCGTCGATCCTGCCAAGTCGATCCTGTTCAACCAGTCCGGGGTGCCCGAGCACACCCAGCTGGCCTGGATCTTCAACTGCGTGGCGCGGATGGGCTGGCTGAACCGCATGACCCAGTTCAAGGACAAGTCCGGCAAGAACCGCGACAGCGCCTCGACCGGGCTCTTCGTCTATCCGAACCTGATGTCCGCCGACATCCTGGTCTACCACGCCACCCATGTTCCGGTGGGAGAGGACCAGAAGCAGCATGTCGAGCTGGCGCGCGATACCGCGATCAAGTTCAACACGGACTATGGCGTCGACTTCTTCCCGATCCCGGAACCGGTGATCGAGGGCTCGGCGACCCGCGTCATGTCCCTGCGCGACGGCACAAAGAAGATGTCGAAGAGCGATCCCTCGGACATGAGCCGGATCAACCTGACCGATGACGCCGACGCCATCGCCCAGAAGATCCGCAAGGCCAAGACCGATCCCGAGGCCCTGCCCTCCGAGGTCGGCGGGCTGGACGGCCGCGCCGAGGCAAAGAACCTGGTCAACATCTACGCGGCGCTGTCCGGCACGACCCCGGCGGCCGTCCTGGCCGAAGTCGGCGGGCTGCAGTTCTCGGAATTCAAGCCGAAGCTCGCGGATCTGGCCGTGTCGAAACTCTCGCCGATCTCCGGCGAGATGGCGCGGCTGATGCAGGACAAGGGCGAGATCGACCGCATCCTCGCCGAGGGCTCGGCCCGCGCCCGCGAGGTCGCGCATCCGATCCTAAAGAAGGTCTACGACATCGTGGGCATGGTCGGCTGACCGGCCGCGCCGGGTCCGTCAATGGACCCGGCGCGTCCAGAGCATGCCGAGGCTCGCCTCCGGATCCTCCCGGAGGCCGAGCGCGAAGAAATCCGCCGAGGCATTCCCCGCCAGCGTCGTCCAGACCTCGTCGCAATGCGCCGGGCGCAGGTTGACCATCCGCGAGGCCGTGCCCGCCTGCCGCAGCTCCTGCGGGGCGTCCGTCTCGGCCAGCACCGCCGCATAGAGCCGGGCCGCCGCGGCCACCGCCGCATTCCCGGCCTCCGCCTGCCCCTTGGCATACTCTTCCAGCCGCTCCAGCGCCGCCGCGCGGTAGCCGTCGAAGAAGGCCGGGCTGATCGCAGCGGCGCCCTGCCCCATCTGCTTCAGATAGGCCATGCACAGATCGCCGTGCAGCTTGTCGATAACCCGGTCCGGGCCGATGTTGATCCGCTGCGGCATCAGCCGCGTGTTGCCGCAGATCAGCTTCAGCGCGTTCAGCAGCGGCTCCGCCCGGACATCCTCCGAGGCGCTGCACAGGCCCGCCAGCCGCGGCGCCAGGCCGAGATTGCAGTAATGCGCCGCATCCACCTTGCGGAAGGCGGTCGCGGGAAGGTCCAGCATGCTGCCGTCGGTCTTGGCGAAGACCTGGTCCCAGCCCTCGTCGCGGCGCAGCCCGGCATCGACCTGGTGGGTGGCTGCGACCGCCACCAGCCCGGCCCAGTCCCCCGCGGGCAGCTTCAGCACGTGCATCAGGATGCGGAAGGTGTAGAGGAACAGGAAGAAATGCCGGATGCGCTCCTTGGTGTGGCCGACGATCGCCTCGCGCAGCGTGCCCGCCAGCACGACCGCCCCCGGACTAGGCTCCATGTGCTCGCGCGCGGTCTTGCGGCGCTTGGCCGGCGCCTCCCCTGCATCGTCCAGCCTGCGTTTTCCCGGCATCTGCCTGCGCTCCTCCTGCCGGACCGCAGCCGCGGGCCGGTCCCGGCGCATGGCCCCCGCCCCGGGCCCGCCCGCTCCTGAACACCGCTCACGCTCTGCCGGGGCGGCGTCCGCCCCCGCATCCGGCCGGACACGCCGACGACGCTACACCGGACGCCCGGCGCCACAAAGGCCGAACTTGCCGGGACGGCCCCGGCCCGCGGCTTGCATCCCGCGGCAGCCGGGTCCATGGGTATCGGCGGCAGACGCAGGAGTCCCCCATGGCCATCAGCAAAGAGATCCGCACCTATTTCAACGGCACCTGGCACGAAGGCGATGTCGCGGTCATGCGCGCGGCGGATCACGGCGCCTGGCTGGCCTCCACCGTCTTCGACGGCGCGCGCTACGTGGACGGCATGGCGCCCGACCTGCTGGCGCATTGCGAGCGCGTGAACCGCTCGGCCAAGGCGCTGCTGCTGGAGCCGACCCATTCCGCCGCGGAGATCATGCGCCTCGCGCTCGAAGGCTGCGCGCTGTTCCCCGAAGGCTCCGCCATCTACATCCGCCCGATGTACTGGGGCATCGACGGCAACGAGACCGCAGTCCAGCCCGACGGCTCGGCGGGCTTCGCGATCTGCCTAGAGACCGTGCCGATGGCTCCGCCGGAAGCCGCGCAGCGCCTGACCACCACGCGCTTCCGCCGCCCGACGCTGGAGGTCGCGGTCTGCAACGCCAAGGCGGGCTGCCTCTATCCGAACAACGGCCGGATGCTGGCCGAGGCGCGGTCCAAGGGCTACGACAACGCGCTGGTGACCGATGCCGCAGGCAACGTCGCCGAGACCGCAACCGCCAACGTCTTCATGGTCAAGGACGGCGAGGTCTACACGCCGATCGCCAACGGCACCTTCCTGTCGGGGATCACGCGGGCCCGCCACATCGCCAACCTGCGCGCCGACGGCGTCAAGGTCCGCGAGGCCGTGCTGACCTATGACGACATCCGCGGCGCCGACGAGGTGTTCCTCTCGGGCAACCTCAACAAGGTGACCCCGGTCAGCGAATTCGACGGCACCTTCTACAAGCACGGCCCGGTGACGAAGCGCGTGCTGCAGCTCTACTGGGACTGGGCCAAGGCCGACGCGGCGGCGACCGTTCCGGCGTGACCTGAGCGGCGGGCGCGGCTAACGTGGCGGGACATTGATCCCGCCTGATGTCCGCCGGAGCCCGCCATTTCCCGCCCCGAGCCCGTTTCCGTGAATGCCACCCCCGGCGCGGCCGATGCCTCCGCCCTTGCCGGAACGGCCTTCTCGCTGATCGTCAGCTTGGTCGGGGCGCTTCTGGCGGTGCTGGCCCTGCCGGATTGAATGCCGCCCTTGCTGGGATGGCCGGCCGGGCTCTGCATCCTGATGCTGGGCGGCGCCTTCGCACCGAATGAACTGACCCCAGCGAGTGGTCCGGGTCAAATGCTAATGCATGGTCGGCCTTCGATCTACTGGAATGAAGACCTCGGGCGCGGGCGCCCGATATCCGAGGGCACTATGC
>NZ_JAATVU010000200.1 GCF_013184745.1 Mangrovicoccus sp. HB161399
CGGCCTGCCCCGGGTCATCGAGGCCTGCGACAACCGCCGCCTGCATCCGGCACCGGTCCATCTCAGCCCTGCCAAGTTCGCAGGCCGCCCCGCCCGCGCCATGGTCAAAACCGCCGCCCGGCAATGCCCACCCGCGGGGGCGCACTCAAGCGGCGGGACGCAGACCGCGCTCTCATTCTCGAAGCGCCGCTCGAACGGCTTCGGCACCGAAGGCTGGACGGCGCGCAGGAAATCGGTGACGGCGGTGTAGACGCCTTCATGGCCCATGGTGCGGATATCCCGCCGCAGCCGGGCGCCGCTGAGACCGGGAAAGGCCGGCACGCGATCGCGCAGGTCGGTCTAATAGGGTTCGATTGCCCGCTCGCGCGGCGCCCGCGGGCCATGGACCGGTGCCGCCGGGCCCTGCACGAGATGGCGCCGCACGGTCTTCCGGTCGCAACCGACCTGCCGCGCGACGCCGCTGATGCCGGGGCGTTCTCAGGCCACTCGAACCGGTGGCGTGGACTTTCGAACTTCTTCAAGTCATGGATCAAGACGATCTCCCTCAGTCCCTTCAGCTGCACGCCCTGCCTTGTCATTGCGGGCACCAGGCCAGTGATCCGCGGCGCTGCCAATTTCCGGATCCATGAGGTCTGCAAAATTGCCGCCACCGCTCGCGACTGGGGAAATTTTGAACGGCGCTTTTTGGGGAGATTGCGGACGGCGGTTACAATCGTCGGCCCCGCGGAGCAGTGACCTTGCCCCCGGATTTCGACCTGGGCCGATATTCACCATTCCGCCATTGCGGCGGCCATGCCGATCCCTGCCTGCTAGGGCCTCCGGCGGCCAGTGCTCGGGTGGCGGCGCCGGCGGCTGCCGAAGATCGCGATGCACCCGGACAGCGCCGCTCTGTCCTCGCGGCGCGACCGGAACCTGGTTCGGCGGACAAGCTCGGCCACCAAGGAGCCGAAGAGGCTCTCCATCGGCGCGTTCTGCGCCTTCGAACGGTCCCCCGGATCATCCGGCCCGCTGGCGCGGACCAGCTTGAACCCGAGATCGTGCCGGCTGTCCGTCGTCCGCGGAACGCGGCAGCCCCGGTGCGGCGGACGGATATCGCCCGCCGGTGCCCCTGGAGCTGCCAGCGGCTGCGCCACCGGTCCGGGCGCCGCTGGCGACAGCGGACAAAGGCCCGCTCCTTCGTCAGCTTGGCCGCCGCCTTCCTGGCCGCCCGGATGCCTTGACCGCGGCGCCATCGGTCCGAGCCCGATGGGCGGCGGCGCCGCGATGGCGGCTGCGCGGCGCTCCATAACGCCGATCGCTGGTCTCGAAGATGGCCCGCATCCCGGGAAGAAGGCCGTCCCGCGTGGCCTGGCGCGCCACGGCTGGAACCGGCCCCGGCGCACGGAGGAACCCGGCACAGCGCGCCCCCGAGCGCGATCCGTCCGGGCGGGCAGGCCGCACGCGGATGGGGTGGTCGGCGACGTGGGCGGGGATGGAGGCGAGCTTGTCCTTCACGGCCTCGCCGCCCGCTGCGCGGCGCCGGTCAGGTCGCGCCGCCGCCCATCGGGTTCGGACCGGTGGCGCCGCGATGGGCAGCTCCGAGGGACCTGGCCTGCGCCGATGCCGTCCGCATGACCTCCGACTCTTCCTTCGGGCGGCGGAGGTCGGACAGCTCGGCAGCCCCGGCCTGCTGCAGCCGGATCGCCCCGGCAGGACCCGCGCGCGACTGAGGTGGTCCCCGAAATCCGGACACCCTGCCAAGCTTGCCGCCAACGAGTACGAGGACTGACAGCTTGGCTGGCAAGCGGAAGAACTACAGCGCGGAGTTCAAGGCGAAGGTGGCCTTGGAGGCGATCAGGGGCGAGATGACGGTCGCCGAGCTGGTGGCGAAGCATGGCGTGCATCGGACGGTGGTCAACACCTGGAGCGAGGGTACGCCCGCCACCGGTCCGAGGGCGTGACCCGAACCCAGGCGATCGAGGGGATGACCGGGGTGATTTCTGGCAAGGCCGATGCGAAGGCCGCCGGGAAAGAGGGCGAGATCGAGAGTGAGCCTGCCCGCGCCACCGGTCCGAGCGGAGCAGGCGAACGCACGCCAAGATCGGCCAGCTGGTGGTGGAA
>NZ_JAATVU010000201.1 GCF_013184745.1 Mangrovicoccus sp. HB161399
GCCGGGGAAGTCGGCGGAGTAGAGGATGGTGGACGACGGGCGGACATAGCTGCTGCCGGTCCTGTCCTGCATCACGGCTGCGTTCATGAACTCGATGTCGCGCCACACGATGGAGTCGGGAGCCGCCACATGGGTTCCGGCGGGCATCGAATACTTGAACAGGCGCGGCTTGCTTGCCGGGTCGAGGCCGCGGATGATGATGTCGCCCGGAGCGTTCCAGAGATTGTAGAAGCTGGCCGAGCCGTTGTCGTAGTCGCCCGGGCGAACCCAGATCGTGCCGCCGGATGACGGCAGGCCCCGATACGCGGCATCGCCGATCAGGAACCCGCGCAGCTCTGCCTGGCTCGACACGGTTTGGGTGCCTGCCGTGACGCTGACGGTGGTGCTGCCGATCACGGTGTTGCCGGTGGCCAGCGGCGAGGTGTTGCCCGACACCCGCCCCGACGCCACGGTGAACTGGCCATAGGTGCCGTCCGCCTCGGCGATGGGAGCCGATCCCTGACCGATGGGTGTAAGCGAACCGAAGGTGATGGCCGCCGCAGTGCCGACGGTCGGGGTGGCGGTCTTGGCGGTCGACCATGCGCTCGCGCCCTCGGCGTTCACCGTGCGGACTTGAACGGAAGCCTCGGCACCGGCCAGAACCGTGATCAGATAGCTGCCGGGCGTGACTGCCGGAAGATCGGTCGCAGCACCCGTCCCGATCCGGTACTGGATCGAGGTCAGCGCCGAGTTGCCGTCGTCCGGGACGGTGCCGATGGTGAGCCAGAGCTTGTCGCCGCCGGTGCTCGGGCTGTCTTCCAGCGACCAGTCCGTATCGGCAAAGGCGCTCGGCGCAGTCGCCTGCACGGTCGGCGTGACGGTCTTGGTGTCGCCCCAGGCGCCCGCGCCGACGGCATTGACCGCGCGCAGCTGAACGTCGGCTGCAGTCTCTGCGGGAACCGTGATCTGGTAGGTGCCCGTGGTAGAGCCGGAGAGTGCCACGGCAGCGTCGGCGCCGACCCGATACTCCAGCGAGGTGATCACGGAAGTTCCTGGCGATGGCAGCGTGCTGATGGTGACCGTCAGGCGGTCGCCGCCAGCGGACGGGCTGTCGGCCAGCGTCCACATGCCCGCGGTGAAGGCGGCGGGGGCGGACTGCAATGCGGTCGGAGTGGCGATCTTGGCGTCGCCCCAGGCGCCAGCGCCCACGGCGTTGACCGCGCGCAGCTGGATGCTTGCCGCAGCACCGGCCGGAACGGTGATCGAATAGGAGCCGGTCACGGTGCCGGAGAGCGCGACAGCCGCGCCGGTCCCAACTCGGTATTCCAGCGCCGTGATCGGGTCGCTGCCCTCGTCGGGCAGGGCGCCGATGGTGACCGTGAGCGTGTCGCCGCCCGCGGACGGGCTGTCTGCAAGGCTCCACTGGCCAGCGGTGAAGGCAGCGGGAACGGCAGGCGCCACGGTCGGGGTTGCCGCCTTGACATCGCCCCAAGCGCCCGCGCCGACGGCGTTGACCGCGCGCAGCTGGACGCTTGCCGCGGCCCCGGCCGGGACCGTGATCTGGTAGGTGCCCGTGGTAGAGCCGGAGAGTGCCACGGCAGCACCGCTGCCGACCCGATATTCCAGCGCGGTGATGGGATCGCTGCCCGCATCTGGCATGGCCGACACCGTGACCGTCAGGCGGTCGCCGCCAGCGGACGGGCTGTCGGCCAGCGTCCACATGCCCGTGGTGAAGGCGGAAGGCACAGCCTGGGATTCCGTCGGGACGGCGGTCTTGTCGATGGACCATGCCCCTGCCCCGATGGAATTGACCGCGCGGATCTGCACGACCGCATCCTGCAGCGCGGGCACGCGGATCGTGCGGACGCCAGTGCCGATGCCGGACAGCACCTGCGCCGCGCCGCCGCCCACCCGGAACTCGAGCGCGGAAATAGCGTCTCCGCCGTCCTCGGGCAGATAGAGGATTTCCAGCAGAAGCTCGTCGCCGCTCTCGGACTCGGCGCCTGCCAGCGTCCAGTCGGCCGTGCCGAAGGCCTCGGGCACGGTCGGCGGCAGCACGCCGTCACCGGCCAGCGCCGCCAGGATCTCGTCCTTGAGC
>NZ_JAATVU010000202.1 GCF_013184745.1 Mangrovicoccus sp. HB161399
GCGCTCATTGAGAAAGTCACTCCCTGCCTATCGCTGGAAATGAGATCTCAGAACCGCCGCCTCACAAACAGGTGGGGCCGGGACATCGCATACGAAGAACCGCCCCGCGACCGGCTCCGGCAGCCAGGTGTTCGGCACTTCAAACCGTCCCCCGGACGGTTTGATCCCGGCATTGCCGGGCCGTGCCTCACTCCCACGTCCACACCTGGCACGGCCCCTTGGCCTCGAAGCTGGCGGGCGGCTTGCGGCGGACCGGAGCCCGGGCGCGGCCCCGGCGGTGGTTCTGGCCATGCTCGCGCAACACCCTGTAAAAGCTGGATTCCGACGCGATGTAGGTCCCCTCGTCGGCCAGAAGGGGCACGATCTGGCTCGGCGGCAGGCTGGCGAATTTGGGCTGGGCACAGGTGGCGACGATGTGGGCGCGCTCCTCGCTGCTGAGCTTGTTGGCGGGCTCGGGGCGCAAGGCGTGCGGACGGCCGTCCTCACGGATGCCGCCCGTCCGGTCGCGCCATCGGGCAAGCGTCTGCGGATGCAGGCCCAGTTCGGCACAGGCGGCCGCACGGCGCGCGCCTGTGGCCATCGCCTCGTCGACGAACCCGGCAATCTTCCGGCGATCGGGAGCAGAGGTCATTCGTCCTCTCCGTCCGCAGGGCCCCAGATCGCCGCCGCCCTTTTTCTCAGGACCAGGAGCGCCGCGGCCTCCGCCAGCGCCTTCTCCTTGCGCGCCAGCTCCCGTTCCAGGGCCTTGATGCGCTTCCGGTCATCCTTCGTTTCGCGGGCAATCCGCGCCGAGGCCGTCCGGTCCCAGTCGTTCGCCTGCTCGCAGGCCTCCCGCCAGATCGCGATCTGCTCGGGGAATATCCCGCGGCGGCGGCAGTAATCGCCCAGCTCCGCCTCGTTCAGCGCCGCCGCCTCGATCACGGCCGCAAGCTTGTCGCCCGACGTCCAGCCTTCGACATGCGCGTCAGCCTCGGGCAGCAGCTTGCCCTTCGCCCGCGCCTCCGCGCGCCATTTCGCAAGCGTTGCCCGCGAGATCCCTTCCTCAACCGACAGCCGGTTCAAAGGTATGCTATTCGGCGGCAGCATCTTCGCGAGAACCGCCGCCTTTCGTTCCGGTGAATAAGCCACTTGTCATCCTGTCCCGCCCGCCTCGCTGCATAGTTTCAGATCGAAGAACGGTGACAACTACCCTGCACGCGGGGGTCGACGAGGCAATGGCTGCGGGATCGTCCCGCGCTGCCGCCTGTGCCGAACTGGGCCTGCATCCGCAGACGCTTGCCCGATGGCGCGACCGGACGGGCGGCATCCGTGAGGACGGCCGTCCGCACGCCTTGCGCCCCGAGCCCGCGAACAAGCTCAGCAGCGAGGAGCGCGTCCGCATCATTGCCACCTGCGCCCTGCCCAAGTTCGCCAGCCTGCCGCCGAGCCAGATCGTGCCCCTTCTGGCCGACGAGGGGACCTACATCGCGTCGGAATCCAGCTTTTACAGGGTTTTGCGCGAGCATGGCCAGAACCACCGCCGCGGCCGCGCGCGTAGCCCGACGAAAAGGAAGCCGCCCGCCAGCTTCGAGGCTGCTGGTCCTTGCCAGGTGTGGACGTGGGAGTGAGGCACGGCCCGGCAATGCCGGGATCAAACCGTCTGGGGGACGGTTTGAGACGTTCATCTCCGGATGGGCCGCCCTGAGTTCGCGGTATTGCGCTGCCAGTTCGTAGCGCCTCGGCAATCTTTGCGATATGGACGTAATCCGTGCCGCAGCAGCCGCCGAAAGTGCCGAACACCTGGCTTCCGGGGCCGGTCGCGGGGCGGTTCTTCTACCTCTATATCATCACCGACATCTGGAGCCGGAAAATCACCGGCTGGGAGGTCCATGAGCGCGAGACGCCGGAGAATGCGGCGGCGCTGCTGCAACGCGCGGTCTGGGCGGAGAAATGCGTCACCAGCCCGCTGGCTTTGCACGCTGACAATGGAAGTCCGATGAAAGGCGCGACCATGAAGGCGACCATGGACCGGCTCGGCATCACGGCCTCCTTCAGCCGGCCCCGCGTCTCCAACGACAACCCTTTCTCC
>NZ_JAATVU010000203.1 GCF_013184745.1 Mangrovicoccus sp. HB161399
GATCCGCTCGTCTGGTCCGCCCCGCGCATGCCTGTCTCCGCCGCTGGTCCGCAGCGGGCGGACCATGTTCTGCAGCCGGCGTCGGGGCCCGGCCTAGGTGTTCAGTCCCGGCATCTGGTGGATCGGATCGAGGATGAATCTGTCTGGCTCTGATGTCCATATCTTGCAGATGTATTCGTATGGTGTGAGCCCGTTGATGGTCTTGAGGCGGCGCGCGAAGTTGTAAGCTGCCATGAAGTCTGCGAGGTGCGTGCGCAGCTGGTCGTGGCTGTCGCAATGGTACCGTTTGACGGTCGCCTCCTTGATCGTGCGGTTCATCCGTTCGACCTGTCCGTTGGTCCAAGGATGGTTGGGCTTGGTCAGCCGGTGCTCGATCCCGTTGACCTCGCAGATCATGTCGAAGCGGATTTGCCGGGAATGGGCGGTGTTCCGGTTCCTGGACTGGTCGGCGAACTGGATGCCGTTATCGGTCAGGATTGTGTGGATGCGGTAGGGAACGGCTTTGAGCAGGTGCTCCGGGAACTCCCACGCCGTCCGTCTGTCGGCCTTCTCGACCAGCTGAGTGACCGCGAACTTGCTGGTGCGATCGATTGCCACGAAGAGACAGAGCTTGCCCTCTGCGGTCTGCACTTCGGCAATATCCATGTGAAAAAATCCGATCGGGTAGCGCTTGAAGCGCTGAAGCTTAGGCTTGTCGTCCTCGACGTCCGGCAGCCGCGAGACCCCATGCCGCCGAAGGCAGCGGTGCAGCGCTGATCGGGTCAGGTGCGGGATCGATGGTTGCAAGGCGTACAGGCAGTCATCCAGCGGCAGCAGCGTGTGGCGTCGAAACGCGACGACGGCCGCCTCCTCAGCCTCGGTGAGGACCGTCGAACGAGGCTCCGTTGGCCCGGTCTTGCGATCATCGACCGTCTGCCGTTTACGCCACTTCGCAACCGTCTTGGGATTGATCCCGAGCTCCCGGCTCAGCGCCGCGGCCGAAGCTTGCGATCGCTGTATGCTGCTCTGACGGCGTGCGCCCCTCTCGGCGAATGCGCACATTCGCCTTCCGGTCAGAGGATCGTGGCGCTTCCGTGACGAACTTGTCCCATAGGGCATCCTTCCATTCCTTCGAAAGGATCACACCATCAAACCGTGGGATCAAACACCTAGGCTCAGGACCCTGCTGGTGCATGTTCCGGCCGGGCGTCGGACCGCAGCCTGCCCCGGGCATTGTCGGTTCATCGAGCAATTCGACCGTTCATCGAGTGCGCAGGCTGTGTGAAAACTCGCCCGATATCACACTGACTCTGCTATACTTTCCGCACAAGCGGGGGAGGCAGGGCATGGCGGGTTTCATCGAAGGTGCGGGGCGGCAGCAGGCGATGCTCTTTCCGGAAACGCTGGACGACTACGTCGGAGAGGCCAATCCGGTGCGGGTGGTCGATGCCTTCGTGGAGATGCTCGATCTGGCCGCCCTCGGCTTCAGGACAGCGGCGAAGGAGACCGGCCGCCCGGGATACCATCCCGGGCTGATGCTGCGCATCTACGTCTATGGCTATCTCAACCGCATCCAGTCCTCGCGGAGGCTCGAAACCGAATGCGGCCGGAACCTGGAACTGATCTGGCTCACCTCCAGACTGAGGCCGGACTTCAAGACCATCGCGGATTTCCGGAAAGAGAACGGCCCGGCGATCCGCAAGGTCTGCCGGCAATTCGTCCTGTTCTGCCGCGACATGAGCCTGCTCGACGCCGACACGGTCGCGATCGACGGCAGCCGGTTCAAGGCCGTGAATGCCAAGTCGAAAAGCTACACGCTGGAGAAATTGCGGCGCAAGACGAAGGACTTCGACGCCGGCATTGCCCGCTACATGGCCGAACTGGACCGCGCTGACGCCGCCGAGGCGGAAGGCGGCCAGCCCTTGCCGAAGGGACGGCTGGAACGGCTGGCGCGCAAGTTGGCTTTCCTCGTCCGCGAGGCCGAGCAGACCCGCGCGATGCAGGCGCGCATGGAAGCCTCGGGCGAGACCCAGGTGTCGCTGACCGATCCGGATGCCCGGGCCATGGCCACGACGGCGC
>NZ_JAATVU010000204.1 GCF_013184745.1 Mangrovicoccus sp. HB161399
CTGGCCACCAGCTGGGGCGGCTGGTGGGCGCATGACAAGGGCCTGCTCTCGGTCGGCGGCGCCGCCTACGAGGCCCCGGCCTTCGCCATCACGCCCGACATGTTCGTCGGCACGATGGAAACGCAGGCCAAGCGCCAGTTCGAGGACCAGGCCAACGTCGTGAAGGGCGTGTTCGCCCCGGCCAGCGCCGAATTCGTGCCGACCGACCTGCCGGTGATGTCGAGCTCCACCTTCAAGGCTGAGGACGCCGGGCAGGAACTGGTGCGCGATCTGGGCGAGCTGCCCGGAGAGACCGACGAGGACCGCGGCCAGCGGCTGCAGAAGCTGTCACTGCTCAAGGGCCGCCGGCAGAAATCGGCCGTGGCGCCGGTCAACCTGCAGGCGGTCAGCGTCGGGCTCGGCGAGACGGTGACGATGGACGCGCCGTGGCGCGGCTGGGCGGCCAAGCCGTTCGAGGTGGTGGGCCGGGAAATCTCGGTCGGCCCGGGCGAGGGCGGCGAGGTGCGCGCCTCGGTGATCCTGTCGCTGATCGAGACCGACGCCGCGGTCTATGACGAGACCACCAGCGAAGAGACCGGCAGCCTGATCAGCGTGGCCTCCAATTTCCCGAGCCGCCTGGAGGCGCCTGAGGTCACGCCGCCGCAGGTGGCGGAAGGGCTCTACGACGGGCGCACGGGCGGCGCGCGGCTATATGTCGACCTTGCCAGCAGCAGCGACAACCCTTTCATCCGCTACTGGCAGTTCGCCTGGTATCAGGCGGGCGAGACCGCCGAGGACGCGCGCTACTCGCAGAACATCGAGGAACCGGGCGTCAGGCTGCAGGACTTCACGCCGGGCGCATGGATCTTCGGCGCCCGGGCCATCACCGAGGGCGGCATCGTCGGCGAATGGGCCTGGGCCGCGGCGGCGCAGGTGCAGGGCCTCAGCGCGACGCCGGCCGCGATTTCCGGCCTGCACATGCAGCCGTCCAGCCAGGTGGCCATCCTGAAATGGCTGCAGCATCCCGACATCGACGTGATCCAGGGCGGCCGGATCGAGTTCCGGCACTCCAACCTGCAGAGCGGCGCCAGCTGGGCGAACAGCCGCAGCATCGGAATCGCGGTGCCGGGCACCTCCACCGAGACATCGCTGCCGCTGCTGCCCGGCACCTACCTGGCGCGGGCCTATGACTCGACCGGCATAGCCGGGCCGGTTTCTTCCGTCTCCACCAGGGCGCCGTCGCTGCTCGGGCAGTCGGCGGTGGCCAGCATCGCCGAGGCCACCGCCTTCGCCGGGACCAAGACCGGCTGCGAGATCGACGGCAGCCTGCTGGTGCTGTCCGAGGGCGAGACCTCGGCCACCTATGCCTATGCCGGCCAGATCGACCTGGGCAGCGTGCAAGATGTCAGGCTGGTGACGGAGGTCGGAATGACCGCGGCCGGGCGCGCCGACCTGTTCTGGAGCGGTGCTGCGGGCTTCTGGACCGGCGACGGCGACTTCTGGGCCACCGCGCTGGCATCGGGCGACATCCAGGTCCTGGTGTCCGAGACCGACGACGACCCGTCCGGGACGCCCGCATGGTCGGCCTACACCCGGATCCATGCCGCGGACCTTCGCGCCCGCGCCTTCCGCTTCATGGCGGAGATCACCACCGACACGACCGACGACGAGGTGACCGCCTCGATCCTCAGCGTGACCGCCTGCCAGTAGGAGCAGCATGACACAGGCACCGATCCTGCCGGACTCCGGGGACAGTCCCGCGGAGGCCCTGGCCTATTTCACTGCGGCGATGCAGGCGCTGGCCACGCTTTCGGCCGGCGGCAGCGTGCCGCCCGAGTTCTTCGCGAACATGCCGTGGCTCGACACGTCGGTCCGGCACCTCAAGCTGCGGAACGCCGGGAACACCGATTGGGAAAACCTCGTGGCCGCGCTGGCGCCGAACGGGGCGGGCTACCTGCCCGGCGTGCCGGTCGAGTTCTCCAGCGCAGTAGCGGCGACCGCCTACACGGCCCCGGCCGGACTGCGCGCGCTGCTGATCGAGATCTGGGGCGCGGGCGGCGGCGC
>NZ_JAATVU010000205.1 GCF_013184745.1 Mangrovicoccus sp. HB161399
GGGCGCATTGGCGCCCTTTTCCGGTCCCTGGCTGCGGGGGGCTTCTGCCTCCCGGGGCCGGGGACAACCGTCTCAGCGGTTCCTGCGGTTCTCGATCAGGTCGTCGACCACCGCCGGCTCGGCCAGCGTCGAGGTGTCGCCCAGCGAGCCGTAGTCGTTCTCCGCGATCTTGCGCAGGATCCGCCGCATGATCTTGCCCGAGCGCGTCTTCGGCAGCCCCGGCGCCCACTGGATCAGGTCCGGCGAGGCGATCGGGCCGATCTCGCTGCGCACCCAGGTCCGCAGCTCCTTCGCCAGGTCCTCGGTCGGCTCCACCCCGTTCATCAGCGTCACGTAGCAGTAGATGCCCTGGCCCTTGATCTCGTGCGGATAGCCCACCACCGCGGCCTCGGCCACCTTGGCATGCGCCACCAGCGCGCTCTCGACCTCGGCCGTGCCCATCCGGTGGCCCGAGACGTTGATCACGTCATCCACCCGCCCGGTGATCCAGTAGTAGCCGTCCCTGTCCCGCCGGCAGCCGTCGCCGGAGAAGTAGTAGCCCTTGTAGTCCGAGAAATACGTCTTCTCGAAGCGCTCGTGATCCTCCCAGACGGTGCGCATCTGGCCCGGCCAGCTGTCCTTCAGGCAGAGCACGCCCTCGCATTCGGTCTCGGGGATCTCCTGGCCGGTATGCGGGTCGAGCACCACCGGCTGCACCCCGAAGAAGGGCAGGGTGGCGGAGCCCGGCTTCAGCGCCGTCGCGCCGGGCAGCGGCGTCAGCAGGTGGCCGCCGGTCTCGGTCTGCCACCAGGTGTCGACGATCGGGCAGCGGCCCTTGCCGACATGGTCGTTGTACCAGTTCCAGGCCTCGGGGTTGATCGGCTCGCCCACCGTGCCGAGGATCCGCAAGCTCGTCAGGTCGCATTTCTCGACGAAATCCGGGCCCTTGCCCATCAGCGCGCGGATCGCGGTCGGGGCGGTGTAGAACTGGTTGACGCGGTGCTTCTCGCAGACCTGCCAGAAGCGCGAGGCATCCGGATAGGTCGGCACGCCCTCGAACATCACCGTGGTCGCGCCGTTGGCGAGCGGCCCGTAGACGATGTAGCTGTGGCCGGTCACCCAGCCGACATCGGCGGTGCACCAGAAGATGTCGCCCTCCTGGTAGTCGAAGACGTACTGCATCGTCATCGCGGCATAGAGCAGGTAGCCGCCGGAGCTGTGCACCACGCCCTTGGGCTGGCCGGTGGAGCCGGAGGTGTAGAGGATGAACAGCGGATCCTCGGCGCCGACCTCGGCCGCGCGGTGGCGGTCATCGGCCTCGGCATGCAGCTCGGCATAGTCGAAATCGCGGCCGTCGACCCAGGTGGTCTGGCCGCCGGTGCGCTTGACGACCAGCATCTTCACGTCGTCGCGGCAATGCAGCAGCGCGGCATCGGCATTCGACTTCAGCGGCGTCATCCGGCCGCCGCGCGGGGCGTAGTCGGCGGTGATCACCAGCTTGGCGCCTGCGCCGTTGATCCGCGCCGACAGCGCGTCGGGCGAGAAGCCGGCGAAGACGATGGAATGGATCGCGCCGATCCGGGCGCAGGCCAGCATCGCATAGGCGGCCTCGGGGATCATCGGCAGGTAGAGCACCACGCGGTCGCCCTTGCGCACGCCCAGATCCTCGAGGATGTTGGCGAACTTGCAGACTTCCGCATGGAGCTGGCGGTAGGTGATGTGGCGCGCCGGCTCGTTGGGGTCGTCCGGCTCGAAGATGATGGCGGTCTGGCTGCCGCGGGTCTCCAGGTGGCGGTCGATGCAGTTGGCGGCGACGTTGAGCGTGCCGTCCTCGAACCACTTGACCGAGACCTTTCCGAGTTCGAAGGAGGTGTCCTTGACCTTGCCGAACGGCTTGATCCAGTCGAGCCTTTCGCGCGCCGCGTCTCCCCAGAACCCTTCGGGGTCCGCGATGGAGCGCTCGTACATTTCCAGGTACTGCGCCTCGTTCACAAGCGCCGAGGCCGCAACCTCCGCAGACGGAGGATATACCCCATCAACCTTCTCGAGCATTCGTCTCTCCC
>NZ_JAATVU010000206.1 GCF_013184745.1 Mangrovicoccus sp. HB161399
CCAGGGAAGCAGTCGGCGGCGGTCCCATGGCCGCGTCAGGAGAGTGCGCAGCCTGAAAATAGACACCGGTGACAACAACCTTGAAAACCACCGGCCTCCCAATTCGGATTGTTGCGATCCCGCCTTGGCACAGCGATGCCGTCGGGGGGCGGTTGCAGCATCAGTGCCCTGCGGACCCCAAAGGCCACTTGCGCATGACGGATACTCACTCCACCCATGCCCGGGAGGAGGGCCGCGGCTTGGCGGAAAGGCAGTTCGTACCATTGCCTCACAGACGGTTCGCGCCGTTTTGCGCCTCGCTCACCAGCATCGGCAGCTTGCGCTCCAGCATTCAGGACGGCCAGTTGCCCGCACGCGCCGAGGTTTGGCGGCGCCGCTTTCCATGCCGGTGGTCCGGCGACCCGGACCGCAAGGGCTGCGTGCCAGAATGCCGGGCACGCAAGTCCCGGTTGCCCCAATCTGCCACGCCCTTCCTGCCGGGGCGGTGCCGAATCTGCCGGTCCGCCCTGTCTTCCGGCCCGAACTTGCCGCGGGCGCTAACCAGCCGTGCTACGCGCCGGGCATGGGCGCGAATGGGGACGCCATCCGCATCGGCAGCCGCGGGAACTGGATGCAGGCCTCGTCCAGGCCGCGCACCGCGCACCGCGGGAGCTGAAGGTCCCGGCCTTCGGCGCTACCGCAGCCGGTCCGGACCTCCCGGATTTTCTGCAGTCGCATCGTTTTTGTGCGCGGGCGCAGCATTTCCGCCGCTCGCGGCCGAATGTCTTCGGCAAAAACATGCAGGATGCTTAACTGTTTTCCGAAGCGGCACCTGCCGCGGCAGCAGGTCCGGGGGCGGGGCGGGCGCAGGGCGGAAGACGCGCCGGCAGCAGGCAACAACCCAGGCGGACGGCCGGGGACAGGCAGGGTTCCCCGGCAGAACCGCAATCCGCGGTCCCGCCGACGGCGCGGCCCATCGGAACGAGACCCTGCCGGAAAGGATGGAGACATGGAAAAGCTCGTCGTCATCGGCGCCGGCATGGCATCCGGGCGGGTTCTAGAGCACCTGTTCGAAGCGGATCCCGGCGCCTTCGATGTCACGCTGTTCAATGCCGAGCCGCGGGGCAACTACAACCGGATCATGCTGTCCCCGGTCCTGTCGGGCGAGAAATCCCCGGAAGAAATCGTCACCCACGACGCGGACTGGTACGCGCGGCACGGCGTCGAGACGCGCTTCGGCGAGCGCGTCACCGCGATCGACCGCGCGCGCAAGGTCGTCACCGGCGAGAAGGGCGAGACGCCCTATGACAAGCTGGTCATCGCCACCGGCGCAGCCCCCTTCATCGTGCCGCTGCCCGGCCATGACCTGCCCGGGGTGATCGGCTTCCGCGACATGGAGGATGCCGGCGCGATGATCGCCGCGGCCTCCGTGCCGGGATCTGCTGCCGTGGTGATCGGCGGCGGGCTGCTCGGGCTGGAAGCTGCCGCCGCCCTGCGGCTGCGCGGCATGGAGGTGACGGTGCTCCACAATTCCGGGCACCTGATGAACCGCCAGCTCGACGAGGCCGCGGGCTACCTGCTCGAGAAGGACCTGAAGCGGCGGGGCATCCGGGTGATCACCCGCGCCGGAACCGAGCGGATCGAGGGCGACGGCAAGGTCGAGAAGGTCGTGCTGGCCGACGGCACCGAGATCCCGGCCGGGCTGGTGGTCATGTCCGCCGGGATCCGGCCGCGGGCGGAACTCGGAACGGCGGCCGGGCTGGAAATGGGCCGCGCGATCAAGGTCGACGCGCGGATGCAGAGCTCGGATCCTGACATCTTCGCAGTCGGCGAATGCGTCGAATTCGAAGGCAACCTCTTCGGACTGGTGGCGCCGCTCTACGACCAGGCGAAGGTGCTGGCTGCCACACTGCTCGGCAGCGAGGACGCGTTCGTGATGCGCGAGCTGTCGACGAAGCTCAAGGTGACGGGCTGCGACCTGTTTTCGGCGGGGGATTTCGCCGAGGGCGAGGGGCGCGAGGACATCGTGTTCCGCGATCCCGCC
>NZ_JAATVU010000207.1 GCF_013184745.1 Mangrovicoccus sp. HB161399
TGGAGGTCTGGCCCATATGGCCGGGATGGTCTTCGTCATGCCGCTGCACGGGCACCTCCTGTCGCTGTCGACTCCCCGCCCGGCGATGTGCTCCGATGCGCGAAAGGGAATTTGTTGAGAGAATGAATATGAAGAGATTGATGATTGCGGCGGCTGTCATCGAAGCGCTGGCCGCTCCGGTTTTTGCGCAAGACCCGCCAGCGGAGGACGACCGCCTCGTCGGCATGACCCCAGATCAATTCCGCGACTTCTGCGTCAAGCAGGAGGCGCAGAAGGCGACTGAAGACCTGGACAAAACCACCCTGAATGTCCTCGACTGCGAGCTCGACCTGCGGAAGCGCCAGCTCGCTGCACTTGAGGCGCGCGCCGCTGCAGCCGGGATCAGGCTTGCCGGCGACAGTGACAACTGGGTGCTTGCAACCCGGCGGGAAGCAATAACAGATCAGCCGGAGGTCCATTTGAGCAGCCAAAGCGTTGCTCCTGTCCAATGCTCCCGCTTCGATGCCGAGACCGTCAAGCTGACGTTGAGATGCCGGAACAACACGACGTCCCTGCTGATCACCGGGAACAATTGCCACTTTGCCGATCACGAAGCGATCTACAGGAAAATCATCTTCCGGGCGGATGGAAACTATGCGTTCTCCGCGACCGGTTCCGCGAGCACGGATAGCCGCACGATTGGCCTTTGGACCGGTCCGGCGGCAGTCCCCGTGATCAAGAATTTCCTCTCCGCCGACCAGCTCCTGATTCGGTTCACCGCATACGCATCCAACACCGCGACCGCCGAGTTCAATGTCTCCGGCCTTGACGACGCGATCGGCCAGCTGCGCGAGACCTGCCACTGGTAGGAAAGGAACACACGCCCCGCGCGGCCCTTCCCGTCGCGCGGGGCCGGGCAGCAGCAACCGCCCGCGGGCATGCTGCACCCCTGCTCCGGCATCATGGCCGATGCGGCGGATCTCCAAGCTCTTCCTAGAGATGCGGCCACCATAAATCCTGCACATTCCAGTTGACCCGGACTCTTGGCGAGCTTCCCCCCAAAGTCTCCGCGCCAAGCCGCACTGCGGCTTGTCCATGACGCCACAGCGCTCCCTCGCGGGCTCTCCGCGGGCGTGCACCTCTTTTTCCGACTTAATTCGAATATTTCCATCTAAAGTTGTCGATTGGATGCGCGGTTTCGGGTATGCGTTAACCATTTGGTAACGAATTTGGAGTCGCGCCTCATGTATGAGCCCCTCATCCAAGCGCTGTTCATGTGTGTATTGGTGATAGCCGCAGTCGCGGCACCGTCGATTTCGTCCTCTCCGGAACGGACAAAGCAGGCCAAGATGAGGGAATGCCCCGTCGAGACGCTGCAAATGTCCGCAAATCGGGCCATCGTCGCGAAGGAGGGTCTGGATCCTCCCGGACTGCGCTGGACTGGCCATGACAGCGCCGGACTCCGCGGACCGGCTCCTGCGGAATGGATCGAGTCCGCCATTCCGCTGAACCGTCCCGAGGGGAACTGGGTCGCCTGGAGATTCCGCAGCGGCAAAGCCAGCGTGAAGGGCACCCAGCAGCACTCCGGGGAGATAGACGCGTTCATTCGGACACTCGAGAAGCCGTTCGACTCCTTGCACGGCCTGATCGAGATCGAGCTCCAGCGGGAACCGGAAGGCCCGCACGGCGGCATCATCTCCGTCGGTGCCACCGTGATCTCCGGCAACCGGGCCAGCCATTACAGCCTCGGCCGCCTCGACCGCGTCGCCACATCCTGGCTGGCCTCGACCTATGGCAGCGACTTGCCCATCGCGGCCGAGCTCGTCCGGCTGGCCTCCGACGGCCGCCATTATCGCATCGAGATTGCCTGCCTCATGCCATCGCGCGGACAGCGGGCACAGTACGCGCTTTAAGGGAATCGCCCCGCGCAGTCCAACCAACCGCGCGGGGCGGAGCTGCGGCACCTCACCCAAGCCGCGGTGCGCCTCGGCACGGTAGAGACCGTGGCACATATTACAACTCGATTCCCGAATGCG
>NZ_JAATVU010000208.1 GCF_013184745.1 Mangrovicoccus sp. HB161399
GATACGACAGATGCCCGAAGGTGTTCTTCTCAGCTATCGCCCTCGCGGCAGTCGTTATCTACTGGCTGTGAAACTCAATGTGTCCAGAGCCTAGCCTGGCAGGCCGCTGAAAAGGTCTGCCGTGTGGAAAGGTTTCCCTTGAGCAGGAGCTCGATGCAGCCTTGTGTGCGGGCAGGCAGTCCGAGTAGCCGCTCAGCTGCTCAGGTGGCGAGCAGTTTCGGCAGCCTCGCCAAGTTGCAGGCCGCCATCGCCAAGGTGAAGCGGGCACGCACGCGCTCGAAGCCGCGAAACAGGGTCTGCGCCATGCAGCCGACGGTTTTGGCCCAGCCGAAAGGTTCCCCGATCTTCTTCCGCCGCCGCTGTGACTTGGCGTAGCCGGGGTGCCGGGCGGTTCTGCGTCGATAGCGGAGTGCCGGGACGTCTGGGCGACATGGGCGTGACCACCATCTGGCGCAGCCCGGCGATGACGTCCGCGCTGTCATAGCCGCGGTCGGCCGCCAGGGGCAGGCGCCGGGTCGAACCAGGCGAGTGGCGGTGAAGCATGTCGCTGGCAGCACGCCGTTCGGCGGGACCGTCCGCCCGCGTCAAACCGGCCTGCACGACCAGGCCGGAGCGGTTCTCCATCAGACAATGCCCCATGAGGCACAGCATGGCCCCGGCGCCGGGCGACTTCTTGAACAGCCGGGCCTCCGGATCGGTCGTCGAAGCATGGGTCGCGTTGGGGCGCCGTTCGCCGCGGAAATCCACTTCGGCGTTGCGGTTGCGGCGTGCGGGGCAGGTCATCGGTTCGGGCTTGGCGGCGGACTGGTCAGAGGTGGATTTGGCCGGCACACCGGTATCCGGCGGATGGCCCGGATCGTCGTCCCCGCCGGACGTCGCTTTTTCCTTCGGCTGCAAGCTCTCCATCGACGCCCGGGCCTGCACCAGGGTGCCATCGACCGGGAAATGGCCGTCCGGCAGCAGCGGCGCGGCCTCGCGGTGCGCCAGGATGGCGGCCATCACCTTGCGCGGCATGTCCGTGGCCAGCGGCCGGTCGCGGGTCCTGCTGGACACGGCCGGCCTCCGGCCCGGGGCTCCGCCCTCCCAGGGCTGAATTGATCCCCCGGATCAATTCCGGGACGCCCTTCACCCCAGACAGCGTCGTCGATCCCAAGGCCCACGAACCAGCGGAACAGCAGGTTGTAATCATCTGCTCCATGAGCTGCCGCTCGGACCGGATCGAGTAGAGGAGCTGCAGCAGGCTGGCCCGGATCAATCGTTCCGGCGCGATCGAGGGGCGGCCCTCCGCCGCGCAGAGCCGGTCGAACTCCGCATCCAGGGAGCGCGGCGCATCGTTGACGACGGTCCTGCTTTTGCGAATCGGGTGGCGCGCCGGAATGCGCTCCTCGAGATCGACATAGCTGAACAGCGAGCCCGTCTCATTGTCTGATCCCCGCATCGCACACTCCATCGTCCTCGCTGTGGCGCCGGTGAATCATGTTCCGCCACAGACGTCGAGGCGCGAGTTTTTCAGCACCCTGCTAGGTGATGCGGCCGACGATGTCAGTTTCGCCCGACTACGGCTTCGCTGCGGAACTCCTCAAGGTTCCGGATTCACCGCGGGAATCCCGCAGGTCGGTGGGCTTTCGTGACGAATCCCGAACCTGCCCGCTACCGAACGACGAATTGGACGCCGTTTAACGACGCGCTTACCAGGCCGCTGAAATAGTCGTACCTCGGCGCCGGCTGCAGAACATGATTCACCCGCTGCGGAGCAGCGGCGGAGACAGGCATGCGCGGTGCAGACGGGACGGGCGGGTCGCTGTCCAGCCATGCCGATCCGGAGGCGCGCGTCCCGGCGCGGCATCCGCTGCGGAAGATCCGGCAGGTCGCCAAGCGAGCCATGGCGCCGCCACCGGTCCGAGGCCGATGGCGAACGCACCCGCCAGCCTCGATGCCGGGTTCGAGGTGCTCCATGCCGATTTCGGGCGCCCCTCGATCGCCCCCGGGCAGCCGATCCGG
>NZ_JAATVU010000209.1 GCF_013184745.1 Mangrovicoccus sp. HB161399
CGTCGCTCAGCCAGAAGAGATCAGACATGTCACCGCTCGTTTTCGAACGCTGAATCATGCCGTCCAGCCGAAATCAATGGGTCCTGAGCCTAGGGCGGCATTGTTGCAAAACTCAGCACCTTCCGGGATTCACGTTATGAATCCGGTGGGTTACGAACCTGCCATGTGCAAGCCTGAACCTGCCCGCTACCGTACGACCAACTGGAAATCCTATAACGACGCGCTGAAGAGGCGCGGCTCGCTCCTGGTCTAGCTGGACAAGGACATGACTTTGAACCGGCGTTGTTGCACAAAGAGGCTCCGGGATTCACTTCGTGAATCCAATGTAGTAGCGGGCTTGCATGAGCAGACCGCCGAAGCCGACCTACAAGACCACCAACTGGCCCGCATATAACCAGGCGCTGAAGCAGCGTGGATCGCTGACGGTCTGGTTCGATCCCTCGATGCAATGGGACGCGGTGCCGTCCGGGCATCGCGGCCGCCAGCATGCCTATAGCGACGCCGCGATCCAGGCCTGCCTGACCCTCAAGATCCTCCTCGGGCTGCCGCTCCGCCAGGGCGTGCCATTGTCCGCCATTGGTCCGAGGGCAATGGCGCGCGGCTTCATGGCAAGCCTGCTGGAACTGTCCGGGCTGGGGTGGTCCGTGCCGGACTTCAGCACGCTGTCACGCCGCCAGATGACATTGGACGTGACCATTCCGTTTCGCGGTTCGAAAGGTGCTTTGCACCTGCTCATCGACAGCACCGGCATCAAGGTGGAAGGCGAAGGGTGCGGAGCGACCGTGGCCCCGGTGGGGCCGCGAAAGCGCGCAGCACGGCACACGCGCAAGCATGGCGGCTCGAAACGAAAGGTCTGGCGCAAGATCCACCTCGGGATCGATGAGCAAACATTGGAGATCCGGACTGTCGAGGTCACCTCCAGCAATGTCGGAGATGCGCCGATGCTGCCCGATCTGCTTGCGCAGATCCCGGCGGAAGAGAAGATCGCCACGGTGACGGCCGACGGCGCCTATGACACGCGCGCCTGCCATGATGCCATCGCGGCCCGCGGCGCGGCGGCGGTTCGTCGGGCAAAAGGTCCCCCAGACCTTTTGCTCATCCTCCTCACTTCCGCCCCGCCGCACCGCCAGGCCCTGGAAGCCGGACACGGCAGGAGCTCGCGCACGCAACGAGATCCTGCGGGCATCGAAGCACCTGGGCCGGGCGCTCTGGCGGAACTGGAGCGGGTACCATCGCCGCAGCAGGGTCGAAACGAAAATGAACTGCGTGAAGCTGCTCGGGCAGAGGCTGATGGCCCGCGACTTCGACCGCCAGGTGGCCGAGGTCCAGATCCGGGTGGCGGTCCTGAACCGCTTCACTGCCCTCGGAATCCCGACGACCGTGGCCGCAGGATAAGTGTGTCCGGGGAAAGGGGAATTGCGGTCATCAGTTGATTTGCGCAACAGCGCCCAGACCCGGCCATCCTGGAGGAAGCGGGTGAAGCCGGGCCAGTGGGCAGACGACAGAAGGTAGTCGATCGCCTTGGCGACCTTTGCATGCTTGGAAAGCTGTGCCCGCTCGGCGCGCAGCCAGGCTTCCAGTTCGCCGACCAGCGGCGCCGACAGGCGCTGTCGCGCCTCTAGGCGGGCGGCAGCACCGAGGCCGCTGAGCTCGCGCTCGATCCCGAACAGCGCGTCGATGCGCTACAGGTGCCGGGTGACCTTGCCGTTGATCCCTTCCAGGAGCTCGCGGATCACGGCGTTCAGCTCGGACAGCGAGCGGAACCGCCGGTTGCGCAGCCGCGCCACAATCCAGCGCTGCGCCAGCTGGACCCCAACCTCGGCCTTGGCCTTGTCTCGCGGCTTGTAGGGCCGCGCCGGGATGACCGCCGTGTCGTAATGGGCGGCGAGATCGGCATAGGTCCGGTTGACCTTCGGCTCGTGGAAGCAG
>NZ_JAATVU010000021.1 GCF_013184745.1 Mangrovicoccus sp. HB161399
CCGGATCGGCCGCCCGGGGGCGATCGAGGGGCGCCCGAAATCGGCATGGAGCACCTCGAACCCGGCATCGAGGCTGGCGGGTGCGTTCGCCATCGGCCTCGGACCGGTGGCGGCGCCATGGCTCGCTTGGCGACCTGCCGGATCTTCCGCAGCGGATGCTGCGCCCGGATGCGCGCCTCCGGATCGGCATGGCTGGACAGCGATCCGCCCGTCCCGTCTGCACCGCGCATGCCTGTCTCCGCCGTTGATCCGCAGCGGGTGAATCATGTTCTGGAACCGGCGTCGAGATACGACTATTTCAGCAGCCTGGTAGAGGGCAATTCGCTCAAATGCGTTCCGGCGTCCCTCAAGGGTCCCGCCTTCGCCATAGCGGGGGCGCTTGTAGCCATGGCCCATGATGTCAGCTCGCACACGGTCATCCGCACCGGTCTTCAAGAGCCGGTCTTGGACATAGTGGCGCAGGCAATAGGCAGATTGCTGCGGTGTCTCCACTAGGCTATTGTTGCGTAGATATTTTTTACCAGCGCGGACCAGCCAGACGCCTTGTGATGATACCGGGTGCAGCCCCAGCGCTTGCCAGGCGTTTCGCGGCTTCCAGGGAAACGCCGAGAAGCGGGATCTCCCGGGCGGTGTGGCCGACCTTCAATGCGCGGCCATTCGCTGCAATCACAAGATGGGGGATTTTGGCTTCGACACGCCAGTCCGCGGCAGGGGCGTCGGTTACCTCGGAAGGGCGCGCGCCAGTATTGACCATCGCCAAGAGGACATCACGGGCTTCCTGGTTCAGGCTCCCCAAAGCACCAGGCGGCAGAAGCTTGTCGCGTACCCAAGGCAGTGAGAAGGGCGGGCGCCGGTTTTCGGGGGCTTCCTTGAGGTTCAGCCCCCGGAAGGGGGTGGCGATGTCCAGGTCATGGGCGCGGGCCTAGGTCGAGAAGATGGTGGACAGATGGCCGAACATCTTGTTCGCGTATTGCGGCGTCAATCCGCCCGCGGTGATCCGCTCCGCCCACCATTTCCGAAAGGCCAGGGCCTGCGCCCTGGTGATCTGGTCGATTGGCGGGTCGCCGGTAATCTCTTCCCATTCGTCCAGGGCCATGATCCTGGGATTGCGCCATTTTTCAAGCTGCGCTGCGCTCTTGTGACGGTGGTCTGCCTTGGACAGCTCCTGAACCTCGGCCTATAGCCCTTTCATGTTCGGAAGGGCGGCCGGGAAGGTGCCAAGGATTGCACTAGCGACAGCGGGGCTGCCGATCCTCGCAGCGGCGGCCATGGTCCTTCGGATGACCTCTTTCGGATCGGCGCCCGGTGCCACCATCTCGCCGAGCGGTACGTAGGCAAAGCCCCTTGCTTCCGCCAGGCGGTGCGCGGCCATGTAGTGCTCGCGCGCGTTGCCGGTCTTGCCAGCTGCCAGGGCTTCCCACTCGGCGGCAATATGTTTCGCCACGTCCCCGGCCTTTACGTTCGCCTCGGCGAGGCTGTCGGTGTGCAGGGCAATCCTCACGAAATTGACCGGCAGGCCATCCGCCCCGAGCACAAGTCCGGCCATTGCCTTGGGGACCCGCTTGACCCAGTAATACCGTCCCCGGTCGAAGGTGACGCCGGGGGCCTTGCGTGATTTCGGCATCGCGACGCCTTTGCATTCAGACATCGGAATAGTCGCTGCGCAGAGCGCGCGGTCAAGTCGAATGTTGCGGGATTTGGAACTCCGGGAAGGTCAAATTTCGCGGATTTCTTAGGTCAAGCTGCTGTTTTTATTGGATATTATTGTTCACAGCGCATCAATGCGATGGAGCGGGTGAAGGGAATCGAACCCTCGTCGTCAGCTTGGGAAGCTGCTGCTCTACCATTGAGCTACACCCGCCTTGGAATGACCGGATATCCGGCCCCGGAAGGGGCGTCAAGCCGGTTTTCGCAGGGCATCGCAATGCCCTGCGGCAGGTCTCAGCCGCGCGGATGGGCGCCGTGATAGACATCCATCAGACGCGCAGCGTCCAGCGAGGTATAGGCCTCGGTAGTCGACAGGTTGGCATGGCCCAGGAGCTCCTGGATGGTCCTGAGGTCCCCGCCGCGGTTCAGCAGGTGGCTGGCGAAGCTGTGGCGCAGCGCATGCGGCGTCGCCGTGGCGGGCAGGCCGAGCTGCAGCCGCGTCGCGCGGATCACCTTCTGGATGGCGCTCTGGCTCAGCGTGCCGCCCTTGGCGCCGCGGAACAGCGGCCCGCCCGGCGACAGCTCCCACGGGCAGAGGCGGCGGTAGCGCTCGACCGCCTCGCGGGCGACCGGCAGGACCGGCACGACGCGTTCCTTGCCGCCCTTGCCGACGATGCGCAGGCTCTCGCGCAGCGGCGCCTGGCCTGCATCGAGTCCCAGCGCTTCGGAAATGCGCAGTCCGCAGCCGTAGAGCAGCGTCACCACAGCCACGTCGCGGGCGGCAACCCAGGGATCGCGGGCCTGCAGCTCGACGGTTTCCAGCACCGCCTTCGCCGCGTCCTCGGTCAGCGGGCGGGGGAGCTTGCGGGTGTAGCGCGGCGAACGGGTGGAGAGCACCGCGGTGGCGTCGAAGGCCTCGCGCTCGGACCACCAGTTGTAGAAGCTCTTCACCGCCGACAGCGCCCGCGCCCGCGAGCGTGCCGCCAGGCCCTTGCCGGTCTCGTGGGCCAGCCAGGCGCGCATCGCCGTCAGGTCGACGGCGCGCAGGCTCGCAGGCGCGGCGCCGCCCTCCAGATAGCCGGCCATGAAGCCCAGATAGTCGCGCAGGTCGCCGCCATAGGCCAGGATCGTCGCGTCCGAGGCGTCGTCGAGCGCCTTCAGCGAGGTCAGCCAGCGTTCCAGCAGGTCGCGGGTGGCCGGGGGCAGGTCGATCACGCGAGCAGCCCGCGCAGCGTGCGTTCGCAGACCCGGCCGAACAGCTCCAGCAGGTCGGTCGCGTGGCTGGGCAGGTACTGGTCGGGATCGGAGGCCCCGATGGCCAGCAGTGCTGCCGGGGCGGTGTCGCCGAGCTCCAGCCGGTAGAGCGCCTCGCTGCGGATCGGGCCGCGGCTCTCGTCATGCAGCCGCGGCATCTTCTCGGGGACGCGGCGCAGCGCGATCGGCACCGGGCGGCCGGAGCGCCAGCTGTCGATGTAGCGGGTGATGTCGCCCATTCCCACCGGCACCAGAACGGAATGCTCGATCGGCATGCGGCCCTCGACCAGGATGCGGATCGAAGCGGCGCGCAGGATGTCGGCGACGTCGCTGCCGAGGCAGTCGAGGAAGGCCTCCAGCTGCAGCGGGCCGATCATCGCCAGGATGGCGCGGTGCACCTGGGTGGTGGTGGAGACGTTCTCGTAGGCCGCCGACAGCACGTTCTGGTGCGTGTTCTCCAGACGGGACAGCCGGTCTTCCAGCCGCGCGATGGCCAGGCCCCGCAGGTCGATCACGTTCTTGCCGCGCATGCCGTCATCGGCGGCGATCAGCGCCGCCATCAGCTCGGGGTCCTCCAGCACGGCCCCCGCATTCCTGAGGATCTGGTCGCGCACGTCGGGCTTCACGGCGGTGGCCGTTTCGATATGGGTCATCTGCTCTGCTGCCTCGGGCTTGTTCTTTTCCCGGAGGCTACCGCATTTTCCGCCGCATGGGAATCTCCGAACCCTTAACGCGGGCGCGCAGGGCGGATAGGCTCGGCACCGTGTCCTGCCGATAGCGAGTGATCCCATGTCCGACCTGCCGCCCCGTCCCGACGTCGTCCCGCTGGGCGACGGTCCCGCAGCGATTGCCGGGGGCGCATGGCCCGACCGCCAGATCGCGCATGTGCTGCGCCCCGAATTGCAGTCCTTCGCCGCGGAGGCGCCGCGGGCGCGCGCGCTCGTGCTTGCGGGCGGCGGCTATACGAAGCTGATGCTGGACAAGGAGGGTACCGAGGTGGCGCTCTGGCTCGCGGCGCAGGGGATCGAGGCGCATGTGCTGGTCCACCGCCTGCCGGGCCAGGCGGACGGGGCCGGCGGCGTCTGGCCCGCCGATGCGGCGCTGCAGGACGGGCTGGCGGCGCTGGCCCATCTGGACGCGCTGGAACCCTTGCCGCTCTTCCTCTTCGGGCTGTCTTCGGGCGGGCATCTGGCGGGCGTGCTGGCCTGCCATGCGCCGGGCGCGGCGGGGGCGGTGATCACCTACGCGCCGATCAATGCCAATCACCGCCACCACAAGTACCCGCCGGGCAAGCCGGACTATCCGCCCGCCGAAAAGCAGGCCTTCTACGATGCCTGGCCAGTCGGGCTGGCGGAGCATCCCCACGGCGTGCCGCAGGTGCCGCTGTTCCTGGCCTATGCGCTCGGCGACCGCTCGGTGCCGGTGCAGCACCTGACGCGGCTACTGGAGACGGCGGCGGAGGCCGGGCTCGATGTCGATGCCCATGTCTTCGGCCGCGCGCCGCACGGCTTCGCGCTGCGCGACCGCGCGGGAAGCCATGCCGACTGGTCCGGCATGGCGCTGCGGTGGATGGAGCGGAGGATGGGAGTGGGTTAGGCGTCCGCCAGCCGTAGCAGGAGCCGACCGGTAATGTCGCTGCGGCGGACGATTCCAATCGGCTCGCCATTTGCATCAAGCTTCGGCAGAGACTCAAGGCCCGTATCCATCATCAATCTGAGCGCTTCTGCGTTGGTCGTCGAGTGCTCTGCAAATTCGCGGGTGACTTGAAGGAGTTCGGAAAGACCGGCACCATCGCCTTGGCTTCCCAGCATGTCCATGAAAGGTTGCCGCAGTTCATCGACCGAAAGAAGCGCCAGCAGGCGCGTGCCGTCTGCTGCCGCGACTACCTTTCCGGAGTCCTTTTCGCGGAACAGCACGGTGAGGGCCGGATCGAAGGCTATGAATGTCCGCAGATAAGTTTCGATGGCGTCGGCGAGATATCCGCCGCGGCCAAGCATGAGAGACAGTCCTACCGGCTTGCCTGGCTGGAGGCGCTCGCGGAACCGTGCAAGCTGAGCAAGAGAGCCTTTCCCATAGAGAAAGATTTTCTCATCCTCAGTTGGTTCCTGAAGGCTACGCGCAATGGCGGGCGACTTCGCTTCCAGCCGGAACACGGCGCCCCAGCCGCCGGGACCCGAGATCTCGGCGATCCTTCCGGTGGCGATGCCATAGATCGCCAGAGGAAGGAGAATGGCGCTGAGTAGGCCGAGCGTGTCGGTCACCTTGTAGTGCTGATTGGCAGCAGCAAGTGCAAGGAGCGCGGCTAGGGCCAGACCCGCCAGCATGGCCGCATGGAGCGGACGTGCATGTGTCATGGGAAATCCTTCCTATAATGAATTCGAACAATGGTCGCATGCTTGGCCAAAACAGCGCCCGTGTCGAGTCCCGAGGTCCGCGGCATCCGACGAAACCGAGTTCCCGCTTCCCCTCGGCGCACGGGCGTCCTATCAGCGCAGGGACTCCCCCCGGCGGCCTGTTTGCGTTAACAGGTCCGTGACCCGCGAGGGGAGGCCAAAGGAGAGAGCGCATGAAATTCTTTGTCGATTCCGCCGATATCGACGCGATCGCCGAGCTGAACGATCTGGGCATGGTCGACGGCGTGACCACCAACCCGTCGCTGATCATGAAGTCGGGCCGCGACATCCTCGAAGTGACGAAAGAGATCTGCGCCCTTGTCGAGGGCCCGGTGTCTGCCGAGGTGGTCTCCACCGAAGCCGGCAAGATGATCGCAGAGGGCCGCAAGCTGGCCGAGATCGCGCCGAACATCACCGTCAAGGTGCCGCTGACCTGGGACGGGCTGAAGGCCTGCAAGGTGCTCTCGGGCGAGGGCAAGATGGTCAACGTCACGCTCTGCTTCTCGGTCAACCAGGCGCTGCTGGCCGCGAAGGCCGGGGCGACCTTCATCTCCCCGTTCATCGGACGCCTCGACGACATCAACCTCGACGGCATGGAGCTGATCGCGGATATCCGCGAGGTCTACGACAATTACGGCTTCGAGACCCAGATCCTCGCCGCCTCGATCCGCTCGGCCAACCATGTCGCCGAAAGCGCGCGCATCGGTGCCGACGTGATCACCGCGCCGCCCTCGGTGATCAAGGGGCTTGTCAGCCACCCGCTGACCGACAAGGGCCTGGCGGCCTTCCTCGCCGATATCGAGAAGACCGGGCAGAAGATCCTCTGATCTTCCTGCCTTCGGGACCGATGCAGGGGCCGGGCCGCAAGGTCCGGCCCCTGCCGTGTCTGCGGCGGCGCCCTGGGCCACGGCTGGCGCGCCCGGCCCGGCGGCGAGGCCTGCCGCGCGCCCGACGCAAGGAGGCCCCATGGCTGGCGGCACTGCAGAGCAGCGCGCTGCGCCGGAATGGATCCTCCGCAAGCTGGCGGAGCACGGGCTGCCCTACCAGATCGCCGGAGGGCTGGCCGCCGTCGCGCATGACGCCACGCGCCCGCTGAACGACATCGACCTCTATGCGCCGCTCGGCACGGGCGCCGAAGGCTTCCTGGCGGATATCGCGGACCATGTCGTCTGGGGACCGGAGGCGGTCGCGGACGGCCCCTGGGACATCACCTAGCTGAAGGCGGTGCATGGCGGCCGGAAGATCGAGATCGGGGACTCGCGCGGGCGGGGGATCCTCTGTGCCGCGACCGGGGAATGGGTGGAGCAGCGCATCGGTTTCCGCCGCTGGGCGACACGCGAGGTGTTCGGCTGCAAGGTGCAGGTGATGTCCGCCGCGGATCTGGTGGCCTACAAGGCGGTGCTCGGCAGCGAGGTCGACCGGCAGGACATCCGGGAGCTTGGCGGCCTGCGCTGATCCTGCGGCTGATCCTGCATGGCGGCAACGGAGCGGCAGGCCGGCGCCCAAGGGCCGACCTGCCTGTCCATGCGCGGATGGCGGCTGCGGAAATGCGCCGCGCTGTCCGGCGGACCGGATGCCGTTCCGGCCACGTCAGCTGGTTGCCCGCTGGCCGTGTCCTCCCCCGGAACCCCTCCGATTTCTCCAGATAGCCCGCGGAACGTTGCGTCCTCCTTGATCCAGATCAATTCCATGCAATTTTTGCGGGTTTCGAATCGAAGAGGTTCCCGCATTGCGGGTGATCGCAAACGCAAAGGGCGCGCGGAAACCGCGCGCCCAGGTCAGGCGGCATGGATCGGGATCAGCCCTGGTCGGAGGGCGCTGCGGGCGGCGGTGCCTTCGGCGCGGGCGGCGGCAGCGCTTCCTTGGCATCGGCCAGCGGGTTCTCGTGGCGCTGGACCGAGCCCTCGAAATGGGCGCCGGCCTCGATCGCGATGGTCTTGTGGATGATGTCGCCCTCGACCTTCGCGGTGGAGGTCAGGCGGACCTTCAGGCCGCGGACGCGGCCGATCACCCGGCCATTGACCACGACGTCATCGGCAACGATCTCGCCGGAGACCACGGCGCCCTCGCCGACGGTCAGGAGCTGGGCGCGGATATCGCCCTCCACCTTGCCCTGGACAGTGATGTCGCCCGCGGTGCGGACATTGCCGACGACGGTGAGATCGGAGGACAGGACGGACACCGGTGCTTTCGGGGCGGGAGCGGAGGGAACCGGGCTGGACATCGCGGGCGCGCCCTTCGGTTCCGCCTGGGCCTTGTCTGGTTCCCCCGCCGGCTTCGGCGCCGGATCGGTCAGTTTATTTTTGGAAAACATCGCGTGCTGCCGTGATATAGGTCATTGGGTTGGTCGGCTTGCCGCCGACACGGACCTCGTAGTGCAGGTGCGTGCCGGTGGAGCGGCCCGAATTACCCATAGCACCGACAACCTCGCCTTTCGAGACTTTCTGTCCGACCTTGACCTTGATCTTCGACATGTGGCCGTAGCGCGTCTCGATTCCGAATTCGTGACGGACCGTCACCAGCCGGCCGTAGCCGCTCATCCAGCCCGCATAGGTCACCACGCCGTCCGCGGTGGAGCGGACCGGCGTGCCGTAGGCGGCCGCGAAATCGACGCCCTCATGCATCCGCGACGATCCCCGGATCGGATCGCGCCGGTAGCCGAAGGGCGAGGTCTCGCGGTACTTTCCCTCGATCGGCATCGCCATCGGCAGCGCGTCGATCGCCATGTTGTAGAGGTTCAGCGTCTGCATGTGCGTCAGGATGTTGTTGGCCCGCGCCGTTTCCGGCCCGGCCTCGCCGCTGGTCGAGTAGGAGATCGGCTCCAGCGGGCCGCCCTTGCCGTCATAGCGGTTGCGCATCGTGTCGATCAGCTGGTCGGGGTTCAGCCCGACCTTCGCGAAGAGCTTGTCGAGCGGGTCCATCGACACCGTCACGGCATCCTCGAGCTTGGAGAAGATGCGGTCGTTCTTCTCGCCTTCCAGACGCAGGGTCAGGTTCAGGTCGGCCAGCTCGGCTTCGCTTTGAGCCAGTTGGTCGGCCAGAGCCTGGCGCTCTTCGGCCATGTCGCCCAGGGCGCCGGTCATCAGCGCGAGGGCGGCATCGTCTGCCGCGTCGGCGGCTTCGCCCTTTTCCAGGGCGGCGAGGCGGTCGGTGGCATTGTCCAGCCCGGCCTGCGCGGTGCGCAGCTGCTGGCGGAGCATCTCGGTCTCGTCGGATTTCTCCTTGGCGGAGAGCTCGGCGTCGAAGATGCGGGTCTGGAGGGTGGAAAGCTGGCCGAGGAGCGTGGCGAACTGGTCCTGCGCGGCGAGGGCTTCCATGTGGCGGCGGTCGCGTTCGGCGGCCAGCGCGTTGATCCGGGTTTCGTACACCTGCCGGTCGGCGGCGGCCTGTTCGCGGCTGGCGGTGCCCTGGGCGAACTGGACGGTGACCAGCGCGGTGGCGGTGACGGTCCATCCGACAAGCATTATGCCGCCTGCCCAGGCAAGGATCTGGTCCCGGCTTCGCAATCGTACGAAGCGGGTGCCGTCATCGGATTTCAGGAAAATCCGCTTCTCTGAAAACAGTCCCGACCGCTTCCCGGGGGCATTCTCGAATCCAAGCGTCTTCATCAACACACTCCCTGGCTGGTCGGACTTTCGCGACTTGACATGCTCGTGACCTTCGAGGGGCACGCTTAGCTGCTGGGGCGCCTTGCAGCAATATCTAGATGCGTCGCATGCCGGGGGGCTGATATGTTGGGGCCAAAATCGGCGAATTCTCGCCGATAAAGCCGACTCGGAAGATTGCGGGGAACCCTGCGGCAGGGATGCAACATTGCCGGAACGGCAGGCCGGAACGCGCCGCGGCGAAGGGCGGAAATTCAAATGGTTAACCTGCGTGTCGGAGCCGAAGGCATGCTGCAGCGCAGAAAAAACCGGCGCCGGAGGGGCCCTGGCGGATGCCCAACCGCCGTGCGCCGCTTTCCGCAGCGGCATGGGGATAACTCTTGCCGGATGCGCCTCCAAAGGCGGCGGAAAGCTGTCGGAGCGGGAATCGCGGGCCCGGATTCGAGGGCAGGACAGTGCCGCGCGTCGCCTGCGCGCGCCCTTCTGGGCGGTGCGGATCGGATCAGGTGGGGAAGATGGCTCCGGCGGTAGGGATCGAACCTACGACCAATTGATTAACAGTCAACTGCTCTACCGCTGAGCTACGCCGGAACATGTTTCGGACCTGTGGTCCCGGATCACGGTCAGGCAGCCAGCCTGCGGACCCGTTTCGGTGCCTGTGGCACACAGCTTCCAGATCGGGGTGATCTGGCTCCGGCGGTAGGGATCGAACCTACGACCAATTGATTAACAGTCAACTGCTCTACCGCTGAGCTACGCCGGAACGCTGTGGAGGGCTATCTATCCAAGGCCCCCGGGGGGTGCAAGAGGGTTTTGCCGCCGGATTTGCTTTTTTGTTCCTGACCTTCGGAAAACACCGCCGCGGGCGAAAGCGCGGGCTCGGCCGAGACCAGACCGCGCCCCGACATCTCCACCAGATGCGCCAGCAGGTTGCGCGACGCGGCAGGCCAGAGCGCCCGGCCGACATCATGGTAGATCCGTTCGGTCAGCGCGGGCAGGGTGCCGGGTCCCTCGGCAAGGGCGGCGAGGATCTGCGCCTCCCGGCCGCGGCGATGGGCGACCAGCGCGTCGATCCGGGCCGCCGGATCGGCGACGGGGGCGCCATGGGCGGGGTAGAGCACGGTCTCCGGCCGTGCCCGCAGCCGCGCGCAGGAGCGGTAGAAATCCGCGAGGTCGCCGTCGGGCGGCGAGACGAGCGAGCTCGACCATCCCATGACGATGTCGCCCGAGAAGATTGCGCCGTTCCAGGCGAAGCACAGGTGGTTGCCCATGTGCCCCGGCGTGTGCAGCGCCTCCATCGTTCCGTCTTCCAGCTCCAGGCTTTCTCCGTCGGCGAGGCAGCGGTCGGGGGCGAAGGACGTATCGGTGCCTTCGCCGCCGCCGATCAGGCCCTCCGCCGCCAGTTCGGCCATGGCGGCGCTGCGTCCCGCCTCCGGGCCGCCGAAGGCTAGCACCGGCGCGCCGGTCGCGCGGGCGAGGGCGGAAACCAGCCCGCTATGGTCGCGGTGGCTGTGGGTCACGAGGATATGGCGCAGCCGCGCCCCTCCGATCGCTGCCAGCAGCGCCGAAAGATGCGCGGGGTCGTCCGGACCCGGATCGACCAGCGCCAGTTCGCGGCGGCCGATCAGGTAGGTGTTTGTGCCGCGGAAGGTCATCGGCGAGGGGTTCGGCGCTAGGATGCGCCTGAGCCCGGGAGCGATCTCCTCCGCCTTGCCGGGGTCCGGGTCGAATTCCGCCTGTGCCGCCATGCCGTGCCGTGCCTCCGCGTTTTGCGGCTTTGCGCCGCCGGTGCTTCTGCTAGAGCTAGGCCATGGCAGGCCTAAGTCTCAAACCCTATATGCCGCAGAGCCTCACCTGGCGCGCGACTCTCATCCTTCTCCTGCCGGTGGTGATCCTGCAGCTGGTGGTGTCCATCGTCTTCATCCAGCGCCATGTCGACGACGTGACCGCGCAGATGACCGACAGCGTGCTGGTGGAGCTGAACTACCTGCTGGGCGAGATCGACTCTGCACGCACGCTGGAAGCCGCCCGTCTGGTGGCGCGCGATCTGGGGCCGAAGCTGGGCATCCGGGTGACGATCCCCTCGCAGGACGACATGGAAGAGGGCTACCGCTGGTACGATCTCTCGGGCGGGCCGGTGATCGAGGCGCTGCGGGCCGGGCTGCCGCGGACGATCGCCATCGATCTGGTGCGCTCGAAAAGCAGCGTCCACATGCGGGTGCCGACCCGCTACGGCAATGTCGACCTGCGCTTCGACCGCGAGCGGGTCTCGGCCTCGAATCCCCACCAGCTGCTGGTGCTGATGCTGTTCACCGGGCTGCTGATGACGCTGATCGCCTATCTCTTCCTGCGCAACCAGTTGAAGCCGATCACCCGGCTGGCGGCGGCGGCGCAGGATTTCGGCAAGGGACGCCATGTCGCCTACAAGCCCTCCGGCGCGCGGGAAGTGCGGCTGGCGGGGCTTGCCTTCCTCGACATGCGCGACCGGATCGAGCGCCAGATCGAAAGCCGCACGCTGATGCTCTCGGGGATCAGCCACGACCTGCGCACGCCGCTGACCAGGATGCGGCTGGAACTGTCGCTGATGGACGAGAGCGAGGAGACCGAGGCGCTGACCCGCGACGTGGCCGACATGGAGCGGCTGGTGAACGAGTTCCTGTCCTTCGCCCGCGGCGATGCGCTGGAAGCGGCCGAGCCCGTCGATGCGGCGGAGCTGCTGCGGGATTTCGTGGCGCGCAGCGAGCGCGGAGGTTTGCCGGTGTCGCTGGCGCGCTGCGACGAGACCGGGACGGTGCAGATGCGGCCGATGGCGGTGCAGCGCGCGCTCGACAATCTGGTGGGCAACGCCGTGCGCTACGGCAGCCATGCCTGGATCAGCCTGGAGGCGGGCAAGCGGTCGCTGACGATCCGGGTCGAGGATGACGGGCCGGGCATCCCCGAGGTGCAGCGCGACCAGGCAGTGAAGGCCTTCGCGCGGCTCGATCCGGCGCGCAACCAGAACCTGCCGGGAGTCGGGCTCGGCCTGTCGATCGCGGCGGACATCGCGCGCAGCCATGGCGGCCAGCTGCGGCTGGGAAGCAGCAGCGCCCATGGCGGTCTGCGCGCCGACTTGCTGCTGGCCCGCTAGGGGCGGTGCAGGGCACCGTCTGCGCGGGCCGGGGCGGGGGCTGCCGGTGCCGCAGCATGCGGTCTGGCCCGATGGGCTGAACGGGTCGCCGCGAGCGGCGCGGCGCTGTCTCGCTGGCGGGCGTGTCCGGCTTTGCAGCAGGGCGTGCCCGCAAGCCCGGTCCGTGGGCGGCTTCAAGTCGGGAAACTGACATGGCCTCCGCACTTGCGGCGGCCGGACCGCCCTTGCGGGCGGCGATGCTTGCGCGGGCCCCGGCGCTCAGCGCTGCAGAAGGGCGCTGACCGGCAGCCGGGCCAGATCGCGCCGGATCTGCTGGCGCAGGGCTTCGGCGGCTGCAACCTGCAGGCGGCGGTGGCGGTCGGTGCGGCGGCGGAGTTCCTCGCTGCCGCCGAGTTCGGCGCCGGCCTGCCACAGGCCGAGTGCGCTCAGCTGGCGCAGCGAGAATATCATGAGGCGAAGGTAGACCATGGGCGTCTCCGTAAGAAACTGGACTCTCCCCCAACCCGGTCTCGGCCCAAAAGTTACGCCGCGCAAAAAGCCAGATGGTTAACGGGCCGCGCGGAACCGCTCCGGACATGCCGATGCCGAATCTTCGGGCGGGAATGCGCGTCAAAGTTGCAAACTGCGTACGCGCGTGCCGCCGGTCTGCCCGCGGCACGCGCGGTCCGGAGACTCGGCCGGACAGGCGTTCGCGGGCCTGTGCCGGTCATCTCCGTTGGAGATGCGCGGTTTTGGAATATGATCGCGCATGGGGCATTGCGGGAGGACAGGGCATCATGAAGACGATTCTCGCTGGTTCGGACCTGTCGCCCCGCTCCGCCCGGGCGCGGCAGCGGGCACAGGCCCTGGCCGCCGCGCATGGCGCGACGCTGGTTCTCTGCTGCGTGATCGATGCCGACCTGCCGCCGGCGCTGTCGGCCCGTCTGCTCGAAGACGCCCGGCGCGAGCTTGAAAGGCAGGGCCGGGATCTGCCGCCCTGCAGGACCGAGCTGCGGGTGGAGCGCGGCGCGCCGGCCGGGACGCTGCTCGCGGCGATTGCGGAAACCGGGCCGGATCTGGTGGTGCTCGGGACGCACCGGCCGCGCCCGGTCTGGGACATGGTCTCCGGGACAACCGCCGAACGGATCGTGCGGGCGACCGGCCGTCCGGTCCTGCTGGTCTCGCGTCCGGCCGGGGCGCCGTACCGCAGCGTGCTCTGCGGCATCGACCTTTCGAAAGCCTGCGCCGCCGCGGCCCGCTGGGCGGCAGAGCTGGCACCGGAGGCCCGGTTCTCCAGCTTCCACGCGCTGCAGCTTCCGCTCCGCGGCCGGCCTGCGCCGGACCGGGACGCGGCGGAGCTTGCGCCGTTTCTGGAAGATGCCAGGGCACGGATCGACCATTGGTGGCTGGAGGAAGCGCTGCCGCGGCAGCTGCCCAGGCCGGAGCCCCGCGCCCTGCCGGTCGAAGATGCCCTTGCCGAGGCGATGGACGCTGCGGCGCCCGATCTGGTGGCGGTGGGGGCGCATGCCCGGACAGCCGCCGTGCCGGGGCTGCTCGGCAGCTTCGCCCGGGCGCTGGTCAGGTCGCCTCCGGCCGATCTGCTGATCCTGCGGGGCTGAGGTGCGCGGCATGGCGGATTGGTAGGCCCGGAGGGACTTGAACCCCCAACCAAAGTGTTATGAGCACTCTGCTCTAACCATTGAGCTACAGGCCCGCCGCCGAAAGGGCTATCAGACGGGCAGGCGGCGTCAAGGGGCCGCGGGACGCGAGACGATTGCACTGATCCCGGGACTGCTATAGGCGGAGCCCGCGCAGCGAAGGATCGAGACATGAGCGACGGAAAGAACGGCCTGACCTATGCCGAGGCAGGGGTGGATATCGCGGCAGGCAATGCGCTGGTGGAGCGGATCAAGCCCGCGGCCGCGGCGACCTCTCGCCCGGGGGTGATGTCGGGCCTGGGCGGCTTCGGCGCGCTCTTCGACCTCAAGGGCGCAGGCTACCAGGATCCGATCCTCGTGGCGGCGACCGACGGCGTCGGCACCAAGCTGCGGCTGGCCATCGATACCGGCCATGTCTCCACCGTCGGCATCGACCTCGTGGCCATGTGCGTCAACGACCTGATCTGCCAGGGCGCCGAACCGCTGTTCTTCCTCGACTATTTCGCCACCGGCAAGCTCGAGCTGGAGGCTGCGACCCAGGTGATCGAAGGCATCGCCAAGGGCTGCGAACTGTCTGGCTGCGCGCTGATCGGCGGCGAGACCGCCGAGATGCCCGGCATGTATCCGGCGGGCGATTTCGACCTGGCGGGCTTTGCCGTCGGCGCGATGGAGCGCGGCGCGCACCTGCCCGCGGACGTGGCCGAGGGCGACGTGCTGCTGGGCCTCGCCTCGGACGGCGTGCATTCCAACGGCTATTCTCTTGTGCGCAAGATCGTCGAGTCGGCCGGGCTAACCTGGGACGACCAGGCGCCCTTCATCGGCGAGACCCTGGGCAAGGCGCTGCTGGTGCCGACCCGGCTCTACGTAAAGCCGCTGAAGGCCGCGATCGCCGCGGGCGGCGTGCATGCGCTGGCGCATATCACCGGCGGCGGGCTGACCGAGAACGTGCCGCGCGTGCTGCCCGAAGGGCTGGGCGTCACCATCGACCTGTCGAGCTGGACGCTGCCGCCGGTCTTTGCCTGGCTCGCGAAGGCGGGCGGGCTGACGCAGGCGGAGATGCTCAAGACCTTCAACAGCGGCATCGGCATGGTCGTCGCGGTCGCGGCCGACCGCGCGGACGCGATCGAGGCGCTGCTGAAGGCCGAGGGCGAGACCGTCTCCCGCATCGGCACCGTGACCGCGGGCGAGGGCGTGACCTACGAGGGGTCGCTCGCTTGACGAAACGCGTCGCGATCCTGATTTCCGGCGGGGGCTCCAACATGGTGGCCCTTGCCGACTCGATGACCGGCGGACATCCCGCGCGGCCGTGCCTGGTGCTGTCGAACAATGCCGGTGCGGGCGGGCTGGAAAAGGCCGCCGCGCGCGGCATCCCGACGGCTGTCGTCGACCACCGGCCCTTCGGCAAGGATCGCCCGGCCTTCGAGGCCGAACTGACCCGCGTCCTGGACGCGGCACAGCCCGACATCATCTGCTTCGCCGGCTTCATGCGCGTGCTGACCGAGGGCTTCGTCGCCCGCTGGCACGGCAAAATGCTGAACATCCACCCGTCGCTGCTGCCGAAATACCGCGGGCTGCACACCCATGCCCGCGCGATCGAGGCGGGCGACGCGCAGCATGGCTGCACCGTGCACGAGGTCACGCCGGAACTCGACGGCGGCCCGATCCTCGGACAGGCCGAGCTGCAGATCCTGCCCGACGACACCCCCGAAAGCCTCGCCGCCCGCGTGCTGCCGCTGGAGCACCGCCTCTACCCGGAGGCGCTGCGCCGCTTCGCGACGGGCGACCGGAGCCGATTCACCCTCACTTGACATTGCGCCGCCGCGGGCCGCATCGTTGGCCATCGCGCCAAGGCCACGGAACGCAAAGAAGAAAAAGATCAGATGAAGACCCTGACCACGACGGAAGAGCTGCGCGATTTCTGCAACCGTGCCGCCCAGCACCCCTACGTTACGGTGGATACGGAATTCCTCCGCGAGCGGACCTACTATTCCAAGCTCTGCCTCCTGCAGATCGCCTATCCCGGCGAGGGCGAGGAGACGGCGGTGCTGATCGACCCGCTTGCCGATGGGATCGACCTGGAGCCCGTCTACGAGCTCTGCCGGAACACCGATGTCGTCAAGGTGTTCCACGCCGCGCGGCAGGACGTGGAAATCTTCTTCCACGACGGCAACGTCATCCCCGAACCGCTGTTCGATACCCAGGTCGCGGCCATGGTCTGCGGCTTCGGCGAGCAGGTCGGCTACGAGACGCTGGTCAAGCGCATCGCCAAGGCGAGCCTCGACAAGTCCTCGCGCTTCACCGACTGGAGCCGCCGCCCGCTGACCGACGCCCAGCTGACCTATGCGCTGGCCGACGTCACCCATCTGCGGGTGATCTACGAGTATCTCTCGGCCCAGCTGGAGAAGGCGGGCCGCAAGGGCTGGGTCGAGGAGGAGATCAAGGTCCTCACCGATCCCGAGACCTACATCTCGCGCCCCGAAGAGGCCTGGCAGCGGGTGAAGACCCGCACCCAGAGCGGCAAGTTCATGGGCGTCGTGGCGGCGCTGGCCGAATTCCGCGAGCGCTTCGCGCAGGAACGCAACATCCCGCGCAGCCGCGTCTTCAAGGACGATGCGCTGCTGGAGCTGGCTTCGACCAAGCCGAAGAATGCCGGCGACCTGTCGCGGTCGCGCCTGCTGCTGCGCGAGGCGCGCAAGGGCGAGATCGCCGACGGCATCCTCGCGGCGGTCGAGAAGGGCCTGGCCACGCCGCCCGAGTCGGTGCCGCGCAAGGAAGAGATCGACAAGTCGAATGTCAGCCAGGCGCTGGCCGAGCTTCTGCGGGTGCTGCTGAAGGCCAAGGCCGAGCAGTCCGGCGTCGCGCAGAAGCTGATCGCCACGACGGCGGAACTCGATGCCATCGCCGCGGGCGAACGCGACCTGATGGCTCTGAAGGGCTGGCGCCGGTCGGTCTTCGGCGAGGATGCGCTGCGGCTCTGCGAGGGCGGCATCGCCCTGTCTGCCCAGGGCGACACGATCCGGATCGTCGAACTCTGAGGCGGCGCCCGCTTTCGGGTCCGGCTGGAACAGGGGCGCCCAGGGGCGCCCTTTTCCGTTTTGGCTCAGCGGCGGCTGGTGCGGCTGTTGGTGGCGCCCGATACGGTGATGCTGCGCACCCCGGCAAGCTCGGCATCGGTGATGTAGCGCGCGGCACTCACCTGCTGGGTCGGGGCGCTGCCGGCATCTTCCGGAACGACCGGCGGGCGGACGCGGAATTCCAGCTGGATCTCGCTGGCGACGGCGCGCGGTCCGGGCGGCGAGACCAGGCCGATGTCCCAATAGCCCGGCACCATGTGCCCGGTGGCGGTGACGATCACGCCGCCCGGGGTCGGCTCCACGGTCATCGCGTCGACCGCCGGGATCAGCTCCCGGTCTTCCAGCACCAGCGGGGGATAGCCGCCTTCCGGTTCCAGCGTCTTGGGCGGCTCGCGCCCGCAGGCCCCGGCCAGGCCGAGGGCGGCAAGCGACAGGATGGCGGCGCGGCGGGTCGTGAGGAAGCGTGTCATGACCGATCCGATAGCCCAAAACCGGAGGCGGGGGAAGCGGCTTCGGACCCTGCGCCGCACTGGACGCTGCGACGGAAAACCCCTACCTGTCAGGCGATTGAGATGGAGGCCGGGATGGCAAGCGAAGCGTTCGAAGAGATAGCGGAGACCTTCGAGTTCCTAGATGACTGGGAAGACCGCTACCGCCACGTGATCGAGCTGGGCAAGGCGATGGACGGGCTCGACCCGGCGCTGCAGGTGCCCGCGACCAAGGTGGATGGCTGCGCCAGCCAGGTCTGGCTGCATCCCGAGATCGACGGCACCGGCACGGGCGCGGTCTACAGCTTCAAGGGCGAAAGCGACGCGATGATCGTGCGCGGGCTGATCGCGGTGCTGCATGCGCTCTATTCCGGCCTGCCGGTGGGCGAGGTGCTGAAGGTGGACGCCCATGCCGAACTGGCGCGGCTCGGCCTCGACGAGCATCTCTCGGCGCAGCGCTCGAACGGCGTGCGGGCGATGGTCCAGCGGATCCGCGAACAGGCGGCGGCCGCCGCGGCCGCCTGATCCTCAGCGCCGCGGCACGGCCAGCGCCAGCGCGATTGTGACCGGCAGCGCGAAGGCGAAGGCCGAGCCGGGCAGGGGGCCGAAGGCCGCCCAGACGGCGGCGATGGTGATCCCGGCCGCCGCGATGGCGAGGCCGAGGACGAACAGGAACTTTCCGAACGGCATGGCATCCTCCTGGATCCCAGATGGGGCGCCCTGCTGCGGCCTGCCAGGGCCTTGCGCCCGATCTTGCAAATGTTCTGTTAATGTTCCATGCTTCCGGCATGGAGAGCCGCATGCGCAGACACGAAATTGCAACCGACAGGCGCCGTGGCCGGGGCGCCGCGACCAATGACACGCCGCGCTTCGAGGCGCTGGCGCATGTGCCCTTCAACGACGGCTGGGACATCCCCGAGGATCTGCCCTTCCTGCGCACCCATGTGGTTCACGAGGACGCGCGCAAGATACTCACGCGCAACCAGTCGCCGGATATCGGCTTCGACCGTTCGGTGAACCCCTACCGGGGCTGCGAGCATGGCTGCATCTACTGCTATGCGCGGCCGAGCCATGCCTATCTGGGACTCTCGCCGGGGCTGGATTTCGAGACGCGGCTGACGGTGAAGCCGAACGCGCCGGAACGACTGGCAAAGGAGCTGTCGGCCCGGGGCTACGAGCCGCGCCCGGTCGCCATCGGCACCAATACCGACGCCTACCAGCCGATCGAGAAGGAGCATCAGGTCATGCGCCGGATCCTCGAGGTGCTGCTGGAGTTCCGCCATCCGGTGACGATCACCACGAAGGGCACGCTGATCGAGCGCGATCTCGACCTCGTCATCCGTCTGGCCGAGCGCAACCTGGTGCAGGTCGGCATTTCGGTGACGACGCTGGATCCGGGGGTGGCGCGGAAGATGGAGCCGCGGGTGCCCGCGCCCGCGCGCAGGCTCGGCACCATCGCGCGGCTGTCGCGGGCAGGCGTGCCGGTGCGGATCATGATGTCGCCGGTGATCCCGGCGCTGACCGATCACGAGATCGAGCGCGTGCTGGAGGCCGGCAGGGCCGCCGGGGCGAAGGCGGCGAGCTGGATCATGCTGCGCCTGCCGCTGGAGGTGTCCGGGCTGTTCCGCGACTGGCTGGAGGAGAATTTCCCGGACCGGGCCGCGCGGGTGATGGCGCGGGTGCGCGAAACCCAGGGCGGGCGCGACTACCGCCCGGACTGGGGACGGCGGATGAAGGGCGAGGGAGTGCATGCCAACCTGGTGGCCCGCCGCTTCGACATCGCCTGCCGCCGCCTCGGGCTCGACGGCCCGCTGCCGCCGCTGGATTGCGGCCAGTTCCGCGTGCCGCCGCGGCCGGGCGACCAGCTCAGCCTGTTCTGACGCCCGCCGCGCCGCGCCGGGTCAGCGGCGGAAGCGGCTCGGCTCGCGGCCCTTGCGCGGATCGGGGAACGGTTCGGGATGGGCGATGGCGCGGGCGATCTCGGCTCCCGAGCGCAGCAGCTTCCAGCGCGACGGCGCGGTGATGTAGAGCGGTTCCCAGTTCGGGTCGAACATCGCCTTGAAGCGTGCGAGGCCCAGCCCGCCTGTCCGTCCCGCCAGCCGCTTCTGCAGCCGGGCCAGCGGGCCGTCCGCCTGCTCGGGATCGGCATCGCCGCCTTCGAAGGGTGCGGCAGCCAGCGACAGGCGCGGGATGCCATGCGCCCTGGCGTCTTCCAGCGCGGCATGGATCAGCCCGTGCGCGGTGCCGTCGGTGGCGTCGCTGGCGGGCCGCATCAGGTCCAGCGTCCATTCCCCGGCCGAGGCATGGAAGGAGACGAAGCCGCGCAGCTCGGTGCCCTGCCAGGCGAGGTAGATGCGCTGATGCGCCAGGATCGAGGGGTGGAACCGGCCCATGGAGAAGCCGCGCTCGCCGCCATGTGCCTCCGCCCAGCCGGCATTGATCCGCGCCATCTGCGGCAGCGGCAGCGCCGCGGGATCGGCGGGCAGGAATTCCAGCCCCTCCTTCTCGGCATGGCGCAGCTTGCGGCGCAGCTGGCGGCGGGAGCGGGCGCCGATGTCGTATTGCGCCGGATCGAGCCAGGCCTCGCGCGCCACCTGCAGCACCTGGTGGCCGCGGCGGCGGGCGCGCACCGCCATGCGCGCGCCGCACTTGTAGTGGCAGGGGCTGAGGCCGCGGTCGCGGGCGAGGTTCAGGAACTCCTCGCCGACTTCGGCCATGGCATCGGCGGGAAAGGGATCGCGGATCATCACCAGCGAATGGCCTGCAACGCCGATGACGGCGCCCGCGCCGCGCGAGGCCGACCACAGCAGGCCCAGACCGGGCTGGCGCGCGAGATGCGCCTCGGCCAGCGCGCAATCCGCCAGGGCGCGGCCCAGCTCGGTCTCCGCGCAGCCGACCTCGGCGCCGCGGCGCCATTCCAGCTCGATCGCGCCGTGTTTCGGCCGGATCAGCCCAGGCGCGGCGAGGGCGATCGTGGCCAGCGTGGCGGGAACCGCGAAATACACCAGGCGGTAGCCGGTGATGGCGGCAACCAGCAGCGCGGGATCGGTCGAGGGCAGCAGCGACAGCATGGTCAGCTCGAAGGCGCCGAGCCCGGCGGGCGTTCCGGCCATCAGCCCCGCGCCGAGCGACAGCAGGAAGACCGGCACCATCACGTGCAGCGGCACCGCGGCGGCGCCGTCGAGCAGCACATGCATGATCCCGGCCGCTGCCAGCATGTCGAGCGCGGCATAGAAGGTGAGGGCCGCGACGCTGCGCATGCCGATGCCGCTGCTGCGCAGCCGCCGCCGCAGCCGCCGCGGAAGGCCGGCGGGCCAGAGCGCCAGCACGGCGCCGAGCACGGTGGTGATCCAGAACCCGGCATGCGCGGCCAGCGCGGTGTCGGGTTCCAGCTCGGGATGCAGCATCAGCGCCGCCATGCTGAGCCAGGCCCAGATCGCAAAGAACCCTGCCGCCATGATGGTGGAGAGCATCAGAGCGCGCGCGGGGCTGAGCCCGGGAATCATCCGCCAGCGCGCCAGCGCCCCGGTCAGGATGCCGAGGCCCAAGGTCTGCGATATCGCCATGGCGGCCATGCCGGCACGGCGGGCCAGTTTCTGGCCGACGCCGGTATGGAACATCCGGTGCGCCACCGCGTCGAAGCGTCCGAGCGCCCAGTAGCCGAGGCCGGCAAGCGCCGCCGCCTGCAGCCAGGCCGCCGGGGCGATGCGGGCGAAGGCGCCGCGCATCTCGGCGAGATCGACGGAGAGCAGCTTGTCGCGGAAGGCCAGAAGCAGCAGCAGCGTCAGGACCGGGGCGACAAGGGCCCGTCCAAGCGCGCGCGGCGAGGCAAGCCGGACCCGGCCCGCATCCGTCGTGATCGGTGGCATGTCCGTCCCCTCCGTTCCCTGAACCCGAGGGGACGATAGGGCGGCCGTCCAAAGGAATGCCTAACGCGGGCCGCCCGGGACGGCCCGTGGGAGATCAGCCCTTACAGGGAGTTAAGATCAGGTCCCCGCCGCAAGATCGGCTTTCGCGCTGGCAAAGAACTCGACCATTTTCTCCTTGATCTGCTCCTCGGTGGTCAGGTCGCCCAGATCCTCGCGGATCTTGAGCAGGACAGCCAGGTGGCGCGGATCGTCGATATCGGCCCGGACCACTTCGACGACATAGTCGGCAAGCTCCTCGTCGGACTTGCCCAGCAGCTGTCCGGCCCAGCGGGCCAGGGCGCGGTCGCGGCGGGCAATGGCCTTGAAGGTCATCTCCTCGCTGCGGACGAACATGGACTCGAAGCCCTTTTCCCTTTGGTCAAAAGTGGTCATGGCACCATCTCCCTTCTAGTGCGCGTCCACCTTCATATTTGGGAATTTTCATGTGGCGCACAAGGGATTTCCCCGCATCCTTGCGGGATGTGTGGCCTTGCCGTATATGACGGCCACCCGGCGCCAAACGCGCGCCTCTCTCCCAGGTGGATTACGCAATGGCACGTCGCAAGAAAGTCTATGAAGGAAAGGCCAAGATCCTTTACGAAGGTCCTGAGCCCGGCACGCTCGTCCAGTACTTCAAGGATGACGCCACCGCCTTCAACGCACAGAAGAAAGACGTGATCGAGGGCAAGGGCGTCCTGAACAACCGCCTCTCCGAATTCTTCATGGAAGGGCTCGCCGGGATCGGCGTGCCGACTCACTTCATCCGCCGCATCAACATGCGCGAGCAGCTGATCCGCGCCGTCGAGATCATCCCGCTGGAAGTCATCGTCCGCAACCGCGCGGCCGGCAGCCTCGCCAAGCGGCTGGGGCTCGAGGAAGGCACGGCGCTGCCGCGGCCGATCGTGGAATTCTGCTACAAGGATGACGGGCTCGGCGATCCGCTGGTCACCGAAGAGCACATCATCGCCTTCGGATGGGCCTCCCAGCAGGATCTCGACGACATGATCGCGCTGGCGCTGCGCGTCAACGACTTCCTGTCGGGCGTCATGCATGGCGTCGGCATCAAGCTGATCGACTTCAAGATCGAGATCGGCCGCGTCTGGGACGGCGACTACCAGCGCCTGATCGTCGCCGACGAGATCAGCCCCGACAGCTGCCGGCTGTGGGATGTCAAGACCGGGCAGAAGCTCGACAAGGACGTGTTCCGCCAGGATCTGGGCAGCCTCACGGACGCCTATTCCGAAGTGGCGAAGCGCCTGGGCGTCCTGCCGGTGCAGGCCACCCCGATCAAGCCGACGCTGATCAATTGAAAGCCGGGAGGCGGGACTGTGATCCAGTTCCGCCGGAAAGCCGCAGAGGGCTAGCCACGCCCTACGGGCTACTTTTGCTTTTGCGCGGACGGGCAGGGCTGTCCGTCCCGCGCTGACAACGACAAGGGACGACTATGAAAGCACGCGTCATGGTAATGCTGCGCAACGGTGTGCTCGATCCGCAGGGCGAGGCCGTGCGCACCGCGCTCGGGAATCTCGGCTTCGAGGGCGTCGGCGGCGTCCGCCAGGGCAAGGTGATCGAGCTGGACCTGTCCGAAACCGATCCGGAAGCGGCGCGCCACAGCGTGACCGCGATGTGCGAGAAGCTGCTCGCCAATACCGTGATCGAAAGCTACCAGATCGAGATCCTGTGATGCGCGCCGCTGTCATCGTCTTTCCCGGATCGAACTGCGACCGCGACATGGCGGTGGCCTTCCGCGAGGTGACCGGCGCCGAGACCACCATGGTCTGGCACGGCGAAAGCGGGCTGCCGGACAATGTCGACATCGTCGGCATTCCGGGCGGGTTCTCCTTCGGCGACTACCTGCGCTGCGGCGCGATCGCCGCGAATTCGCCGATCTGCCGCGCCGTGGTCGACTACGCGAAATCGGGCGGCGCCGTGCTGGGCGTCTGCAACGGCTTCCAGGTGCTGACCGAGACCGGGCTGCTGCCGGGCGCGCTGATGCGCAACTCGAACCTGAAATTCATCTGCAAGCCGGTGGATCTCGTGGTCGAGACGACGGACAGCATCTTCACCTCGGGTTACGGGAAGGGCCAGAAGATCGAGATTCCGGTCGCGCATCACGACGGCAATTACCGCGCCACCGGCGACCTGCTCGCGCAGCTGGAGGCAGAGGACCGCATCGCCTTCCGCTATGCCGAGGACATCAACGGCGCCGATGACCGCATCGCCGGCGTCCTGTCCTCGAACCGCCGGGTGCTGGGGCTGATGCCGCATCCCGAACGCGCGGTCGACGCGCTGCATGGCGGCACCGACGGCGTGGCCATGTTCAAGGCCCTGGCCGAGTCGCTGGTTTCGGCCTGACGCAGCCATCCGCGCGCGGCGCTCCGCCTACCGGACGGACCGCCGCGCGGGCGCGCTTGGAATTCCCGCGATGCGCGCCTACCTTCCCCGCGTGACACAGAGACTTGAAAAGCTGCGCCCGCCGCTGGGCCCGAACCGAACCTGGGCGCTGCGTGCTGCGGTGCTCGGTCTCTTCGTTGCGGCCATGGGGCTGATCTGGGTCACCAACCAGATCCTCAGCCAGCGCTTTTCCGAGTCGAGCCGCGCCCGCTCAGACGTGCGCCTCGCGCTCTATTCAGGCAACCTGATCGGCGAGCTGGAGCGCCAGGAAGTCGTGCCGCTCCTGCTGTCGCGCGATCCGCTGCTGCTGGGCGCGCTCTCCTCGCAGGATTTCGTCCAGACCTCGCAGCTGCTGATCAAGTACCGCGACGAGATCGGCGCGGCGCGGCTGATGCTGCTCGACAGCTCCGGCCGGGTGGTGGCCTCGTCAGAACGCTCCAATCTGGGCCAGAACCAGCGCTCCGCCCCGTATTTCATCGAGGCGCTGCGCTCCTCCGACACCATATACACGGCGATGCAGACCGAGGCGGGCGCCACCGCCTTCTTCTACAGCCGCCGGGTGGGCCAGTCCGGCGACACGCTGGGCGTGATCGCGGTCGAGGTCGACCTGAGGAAATTCCTGCCCCGCTGGGCCTGGCTGTCGGATGCGGTCTTCGTGCTCGATAGCACCGGGCGCGTGGTGCTGTCGACCACGCCGCGCTGGACCGGCCTGACCGAGGCGGATTTCCTCGAGACCACGGTGAGCTCCACCGAGGGCTTCCTGCGCGGCTTCGCCGGGGCGGCGGCGGACGGCTATGTCGACGGCGAGCCGATGATGCGGCAGGAAACCCGCGTGCCCTTCCAGGGCTGGCGGCTGGTCTCCTACACGTCCTTCGCCCAGGTGCGCGAACGCGTGGCGGCGGTGCTGGCGATGGAGGTCATGGGCTTCGCCATCGTGCTGGCGCTGCTCTTCTATCTGGTGTCGCAGAGCTCGAACCGCCGCTCGGCGCGGCTGGCGCGGGAATCCGACCGGCTGCGGCGGCTGAACCAGCGGCTGCAGGCCGAGATCGCCGAGCGCGAGCGGGCCGAGCGCAGCCTGCAGGTCGCCGAACAGTCTCTGGCGCAATCCTCGAAGATGGCGGCGCTCGGCGAGATGGCCGCGGCGGTGAGCCACGAGCTGAACCAGCCGCTGGCGGCGATGAAGACCTATCTTGCCGGCGCGCGGCTGCTGATGCAGCGCCAGCGCACCGAGGAGGCGCTGTCCTCCTTCCACCGGATCAACGGGCTGATCGACCGGATGGGCTCGATCACCCGCCAGCTCAAGGCCCATGCCCGCAAGGAGACCGACGAGCTGTCCGAGGTCGACCTGCGCGACTGCGTGACTTCGGTGATGGACATGATGGCGCCGCAGCTCAGCCGCAGCCCCGCCCGGATCAGCCGCACCGTGCCCGAGCATCCGGTGCTGGTCATGGCCGACCCGGTGCGGATCGAGCAGGTGCTGGTCAACCTGCTGCGCAACGCGCTCGACGCCACCGCCGGGGCGGAGGAGCCGATGGTCGACATCGTCCTCAGCCAGGGCGATGTGGCGACGCTGTCGGTGCGCGACAACGGCAGCGGCATCTCCGACCTCAAGAACCTTTTCGAGCCCTTCTACACCACCAAGCCGCCCGGAGAGGGCGTCGGGCTGGGGCTCGCGATTTCGTCGACCATCGTCAAGTCCTTCGGCGGCCGCCTGACGGCGCGGAACGGATCGGGCGGCGGGGCGATTTTCAAGATGGATCTGCCGCTGATGGGCGATCCGGACGTATCTGAACCACAAGCAAGGTCCGGCCAACCGGACGCCGCGGCGGAGTAGTGAATGAGCAAGCAGGTCATAAAGATCGCCATTGTCGATGACGAGGCGGACATGCGCCAGTCGATCAGCCAGTGGCTGAGCCTTTCGGGCTTCGAGACCGAAACCTTCCCCAGCGCGGTCGACGCGCTGGCGGTCCTGAGGAACGGCTGGCCCGGCGTGGTGGTCACCGACATCAAGATGCCCGGCATGGACGGCATGTCCTTCCTCAAGCGGCTGATGCATCTCGACAGCGGGCTGCCGGTGATCATGATCACCGGCCATGGCGACGTGCCGATGGCGGTCGAGGCCATGCGCATCGGCGCGATGGACTTCATGGAGAAGCCCTTCGATCCCGAACGCCTGACCGAGCTGGTGCGCAAGGGCGTCGAGGCGCGCCGCGCCAATCTCGACAACCGCGCGCTGCGCGAGGAACTGTCTGACGGCTCCGCGCCGGTCGGGCAGCTGGCGGGCAACTGCGCCGAGATGGTGCAGCTGCGCGAGGACATCCTCGATTTCGGCCAGTCGCCGCTGCCGGTGCTGATCGAGGGCGAGACAGGGACCGGCAAGACGCTGGTCGCCCGCGCGCTCCATGCCGTCGGCCCCCGCGCCACAAAGCCGATGCAGCGCTTCTTCTGTGCGTCGATCTCCCCCGCCCAGCAGGCGGCGGCGCTGTTCGGCGACGAGGGCAGCGCGGGCCCGGGCATCCTGGCCGAGACCCGGGGCGGAACGCTGATCCTCGAGGATGTCGAGGCGCTGGACCCGGATGCGCAGGTCAAGCTGGTCGCCTGGCTCGATGGCGAGGACGAGGCGACCGCGCCGCGGGTGATCGCGATTTCCAATCTGCAGGACCTGTCCGAACCGCTGGAGGCGCGGCTGCGTCCCGACTTGTTCCACCGGCTCAGCTGCCACCGGCTGGGCCTGCCGCCGCTGCGCGCGCGCGGCGACGACATCCTGACGCTGTTCAACCAGATGATGCGGCGCGCGGCCGAGGAGTACGGCTGCGAGGTGCCGGATCTGTCGGCGCAGGACGCGGCCCAGCTGATGCAGGCGCCCTGGCCGGGCAACCTGCGGCAGCTGTCGAACATGGCCGACCGCGCTGTCCTGCAGGCGCGCCGCGAGAAGGGCACGCTGACCTCGCTGCTGATGGCCGACAACGAGGCGCTGACCCCGGCGATGACCCAGGAGGGCAAGCCGCTCAAGGAATATGTCGAATCCTTCGAGAAGATGCTGATCGACAACACCATGCGCCGCCACAAGGGCTCCGTCGCGAAGGTGATGGAGGAACTCTGCGTTCCGCGCCGCACGCTGAACGAGAAGATGCAGAAATACGGGCTCGCCCGGTCGGACTACATGTCCTGACGTCAAATCTTGCGCGGGACATGTCCCTTGCGGCAGGTCCCGCGCAAATTGTCGTTGTCATTCGTGCAAAGTGCAGTTTAAGTGGGACACCGGGCCTGTGTCCCGAAGATAGATTTCCCTGGGACGCCCTTGGCGCCGAAACCCGGTGCGGGGCGCGGACCAGTCGAAACCCCCCATTACCGGGGACCCAAACGCCCGCATCGGCCTGGACCGGCGGGCCACGAACCGGCCCGGACCACGGGCCAAGGATGAAACGCGATGGAACCGGATCGGTTGAGGGCAGGGCAGGCGAGGGCGAGAACGCCGCTTGGCCTTGTATCCCGATCCACCGCTCCGGCCGTTGCTTCTACCCCACATAACGCCCGTGCGCCGTCCAGGCGTCAGAGCCTCCGGCATCCGGGCGGTGACAAGAGACATAATGGCAAAGAAAATGCTCATCGATGCCACGCACCCGGAAGAGACCCGGGTCGTCGTGGTCGACGGCAGCAAGGTCGAGGAATTCGACTTTGAGTCCGAGAACAAGCGCCAGCTGGCTGGCAATATCTACCTGGCAAAAGTCACGCGCGTAGAGCCGTCGCTTCAGGCCGCATTCGTCGATTACGGCGGGAATCGCCATGGATTCCTGGCGTTTTCGGAGATCCACCCGGATTACTACCAGATCCCGGTGGCCGACCGCGAAGCGCTGATGGCCGAGGAACGCGCCTATGCGGAATCGCTGAAGGACCGCGACGACGAGGACGGCGAGGCCGAGGGCCAGCGCAAGTCGCGCCGCCGCACGCGGTCCAAGTCGCGCGACAATGACGACGCGAAGCCGTCGAAGCCGCGGAAATCCTCCGGCGGCAAGCGCGAGGAGCGCGCCATTCCGGGCATGGATGTCGTGGATCTCTCCCCGGAGGAAGATCCGCTGCTTGCATCCGTGGAGTCCGATGACAGCTCCATGGCCGTTTTCGATGCGCCTGCCGCCGAAACCGAGTCCCCTGCGCCCGTCGAGGCGGCCGAGGCCGTTGCGGAGCCTGCGGAGGTTTCCGCGGAAGCCGTCGAGATCCCGATCTTGCCTGCCGCGGCTGCCGGAGAAGCGGCGGCTGCGGAGGCCGTGCCGGAAGCCGAAGCCGCACCTGAAGCCGAGCCCGCCGCGGAAGAGCCTGCGGCCGGAGCCGCAGCCGAAGAAGCCGTGGCAGAAGACGCCCCTGCGGAGGCAGAAGAGCCGCCGGCAGCGGAAGAGACCGCCGAAGCGCCCGCCGCCGGGGAAGACGCTGCGCCCGAAGAGGCTGCGGAAGAGTCCGAAGAGCCGCGCGATCCGACGCCGCCTAGCTACATGGCTGCCTCCGGTCCCGCCGATTTCGTGACCTCGCAGGAGCCCGCCGAGGCCGAGGACCAGTCCGAGGTTCCGCTCCACGAGAACGAGCCGGAAGAGGCCGAGCACGACGACACGATCGAGGAAGTCGAGACCGACGACATCGAGGAAGAGGTCGAGGAAGCGCGCCGCCCGCGCAGCCAGAAGCCGCGTCCGCGCCGCTACAAGATCCAGGAAGTCATCAAGGTCCGGCAGATCATGCTGGTCCAGGTGGTCAAGGAAGAGCGCGGCAACAAGGGCGCCGCGCTGACGACCTACCTGTCTCTGGCGGGCCGCTACTGCGTGCTGATGCCGAACACCGCGCGCGGCGGCGGGATCTCCCGCAAGATCACCCAGGCAGCCGACCGCAAGAAGCTCAAGCAGATCGCGACCGAGCTGGACGTGCCGGAAGGCGCGGGCCTGATCATCCGCACCGCGGGCGCCAAGCGCACCAAGTCGGAGATCAAGCGCGACTACGAATACCTGCAGCGGCTGTGGGAGCAGATCCGCCAGCTGGCGCTGAAATCCTTCGCGCCCGCCAAGATCTACGAAGAGGGCGACCTGATCAAGCGCTCGATCCGCGACCTCTACAACCGCGAGATCGAGGAAGTCCTGGTCGAGGGCGAGGCGGGCTACCGCAACGCCAAGGACTTCATGAAGATGATCATGCCGTCCCATGCAAAGAACGTGCAGCAGTACACCGATCCGCTGCCGCTCTTCGCGCGCCATCAGGTGGAAAGCTATCTCGACGGTATGTTCAATCCGGTCGTGCGGCTGAAATCCGGCGGCTATATCGTGATCGGCGTCACCGAGGCGCTGGTCGCCATCGACGTGAACTCCGGCAAGGCGACCAAGGAAGGCTCGATCGAGCAGACCGCGCTGAACACGAACCTGGAGGCCGCCGACGAGGTGGCGCGCCAGCTGCGCCTGCGCGACCTCGCCGGCCTGATCGTGATCGACTTCATCGACATGGAGGAGCGCAAGAACAACGCCGCCGTCGAGAAGCGCTTCAAGGACAAGCTGAAGACCGACCGCGCGCGCATCCAGGTCGGCCGCATCTCGGGCTTCGGCCTGATGGAGATGTCGCGCCAGCGCCTGCGCCCCGGCATGATCGAGGCGACGACCCAGCCCTGCCACCACTGCCACGGCACTGGCCTGATCCGCTCGGATGACAGCCTGGCGCTGTCGATCCTGCGCCAGATCGAGGAAGAGGGCGTGCGCCGCCGTTCGCGCGAGGTGCTGGTGAAATGCCCGGTGGGCATCGCCAACTACCTGATGAACAACAAGCGGGTGCATATCGCGAACATCGAGATGCGCTACGGCCTGTCGGTCCGGATCGAGGCGGACCCGTCGCTGATCAACCCCGACTTCACCGTCGAGCGGTTCAAGACGGCCTCGCGCACGGTTCCGGTGCCCTCCGCGCCGGTGATCTCGGTCGACACTTCCGATCTTCCGGAACTTGAGATCGAGGAAGAGGACGTCCAGGAACAGGAAGAAGAGCAGCAGGAAACCGGCCGCTCCGAACCTGCCGAAGACCGGGACTCCGACGGGGACGACGGCCAGCCGAAGCGCCGCCGCCGCCGCCGCCGCCGCCGCAAGGGCGGTCCGAACGGCGACGAGTCCGGGTATGACGGCGACAGCCAGTCCGACGACGGCGATGACGGTTCCGAAAGCGCCGATGACGGCGAAGACGGAGATTCCGGGTCCGACGGCGAGACAGGCGACGGCGACGACCAGCCGAAGCGCCGCCGCCGCCGCCGTGGCGGTCGGGGCCGCAAGCGCTCGGGCGACGACCAGGACCAGGACCAGGCCGGTGACGGCGAGTCCGGCGACGAGGCCGAACTGCCTGCAGCCGCGGAAGCACCTGCAGAGGCTGCTGCTGCCTCGGAGACCGTGACCGAAGAGGCCGCTCCGGCCGAGGAGGCACCTGCGGAGGCCGCCGAGGCGCCTGCCGCGGAAGAACCGGCTGCTGCAGCCGAAGGGGATGTCGCGGAAGTCCCGGCCGAACTGGAAGCTGCAGCCGAACCTGGAGCCGAACCCGCAGCGGCGGAGCCGGTGGCGGAAGCGCCTGCAGAGGAGGCTCCGGCGGAAGAACCCGCGGCAGCCGAGCCTGTTGCCGAGGCCGCTGCCGAGGTGCCGGCAGAACCGGAAGCCGAGGCGGAACCCGAAGCGGTGGCAGACACCGGCGAAGCTGTGCCGGAGGCCGAAGTTGCGCCGGAGGCCGAGGCCGTGCCCGAGCTCGAGCCGGCAGAGGCCGACAGCGATGTGTCCAAGCCGAAGCGCCGCGGCTGGTGGTCGGTCGGCTGACGGCTGGCAGAACGGAAATGGGAGGGCCGCCGCGGGAAACCGCGGCGGCCTTTCCTTTTGCTGCTCCGCCCGCCGCGGGCGCGGGGCCGGCTCCGCCGCTTGCCCGCGCTGCATGCCATCGGCGCCGCGGAACTCATCGGCGGGAATGGACCAGCCGGGGATGGGGGCTTGGCCGATGCCGTCGGCGGGACGGCGCGAAGGAAGAGCCAAGGTCGCCGTTCGGAGTGTCCCGCGTTCCGCAGCGCGATGTGCGATTGACGGGGGATCAGAGGCCAGCCGGGCGCCACGGCGTCCGCACCGCAGGCATGGACCGGTTTCCCGCCTGCGGTCTCGCGAGACAGCTCCGCAGCTCGCTAGCCAGTGGCCGACATATCGTCCGCCGACACGGCAAGTGCCTGGCTTGGCCCCTGCGGGGCTTTGCATATGCTTCGCCAGTTCTCTCGCCGCCCATGGCCGGGGCTGCAGCCGGTGCGCCCGGCAGGCGTCTCCCGGGCCATCCGGGCCGGTGTTGTGCCACTCAATGCAGCTCCGGAGGCAGGATTGCGGTCGCCATGTTGGCCGACTCCTGTCGATTGGCCGGGTTGGGGGCGCGGAGCCGCTCCCCAGACCATCGGGCTCCTGCGCTGTGCCCTCGGGTCCGGCCGATGCATCGTCGCCGCGCCTGCGGCAAGAATCCAGCGGGCCCGGCCGTGGCGTCGGCGGCCGGCAAATGGCGTTACTTTTGGAGGCCAAGTTCAATCGGTGCCCGGATGGAGCGGCCCTCGGGGCAGCATCGCGCCTGCCCCAAGGGCCGCATGCGATGGCGCTCCGATCCGTCCGATCCGTCCGGTCCGAAGTGCGGACATCCTGCAGCGAGCGGGCAAACCGGCGGCAATCCGGGTGCCGCGGGCGAGAGGCGGGATCGCGTCCCGGGGCCGGTCGATCCGCGTCCTGCCGTAGGGCGCGACGTTCCCGGTGCTCCCACTGGGCAGCCGATGCGCACCGGCCTTCGCCATGCGCGCCCTCGGGCCGTCCGGTCAGCCCGGGCCGGGCGCGCCCTTGCGCAGCAGGAGCCGCAGCCCGTCCGGGGTTTCTTCCGCCGACAGGAAGACATGTCCCGCCTCATGGCAGAAATGCGGCAGGTCGATCGCCGCCATCGGGTCGTCGGCCAGCAGGCATAGCACCTGTCCGGGAGCCAGCGCCTCCAGCCGCTTTCGCGCGCGCAGCACCGGCAGCGGGCAGCGCAGGCCGATGGCGTCGATGGTCAGGTCCGGAACGGGCAGGGCGGTCATGTCCCCGGGCTAGCGCCGCGTGTTTCGGAATTCCACATGAAAGTGACGCGGCGCGCCGTGACCTTTTCACGGTTTGCCCCTAGACCTGATGGCATGTTCGGAATCGAGATCATCGACGCGGCGCTGCTGCCCGCCATTTTCGCCTCTGCCATCGCCGGCATGGTGTCCTTCCTGTCGCCTTGCGTGCTGCCGATCGTGCCGCCCTATCTGGCCTACATGTCAGGGGTCTCGGTCGGCGAGTTCGGCCAGGCCCGCGGCAGGGTGATCCTGGCGGCGCTGTTCTTCGTGCTGGGGCTCTCGACGGTCTTCCTGTTCCTCGGCTTCACCGCCTCGGCCTTCGGCGCCTTCTTCCTGCAGAACCAGGAGATGTTCTCGGCCATCGCCGGGCTGATCGTGATGGTCTTCGGCCTGCATTTCCTCGGCATCCTGCGCATGCCCTTCCTCAACCGGGAACTGCGCGTCGAAGCGGGCGATCAGGGCGGCTCGGCGCTGGGGGCATACGTCCTCGGCCTCGCCTTCGCCTTCGGCTGGACGCCATGCATCGGCCCGCAGCTGGGTGCGATCCTGTCGCTGGCAGCCTCCGAGGCCTCGATCGCCCGGGGCACGGTCCTGCTCGGGGTCTATGCGCTCGGCCTCGGCATCCCGTTCCTTCTGGTTGCCGCTTTCCTCGGGCCGCAAAGCCGCGTGCTGGTCTGGATGAAGCGCCACATGGAGCAGATCGAGCGGATCATGGGCCTGCTCCTGTGGACCGTCGGACTGATGATGCTGACCGGGCAGTTCACGGCGTTTTCCTACTGGCTTCTGGAGAAATTCCCCGGCCTGGCGCTGCTCGGCTAGCCAATGGCGGACCGGCTGGTCTTCTTCCTGCCGGGCTTCGACCCGAACCCGGCGCGGCGCTACCGCGAGCTTTTCCGCCGCGAGGCGCCCGCCCAGGCCGCGATAGCGGGCTACCGGCTGGAGATGCTGCCCGGCGCCGGGCCTGACCGCTGGCGGGCGCGCTTCGAGGAGGACGGCCGCGTGACGGAGACCGAATTCCGCGTGCTGGGCTGGTCCGACCTGGTGCTGCCGGAGATGTCGGCCGGACCCGGCAAGATGGCGGCGCGGATCGGGACCATCCTGCGGACCTATCTGGGCAACGGCGCGGCGGCGGCGCTCTGGCGGCTGCGCAAGGGGCCGGTGCTGGCCTGCCTGTTCCCGATGGCGGTGCTGGCGCTGCGCGTCCTGCTGCTCATGGCCGCCGCGGCGATCCTCTTGCGGCTTGCCGGTCCCTGGCTGGGCACGGCCCTCGCCGCTGCTGCCATCTGGGTCGAGGCCGGGCTCTTCAAGCGGGCCGACCGCGCGCTCTACGTGTCCTATCTGATCGCCGACATCCATTTCTGGTGCCGGGATGGCGGCGCGCTCGGTCCCGCGCTGGTGGACCGGCTGGACCGCTTCGCCGATGCCATCCGCGCGGCCGGGAGCGAGGCGGAGGAGGTGCTGCTCGTCGGCCATTCCTCCGGCGCCGGGCTGGCGGTCGCGGCGGCGGCACGGCTGGCCGTTGCGGACCGGCCGCCGCTGCTGACGCTGGGCCAGTCGATCCCGATGGTCAGCCTGCTTCCCAAGGGCGGCTGGCTGAGGCGGGACCTGGCCACGGTGGCCTCTGGCGGCACGCCCTGGGTCGATGTCAGCGCGCCCGGCGATCCCTGCAGCTTCGCGCTCTGCGACCCGGCGGCGGTCTCCGGGGCGGGAGGCGGGCCGCTGGTCCTTTCGGCGGCCTTCTCGCGCAGCCTGTCCCCGGCGAGACGGAAGGCCATGAGACTCCGGTTCTTCCGCCGCCACCACCAGTATCTCTGCGCCTTCGACGATCCCTCGGGCTTCGACTGGTTCCGCACCTCCTGCGGACCGCTGCCCCTGGCCGAAGCGTTCGCCGGGCGCGCGCCGTCTCCTGGCCGGATCGCGCGGGACTTGCGGCCGGAGGCGGCGCGGTGAGCGTGCTGCCGCCGAAACCGCCGGGCCGCGGCGGGCGGATCGGCGCGCTGCGCTTCCTGGCGCTGCTGAGGAAGGACATCCTGTCGGCCCAGTCGCCGCGGCTCTACCGCGCCAAGATGGCCGAGTTCCGCACGCCGTTCTTCCGGTCCTATGTCGTCAACGATCCGGGCCTGGTCCGCACCGTGCTGCAGGACCGGCCGGACGATTTCCCGAAATCTCCGCATCTGGCCGGGGTGCTCGGGCCGCTGCTGGGCAACGGGCTGTTCCTCTCCGAGGGGGCGGACTGGGCCCGTCAGGCGCGGACCGTCGCCCCGCTGCTGGAGATCGAGCCGCGCCGCGCGCTGCCGCATGTCCACTGGGCCGGGCAGGCGGCCCTGGCACGGCTGGAGACGCTGGAGAACCGCGCCGCCCCGGTCGCGCTCGAGGCCTTCTGCCGCCGGCTGACGGCGGACGTGATGTTCCGCCTGCTGGTCTCCCGCCCGGTGGAGGAAGACGAGGCCGCGCAGCTCCTTGCCGTGTTCGATGCCTACCAGGCGAGCGCGCCCCTGGTGTCGCTGGCGGCGGTCTTTCCGCGTCTCCGTCGCCGGGCGCCCGCGCTCAAGCCGGCCACGCGCGAGGCGGCGCGGGAGCTGCGCAAGATGGTCGCCCGGCTGGTGGCGCGGCACCGCGGGGCGCGGGCCAAGGGCAAGGCGCAGGGCGATCTGGTCGGCCGCCTGCTGGAGGCGCGCGATCCGGAAACCGGGCTGCAGATGGAGAAGGTCGAGCTGGTCGACCAGGTGACCACGCTGCTCCTGGCGGGGCACGAGACCTCCGCCGCGGCGCTGGCCTGGATGCTCTACCTCCTGGCCTTGCACCCGGCGGAGCAGGCGGCGGTGGCGGAGGAGGCGGAGCGGGCGCTGTCCGGCGGGTCGGCGGATCACGCGGTGCTGTCGCAGCTGGAGCGCACGCGGGCGGTGGCGCGCGAGGCGCTCAGGCTCTATCCGCCGCTGCCGATGCTGCTGCGCGAGACGGCGAAGCCGGAGCTTTTCCGCGGCCGCGACATTCCGGCGGGGGCGCAGATCGTGATCTCGCCCTGGCATCTGCACCGGCACGAAGGCCATTGGCCGGACCCGGATGGCTTCCGCCCCGGCCGCTGGAGCGATCCGGCGCAGGCAGAGGCGCGCAAAGCGGCCTTCCTGCCGTTCTCGGCCGGACCGCGGGCCTGTCCCGGCGCAGGGCTGGCGATGGCGGAGCTGGTCCTGCTGGCCGCCATGATCTGCCGCGACTGGGCGCTGCGCCCGGCCGGACCGCGCCCGCGGCCCTTCGCGCGGCTGACGCTGCGCGCCGAGCCGCCCCTGTCGGTGACGTTCAGCCCGCGCCGCCGAAGTGACGGGTCATGAGAGCGACGAGCGCGGAGTCGCGCTCCATCTCGTCGGGGAAGCGGAAGCGGTTCTTCTTCCAGCCGGTGGAACAGGCCCGGCAATGCGCCAGGCGGAATTTCCCCTGCATGGTGAAGAGGTTCTGGGTGATCCCGCCGATCTGGTGGACGGCCCAGCCGAAGGCGCGGCTCATCGGCCCGCGGGGCGTCATGCACCATTTGCGGTTGCACTTCCTGTCGGGCACGGCGCGCCACACATGGGCCTGCTGCGGCGCGGGGCCCTCGGTGGTTTCGGCGGGGAACACCCAGGACCCCTGGATCGTCACCATGCCCAGCGGATGGCCGGCCGCCATGTCGAAGACCGACTTTCCCTCGGGCCCCAGCACAAGCTCGTCGATGTCGATCGACAGCACCGCGCGGGAGCGGTCGAGCGCATCGCGCCGCGCCAGGTTCAGCATCGCCGACTGGAAGAAGCGCGGGCTGACGTCGAAGCGGCCGGACTTGTCGGCCGGGCCGTAGGGGAAGGGCGCCGAATAGATCACCGCGCGCTTCAGCCCAGTTCCGCGCACCGCCTCCGCCAGCTCCTCCAGAGTGTAGTCGGTGGAGCCGTTGTCGAAGAGCGCCATCGCGTCCGCGCCGTGATCGGCGGCATGGAACCGCGCCCAGTTGGCAATCCAGTCGAGCCGGTTGTTCTTGGACACCGCGACCAGCGCGTTCAGCCCCGCGAAGTCTTCGGCCAGCCCCTTGCGCGGCACGATTTCCACGGTTTCGCCTGCGATATCGAGCGTCAGGCGCCCCTCGGGGGCCTTCAGGAAGGCCTGCTCGCAGCGCAGCCACTTCACCCGGCGCAGGCGTCCGGCGGGCTTGCCGCCGATCTTCAGCCCGCCGCGGAAATGGCTCCACAGGTTGAGGAAGCGCGGCGCAGTGAAGAGATAGCCGCCCTCGCGCGCGAGATGGACGCAGTCGTAGAACACCGTCCGGTCGTCATATTCGGCCAGGTAGTATTCGCTGCGCCGCTCGGGCGGTCGGGTGTAGTCGCGCCTGAGCGCGGCGGTTTCGGGCAGGCGGTAGCCCGCGAGGGGCACGATGGTGACGTCGGTCTGGGTCATGTCATGGCCAGTCGGAGAAGAAGGACTGCAGCTCCGGCGATACCACGATATCTTCCGGCAGGTCGAACCGCTTCTTCTTCCAGCCGGTCGAGGTGCCCTTGCAGTGGTACAGCCAGGCGGCCTTGCTGGCCTTTTCCAGACGGACGAAGCGCTCGCCCACCCGGTGCGGCGTCCAGCCGAGGCGGCTGAGCAGGGAGTCGGGCCGGGTGCACCATTTCTGGTTGCAGCGGTGGTCGGGCTCGCCGCGGCGGACATGCGCCTTGTGCGGGGCGGGCAGTTCGGCGCCCTCGGCCGGATAGACCCAGGAGCCGTGGATCTTGACGAACCCGAAGCGCTTTGCAGCGGCCATGTCGAAGACCGAGGCGCCGTCGCGCACATGGACGACCTCGTCGACATCCACATTCAGCACCGCGCGGGCGCGGGACAGCACGTCGCGCCGCGCGAGGTTCAGCAGGGAGGTCTGCAGCAGCCGCCCGTTCCGCCCGGCCGGCCCGTCCTTGACCGGCGGTCCGTAGGGGAAGGGGGCAGTATAGACCGCCACCGCCTCCAGCCCGGTTTCCGCGGCGGCGGCGGCCAGGTCTTCCGGCGCGTAGCGTGCGGATTCGTTGTCGTAGACCACCAGCGCCTGCAGCCCGTGGGAGCGGATGTAGTAGCCCAGCCAGCTGCGGAACCAGTCGAGGTCGTTGTCCTTGTTGACCACGACCAGCGCGTTCAGACCGGCAAAGCGGTGGGCAACGCTGGCGCGGACATGGACGGGCATGGCGGTGCCGTCGAGTTCGAAGTCCAGGCGCTCGCCCGCGCGGCGCAGCAGCAGCTGTTCGGTGCGGGCGTTCTGCCAGATGCGCGGGCGGCGCGCGGGCTTGCCGTCCCAGCGGAACCCGCCCTCCAGCAGCGGCTTCAGGTTGTAGGGCACGGGCGCGGTGACCAGCACGCGCCGCGGATCCAGCGCCACGGCATCGTAGAACAGCGTGCGGTCGTCGTAGCGCGCCAGGTAGTCGGCATTGCGCCGCTGCGGCGGCAGCACGTGCTCGCGCCGGTGCGGCGAGGCCTCGGGCAGGCGCAGGCCCCTGAGCGTCTCGACATGGATGAAGGTCATGCCCGGCCTCCCTCTGCGGAAAAGTGGCGGTCCATCAGCGCCTCCAGCTCGGGGTCGCGGACCAGCCCGGCCGGCGACTTGAAGCGCCCGCCCTTCCAGCCGGTCGAGGTGCCTCGGCAATGGATGAAGGCCAGGTCCTCGCGCGCGGGCAGCAGGCGGAAGACCTCGCCGCCGACATGGTGGACGAACCAGCCCATGCGGCTCAGCAGCCCGCTGGGCGCCGCGCACCATTTCGGGTTGGAGGGGCGCGGCTTGGCCGGGCGCCAGATGTTGTAGCGGTGCGGGCAGGGCGCGGGATCCTCGTCGCGCGGATAGGCCCAGCTGCCGGGCAGGCGGACGGCGCCGAGGCGGCTGGCCAGCGCGGCGTCGAACACGGTCTGGCTGCCGCGCTTCAGCACGATTTCGTCGATATCGGCGTTCAGCACGGCGCGCGCCTTGCGCAGCACGTCGGTGCGGGCGAGGTTCATCAGCGCCGGCTGCAGGAATTTCGGCCGCACCTCGAAGCCCTTGCCGGAATCGCGCGGCCCGTAGGGATAGTCGGCCACCAGAACGGCGGTCGCCTTCAGCCCCGGCACCGAGGCGATCGCCGCGGCCAGCTGCGCGGCCGTGTAGGCGGTCGAACCGTTGTCGTAGATCAGCGCGGCCTCCAGCCCGTGGACTTCCGCCAGATGGCCAAGCCATCTGCGGATCCAGTCCAGGTCGTTGTCGCGGTTCATTGTGACCACCGCGTTCAGCCCGGCAAAACGGTCCGAGATGTCAGGGCGCGGGGCGATCTGCCAGCCGCCGGGCCAGTCGAGCGAGACCGTGCCGCGCGGCGCCTTGATGGAGACCTGCTCGTATTTCGCCGACCAGCGGCGGCTCAGCCCCTTGACCGGCTCGCCGTCAAGCCGCAGCCGGTCGCGGAATTCCGGCCACAGGTTGAGGAAGCGCGGCGCGGTGAAGAGGTATTCGCCCTCGTCCCCGCGGTAGACGCAGTCATAGAACAGGGTGCGCCGGTCATAGCGCTCGATATAGTGCTCGCTCCGCCGCTGCGGCTTGCGCACGTGCTGGCGGCGGAATTCCGAGGCCTCGGGCAGGACCGCACCGGCGAGGACGAGGCAGAGGGGATCGGGCATTGCATGGTTCCGGACAGCTTCGCCTCCGGGGTTCAGCAAGTTTCCCGCCCTCATGCAAGGGCGTTATTTCCCGGCGCGCTCTCGATAGTGGCGCAGGATGTACAGCCGGAGCGCCGAAGCAAGCCCCATCTGGTTGCCGCGCTGCTCGTCGATTTCCGCCGCAAGGGCGTTCACCGCCTGCCGCCGCTGCGCCGCGATCTCCTGGAATGCGGACCAGAAATCGTCCTCTAGGGACACGCTGGTGCGGTGGCCCTTGAGCGTGAGGGAACGTTTCTTGGGACGGCTACTCATACTTCGAACTTCTCCTTGGGCCCAGTCCGGCCGCGGGACGAACACCCACCGCGGACGCGAATTGACCAGTTTCCTGCATGAAATCCCGCTCCATCAACCAGTTTTAGGGCGGAATTCCGGGTTGGCCAATTTTTCGGCCGCAGGCGGAAAACGAATATCTTGCCGCCAGCATCCGGAAGTTCGCCTGCCGCGCCGGACCGGCTGCTGCCAGCACGGCTGTCGCTGCGTCAACATCTTTTTCCCGACGTCAGCCATATACTGTAACTTGAAACTGAATTTTAAGCTAAAGATTACCGCTTGGTTAAGATTTTATGCATTGGTGTCAAAACGCTTTGATTGCGGGCAATTGTCCCCCGGCAAGGGCAATTGAACATGGGATCAGTCCTTGTCCGGCGCTCCGTCGCGGCGGTGGCCGTCGAGATGGCGGGTGCTGCGCTCGGAATCCTGGCGGTCGCGCGCCTTCTCGGCCTTGGTCCGCCCGAATTTGGCGGCATTGCCGTCGGCCTGCTTCCTGGCCTCCTCGCGCTGGCGGGTCTTGCGGAATTTCGAGAGGCTGATCGGCTTGTCGGCCATGGCGGTCTCCGGTCGGTTCGGCGGGCAGCATAGCATGGAATGCGAAAGGGCGCGGCATCGCGGCCGCGCCCTCCGAGAAAATTGCCGGGAAAGGATCAGTCCTTCGGGCCGATCATCTGTTCGGGACGCACGACCGCGTCGAAGGTTGCCTCGTCGACGAAGCCGAGCGCGATGGCCTCTTCCTTCAGCGTGGTGCCGTTCTTGTGCGCGGTCTTGGCGACCTTGGTGGCGTTGTCGTAGCCGATGGTCGGCGCCAGCGCGGTCACCAGCATCAGCGATTCCTTCATCAGCTTGTCGATCCGCGCGGTGTTGGCCTGGGTGCCCACAACCATGTTGTCGGTGAAGGCCGAGGCCGAGTCGCCCAGCAGCTGCATCGACTGCAGCACGTTGTAGGACATCATCGGGTTGTAGACGTTCAGCTCGAAATGGCCCTGGGAGCCTGCGAAGCCGATGGCGGCGTCGTTGCCCATGACATGCGCGCAGACCATGGTCAGCGCCTCGGCCTGGGTCGGGTTGACCTTGCCCGGCATGATCGAGGAGCCGGGCTCGTTCTCCGGCAGGATCAGCTCGCCGAGGCCCGAGCGCGGGCCCGAGCCGAGGAGGCGCATGTCGTTGGCGATCTTGAACAGCGACGCGGCGACGGTTTTCAGCGCGCCCGAGAACATCACCATCGCGTCATGCGCGGCCAGGGCCTCGAACTTGTTCGGCGCGGTGACGAAGGGCAGGCCGGTGATCGTCGCCATGTTGGCCGCGACCATCTCGGCCCAGCCCTTCTTGGTGTTCAGGCCGGTGCCGACGGCGGTGCCGCCCTGCGCCAGTTCGTAGATGTCGCCGAGGCAGGCCTCGACGCGCTCCATGCCCTTCCTGACCTGGTGGGTGTAGCCCGAGAATTCCTGGCCCAGCGTCAGCGGGGTGGCGTCCTGGGTGTGGGTCCGGCCGATCTTGATGATGTCCTTGAACTCGACGGACTTGGCTTCCAGCGCGTCATGCAGCTTCTTCAGACCCGGCAGCAGCACGTCGCGCGCCTGCATGGCGATGGCGACATGCATCGCGGTCGGGAAGGTGTCGTTCGAGGACTGGCCCATGTTGCAGTGGTCGTTCGGGTGGACCGGCGATTTCGACGCCATCTGCCCGCCGAGCATCTCGATCGCGCGGTTCGAGATCACCTCGTTGGCGTTCATGTTCGACTGGGTGCCCGAGCCGGTCTGCCAGACCACAAGCGGGAAGTTGTCGTCGAACTTGCCTTCGATGACCTCGCCCGCGGCCGCGATGATCGCGTCGGCGATTTTCGGCTCCATCGCGCCCAGCTCCTTGTTGGCCATGGCGCAGGCCTGCTTGACCACGCCGAGGGCGCGCACGATCGGGACCGGCTGCTTTTCCCAGCCGATCGGGAAGTTCATGATCGAACGCTGGGTCTGGGCACCCCAGTACTTGTCTGCGGGAACTTCGAGCGGGCCGAAGCTGTCGGTCTCGGTACGGGTCGCGGTCATGAGACATCCTCCGTTTCATGCGTTGCAAGCGGAATAGCGCTGCATGCCGACGTATGCAATCGCCCTGCAGCACCGAATTGCCGCATGAAATGCGCGCTCTAGGAGGACATCCGGATGTTAGCGCCCGAACCGGGCAGCCTCACTTGCGGAAGCTGTCCAGGCTGACGACTTCGGCATCGCCGCGGGGCTTTTCCTCGGGCTCGGGATCGACGTCCTCGGCCATCGGCGCGTCCTCGTCGTCATCCTCGTCCTCGTCGTCCATCTCGGTGGTTTCGAAGCGCAGGCCGAATTCGACCGACGGATCGACGAAGGTGCGGATCGCCGTGTAGGGAATGGCGAGTTCCTCGGGCTGGTCGCCGAAGTTCAGCGTGATGCGGAACCCGTCCTCGTCCACGACCAGATTGTCGTACCAGTGCTGGATGACGATGGTCATTTCCGAAGGGTAGAGATCGAGAAGCCAGTCCGCGACCTCGACGCCTTCGCACTTGGTGTCGAAGGTGATGAAGAAATGGTGCTCGCCCGGGAGTCCGTGATCGGCGACATCGCCGAGAACCTGCCGGATCAGTCCGCGCATCGCGCGGTGCATCATGTTTCCGTAATCGATGGTGCGGGCCATGGTTTCTCTCGCTTTCTTACCCGTCTAACCGAATGCCGCGGCGATTGAAAAGGGGAGGATCGCGCGAATTGCCGCAACATCAGGTTAACGGGCCCAGGATCGCCGCGATGGCTGCCGAGAGGGCAAGAACCGGGCCGATCGGAATCTTTGCAACCAGCATGAGCAAGCCCGCGGAAAATGCAAGCTCGACGGCAAGCGGGCGCAGCGTGCCGGGGTCGGGCAGCAGGATCTGCGCGGGGCCGGCCTGGATCGGCGCCATTCTGCCGAAGAAGACATGCAGCGCGAACCACAGCGACAAGTTCAGGATCACCCCGCAGACTGCCGCCGAGATCGCGCCGAGCGCCCCGGCCAGCCGCGGCCGCCCCGAGATCGCCTCGACATAGGGCGCCCCGGCGAAGATCCACAGGAAGCAGGGCACGAAAGTGACCCAGAGCGCCATCGCCCCCGCCGCCAGCGCCAGCCCCCAGCCCCCCGCATTTCCGCCCGCGAGCATCGCGACGAACTGCGTCACCAGGATCAGCGGCCCCGGCGTGGTCTCGGCCAGGCCCAGCCCGTCCATCATCTGCGCCGCGGTGATCCAGCCATGCTGCTGCACGACCTCCTGCGCCATGTAGGCCAGCACCGCATAGGCGCCGCCGAAAGTCACCACCGCGAGCTTGGAGAAGAACAGCGCGACCGCGGTCAGCAGCTGCCAGCCCATCGCCCAGGACAGCAGCACCGGCAGCGCCCAGAGCCCGCCCCAGACAGCGACGGTGCGCAGCGTGCGTGCGCCGGCCACCGGGGGTGCCGCGCGCGGCTCTCCCGGAGCGGCCAGCGCGCCGGCCAGTCCGGCGGCAAGCACGATCAGCGGAAAGGGCAGGGCGAAGGCGTAGATGCCGAGGAAGGACAGCGCCGCCAGCAGCCGCCGTCCCGGCGTGGTCAGCGCCTTGCGTCCCAGCCGCCAGAATGCCTGCACCACGATTGCCACCACTGCCGCCTGGATGCCCATGAACATGGCATTGACCAGCGGCAGCTGCCCCCAGGCCAGATAGGCCAGGGCCAGCGCCGCCATCACTGCCGCGCCGGGCAGCACGAAGAGGCCGCCGCCGATCAGGCCGCCCTGCCAGCCCTTCAGCCGCCAGCCCGCATAGGTCGCCAGCTGCATCGCCTCCGGTCCCGGCAGCAGCATGCAGAAGCTCAGGGAGGACAGGAACTGCGCCTCGCTCAGCCAGCCGCGCCCGTCGACCAGCTCGCGGTGCATCACGGCGATCTGCGCGGCGGGCCCTCCGAAGGAGTGCAGGCCGATCCGCCAGAAGGCCCTGAAGAGATCCCGGTACTCCGCCATGTGCCCGCCCCTCGCTTGCCGGTTCCGCCATGGCACATCCCGGCGATTCCGCCCACAGGCCGTTGCGCCGCGGTCCCGCCGGCCGGCGGGTCCGGGGCAACAGGCGGCGGGGGAGGCGCGCCATGTGCAGGAAGGGTTGCGGACGGGAGAGCCGGGACCGGCGCGGCCATGGTCGGCGCCGCCGCGCCGTCCATCCGGGATTGCTCTGCGGTTGCGCCCGGGACGGGCAGCCCGGCGGCGAAGTTGGCAGGGAAAGCCGGACTGATCAACCCGTCCAGCAAGCGCAGCTGCGCCGCCATAGCCGCAAGTTCCTGGAACTGCCCCCGATGCTACAGGAGCATTCCGCCTGGCGGGGGCGTTGCTGCGCAAGTTGCAAGGGGCAACTCGTGAATCTGGCATTTTAGCTGCTCGACATGAGAAGGTCTCCGAAGACGACATTCAGGATCTCCAACCGGCACGCATGTGGCCAGGCTCAGAGGCAGCGGGGTTCGCTGGCCTTCTGGTTGGGTGCCGACATGCAGCGGAACGCGGTGCCGTCTGGGCGTCGCGGCTGTCGGCAGGCCATGGCGACACTGCGATCCAGGCCTGCCTGACGCTCAAGGTCCTCCTCGGCCTGCCGCACCGCCAGAGCGAGCCACGGGAGCGTCACAGCTCCGAGCGAGTTGCCCATCGCGGCGCCATCGGTCCGGGGCCGATGGGCGGCGGCGAGCAGGGTTCGTGGCGCAACTGCCGGAACTGTCCGGGATCGGCCGATCCGTGCCCTTCGCCGGGCAATCCGTCCTCCAGACGGATTCTCTGTTCTCCTAAGGTCTGCAGCCTGTCATGCCTCCAGAGTTAGGCGGGACCGTCGCGCCGGTGGTGCCGCGAAAGCCCGTCGAACCTTGGGTGCCACCATCCCGAAGCGCGGCTCCGGAGGCACGCTTCGCCTGCTCGTGCATAGCACCGGGATCATGGTGAAAGGAGAAGGCGGGTGGCACAGGCGCAAGCAAGGCGGCTCCTGGCGGCCCGTGTGGCGCAATATTCACTTGGGGATCAACGAGGAAACGCTCGAGATCCGGGCGGCGGCAGCCATGTCGAGCAATGTCGGCGACGTCGAGCGGGCAAGCGCCACCGGTCCGAGCCGACCGGCGAGGGATGCTGCCCGAATTGCCCGCCCAGATCCCGACGAACTGGAAGTCGCCGCTCCCACCGCCGGGTTGCCGACGGCTGCGCCACGTATCGGGCGCAGCCGGCGGCGCCTGCAGCATGCGTGGCGGCCAGGACGCCGTCGCAGCCCGCGCTGCGGCAGCGGTCCGGGCGTGCCTTCCGACCGGTGGCAGTCATGCCCTCACTCCCTCCCCGTCGCAACGCGAAGCCGCGGAAACCGCAAGCCGCCGGGGCACGGGCGCGCAGCGGGTTCCTGGGGCGCCAAGGCATCTGGGCCGGACGTTCCGGCGGAACTGGCGCGGGTGCCAGTGACGGAGCAGGGCCGAGATATGAGCCGGATCGGGATAAGGTCCGGCGGACCTTCTACCCGGCGGTTGGATGAACTGCGCGAAGCTGCTCGGCCAGCGGCCCATGTCCGTTCGGCATCGGCTTCGGACCGATGGAAGCGCAATGCCTCACCTTCGTCCGCAAGGGGAGACGACGTCCAGATCCGTTCGGCAGTCATGAACCGCTTCACGGCCCCCGGCGTCCCGGCGTTCCGGCGACCGCGGGGCTTGGACAAGGGTGCCCTGGCAGAGGGAAACTGCGGTCGATTGCCGATTTGTCCAACAGGGCCAGTCACGATGCGGCGGGCCCCCCCGGCCGAGGCCGCGCCGCGGGGAGGTCCGGCGTCAGTTGCGTGGCAGTCGGGGCAGGCAGGCGCCGCCGCGCGCGGAGACGGCAGTTCGCGGCTGCTTGCTGCCGGGTCGCATGGCAGCGCCGGTTGCGGGTTGGTCGGGCGGGACGGGTCCGGACGGCGCTTTCCGCCATGCCGGAAGTCCCGGGCCCTGCTGCCTGCGCTGAGCGATGGTCATGGTTCTTGCGGGCGTGACGTCCGGGCCAGACAGCGGCGGGCCCGGGCAAAGAGGCTGCGCGATCCCCGCCGTCATCCGCAATGGCAGATCCCCCCTGATGCTGTTCGTCGGCAGCCTTCCATCCGGCAAGGGGGCGATGCCGTGCGAGTGCCTGCGGAATGGCCTCCATGCGCAGCCCGGCGACAGCGGAAAGTCGTCGTCTTCCTGCCGGCTGCAACCTGACAAGGCGCGCCGCGGCGCGCCCGCGCGGCTCAGCCCCCGGGGCCGCGTTTGCCTTCCGGCGTTTCCTCGGCCAGCGGCCAGTAGAAATCCGGCGGCAGGCCCGCATCGGCCCGCTTTTCCTCGTTGAAGGGCGGCTTCAGCGCGCCGTGGAAGTATTTCCGCACCAGCGCGTGGAAGGTCTCCTTGGGGTCTAGCTCGTGACGGCCGCAGAGGAAATTGAACCATTTCGAGCCATAGGCGACATGGCCGACCTCCTCCGCATAGATCGTCTCCAGCGCCTCGACCGCGCTTGCCATCTCCGCCTTCCTGAACACGCCGATCATGCCCGGCGTGACGTCGAGCCCGCGCGCCTCCAGCACCATCGGTACGACCGACAGGCGGCCGAGGAAGTCGTCCACGGTATCCTCGGCGGCGCGCCACATGCCGGCATGGGCGGGCAAGTCGCCGTAGAAGCTGCCCAGTTCCTCCAGGCAGCCGCAGACCAGCCGGAAATGCTTGGATTCCTCGTCCGCCGATTTCACCCAGTCGTCGTAGAAGCCGAGCGGCATCTTCACATCGGCAAAGCGCGGGATGATGTCCCAGTGCAGGTCGACGGCATTCAGCTCGATATGCGCGACCGCGTGCAGGAGCGCCTTGCGCCCCGCCTCGCTGCCCGGGCGCCGCCGCGGCACGTCCTTCGGCGGCAGCAGCTCAGGCCGCTCGGGACGCGAGGGCCGCAGCGGCGCCTCGGCGCGGCCGATCTCGATCGGCGTCCCGGCCGCGCGCGCGGCGAACCAGCGGGCGGCATAGTCGCGGGACTTGCCGGTCTTTTCCATCGGGTCGGCGGTGGTCAGAACGTCCACGGCCATCTGGGCAAGCGTCATGGTCATGGCTCCGCCTCTTGCCGCAAAGCCTGCACCGCGGCAAGGGCACTGCCAATCCGTGCTCGGGACGGGCGCGGGGCCGCAGGCGGATGCAGATTGCGGAAACCGCCGCGCCGCCGCAGGGCGGCATTTTCCCGGATCGGGATGCCGGAGGGCGCGGAAAACGGCGTGCCTGCAGAGCAGGCCGCGAGCGCTGTCCGCCGGAACCGGACGGGTCCAGGGCCGGGCGGATCGGTCCGGTTCCGGCAGCGCAGGCAGGGCCGCTGCTCACAAAATGGCGTCCGGCGGTTTACATTCCGGGCCGGAATTGCCAGCCTTGGGACCGAGCGAACGAGCAACCCGCCCCGATCCGCGGCCTCGGCAAATTCACAACTCCCCCGAAAAGGATGCTTCCCATGACCCAGTCAAAGCCGGGCGACACCCTGCATATTCACTACAAGGGCTCTCTGGACGACGGCACGGTCTTCGACACTTCCGAAGGCCGCGATCCGCTGTCGTTCCAGCTGGGCTCCGGCCAGATCATTCCGGGACTCGATGCCGGGCTGGCCGGCATGGAAGTCGGCGAGACCCGCACCGTGCGCGTCGAGGCGGCAGATGCCTATGGCGAACACCATCCCGACCGCATGCAGGCGGTGGACCGCGCCAATGTGCCGGATCACATCCCGACCGAGCCCGGCACGCAGCTGCAGGTGCAGACGCAGGACGGCCAGGCCCTGCAGGTCGTGATCGCAGAGGTGACCGAGGACGAGCTGATCCTCGATGCCAACCACCCGCTCGCGGGCAAGGCGCTGACCTTCGACGTCGAACTGGTCGCGATCGCCTGACCGCAGCGCGCGGGGACGGCTTTCCCTGGCCGCCCCGCGCCGCCGCGCCTCACAGCGCCTTGGCAGCCTCCAGAACCGCCTCGGCATGGCCCGGCACCTTCACCTTGCGCCAGGCCTGCGCGATCTTGCCGTCCGCATCGACGAGGAAGGTGGCGCGCTCGATCCCCATGTACTTCTTGCCGTACATAGATTTCTCCACCCAGACGCCGAAGGCCTCGCAGACCGCGCCGTCCTCGTCCGAGAGCAGCTGGACGCCCAGTTCGTGCTTGGCGCGGAACTTTGCGTGCTTGGCAACGGTGTCCTTGGAGATTCCCATCACCTTCACGCCGGCCGCCGCGAAGTCCGGCATCAGCCCGGTGAAGGCAATCGCCTCCTTGGTGCAGCCCGAGGTATCGTCCTTGGGATAGAAATAAAGCACCACCGGCGCGCCGCGTTCCGCCGAAAGCGTGACATCCGCCCCGCCATCCTGTGGCAAAGTGAAGTCCGGCGCCATGTCGCCCGTCTCTGGCATTGTCTGTCCTCGCAAATGATAATCTTCCCGAGTTCTAGGTGAATCGAGGCAGAATCCAACCCCATGCATCCCCGCCAGCACCAGCATCTGAACGGGAGGCCCCGCAAGCGGCGCCTGCACCGCAAGCTGCTGAAGACGGCGGGGCGGATCCTGCAGACCGCGGTGATCCTCGCCACCGTCGCGGTGGCCGGGACGGCGGTGCTGGCGATGGTGGCGCAGACCCGGCCGCTGCCGGTGGGATCCTGGGTCGCGCGGGTGGCCGGGGACCGGCTGCAGAACCGGCTGGCCGGGCAGGGGCTGGCGGCGGTGATCGACCAGTTCGACCTGTCGCTGCGTCCCGGGCTCGTGCCGGTGGTGGAGGCGCGGGGGCTGAGGCTCTACCGCCGCGGCGAGTCGGTGCCGCTGCTGGCGCTGGCCGAGGCCGATCTGGTGATCGACGGCAGCGCGCTGCTGCGCGGGCGGTTCCAGCCCAAGGCGCTGCGGCTTGCCGGGATGAAGGCGACGCTGGCGGCGACCGGGGGCGGGGTCAGCCTCGGCGCCGAGCGCGCCACCATCCTGCAGGCGGTGCGCCGTCCGGGCGAGGCGCTGGCGCAGCTCCGCTCGATTCTCGACCAGCCGAATTTCGCTTCGCTGCAGGAGCTCGGGATTTCCGGCATCGACCTGCGCGTCGAGGACCAGGTGAACGGCTGGGCCTGGCACAATCCCGACGGCGACCTGCGGATCGGGCGGCAGGGCGAGGCGCTGACGCTGCAGCTGCAGCTTGCCGGACCGGGCGAGGCTCCGGCGCAGGGGGCGCTGAGCCTCGGCGTCACGGCCGACATGGCCGCGGGCACCGGCCGGCTGCGCTTTGCCGCGCGCGGGGTGAACCCGGCGCAGCTGCTGCCCGGCGAGGGAAGCGGGCTTGTGCTGCCGCCCGATCCGGTGGCCGACCTGCCGCTGTCGATCCTGCTGGCAGCCGACCTGCGCGCCGACGGCACGCTGGCGCCGCTGCGCGGGCGGGTGTCCTTCGGCGACGGCCATGTCCAGCTGGGGGCGGAGCGCCGCGCGACGGTGCGCAGCGGCGGGGCGGATCTGCTCTTCGATCCGCAGCGCGACATCCTCGAGGTCGACAACCTGCGGCTCGACAGCGACCTGCTGGCCTTCTCGGGCGCGGCGCGGGTCATCCCCGGATGGACGCCCGCGGGCGCGGTGAAATCCGCGGCGCTGCAATTCTCGGCAACCGGCCTGTCGCTCGACCTGCCGGGGGTGCTGGCGAAGCCGGTGGAGGGCGCGCGGCTGGAAACCGCGCTGCGCTACGACCTGGCGCAGCGGCGGATCGAGCTGGCGCCGAGCTGGCTGGTCGCCGACGGCGCGGCGGTGCAGGTTTCGGGCGGGGCCGAGCTGCCCGACCCGCTGCGCTGCATCACCCCGGGCGCGCCCAGCCGCACGCTGCTGCCGGATTGCTGGCGGATGCAATTCGATGCCCGCGCCGGCGAGCTGGACCTCGACGCGGTGCGCGCGCTCTGGCCGCCGGCCGTGGCGCAGGCCCCGCGGAAATGGGCGCTGGAGAATGTCCATGCCGGCACCGTGCGCGACGCGCGGCTGTCGCTGCGGCTGGACCGGCGCGGCCCGCCCGAGTCGGCGCTGACCTTCCGCTTCGGCGGCGGCGAGGTGACGGCGGTGCCGGGCATTCCCGAAATCTCGGCGGCGGAGGGGTTCTTCTCGCTGCAGCAGCACCGGCTTGCGGTCGCGCTCGACCATGCCGAGATGGCGGCGCCCGAGGGCGGGACAGTGCAGATTACCGGCGGGCGGATCGCCAAGTCCGACACGACGGTGAAATCGACGCCGCTGGAGGTCTCCGGCCATGCCGAGGCGCCGGCCCCGGCCGCGCTGTCGCTGCTGGCGGTGCCCGCGCTGACGGGCGGCAAGCTGGGCGCGCTGCCGGTCGGCCCCGGCGATGTCGGCGGCGGCGTCGCGCTCGACATCGCGCTCTCGGTGCCGATGGGGCCGGACCGGGCGTCGCGCAAGCTGGACTACCGGGTGACCGGACAGATCACGGAGGCCGCCACCGCGGCGCTGCTGCCCGGGCGCCAGCTGGAGAGCCCGCGGCTCGACCTGTCGCTCGACCGCAGCAAGGTGACGGTGGCTGGGCCCGCCACGCTGGACGGCTTCCCTGCGGAGGTGACCTGGAGCCGGGCCATGGGCCCCGGCGCCGACGGCAGCGACATCGCGTTTTCGGCGCCGCTGACCCGCGGCCTGCTGGAGGAGATCGGCGTGCCGCTGTCGGGCAGCAAGGTGTCCGGCACGGGACGCGTCGAGGGAACGGTCGCGCTGCGCCAGGGGCGGCCGCCGCAGCTGGCGCTGGACGGCGACCTTGCCGGGATGGCGGTGTCGGTTCCCGCGCTCGGCTGGTCGAAGCCGGCGGGACGCGCCGGGTCGGTGGACCTCTCCGGACATCTCGGTCCTGCGCCTGCCTTCGACCGGCTGCGGCTGCGTGCGCCGGGCCTGTCGCTCGACGGGCGGCTGTCGATGCGCGCCGGGGGCGGACTGTCGGAGCTTGCCTTCTCGCGGGCGCAGCTGGGCGGCTGGTTCGATGCCGCCGTCACCCTGCGGCCCCGCCAGGGCGGGCGCCCGGCTCTGTCGCTGTCCGGCGGGACGCTGGATCTGCGCGGCCTGCCCAAGGGCGGCGGGGGCAGCGGCGGCGGCAAGGACGGCCCGGGGCCGGTCGCGCTGAGGGACATGACGGTGCGGGTCACCGACACGCTGGCGCTGGCCAATGTCGCGGGCGGGATCGATCTGGCCGCGGGCAATGCGGGCAAGCTCGAGGGCCGCGTCAATGGCGGCGCACCGGTCGACATCCGGCTCTCGGCGGCGCAGCCGGGGCCGAGCATCCGCATCCGCAGCAGCGATGCCGGTCGGGTGGCGCAGGATGCGGGACTCTTCCGGCGCGCCGGGGGCGGGGTGCTGGATCTGCGGCTCGACCCGACGGGGCAGGCGGGCAGCTACCGCGGGCGTCTGGGGATCGACGGCATCACCATCACCGAGGCGCCGGTCGCCGCGCGGGTGCTCTCGGCGATCTCGGTGGTCGGCATCGCCGAGCAGATGATCAAGGGCGGGATACATTTCGGCCGGGTCGACGCACAGTTCCTCTTGACGCCGGAGCGCATGGTTGTGAGCCAAGCGAGCGCGACCGGACCGAGTCTCGGCCTGTCGCTCGACGGAGAAGTTGATCTGAAACGGAAGGCCATGGACATTCAGGGCGTGCTCTCGCCATTTTACTTCTTGAACCGCGTCGGCGCCGGGATGACCCGCCCCGGCGAGGGGCTGCTCGGCATCACCTTCGGCGTCTCGGGCCCCTTCGCCCGGCCGCGGGTCCGGGCCAATCCGCTGTCGCTGCTGGCGCCGGGCGGGATGCGCGAGATCTTCCGCAATCCCGCGCCCGAGATCGGGGGCGAGGGATGAAACTCGCCGATTTCGATTTCGACCTGCCCGAGGACCGCATCGCCACCCGCCCGGTCCGTCCCCGCACCGCAGCCAAGCTGCTGGTCGTCGAGGGGCAGGAGGCGGCGTTCCGCGACCTGCATGTCTCCGACCTGCCGGACCTGCTGCGCGCGGGCGACCGGCTGGTGCTGAACAACACCCGCGTCCTGCCTTCGCGGCTTGCCGGCATGCGCCGCCGCGACAGCGACAGCGGCACGGGCGAGGCGAAGGTCGAGGTGACGCTGCTCGACCCGCAGCCGGAGGAAAACGTCTGGACCGCGCTGATCAAGCCGCTGCGCAAGCTGCGCGACGGCGAGACGGTGGAGTTCGGCGCGGGCGTGCGGGCGCACATGCTGTCGCGCGACGGCGCCGGGCTGGCGCGCGTCCGGCTGGAGCATGGCGAGGAGACAGTGGAGGCCGCGCTGGCCCTGGTCGGCGCGATGCCGCTGCCGCCCTACATCGCGGCCAAGCGTCCGGCGGACGAGCAGGACCGCACCGACTACCAGACGGTCTTCGCCCGCCATTCCGGCGCGGTGGCGGCGCCGACGGCGAGCCTGCATTTCGACGAGGACCTGCTGGAGGCGATCCGCGCCAGGGGCGTCGACTTCACCGAGGTCACGCTGCATGTCGGCGCGGGCACCTTCCTGCCGGTCAAGGTCGACGACCCGGCCAAGCACCGGATGCATGCCGAATGGGGCGAGGTCAGCGAAGCGGCGGCGGCGGAGATCCGCGCCACCAAGGCGGCGGGCGGGCGCGTGATCGCGGTCGGCACCACCGCGCTGCGGCTGATCGAGAGCGCCGCGCGGAAGACCGGCGAGGTCGCTCCCTTCGCCGCGAAAACCGACATCTTCATCTATCCCGGCTTCGAATTCCGCGCCGCCGACGGGCTGATGACCAATTTCCATCTTCCCAAATCGACACTGATGATGCTGGTTTCCGCATTGATGGGGCGGGAACGGATGCTGACGGCCTATGCCCATGCGGTCGGGTCCGGCTACCGTTTCTTCAGCTACGGCGACGCCTCGCTGCTGCTGCCGTCAACCGGAAAGTAACCATGGCCGGGTAGGCGGGAAACCGCCCCCGGCGCCGCCGCCGAGAAAAAAACTCCCGCGATGTCGCTTTTGGCATGGCGGACCGTTACCTTGCGCAGCTAGGGCAAGGGAAAACGCAAGTCCGAAAGAGTCGACCGATGACCCGCGCCTTCCTCATGTCCTGGCCCCTTTTCCTCGGCATCTTCCTGCTGATGGTGGGCAACGGCTCGCAGGGGACTCTGCTGGGCATCCGCGGCAACCTGGAGGGCTTCTCGACCCTGCACCTGTCGCTGGTCATGTCGGCCTATTTCGCGGGCTTCCTCGGCGGCTCGCAGCTGGCGCCCGAGCTGATCCGACGGGTCGGCCACATCCGGGTCTTCGCGGCGCTGGCCAGCTTCATCTCGGCGATCCTGATCCTGTATCCGACGATCACCGATCCCTGGGTCTGGATCGCGCTGCGCGTGGTCTTCGGCTTCTGCATGTGCGGGGTCTACGTGACCGCGGAAAGCTGGCTGAACTCCTCGACGCCGAACAACCTGCGCGGCCAGACGCTGTCGCTCTACATGATCGTGCAGACCGGCGGCGTGGTCGCGGCGCAGGCGCTGCCGATGCTGGGCGACCCGTCGCAATACGTGCTGTTCGTCGTGGTCTCGGTGCTGGTCTCGATCAGCTTCGCGCCGATCTTGCTGTCGGTCACGCCGACGCCGACCTTCTCCTCGACCAAGCGGATGGGTATCGCGCAGCTCTTCAAGGTCTCGCCGCTGGGCTGCGTCGGCATCCTGCTGATGGGCGGGGTCTATTCCTCGACCTTCGGCATGGCCTCGGTCTTCGGCACCTCCGCCGGGCTCAGCGTGTCGCAGATCTCGCTTTTCATCGCGGCGATCTATGTCGGCGGCCTGATCTGCCAGTTCCCGATCGGCTGGCTCTCGGACCGGATGGACCGCCGCCGCCTGATCCTGGCGACTGCGGCCATGGGCGCGGCCGTCGCCGTGCTGCCCTTCCTGTCGCTGAGCTTCCCGGTGCTGCTGGCCGTGGGCGCGGTGATCGGCGGTGTGTCGAACCCGCTCTACGGGCTGCTCGTGGCGCACACGGCCGACTTCCTGGAACCCGACGACATGGCCTCCGCTTCGGGACAGCTTTTGTTTCTGAACGGTTTCGCTGCCGTGATCGGTCCGGTGATCACCGGCTTTGCCATGGGCACGGTCGGTCCGAACGGATTTTTTCTTTTCCTTGCAGTGCTTTTCGCCGGCCTGACGCTCTATGCCGGCTACCGGATGACCCGCCGCCCGGCACCGGCCGTCAGCGAGACCGGCGATTTCGCGCCGGTCCTGCCGACCGCATCGGTTGTCACGATGGAGGCCGTGGCCGAGTCCTATATGGATTCGGAGGATGCGGAAGAGCACGAGGAAGAGGATCACGCGGCCTGACCCGACAGCCGGGTTAACTACGCCGCCGATCGTTCCTTCGGATTTTCCCGCAATTGATACACACTTTGTAAAGGTGTTGAGTGAACGCCGTCGAAGCGGGGAGAGAACAATGACGGGTTATGAGGACGTTCTGGATTTCTGGATCGACGAGGTCGGTCCGAAGGGCTGGTACATGGGCGGCGCGGAGCTGGACGCGACGATCCTGGCGCGCTTCGGGACCACCTGGGAGGCGGCGCAGGCCGAGGGCCATCTGGGCTGGAGCGCCACGCCGCACGGCACGCTGGCGCTGCTGATCCTGCTCGACCAGTTCCCGCGCAACATGTTCCGCGGCGACGGCCGCGCCTTTGCCACCGACACCCTGGCGCGCAGCCTCGCCAAGAAGGCGATCGAGCTCGGCTGGGACATGCGCATCCCCGAGCCGGAGCGGCAGTTCTTCTACCTGCCGCTGATGCATTCGGAATGCCTGATGGACCAGGAGCGCTGCATCCGCCTGATGATGGAGCGGATGCCGGAGAGCGGCGCCGACAACCTGCTGCATGCGCGCGCGCACCGCGAGGTGATCCGCCGCTTCGGCCGCTTCCCGTACCGCAACGACGATCTCGGCCGCCCGACCACCGGCGAGGAGGCCCGCTTCCTCGAGGAGGGCGGCTACCGCACCGTCGTGCAGGGCATGCGCGTCGCCGCCTGAGCCGCCTGCCGGCCGGCGCCCAGGGGCCGCCCCGTGCGGCCCTTTCGCTTTTCTTCGCCCGCATTTGGGTATAGGGGCAGCGGACCACGCCAGATCGCAACGGAGGCCGCGATGGCAGAGATCCGCCTGACCAACACCCGCACCCGCAAGCTCGAGATTTTCGAGCCGATCGACCCGTCGAACGTGCGCCTCTATCTCTGCGGCCCCACTGTCTATGACCGTGCCCATCTGGGCAATGCCCGCCCCGTCGTCGTCTTCGACGTGCTGGTGCGGCTGCTGCGCCACGTCTACGGGCCGGATCACGTGACCTATGTCCGCAACTTCACCGATGTGGACGACAAGATCAACGCCACCGCGCTGCAGCGCAAGGAAGCGGGCGCCCCGGGGACGCTGGAGGACCTGATCCGCGAGCGCACCGAGGAAACCATCGGCTGGTACCATGCCGACATGGACGCGCTCGGCGCCGCCCGCCCGGACCACGAGCCGCGCGCGACCGCCTATATCGGCCAGATGATCGCCATGTGCGAGGACCTGATCGCAAAGGGCCATGCCTATGCGGCCGAGGGCCATGTGCTGTTCTCGGTGGAAAGCTACGAGGATTACGGCCGCCTTTCGGGCCGCTCGGTCGAGGACATGATCGCCGGCGCCCGCGTCGAGGTCGCGCCCTACAAGCGCAACCCGATGGATTTCGTGCTGTGGAAGCCGTCGACCGACGACCTGCCCGGCTGGGACAGCCCCTGGGGCCGCGGCCGCCCGGGCTGGCATATCGAATGCTCGGCGATGAGCCATGACCTCTTGGGCCCGAGCTTCGACATCCATGGCGGGGGCAACGACCTGATGTTCCCGCACCACGAGAACGAGATCGCCCAGAGCTGCTGCGCGAATCCCGGCTCCGGCTTCGCGCGCGTCTGGCTGCACAACGAGATGCTGCAGGTCGAGGGCAAGAAGATGTCCAAGTCCCTGGGCAACTTCTTCACCGTGCGCGACCTGCTCGATCAGGGCATCCCCGGCGAGGTCATCCGCATGGTGTTCCTCGGCACGCATTACCGCAAGCCGATGGACTGGACCGAGGCCAAGCGCGAGGAGGCCGAGAAGACCCTGCGCAAGTGGCGCGCCCTGACCGATAGCGTTGCTCCGGGCGAAGCCTCGCCCGCGGTTCTGGCGGCGCTTTCGGACGACATCAACACCGCCGGCGCGATTGCGGAACTGCACAAGCTGGCCGCCGCGGGCGATGCCGCCGCGCTGAAAGGGTCCGCCGCGATGCTGGGGCTGCTGACCGACGAGCTGGGCGACTGGGCCCAATCCGCCGATATCGACCTCAGCTCCTATGCCGATGCGCTTGCCGCCGCGCGGGCGCAGGCGATGGAAACGAAGGATTTCGGCAAGGTCGATGCGATGAAATCCATGCTGCTGGCAGCGGGCGTCGAGGTCCGCATGTCCAAGGCCGGGGTCGAGCTTGCCCCGAAACCCGAATTCGACGCCGCAAAACTGGAGGCGCTCTCATGACCCGCGAACGTCTGTACCTTTTCGACACCACGCTGCGCGACGGGCAGCAGACCCATGGCGTGCAGTTCTCCACCGACGAGAAGATCCGCATCGCCGAGACGCTGGACTCGCTGGGCATCGACTATATCGAGGGCGGCTGGCCGGGCGCGAACCCGACCGACAGCGCCTTCTTCGAGGCGCGTCCCGAGACCCGCGCGACCTTCACCGCCTTCGGCATGACCAAGCGGGCGGGCCGCTCGGCGGAGAATGACGACGTGCTGGCGGGCGTGCTGAACGCGCGGACGCCTGCCGTATGCCTCGTCGGCAAGAGCCACGATTTCCACGTCACCGAAGCGCTCGGCATCACGCTGGAGGAGAACCTAGGGAACATCGCCGCCTCCTTTGCGCATGTGGTGAAGGAAGGCCGCGAAGCGCTCTACGACGCCGAGCATTTCTTCGACGGCTACAAGGCAAATCCGGGCTATGCGCTGTCCTGCCTGCGCGCCGCCTATGATGCCGGCGCGCGCTGGATCGTGCTCTGCGATACCAATGGCGGCACGCTGCCCGACGAGATCGGCCGCATCGTCCGCGAGGTGATCGCCGACGGCATCCCGGGCGACCGGCTGGGCATCCACTGCCATGACGATACCGGCAACGCCGTGGCGGGCTCGCTGGCCGCGGTCGATGCCGGCGTCCGCCAGGTGCAGGGCACGCTGAACGGGCTGGGCGAACGCTGCGGCAACGCGAACCTCACCACGCTGATCCCGACGCTGATGCTGAAGGAGCCCTATGCCGGCCGCTACGAAACCGGCGTCACCACCGAGGCGCTGGCCGGGCTGACCCGGGCCTCGCGCATGCTCGACGACATCCTCAACCGGGTGCCGCTGCGCAGCTCTCCCTATGTCGGCGCCTCGGCCTTCACCCACAAGGCCGGGCTGCATGCCAGCGCGATCCTGAAGAACCCGGCCACCTACGAACACATCCGCCCCTCGCAGGTCGGCAATTCCCGCCTGATCCCGATGTCGAACCAGGCCGGCCAGTCGAACCTGCGCCGCCGCCTGGCCGAGGCCGGGCTGGAGGTCGCCCCCGGCGATCCGGCGCTCGGCGCGATCCTGGAGCGGATCAAGGAGAACGAGGCGCAGGGCTATACCTACGACGCCGCGCAGGCGAGCTTCGAGCTGGTGGCGCGAAAGGAGCTCGGCACGCTGCCCGAGTTCTTCGAGGTCAAGCGCTACCGCGTGACCGTCGAGCGCCGCAAGAACAAGCGCGACCGCATGGTCAGCCTGTCCGAGGCCGTGGTGGTGGTGAAGATTGGCGACGAGAAGCACCTGTCGGTCTCCGAAAGCATCGACGCTCAGGGAAGCGACCGCGGCCCGGTCAACGCGCTGTCGAAGGCGCTGATGAAGGACCTCGGCGTCTACCAGCAGTATATCGAAGACATGAAGCTCGTCGATTTCAAGGTGCGCATCACCAATGGCGGCACCGAGGCGGTCACGCGGGTGATCATCGACACCGAGGACCGCGCGGGCAACCGCTGGTCGACGGTCGGCGTTTCGCCGAACATCGTCGATGCCTCCTTCGAGGCGCTGCTCGATGCCATCGCCTGGAAGCTGATCCGCGACGGGGCTCCGGCCGTGGGCGCGCTGAGCCGTCCGGTGGCCGATCTGGCATGAGCCTCGACGCCTGCGCCGATCTCGTGCGGCGGGGCGATCCGGACCGCTGGATCTCGCTCCGCGGCCAGCCGCGGGCGGTGCGGGCGCGCCTGCTGCCGGTCTATGCCGCCAATGTGGAAATCGCCCGGGCGCCCTGGGTCAGCCAGGAGCCGATGATCGGCCAGATGCGGCTGGCCTGGTGGCGCGAGGCGATGGAGGAAATCGCCTCGGGCGGCCCGGTGCGCCGCCATGAGGTGGCGACCCCGCTGTCCGAGGTGCTGACGGCGGCCGGGGCGGAGGCGCTCGATGCCGCCATCGTCGCGCGGCATGCCGATCTGGAGGCTGCACCCTTCGCCGGTTCGGTCGCGCTGATCGAATATCTCGAGGATACCGGCGGCCAGCTGATGGTCGCTGCGGGCGCGGCGCTCGGCGCCGGGACGCGCGGGCTGATGGATGCCGGATTTGCCGCCGGGCTGGCGGCCTATCTGCGGGCCGTTCCCGAGCTCAGGGCGCGAGGGCGGAGGCCGCTTCCGTCCGAAGACCCGCAGGACATTGCCGAACTGGCGCGGATCGGGCTCGACCGCCTGGGCGCGGCCCGCGGCAGCGCTCCGGAACCTGCCGCGCGCCCGGCGCTGCTGTCCGCCTGGCGGGCAGGCGGCATCCTGCGCGCCGCAAGGGCAGAGCCGGGCCGGGTGCTTGCGGGGCGGCTGGAAATCTCGCCCTTCCGCCGCGACGTTTCGCTTCTCGCGCATCGCCTGCGGGGCTGGTGAGCCTCCCTCTCCCCCGCGGGGAGAGGGCCGGGGTGAGGGGGCGTCAGGCCTCCTTCGGGCGCAGCGCCAGCCAGATCAGCGCGCCGCCGGCCAGCACCAGGAAGGGCGCCATCGCCATGTTCACCGCGCTCCAGCCCTCGACCGGCGTCCCGCCCGAGCAGTTCATCAGCCCGCCGGAGGCGAGCGAGGCAAAGGTCACGCAGCCGAACACCATCGCGTCGTTCAGCCCCTGCACCAGCCCGCGCTCTTCCCCCGTGTGCTGCTGCGCCAGCATCGCGGTCGCGCCGATGAATCCGAAATTCCAGCCGATCCCGAGCAGGATGAGCGCGCCGAAGAAATGGCCCAGCTCCACGCCGGACAGCGCCGTGAAGCCTGCCAGCGCGAGGATGGCCAGCCCGGCGGCGACGATCCTCGGGGCGCCGAAGCGGGCGATCAGGTGGCCGGTGAAGAAGGACGGCACGAACATCGCCAGCACATGCCCCGTCACGATGTCCGAGGCGCTGTCCTGGGCATAGCCGCAGCCGACCACCGCCAGGGGCGTCGAGGTCATCACCAGGTTCATCAGCCCGTAGCTGACCATGCCGCAGATGATCGCCACCAGGATCTCGGGCGTGGCGAGCAGCTCGCGCACGGTGCGGCCCGCCCGCGCTCCGGCGCGCCGCGGCGCGGGCCGGGGCAGGTCGAGCAGGAAGAACAGCCCCATGCCCAGCAGGTTCAGCGACATCGCCACCATGTAGGTGCCGAGGAACGGCACGGGGAAGAGGTCATGCGTGACCTTGACCATCTGCGGCCCGATGATGGCCGAGATAAGCCCGCCCGCCATCACGTAGGAAATCGCCTTGGGCCGGAATGCCTCCGAGGCGCTGTCGGCGGCGGCGAAGCGGTAGAAGCCCTGCGCCGACATGTACATGCCGGTGAAGTAGGAGCCGGCCAGGAAGAGCGGGAAGCTGGAATTCAGCAGCCCCGCGGCGCCGATCGCCGAGCCCGCCAGCCCGCCTGCGGCCCCGATCAGGAACCCGGTCCGACGGCCGCGGCGCTGCATCACCCGGCTGAGCCAGGGCGCGGTGGTCATCGAGCCGAAGACGATCAGCGAAATCGGCAGCGTCGCGAAGCAGGCATTCGGCGCCAGCATCTGCCCGGCCAGCCCGCCGATCACGAAGATCATGGTGATCTGGCTGCCCAGCACCGCCTGCGCCGCGACCAGCACGGCAACGTTGCGCTTCGTGCGGCGGTCATCGGGAACGTAGGTGGCATCGGTCATCGGAACATCCTCGCAGGCAGCCCGCCGGACCTAGACCGGCAGCTGCGCTTTTGGAAGCCCCTCCGGCAGGGGTGCGATGACATGCGCGAAGGAGCCGGTGACGCGTCCCTCGCGCAGCCCCATCGGCGGCAGGTCGGCGCCCTCGGCATCGCGCGCGCCGAAAAGCGGCGGTCCCTCGGCGCGCAGCGTCGTGGCATAGTGGAATTCGTGCCCGGCCCATCCGCCCGCGAAGGGCCCGGCCGCGCCCTGGAGGCTGCGGTAGCCCAGATGGAGCCGCCGCGCGGCGAAGCTGGTCTCCAGCCGCAGCAGCCCGGCCATTTCGTGGCGCCGCCCGTCCGCGTCGGTCAGCCCAGCGCCCAGCACCATGTAGCCGCCGCATTCGCCGTGAATGGCGGTGCCGCGCCCGGCGGCGGCACGCAGGCCGGGCAGGAAATTTCGGCTGGCGGCGAGGACTCCGGCATGGAGCTCGGGATATCCGCCCGGCAGGAAAACAAGGCCGGCTTCCGGCACCGGATCGTCGTCCAGCGGCGAGAACGGGCGGATCTCGGCCCCGGCTTGCCGCCATCCCTCCAGCATGTGCGGATAGGCGAAGGCGAAGGCGCGGTCCTGCGCCACTGCGATCACCTGCGCGGGGGGCGGTGCAACGGGCAGAACCGGGGCATCGGGCAGGGGGCGGGCCAGCGTCTCCAGCGCGTCCAGATCCGCATTCGCGGCGACCAGCGCGGCGGCCTGGGCCAGGAAGGCGTCCAGGTCCTCGCGTTCTCCGGCCTGGACCAGTCCCAGATGCCGGGATGGCTGTGCGATGCCTGGCTCGCGCGGCACCGCGCCCAGCACGGGCAGGCCGAGCGGCGCCAGCGCGCGCCGCAGCATGGCCTCGTGCCGTGCGCTGCCGACCCGGTTCAGGATCACGCCGGCGATCTCCACTTCGGGGTCATGCCGCGCGAAGCCCGCGACCAGCGGCGCGACCGACTGCGACATCGAGCGCGCATCGACCACCAGAACCACCTGCAGCCGCAGATGCCGCGCGAGGTCGGCACTGGCACCGCGGCCTTCCGGCGGCGCGCCGTCGAACAGCCCCATCGCGCCCTCGACAAGGAGAAGCCCCGGCCCGGCGGCCAGCGCGCGCAGCCGCGCAGGCTCCATCGCCCAGGCGTCGAGGTTGGGGCAGGGCTGCCCGCTCGCGGCCTCGTGGAAGCGCGGGTCGATGTAGTCGGGACCGGATTTCGCCCCGCGCACCGGCACGCCGCGGTCGCGCATCGCGCGCAGCAGGCCGAGCGTCACGGTGGTCTTGCCTGCCCCCGAAGACGGCGCGGCGAGGATCAGCCCGCGACCGGGAGTCATTTCTCCTCGGCGGCGCGGCCCCGGCCCAGCGGATCGACATTGCGCGGCGCGTCTCCCGCGGCGAGCCCCTGCCAGTCCAGCACCTGCCGCATCAGCACGGCCTTGCCGACGCAGATGATGGCCGGCGGCTCCAGATCGGAGGCGGCGATGTCGGCCTCGACGGCGGAAAGCGTGGTCTCCAGCACCTTCTGGCGTGGCGTCGTCGCATCCGTCACGACCGCGACAGGATCGGAGGGGTCGCGCCCTCCCGCGATCAGCTCTGCCGAGATCCGTCCGATATGCTTGACGCCCATGTAGATCACGATGACCTGCGCCGCCTTCGCCAGCGCTTGCCAGTCGACCGATTGCGGGGTCTCCCCCGACTGGTCGTGGCCGGTGACGAAGGCGACCGTCTGGTTGATGTCGCGATGCGTCACGGGGATGCCGGAATAGGCCAGCCCGCCGATCCCCGCCGAGATGCCGGGAATGATGCGGATGTTGACGCCGTGCTGCACCAGCGTCTGCGCCTCCTCGCCGCCGCGGCCGAAGACGAAGGGATCGCCGCCCTTGAGGCGGAGCACCCGCTTGCCCTCGCGCGCGAGATCGACGAGCCGCAGCGAGATGTCCTTCTGCACCGAGGAGGGCTTGCCGCCGCGCTTGCCCGCATAGATCTGCTCTGCCGCCGGGGTCGCCCAGCCGAGGATCCGTGCGTCCACGAGCGCGTCATAGACGATCACGTCGGCCTGGGAGAGCGCGTTGAGCGCGTGCAGGGTCAGGAGCCCGGGATCGCCCGGTCCGGCCCCGCAGAGCCAGACCCAGCCGGGTTCCATTTCGGGCCAGTCGCCCGGGGGCAGGGGAAAGCGGTCGGTCATCTGCGCTTTCTTGCCGGATGGCACGGAACGCGCAAGAGGCAAACGTGCCGCGCGCTCAGTCCGCCGCGCGCAGCACCCGTGCCGGACGGGCCGTCAGCGGCCGCCAGGCGAAGGCCAGCCCCGAGAGCAGCACCGCCACGATGCCGCCCGCGATGATCGCGATCCCGGACCCCCAGTTGACCGCGAAATCCGTTTCCATGACGAAGACCATCACGCCCCAGCCCGCGGCGATGCCCGCCGCCAGCGCGACGAGGCCCGCCGCCGCACCGAGTAGTGCCGAGCGCAGGGCGAAGCTCGCCAGGATGCGCGGGCGGGTGGCGCCCAGCACCTTGAGGATCGCGGCTTCCTGCACGCGCGCCCGTTCGCCGGCCGCTGCGGCGCCGATCAGCACGACGAAGCCGGTCAGCAGCGTCGCGCCCGCCGCCCAGCTGGTGGCGGCGGCGATGCCGGACAGCACGCGGGTGACGTTGTCGATCGCGTCGCGCACCCGGATCGCGGTGACGTTCGGATAGGCGTTGGCGATGTCGCGCAGGATCGCCGCCTCCGCGCTTTCGTCCGCATAGACCGTGGCGATATGGGTGTGCGGCGCGCCTGCCAGAGCCGAGGGGTTCATCGACAGCACGAAGCCGATCCCGGCATTGGAGAAATCCACCACCCTGAGCGAGCTGATCGTCGCGGTGATCTCGCGGCCCAGGATGTTCATGGTGATCGTGTCGCCGATCTTCACGCCGATCTCCTGGGCCTCCTCCTGGGCGAAGCTGACCAGCGGCGGGCCGTCATAGTCCTCGGGCCACCATTCGCCCTCGGCCATGGTGACGTTGTCGGGCTTCGTTGCCGAATAGGTCAGGCCGCGGTCGCCGCGCACCACCCAGTGGTTGCCTGCTACCTCGCGCGCCGGCCGTCCGTTGATCTTGGTGATCACGCCGCGCAGGTTCGGCGCGGTGTCGACGCGGCTGACCGCCGGGTCGTTCTCGACCCGGTCGAGGAAGCCCTGCAGCTGGCCGGGCTGGATGTCGACGAAGAAATAGGAGGGCGCCCGCTCCGGCAGGTCGTCCTGGATGGCATTGCGCAGGTTGCGGTCGATCTGGCCGACCGCGGCCAGCACGGCGAGGCCGAGCCCGAGCGACAGCACGACCGAGGTCGTCTCCTCCCGCGGGCCGCCGATGGCTGCGACCGCCCATCGCAGTGCCGGCCGGCCGCGGGCAACGCCCTTCTTCGCCGCCCAGGCGGCGAGGCGGCGCAATCCGTAGGCGGCGATCACCAGCACGGCCAGCGCGGCGGCGACCCCGGCCGCGGCCCAGAGCGCCAGATGCGGCACCCCGGAGAGCGCGGCGGCCAGCCCCACGAGCAGCGCCAGCAGCAGGCCGATGGCGATCAGGTAGCGGCCGCGCGGCAGGCGCGGCGCCAGCGAGGTCCCGTCGCGGAACAGTGCGGCGGCGCGGACTTCTTCGGTGCGCGCGAGCGGCCAGAGCGCGAAGATCAGCGCGGTTAGCAGGCCGTAGACGGCCGCCTCGGCCAGCGCGGTCCATTTGATCCCCAGCGCGATCGGCACCGGCAGTCGCGCTTCGATCACCGGGCCGAGCGCGAGCGGCAGCGCCGCTCCGAGCGCCACGCCCAGAACGACGCCGATGGCGGTCAGCACGCCGATCTGGATCAGGTAGGTCAGGAAGATCGTCGTGCGGTCGGCGCCGAGCGTCCTGAGCGTCGCGATGGTTCCGGTCTTGGCCGACAGGTAGGCGCGGACCGAGGCCGAGATGCCGACCCCGCCGACCGCCAGCCCGGCAAGGCCGACGAGCACGAGAAAGGCGCCGATCCGGTCGACGAAGCGCTGGATGCCCGGCGCGCCGTTCCGCGCGTCCCGCCAGCGCATGCCCTCGTCCTGGAAGCGCGCCTGCGCCTCGGCCTTCACCTGGTCGAGCACTGCCGTGTCCGGCAGGTCGAGCCGGTAGTCGGTGTCGAAGAGCGAACCCTCGGAGAGCAGCCCCGAGCCCTGCAGGTCGCGGGTGAAGACGATGGTCCGCGGGCCGAGGCTGAAGCCCGCCGTGCCGGCATCGGGCTCGCGCGCCAGCTCCGCCGCCAGGACGAAGTCCTTGCTGCCCAGCCGCACCGTGTCGCCGATCTTCAGCCCCAGCCGGTCGATCAGCACCTTCTGCATCACTGCGCCGGGCCGGGTCCCGTCGCCCTTCAGCGCGTCATGCAGGGACATCTCCGGTTCCAGCCCGACGCTGCCCAGCAGCGGATACATCGTGTCGACGGCCTTCACCTGCGTGAGCCCGCGCTCGCCTGCGCCGTTCACCGCCATGGAGCGGAAGTCGACGATCTCGGACATCCGGTCGGAGACCGACCGCATCCAGTCCTGCTCGGACTCCGAGGCGAAGCGGTAGGTGAATTCCATCTCGGCATCGCCGCCGAGGATCACCGCGCCTTCGCGGCCCAGCCCGTCCTCGATCGATATGCGCACCGTGCCCACGGCTGCGATGGCCATGACGCCCAGCGTCAGGCAGGTGAGGAAGATGCGGAAGGCGCCGAGGCCGCCGCGCAGTTCCCGCCGGGCGATCCGCCCCGCCTGGCGCAGCCTCATTCCGCGGCCTCGCTCAGCCTGTCCTCGCCCTCGACGGCGCCGTCGCGCAGCCGGATCACCCGGTCGCAGCGCGCCGCCAGTTCCGGCGCATGGGTCACCAGCACCAGAGTCGCGCCGTGCCGGTCGCGCAGGCCGAACAGCATGTCCATGATCGCCTGGCCGTTGGTGCCGTCGAGATTGCCGGTCGGCTCGTCCGCCAGCAGGAGCGCCGGGCGCGGCGCGGCGGCGCGGGCCAGCGCCACGCGCTGCTGCTCGCCGCCCGACATCTGCGACGGGTAATGGTCCAGCCGGTGGCCCAGCCCGACCGCCTCCAGCTCCTCGGCGGCGCGCGCGAACGCGTCCCCGCGGCCCGCCAGTTCCAGAGGAGTTGCAACGTTTTCCAGCGCGGTCATGGTCGGAATGAGGTGGAAGGACTGGAAAACCACCCCCATATTGTCCCTGCGAAACACGGCGAGCCGGTCCTCGTCCATCGCGGAAAGATCCTGCCCCATGCAGGCGATCGCTCCGCCGGTGGCGCGTTCCAGCCCGCCCATCAGCATCAGGAGCGATGACTTGCCCGATCCCGACGGCCCCGTGAGCCCCAGCGTCTCCCCGCGCGCCACGTCGAGCGTGATGCCACGGAGGATCTCCACCGGCCCGGCATTGCCGTCTAGGGTGAGGGCGGCATCCTTGAGCGAGAGGACGGGCTCGGCCATGGGGCGTCTCCTTGGTCGTGTCACATTACTGCGATATGGCTCGGGCCGAGCCTGCCGCAAGGCGGCGCTGGCAATTGCGCTGGCTTTCCCGGGTTTTGCCGCCCATGCTGACGCGGTTGTGATCGCCGCCCTGGGCGACAGCCTGACCGCGGGCTACGGGCTTGGGGAATACGAAGGGCTGGTGCCGCGGCTGCAGAACTGGCTGACCACGCGCGGGGTGGATGCGGTCGTGCTCAATGCCGGCGTCTCGGGCGACACCACCGCGGGCGGTCTCGCCCGGCTGGACTGGACGCTCTCGCCGGATGTCGGGGCGCTGATCGTCGAGCTCGGCGCCAACGACATGCTGCGCGGCGTCGACCCCGCGGAAGTGCGCAGCAACCTCGACGCCATTCTCGCCAAGGCCGGAGAGGCCGGGCTGCCGGTGCTGCTGCTGGGGTTCCGCGCGCCGGGGAATTACGGGCCGGACTACCAGGCGCAGTTCGACGCGATCTTCCCCGAGCTCGCCGAAGCGCATGGCGCCGACCTCTTCCCGTCCTTCTTCGGGCCGCTGCGCGCCAGGGATGACGGCAGCCAGAAGGTCCGCTCCAAGTATCTCCAGGAAGACGGGCTGCACCCGACGGCCATGGGCGTCGCGCTCATCGTCGACGAGCTGGGCCCGCAGGTGAAGGCACTGGCCGAAAAGGCGGCGGCCAAGTGAGGCGGCGGCAGGCTGGACCTTCCGGGCAGGGCGGCTAGCTTGCCGGGCATGCTGCTGGAGGCAACCGACATCGCGCGCCGCTTCCCCGGAGAGGCCGGACCCGTGACAGTGCTCGACGGCGTGTCGCTGTCGCTGGCGCAGGGCGAGACGCTGGCGCTGACCGGCGAGAGCGGCTCGGGCAAGAGCACGCTGCTGACGCTGCTGGCCGGGCTCGACCGGCCCGACCGCGGCGAGATCCGGCTGAAGGGCACCGCCTTCGGGCCGCTGAAGGAGCCCGAGCTGGCGGCGATCCGGCGCGGCCGCATCGGGCTGGTGTTCCAGCAGTTCAACCTCGTGCCCTCGCTGTCCGTCGCCCAGAACATCGCGCTTCAGGCGCGGCTGGCCGGGCGCCATGACCGGGATTGGTGCGCCGCGCTGGCGGAGCGGCTGGGTCTGTCGGCGCATCTGGCCAAATACCCCGAAACGCTGTCGGGCGGGCAGCAGCAGCGGGTTGCCGTCGCCCGCACGCTGGCCGCGCGGCCGGAGGTGATCCTGGCCGACGAGCCGACCGGCAATCTCGACGAGGCGACGGGCGACGCGGTGCTGGCCGAGATGCTGGCGCTGGTGGCCGAGACCGGCGCGGGGCTGGTGATGGTCACCCATTCCGGGCGCCTGGCCGGAAAGCTTTCGCGGCGGCTGCACCTGGCGCGCGGGCGGCTCGCGTGATCGGGGCGGCGGCAGCGGCGCTCCTGTCGCATTGGCGGCGGCACCCGGGGCAGCTGGCCACGCTGGTGGCGGGGCTGGCGCTGGCCACGGCGCTCTGGACCGGGGTGCAGGCGATCAATGCCGAGGCACGGGCCAGCTATGACCGCGCGGCCTCGGCGCTGGAGCAGTCCGACCTGCCGCTGCTGGTGCCGCGCGAAGGGGACAGCCTGCCGCTCTCCGATTACGTGGCGCTGCGCCGCGCTGGCTGGAAGGTGGCGCCGGTGATCGAGGGACGGTTGCGGCTCAAGGACGGTTCGGCGCGGCTGGTCGGGCTCGACCCGCTGACCGCGCCGGCCGTGCCGGGCAGCGGAACCGGCGGCGATCCGGGGCGCGCGCTTCTCGATTTCATTTCGCCGCCGGGCGAGATCCGCGGCCATCCCGACACCCTGGCCGGGCTGCCCGCGGCGGTGGAGGGGCGCCGCGTGGCGACGGAGGCGCTTTCCCCGGGGACGCTGGTCGCCGATATCGGCACGGCCGCGCGGCTGCTGGGGCTGGAGGGCCGGCTGACGCGGCTGCTGATTCTCGAAGATCCCGCCCAGGATCTGCCGCCGCTGGGCGAGGTCGCGCCGGACCTGCGCGAGGCGCCGCCGCAGCCCGAGAACGACATCCGCGGACTGACGGGCAGTTTCCACCTGAACCTGACCGCCTTCGGGATGCTGTCCTTCGCGGTCGGGCTCTTCATCGCCCATGGCGCGGTCGGCCTCGCCTTCGAGCAGCGCCGCGGCACGATCCGCACGCTGCGCGCCCTCGGCACCCCGCTTTCCGCCGTTGCCGCGCTTCTGGCTGCCGAGGCGTTGGCGCTGGCGCTGGCTGCCGGGGCGCTCGGCGTCGGGCTGGGCTACGTGCTGGCCAGCCTGCTCCTGCCCGATGTCGCCGCCACGCTGCGCGGGCTCTACGGCGCGCCGGTGCCGGGCAGCGTGGCGGTGCGGGCCGCCTGGTGGGCGGCGGGTCTCGGCATGGCGCTCCTGGGTGCGGCGCTGGCCTCGGCCCAGAGCTTCTGGCAGCTCCGCCGACTGTCGGTGCTCGCGGCGATGCAGCCCCGTGCCTGGGCGATGGCGCAGGGACGCGGCCAGCGGCTCATGGCACTCGCGGGGCTGGCCGGGCTGGCCGCGGTGCCCGCGATCCTGCTGTGGGGGCAGGGGCTGGCCGCGGGCTTCGCCGCGCTCGCGGGGCTCCTGCTGGGCGCGGCCTTCCTGCTGCCGCTGTCGCTGTCCGCCGGGCTGCGGGCGGCGGAACGGGCGGCGCGCTCCGCGCTCGGCGAATGGGTCTGGGCGGATGCGCGCCAGCAGGTGCCGGGCCTGTCACTGGCGCTGATGGCGCTGCTCCTGGCGCTTGCGGCCAATATCGGCGTTTCCACCATGGTGGCGAGCTTCCGCGCGACCTTCGAGGGCTGGCTCGACCGGCGGCTGGCGGCGGAGCTCTACCTGAGCTTCGACAGCCCGGCGCAGGCGGCGGCGGTCCTGCCGGGGATCGATGCCTCCGCCGTACTGCCGGTGACGCGGACCGAGGCCGATCTGGGCGGCGCGCCGGGGCTGGTCTATGCCATGGCGGACGATCCCACCTACCGGCGGAACTGGCCGCTGATAGAGGCGGGACCGCAGGTCTGGGACCGGCTGGCGGCAGGCGGGGGCGTGCTGGTCAACGAGCAATGGGCGATCCGCGCGGGGCTCTCGCCGGGGGACACGGTGCAGATCGACGGGGCGGCGCGCGAGGTGCTGGGGGTCTATGCCGATTACGGCAATCCGCGCGGCCAGGCGATCCTCGGGCTGGAGGCGTTCCGCGCGCTGCACCCGGAGATCGGGGAGACGCGATTTGCGCTGCGTCTTTCCGGCGATCCGGCGGCGGAGGCCGCGCGGCTGGTGGCCGAGGACGGCCTGCGCCCCGACCAGGTGACCGACCGGGCCGCGCTGAAGGCCGAGTCCCGCGCGGTGTTCGAGCGGACCTTCGCCGCGACCGACGCGCTGAACGTGCTGACCCTGGCCGTGGCCGGTTTCGCGATCTTCACCTCGCTCCTGACGCTGCAGTCGCTGCGCCTGCCGCAGGTCGCGCCGCTCTGGGCGCTGGGGCTCACCCGGCGGCGGCTCGCCTTGCTGGACCTCGCGCGGGCCGGTCTGCTGGCCGCGGGCACGGCGCTGCTGGCCTTGCCTGTCGGGCTGGCGCTGGCCTGGCTCCTGCTGGCCGTGGTCAATGTCGCGGCCTTCGGCTGGCGCCTGCCGATGCAGATTTTCCCGGCGGATTGGCTGCGGCTGGGGCTCGCCGCGCTGGTCGCCGCACTGCTGGCCGCGGCGCTCCCGGCGCTGCGGCTTGCCCGGGTCAGCCCCGCCCGGCTGCTGAGGGTCTTCGCCGATGCCCGCTAGGATCACCCGCCGCCATGCGCTGGCCCTGATGGCCGCCGCAGCCACCCCCGCCCGGGGGCAGGGTTTCGCCGGGCTCGGACAGGATGCGGACGGTTTCGCCCTGCCGCAGCCGGACCCGGTCTTCCGCTTCCCGCGCGACCATGGCCCCCATCCGCGCTTCCGCATCGAATGGTGGTACGTGACCGCGAACCTGGCGACTGCCTCCGGCGGGAACCGCGGCATCCAGTGGACGCTGTTCCGCTCCGCTCTGGCGCCGGAGGACCGTCCCGGCTGGGCCTCGCCGCAGATCTGGTTCGCCCATGCCGCCATGACCCGCCCCGATGCGCATCTGGTGGCCGAGCGGCGCGCCCGCGGCGGCATCGGCCAGGCGGGCGTCACCGCCGAGCCCTTCGATGCCTGGATCGACGGCTGGCAGATGGCCGGGCATCCCGGTGCCGATGCGCTCGGCCGGCTGTCCCTGCAGGCGCGCGGCGAAGGCTGGAGCTACGATCTGGAGCTTGCCGCGGACGGCCCGCTCGTCTTCCACGGGGACGGCGGCTATTCGGTCAAGCACGAGCGCGGGCAGGCGAGCTACTACTATTCGCAGCCGGGCTACCGCGTGACAGGCCGGCTCGTCTGGCCGGAGGGGGCAGAGGAGGTGACCGGGCAGGCCTGGCTCGACCGCGAATGGTCCTCCCAGCCGCTCGACGCCGACCAGAGCGGCTGGGACTGGTTCTCGCTGCATCTCGATGGCGGCGACAAGCTGATGGTCTACCGGCTGCGCGACTCCGGGGACGGCTTCACGCCCGGCACCTGGATCCGCGCCGATGGGCGCAGCGAGAGCATCCCCGACGGCGAGATCGCGCTGGAGCCGCTGGACTGGACCCGGATCGGCGACCGCCGCCTGCCGACCTCCTGGCGGATCCGCATCCCTTCGCGCGGGCTGGTGCTGGAGACCGGGCCGGTCAATCCGCGCGCCTGGATGGCCACCGGCATCGCCTATTGGGAAGGACCTGTGCGCGTGACTGGCAGCCGCAGCGGCATGGGATACCTGGAGATGACCGGATATGACTGAGCTTGCAGAGCTCTGGGGCCGGGCCTGGGACATGCTGGAGGCCGGGCTTTCGCAGCGCGACGCCCCGGCGCGGCTGCCGGTGCTGGCAACGGCCGGGCTCGGCGGCGGAGCGGAGGCGCGCATGGTCGTGCTGCGCGGGGCCGACCGGGCGGCGCGGCGGCTGGAGGTCCATACCGACGCGGCCAGCGGCAAGGCGGCGGAGCTGGCGCGCGATCCGGCGGCGACCCTGCTGGTCTGGGACCCGGACGCGATGCTGCAGCTGCGGCTGCGCGTGCAGGTGACGTTGCTGCCGGGCGATCCGCGCCGCTGGGAGGCCGTGCCCGAGCTCTCCCGCGCCGCCTATGGCGGCCAGCCGCCGCCCGGCGTGCCTCTGGAGCATCCCGGCGACTGGACGGCGGCGCCGGTCATCTCGCGCCACTTGGCGCTGGTCTGCGACCTGCGCGTGCTGGAGGTCCTGCATCTGGGCCGGGACCTGCACCGCCGCGCCCGCTTCTCGGCCGGGGATAGCTGGCTGGGCGGCTGGGTGGCGCCGTGACGGCAGAAGGTAGCGCGATGTTAACCATGCCGGCCTAGCAAGGATCCGTGGTCAGGGCCGACTCGGACCCCCGGGTCGGGCAGACAGTTCCGCGTATCCAGAAGGACGCCCATGGCAGAGATTTCCCATATCCCCGGCGCGATCGCGCCCGGCTTTTCGCATCATTGGGACAGCGTCCCCGAATTCGTGCTCGGCGTGTCCTGGGAGACCTGCGAAGGCCGCGGCGTCTCCTCCATTCTCGAGCATTTCGGCGAGCAGGCCATCCTCCGCAGTCCGCCGCAGGTCATGTCAGGCGCTCGGGCGATCCTGTCGGATGCGCTTTCGGGGCTGGCCGAATTTCCCGACCGGGAGCTTCTGGGCGAAGACGTGATCTGGCACGAGACCCCGGCGGGCAAGGACATCGCGGCCGGCTTCCACGCCTCGCTGCGGGCCAGTGCACGCGGCACCCATCTGGGCGAGGGCCCGCGCGGCGCGGGCAGCGGCAAGCGCACCCATGCGCGCGTGCTGACCGACATGTGGTGTTCCGAGAACCGGATCCATGACATCTGGCGGGTCGAGGACAGCGCCGCGCTGGCGCTGCAGCTGGGGCTGACGCCGCGGGCCGTGGCTGAGCGGCTGATCGTGGCCGAGGGCGGCCCCGGGCGCTGCGTCGCGCCGCTGACGCCGGACAACGATCCGGAGGGACCCTACTATGCCCGCGGCAACAAGAGCGCGCCGGGGGCCGAGCTGGAGGATCTGCTGCGCGAGCTGATGAACGGCGCCTTCTCGGTGATTCCGGACCGCTACGACCGGGCCTGCGAACTGGCCTATGCCGGCGGCGAGATCCGCCAGGGCCACGGCGCGGCCGACCGGTTCTGGCTGGGCCTGCGCTCGGCCTTCCCGTCGGCGACCTTCCGGGTGGAGCATGTCAGCGGCATGGAGGAGGACGGCCAGATGCCCCGCGCGGCGCTGCGCTGGTCGCTCTACGGCAAGCATGACGGCCCGGGCATCTTCGGCGCGCCGACCGGGTGCTTTGCCTATGTGATGGGCATCACCCATGCCGAATTCGGTCCGCGCGGGCTGCGCCGGGAATGGACGCTGATCGACGACGTGGCGATCTGGAAGCAGCTGCTGCTGGCGGCGGTCTGACGCTGCGCCGCCCGGCTGCAGCCGGGCGCTGCGCGGCCGGGACAGCCGGCAGATGGCCGGAACGCACTGTGTCGGCGCCGAAGCTGGCGATGCAGCGGCAGGTCAATCCGGACGGGCCCGGGCATTGCCCGCTCCGTCTGGCCGGGATCGGACGCCGAACGCGACGAGGCTGCGCTTTTGGGCGTTTCGGCGCAAGGGCACGGCTCTGCGGCTTTGCGGCCCTGGTGTCGCGCCACGCGTTCGCTTTCCAGCCCATGCTGCGGCAAGCCGGTCGATCCGATGGAATCTCCTCGGTCATCCTCTCCTGCCGGCGGACGCCGCGGACGCCCCCTTTGCGCCACTTGAGCGGGGCCAGGATCCCCGATGCCGGGCGTCGCAGGTGCAGGCTCATCCGGTTCCCAGCTGCAACGGCAACCTTTCCGGCAGGCAGCAGCAGCCCGGCCAATTCATGGCCGGTGCGGCCCGTCGGCCATCCGAAAGCGCCGGCATGAACCGCATCGACCGGTCGCCGCCGGTTTTGTGCCGATGCCGTACGTTCCGACGGCTCCCTATCCGCCAAGGCCCTAGGTTCAGGATTCATTTGTTTTTGCTGTTCCGCATGCTTCGCGGCTCCAGCGACGCAGCGGCGACATGAGCGGTCTCTTCCGGCTGATCGGCGCGCTGATGGCGCGTCTGAACCCGTTCTGCCCGAAGCCGCACGGAAAGCCCCGGGGCGATGGCAAGAGGGTTCCGAGCGGGATTGCATTCACCAGCCGCAATGGGTTGGGGTGGTACGATGCCCCTGACGCCCCTGACGCGCACAGGTGAAGGGAACCATGGAGCCAGCGGGGCCGCGAATGGCCCGGAAACGCCCTGCAATCGCTGGAAGCGCTGGAGCGGGAAAGCTATCTTCGCGCAGATCATGGCGGGTCCGGCCGCCGGACATGGAGAGCGGAGGATCGCGGTGATCGGCGCGACCCATCCGAAAGCGCGCCGGACTGCGGCCGGCATGGTACCGGAAAGGCGGGCGCGGCCGCCGCACCGATCGAACCGGAAGCGGCATGGACACCAAGCTTCGCGCCATCTGTGACCGCCCGGGGCGACCGGTTGACCTTTTTCGTCGCCGCCGGACATGCGAGCGGCCGTGTCGGCACAAGAGCGCTGGTCGCAGCCTGCCCGACGTCAAATGGCTGGCCGGGGATCGCGGCTAGGATGCCGATTGGTTCCGGGAAGCGCTGCAGGACAAGGGGATGTGCCCTGTGCATTCCCGGCCGAAGGCAACGCAAGGTCCCCGTCAGCCACGGCAGGCGCCGGTGCAAGCGGCGCAACCGCATCGAGATCTTGTCCGGCAGGCTCAGGGACCGGAGGCGTGCCGCAACCCGCTGCGGCAAATGTCCCGAGGTCTTCTTCCCGGCCATCGCTCTCGCGGCAATCGCCATCTTCTCGTTGTGAATCGTGACCCTGGCGCAGTCCCCGCCGGCGCCCTGTCGGGGATACGGCCGCCCGGGATGCCGATTGCCTGCCCCCGCCTGGCTGGAAGAGAGAAGGTTCGACCCCGGCGCAGGCCCCATGGGAGCTTCCGCATCGGCGGGGTGTTCCGTCCGCGTCAGGATGGCATGCCCTGCACCGCGCGCGCCGACCCGACGGGTCCGTTTGCGCGGCAGGCTCCGCTGCGCTGCCGCATTGCGGCTGCCGGGCGGTCATGGCGCTGGAAAAGCGCCGCCCCATGCGCTAGAATCGTTTCTAGACCCGGGCAAACGGGCAGGGCAGACAGGCAGGCAGCCATGACAGAGATGGTGTACGGCGCGGCTCCGGCCGTGCGCGGCGACCCGATGATTCCCCGCTGGTGGCGGACCGTGGACCGATGGTCGCTGATCAGCATCATCATCCTGATGGGCATCGGCCTGCTCCTCGGCCTCGCGGCATCGCCGCCCCTTGCCGAGCGCAACGGGCTGGAACCCTTCTGGTACGTCAAGAAGCAGCTGATGTTCGGCGCGATGGGGCTCGTCGCGATGATCGCGGCCTCGGTCATGCCGGTGATGACCATCCGGCGCTTCGGCATCATGGGCTTCGCCCTCTGCCTGGCCGCGCTGCTGCTTCTGCCGGTCTTCGGCACCAATTTCGGCAAGGGCGCGATCCGGTGGTATTCCCTGGGCTTCGGATCGGTGCAGCCCTCGGAATTCATGAAGCCGTGCTTCGTCATCCTCTCGGGCTGGCTGATGGCCGCGGCGCACCAGATCGACGGTCCGCCCGGCCGCTTCATGAGCTTCTGCGTCGCGGTCTTCATCGTCGGCACGCTCGCGCTGCAGCCGGATTTCGGCCAGGCCTCGCTGATCGTCTTCTCCTGGGGGGTGATGTATTTCGTGGCCGGCGCGCCCTGGTGGATCCTGTTCGGCGTGGCCGGGCTGGTCGTTGCCGGGGGCGTCACCGCCTACAACCTGTCGAGCCATTTCGCCGGGCGGATCGACGGCTTCCTTGCCACGACGGTCGATCCGACCAGCCAGATCGGCTATGCCTCGAACGCGATCCGCGAAGGCGGCGTCTTCGGCGTCGGGCTCGGCGGCGGCGAGGTGAAATCGACGCTGCCCGACGCGCATACCGACTTCATCATCGCTGTGGCGGCCGAGGAATACGGGCTGGTGCTGGTGCTGGTGATCCTGGCGCTCTACGCTACGGTGGTGGTGCGGTCCCTGATCCGGCTGCTGAACGAGCGCGATCCCTTCGTGCGGATCGCCGGGACCGGGCTGGCCTGCGTGCTGGGCATGCAGGCGGCGATCAACATGGGGGTCGCGGTGCGGCTGCTGCCGACCAAGGGGATGACGCTGCCCTTCGTCTCCTATGGCGGCTCCTCGGTGATCGCGGCCGGGCTGACCGTCGGTGCGCTGCTGGCGCTGACCCGCAAGCGGCCGCAGGGGCGCATGGCCGACGTGATCGCCCGGGCCGACCGGGGATGAGCGCTCCCTTGCTGGTCATCGCTGCCGGGGGAACCGGCGGCCACATGTTCCCTGCCCAGGCGCTGGCCGAGGAAATGCTTGCCCGCGGCTGGCGGGTGAAGCTGTCGACCGACGAGCGCGGGGCGCGCTATGCCGGAGGCTTCCCCGAGGCGGTGGTGCGCGAGGTGGTGGCCTCCGCCACCTTCGCGCGCGGCGGCAAGCTCGCCAAGGCCGCGGTTCCGCTGAAGATCCTCTCCGGCGTGCTGTCCGCGGCGCGCGCAATGCGCCGCGACCGGCCCGCGGCGGTGGTGGGCTTCGGCGGCTATCCGTCGATCCCGGCGATCGGCGCGGCCTGGCTCCTGAAGCTGCCGCGGCTTCTGCACGAGCAGAACGGCGTGCTGGGCAAGGTCAACGAGATCTTCGCCCGCCGCGTGCCGGTCGTGGCCTGCGGTACCTGGCCGACGGTGCTGCCTGCGGGCGCCGTGGGCAAGCCCGTCGGCAACCCGGTGCGCCAGGTGGTCCAGGACAGGGCCGGGGCGCCCTACATCCCGCCGGGCGACTACCCGATGAGCCTGACCGTGTTCGGCGGCAGCCAGGGCGCGCGCATCCTCTCGGACGTGGTGCCCGAGGCGATCTGCGGCCTGCCCGACGGGCTGCGCAGCCGCCTGCGCGTGTCGCAGCAGGCCCGTCCGGAGGATCTGGACCGGGTCCGCCACGCCTATGAAAGCGCGGGCGTCCAGGCCGACGTGCGCGACTTCTTCACCGACATTCCCGCCCGGCTGGCCGAGTGCCAGCTGGCCATCGCCCGCGCCGGGGCGTCGTCGATCGCCGACATCACCGTCATCGGGCGGCCGGCGATCCTGATCCCTTTCGCCGCCGCTGCCGCCGACCACCAGACCGCGAATGCCCGCGCCCTGGTCGAGGCGGGCGGCGCGATCATGATCCCGGAAACAAAATTCGATGCCGTGGCGTTGAGGGCCCAGGTCGTCACCATCCTGCAACAGACGGACATCGCCGTGAAGATGGCCGCTTCCGCTCTGGCCGCAGGCCGGCCAGATGCAACCACCCGCCTGGCCGCCCTGGTCGAATCCGTCGCCGAAAACAAGTAACCAAGAAGAGGAAGAGCAGATGAAACACTGGGAGGCCGCCATGCACGCCGCCACGAAACTCCCCCTCGGCCTCGGTGCCATCCATTTCGTCGGGATCGGCGGGATCGGCATGTCGGGCATCGCCGAGGTTCTGCTCAACCATGGCTACACCATCCAGGGCTCGGACGCGAAGACCTCGAAGATCACCGACCGGCTGGTGTCGCTCGGGGCGAAGGTCTTCGAAGGCCAGCGCGCCGAGAACCTCGACGGGGCGGAGGTCGTGGTGATCTCCTCGGCGATCAAATGCGGCAACCCGGAACTCGACGAGGCCCGCCGCCGCGGCCTGCCGGTCGTGCGCCGCGCCGAGATGCTGGCCGAGCTGATGCGGCTGAAATCGAACATCGCTGTCGCGGGCACCCACGGCAAGACCACCACGACGACCATGGTGGCGACGCTGCTCGATGCCGGCGGGATCGACCCTACTGTGATCAACGGCGGCATCATCCATGCCTACGGCTCGAACGCGCGGATGGGGCAGGGCGAGTGGATGGTGGTCGAGGCCGACGAGTCCGACGGCACCTTCAACCGGCTTCCCGCGACCATCGCCATCGTCACCAATATCGACCCCGAGCACATGGAGCACTGGGGCACGGTCGAGAACCTGCGCAAGGGCTTCGACGATTTCGTCCACGGCATCCCGTTCTACGGCCTCGCCGTCTGCTGCACCGACCACCCCGAGGTGCAGGCGCTGGTCGGCCGCACCACCGACCGCCGCATCATGACCTTCGGCTTCAACGCCCAGGCCGATGTCCGCGCCACCGGGCTGCGCTATGAGAAGGGCGTGGCGCATTTCGACGTCGCGCTGCCCGACGGCGAGAAGATCGAGGGCTGCACCCTGCCCATGCCCGGCGACCACAACGTGTCGAACGCGCTCTCGGCGGTGGCCGTGGCGCGCTACCTGGGCATGGAACTCGGCGCGATCCGCGAGGCGCTGGCGAATTTCGGCGGCGTCAACCGCCGCTTCACCCGCGTGGGCGAGGCGAATGGCGTGACCATCATCGACGATTACGGCCACCACCCGGTGGAGATCGCCGCGGTGCTCAAGGCCGCCCGCCAGTCGGTGGAGCCGGGCGCCCGCGTCATCGCCGTGCACCAGCCGCACCGCTATTCGCGCCTGTCGAACCTCTTCGACGATTTCTGCACCTGCTTCAACGAGGCCGATGTCGTCGGCATCGCCGAGGTCTACGGCGCGGGCGAGGCCCCGATCGAGGGCGCGACCCGCGAGGGCCTGGTCGCAGGCCTGATCCAGCACGGCCACCGCCACGCCCGCGCGGTAATGGACGAGGACGACCTGGAGCGCCTGGTCCGCGAACAGGCCCGCCCCGGCGACATGGTCGTCTGTCTCGGCGCCGGCACGATCTCTGCCTGGGCGAACCGTCTGGCGGAGCGGCTGAACGCCTGACGTTTCCGGTGCCGGTCTTGACCCGGCGCCGCCTCCGGGCTTTGCTTGCCCGGTATTGGTTCGGGCGGTTTCATGACGGCGATCGAGGATATCCGGGACGGGAAAAGCCTGCGGGCCTGGCTGGAAGAGCAGGATAGCTACGAGACCTCCGTTGCCATCGCTTCGCGGGCGGCGCTGCGGGTTCAGCCGTTCCTTTGGCGCTATCTCATGCCGGCGCGGCGCGATGCGGAATTGACCGCTCTGAAATTCGTGCGATCCTGCCTGATATCCTCGGTTGCGGCCAAATCGCCAACCGAGGATATCAAGAGGGCCGCCTTCGCCGCCGACGCCGCCGCCGCCGCCGCCAGAGCCGCCTTCGCCGCCGACGCCGCCGCCGCCGCCGCCAGAGCCGCCTTCGCCGCCGACGCCGCCGCCGCCGCCGCCAGAGCCGCCGCCGCCAGAGCCGCCTTCGCCGCCGCCGCCGCCGCCGCGCTTTGGAACGAAATAAGAACGGATGCCGGACTTCTGTCGCAGGGCGCTGATATCCTTGCATCGCCGCTTTGGACCATAGGCGCGCCCGTGTTTCTTTCATGGGAAGATATCGGCCGGTCATGGCAGGCCGCCGGAGAACCCTGGGCAACTTTCGCCGCGTGGTACGAGGACCTGCTCTCCGCCGCCCCGTCCCCCGATTGGCCGCTGCTCGAACGCATCGCCCTGATCGCGCCCGATCAGTGGGAGGACAAGGACGGGCCAGACAAGATTGCAGCCGCTATCGCCGCCATCCGTGCCGAACAGAGCGCCCTGGCGGCGACCATCGCGGCGACCCCGAATGCCGAGGAAATCGGCCTTGATCCGGAAACCTCGCAGCCGCTCAGCGTTCCGGTGCAAGATTTGGACGATGCGTTGCTTGACACCATCCTGCGGCGGCTCGACCGCGCGATGACCCGCTTTTCCCAGGCCTGCCGGGACACGCGACGCTCCAACATGGGACCGATCATCGAGGAAGCCGTCGCGACCGATCTCGCCTATCTGCGCGAGGATCTTCTGGCGGAGGCCGGATCGCCGCTTGGCCTGTTCAATGCCCTGGACGACTGCCTCGGCGCGATGCGGCGCTGCCTGGAGGAGCGCGGTTTCTCCGAGGACGCGCCCGTGCAGCGGCTGATGGGCGTCATCGAAACGTGCTCCATTGACGTGCTGCGCAACAGTCCCGCAACCGAAGAGGTGGTGTCCAAGCGCCGCGAAGAGCTGTTCCTGCGCATGGACGAGGAACGCCGCATCCAGTTCGATCAGGCGGCGCATGACATGGCGATGTCGTCGATGGATGGGCTGAAGCAGAAGCTGCTGCACGACCTGAAAGTTGCCAACGACCCTGACGCGCCGCCCGAACTGCGACGCCGCCACCGCTACAATGTGATTTCCCGCACCAGCCGCGGCGCCCGCGCCGTCCGCGAGCGCCGCTACATCGACCCCGCGACGGGGAGCCGCGTCGTGGAGGCTGCCGACTCCATCCAGAAACTGGATGCGGGCGGCAAGGCGTTGTGGGGGTGAGTTGCGCCAGTCTGCAAGTTGATCGCTGCCAGTCTCGGCGGCTCCTGATCAGGCCCGGCCGTTCCGGCACTGCGTTTCGAATGGTCCGGAGGCAAGCGACGAGGACAGCGACCGCCTGGGCGGGCGCGAATGCGCCTGCCGGGGGGCGGGCAGGTGCAGTCCGGCGGTGCCGCCGGGCGGGACGCATCTCCGGCGCAGGCGCTTAGGCGCAGTCCGGGCCCGAGGGGATCATGCTGGTCGAGACGCTGCGGTGCGCGGAGCTGCTCGATCTGACCTGCAGCAACGCCACGCCGGCCGCGCATGCGGATGCGGCAGCGACTGCCCGGGGAGGCCCAAATGCGCTGGTCGTGCCGGAAGCATGCCACTGGCGGGACGGGCAGGCAGGCGGGGACCGTCGGCGGCGCCGGACCGGCCGATTGTCCAGTGTCCGCGCTCAGGCGCAATCCGCTCCCGAGGGGATGACCGTGGCCGAGACGCTGCGGCAGTCGGACGTGCTCGAGCCGAGCGGCACGCCATCCGCGGTCGTTCGGGTCGTCGTGCTGGAGGAGGTCGAGTATTCCACGCAGCCCGGCAGGCTGGCGGCGAGGGCGAGTAGCAGGGCGGCGGGTTTCATCGTCTGGCATTCCTTCTGGCCTCGCCGCGCAGATTTCCGTCGGCGGATCTCGCGGCGGGATGACTCTTTGCCGATGTCGAGCTAGATCGCTCCGCATGGAAAGCAACCGCCCCCTTGCCCCGCTCACCTGGCTCCGCTGCGGCGGGCCGGCCGAGATGTTCTTCCAGCCGAAGGACCTCGACGATCTCTGCGCCACCTTGGCCGGGCTTGACCCGGCAACTCCCGTTTTCCCGCTCGGCCTCGGTTCCAACCTGATCGTCCGCGACGGCGGCATCCGCGGGCTGGTGATCCGGCTCGGGCGGGGGTTCGCCGGCATGGAGTTCGGCGACGGCCGCGCCGTGGTGGGCGCTGCCGTGCCGGATGCGCAGGCGGCGAAGCGTGCCGCCATGGCCGGGCTCGACCTGACCTTCCTGCGCACCATCCCCGGCAGCATCGGCGGCGCGGCGCGGATGAATGCCGGCTGCTACGGCTCCTATCTGGCCGACCATTTCCTCGAGGCGCAGGCCGTGACCCGTGCGGGCGATGTGATCACATTGACGCCCGGAGACATGGGCTTCGCCTACCGCCATACGGACCTGCCGCCCGATCTTGTGATTACAAGCGTGACGCTCGCCGCCGAACCGGGCGATCCCGACGCCCTCATGGCCAAGATGGAAGAGCAGCTTGCGAAACGCGACGCCACCCAGCCGACCAGGGACCGCACCGCGGGCAGCACCTTCCGCAACCCGGCCGGGTTCTCCTCCACCGGGCGGGCCGACGACACCCACGAGCTGAAGGCCTGGAAGCTGATCGACGAGGCCGGGATGCGCGGCGCGCGGATGGGCGCCGCCCAGATGTCGCAGATGCATTCCAATTTCCTGGTGAACACCGGAGGGGCGACTGCCGCCGATCTGGAGGGCCTGGGCGAGCTCGTGCGGAAAAAGGTTTGGGATTTCCACGGCATTGAGCTAGTCTGGGAAGTGCAGCGCGTGGGCGAACCAGCCCCCGCCACTTCCAAGTTAACCAACGATTAACCGATCCGGGGCTAACCCGGACGGCAGAGCAGTCAGAGGCCGAAAACGGCCCGAGCGAGAGGCAGGGGCATGTCACCAGACCCCTTGGTAGCGGTTCTCCTTGGAGGGCCGTCTTCGGAGCGCGAGGTATCCCTGTCCTCGGGCGCCGAATGCGTGAAGGCGCTGAAGGCCGCGGGCTTCCGCGTCACCGAAATCGATCCGGACGACCGGATCGCGGCGCAGCTGGCAGAGGCGGCGCCCGATGTCGTGTTCAACGCGCTGCATGGCCGCGGCGGCGAGGACGGCGCGGTGCAGGGGCTGCTGGAATGGATGCGGATTCCCTATACCCATTCCGGCGTGGCGGCGTCTGCTCTGGCCATGGACAAGCAGAAATCGAAGGCCGTGCTGGCCGCGGCGGGCCTGCCGGTCATGCAAAGCCGCATCGTGCCGCGCGGCGAGGCCGAGGCCGCCCATATGCTGCCGCCGCCCTATGTGGTGAAGCCCAACAACGAGGGCTCCTCGGTCGGGGTCTATCTCGTGCAGGAAGGGGCCAACGCCCCGCCGAAGCTTGCCGACACCATGCCTGCCGAGGTGATGGTGGAGACCTTCGCGCCCGGCCGCGAGCTGACCACCGCCGTCCTGGACGGCAAGGCGCTGACCGTCACCGACATCCTGACCGACGGCTGGTACGACTATGACGCGAAATACCGCCCCGGCGGGTCGCGCCATGTCATCCCCGCCGAAATCCCGCCCGAGATCTTCGCGGCCTGCCTCGACTATGCCGAGCGCGCGCATGCCGCCCTCGGCTGCCGCGGGCTCAGCCGCACCGATTTCCGCTGGGACGAGGCGCGCGGGCTCGACGGGCTGATCCTGCTTGAGGTCAATACCCAGCCGGGCCTGACGCCGACCTCCCTGGCACCCGAGCAGGCGGCGCATTGCGGCCTGTCCTTCCCCGATCTCTGCCGCTGGATGGTGGAGGACGCGTCATGTGCGCGATGAGGGCGCCCCGGGACGACTACGCGCCGTCGCGGATCGCCTACCGCGTCAACCGGCTGTGGCTGTCGCCGATCTTCCGCATCACCATGCTGTGGCTCTTGCCTATGGGCGTGATCGGCGGCGGCATCGGGCTCTGGGCCAGCCAGCCGGGCTCGCAGGAGCTGGTGCGCAGCATCCAGGTGGCCGTCATGGCGCGGATGCGCGACCAGCCGGATTTCCAGGTCAAGCAGATGGCGGTGAAGGGTGCCTCGCCGGAACTGACCCGCGAGATCCGCCGCGTGCTCGACCTGCAGTTCCCGATGAGCGTGCTCGACCTCGATCTCGACGAGATCCGCGTCAAGGTCAGTGCCTTCGACGCGGTGGCGCATGTCGATGCGCATGTCGTTCTGGGCGGCGCGCTGATGCTGGAGATCACCCAGCGCAAGCCGGTGGTGATCTGGCGAAATGCCCGCGGGCTGGCGCTGCTGGACGAGGAAGGCCACCGCGTGGCGGTGACCGAACGCCGCGACGGCGCGCCGGAGCTGCCGCTGATCGCGGCAGCGGGCGCCGAGGATGCGATCCCCGAGGCGCTGGCCATCGTTGCCGCGGCCGAGCCGCTGAAGGACCGGCTGCGCGGGCTGATCCGCCAGGGCGAGCGCCGCTGGGACGTGGCGCTGACCGGCGACCAGGTGATCCAGCTGCCCGAGACCGGCGCGGTCGCCGCGATGGAGCGGGTGCTGGCGATGGACGAGGCGGGCGACCTGCTCGGCCGCGACATCCGCGTCATCGACATGAGGAACCCCGACCGGCCGACCATCCGGCTGGGGGACGAGGCCTTTGCCTATCTGAAGACCCTGCGCGGGCTGGAAAAAGGGATGAGCAACTGATGATCGACCTCTACGAAACCCAGCGGGCCATGCGCCAGATGCGCAAGGCGGCGATGCAGCGCGGCGTGGTGGCGATCCTCGATCTGGGAACGGCGCAGACCACCTGCCTGATCCTGCGCTTCGACGGCGGCCATCTTCCCGGCAATGACGGCGTGGGGCCGCTGGCGGGGCAGTCGCGCTTCCGCGTGATCGGCGCCGCGACGACCCGCTCGCGCGGCATGCGCTTCGGCGAGATCGACGTCATGCAGGAGACCGAGCGCGCGCTGCGCACCGTCGTGCAGGCGGCCCAGAAGATGGCGCAAGTCCGCGTCGACCACGCGATCGCCTGCTTCTCCGGCGCCGGGCCGCGCAGCTACGGGCTGGCCGGGCAGATCGACCTTGCCGGGGACTCGGTGCGCGAATCCGACATCGCCGCCGTGCTGGCAAGCTGCGAAGTGCCCGATCTGGGGCCGGACCGCACGATCCTGCATGCGCAGCCGGTGAATTTCGCGCTCGACCACCGCTCGGGCCTGACCGATCCGCGCGGGCAGGTGGGCAACACGCTGGCGGCCGACCTGCACCTGCTGTCGGTCGATGCCGGGGTGGTGCGCAACCTGCTGCATTGCGTCAAGCGCTGCGACCTGGAACTGGCGGGGATCGCCTCCTCGGCCTATGCCTCGGGCATCTCGGCACTGGTCGAGGACGAGCAGTCGATCGGCGCGGCCTGCATCGACATGGGCGGCGGCACGACCGGCATCTCGATCTTCATGCGCGGCCACATGATCTATGCCGACAGCGTGCGGATCGGCGGTGCGCATGTGACTTCGGACATCTCCAAGGGCTTCGGAATATCGCTGGGCCTCGCGGAGAAGATCAAGTGCTATCACGGCGGCCTCGTGCCCACGGGCCGCGACGACCGCGACATGATCGAGCTGACCGGCGAGACCGGCGACTGGGAACATGACCGCCGCGAGATCAGCCGCTCCGAGCTGATCGGCATCATGCGTCCGCGCGTCGAGGAGACGCTGGAAGCGGTGCGCGAGCGGCTGGACGCGGCCGGGTTCGAGGCGCTGCCGAGCCAGAAGATCGTGCTCACCGGCGGCGCCAGCCAGGTGCCCGGGCTGATGGGGCTGGCCGCGCGCATGCTCGGCCACCAGGTGCGGCTGGGACGGCCGCTGCGCGTGCAGGGCCTGCCGCAGGCAGCCACCGGGCCGGGATTCTCGGCGGCGGTCGGACTGTCCATGTTCGCGGCCCATCCGCAGGACGAATGGTGGGATTTCGAGATCCCGGCGGAACGCTATCCGGGCCGCTCGCTGCGCCGCGCGGTCAAGTGGCTGAAGGAGAACTGGTGATCTCCCGGCGGGATTGACCGTTCCTTTACCATGACCCTGCACAACTCCGGCCCGGGAATGTCCTGGCCGGAGGAGACGGAAAATGGACAGCACGAAGGCGCTGGTGCGCCGCAGCACGGATCCCGGCTGGGCCGCCGCAGCCTTGGGCGAGGACCTTGCGGCGCTTCGGTCGACGGCCCTGTCCGGGCTCGAACCGGTGCCGGGCGAGGGCATCCTTGCCGGGCCCAGCCATGTGACGCGCTGGAAGCATCTGGCCGCGAACGGCGCGGTGCCGCTGCCTTTCGAGAAGACCCATTTCGCGGGCGGCGCCGGGCTTCCGGCCTGGAACCGCAGCTTGTTCGAACAGGTCGCCAACTGCTACCGGCCGGGCATGCCGGTGGTGCTGATCCTGCCCGATCCGCGCTGGGGCAACTCGGTTCTGGCGCAGCCGGAGGGCGGCGGGGACGGCTTTGCCGACGGCCATACCCATGTTTCGCGGGAGCTGATCTCCCCTGAAGGCGATGCGCTGATGATCCGCCGCCATGCCGCCGCGCTCGGCTACTGGTGGGCGGCCTTCGGAGAGGATCTGCGGCTCCTGCCCTGGACCGGGCTGTTGACCGCGCATGTCCACCTGGAGCGCGGCGATTACTGGAGCGGCGGGCGCTACAGCTATCCGGCGATGGAAAGCTGGCTTGGCGGCGACGCCGCGCGCGTCGGAGCGGAAGACCTCTCCGCCCTGCTGACGCAGGAGGCCGTCTCCGGCTATGGCGGGCTCTATTGCGACCGCTCGCTGCATCCGTCGCTGGCGGGCTATGTCCTGCTGATGCATGCCGCGGCCGGGGCACCTTTTGCCGCGGCGATGGCCGCCGGGCAGGCGGCGCGCGACCGTTGGGTCTGGCGCCTCCGGCGCCGCGCGGAGACGCTGCTGGCCAGTTCCGGACCAGTGCGGATCTCCGGCGGTCCGGCCTGGCAGAAGGCAGCGCGGCTTAGCCTCGGCGCCGCGGCGCTGGAGGTCCTCGAAAGGGCGGGCCTTCACTTCGGCGGACCGCCGCGTCCCGGCGCCACGAATGTCAGGATCTGCTCTCCGGTCGCCGCCGCTCCGGACGAGCCGCCGGGCACCGGCGCCCTGCGCAAGCCGCTGCTCCTGCCCTGGGCCGAGATTGCGGATCTCGCCCGTCGCCCCGGCGCAGCCGCAGCGGACATGCCCTATCGCGAGATCTTCCGCGGGGCGGGTTTCGGCTGGGAAGATCTGCTTGCAGAGGCCGGTCCGCCGGGCTCCTGGACGGACGAGCCGGGCGAGCACTGCCCTTCGGCGGCCGGCGTTGCGGCAGTCATTCTCGGCCTTCTCTACGGGCTGGCCATGCGCGGCTGACCCTGCCGGGCCTCGGGAGGCCGGGCATCACCTATCCGGGGCGCATCCGAACCCGGCATTCGCTCAAAGGCGATCTCCCGAAACTCGGCGAGGTTGGCCATGGCGATGACGGACAGCTTCCCGCCGGGCCAGCCAGGCGCGTTTGTCAGGGGCCTCTCAACCGTTTCGGCGGTTGCGTTGGCCTTCTGCCGTCAGGTGGTCAGGCATCGCTCTTGGTGCATGGCGGGTGACTTGCCCGCTTGGGCTTCCCCAGCTCGATGTGAAGTCTGGCCAACCGCGCGCGGCTCCCCAAGCTTGGACTGCCGGAAGCTGGAACTTTCCGGCAGTCTCACGATGACTGACTGGTCACGCCGTCAGGAGAACGCATGGCGATCGGGCCGTTGCATCCGGTCTTCGAGCAACGCTCGAAAGTTGGCGATGGCCTGAGGGGCGGCATATCGCGGCGGTGTCGAAGCGTCGGCAATTCTCTTCCGAGAAAGGGATATGCCATATGTCGGAGACTGCCATCGCCACGCTGCCCGATCCATGCAGGGGCTCGCCGGATCCGCTGACAGGCGTCATCCGGGCCGGGGTGCTGAAGCTGATCGAGCAGGCGATCGAGGCGGAACTGGCTGCGCTTGCTGGGCGCCTTCGCCGGCCATGCGCTCGGGGACGGCCGAGTGCGTTGCTGCGCAAATCCGGGGAGAGTCACTTCGTGAATCCAGCATGATAGCTGGTGGCCATGAGCAGACCTCCGAAGACGAAGTGCAAGACGACCAACTGGAAAAGCTGGCGAGCCGTTGCGCGCCACCGGTTCGAGCACCGCTGGCGACGCCTGCGACACGCGCGCCTGCCACGACGCCGTCGCCGACCACGGTGCGGCTAGCAATCATTCCGCCCCGCCGCAACGCCAGGCCCCGGAAGCCGGACAGCGCCGGAGCCCGGGCACGCAACGGGATCCAGAGGGCGTCATAGCACTTGGGCCGGACACTCTGGCGGAACTGGAGCGGATGCCACCGCCGCAGCGGGGTGGAAACGAAAATGAGCTGCGCGAAGCTGCCCGGCCAGCGGCTGATGTCCGTTCGGCATCGGCCCGGACCGATGGCGGCTCAATGCCTCGCCTTCGACCGCCAGGTGGCGGAGGTCCGGAGCCGCGCGTTCGCGGCTGCGCCCGGACCAATGGCGCTTGCCGCTCGTTCCCGAACCGCTTCACGGCCCTCGGCATCCCGGTCACCGTGACCATGGGATAAGCGTGTCCGGGGAAAGGTGAGCTCTGGCCGTTAGCTGATTTGTGCAACAGTGCCGCGGCCGGGCCAGGCTGGTGCGATACGGACATATGCCCGAGCGCGAAGTCCCGACCGGGATCGGTCCGGTCGCCGCAAATGTCCCGCGCGTCCGCGACCGCAGGCCGGGTGAGGACAGGGTCGCCTTCGCGCCCGGCATCCTGCCGCGGTATCTGCGCAAGGCGAAGTCGGTCGAGGAGCCGCTGCCGGGGCTTTGTCTGAAGGGCGTCTCCACCGGCGATTTCAGCAAGGCCCTGGCGGCCTTGCTGGGTCCGCATGCCAAGGGCCTGTCAGCCAAGGCCGTCCCACGGCTGGAGGCATCGTGGTGGGCGGACTGCGAGGCTTGGGAGAAACGCGACCTCGGCACCCGGTGCTCTCTCGTTCGCCCGTTCACTCGGACGGATCGCGTTCACGGGCTCGCTCTGGCCCGTGGCGACTACCACAAGCCGGGGATGGAAGGGGATGGAAGAGAAAAAAAGTGCGTCCTGGCCATCGTCGGCGCTGACGAATGCGGCTGCATGGATCTCCTGGCCATGACCGGCGGCTTCCGGGAAAGCACCCGGAGCTGTGCGACGTGCTCCTCGACCTCAAGCGGCGCTGCCCGAGGCAGGAACCGAAGCTGGCGATCGGCCGCTCTCGGTGGTTGCAGGCAATCGCCTGCCGGGCAACGGATGGCGCTCTGGGATTCCGGATGGCGCTGCGCGAGGCGTTTCCGGTGACGCGGGAGCAATGGTGCCGGGTCCGCAAGACCATGAACATGCTTAACGCGCTGCCCAAATCCGACCAGCGGAAGGCCAGGCGACACCTGCACGACATCTGGCAGGCCGAAACCCGGGCGGCCGCATCGGTCGCCTGCGACTTCCTTGACCGGGCCCACGGCGCGAAGTGGGACAAGGCAGCGGCAAAGCAGGGACAGGGCCGCGATGCCCTGCATGCCTCTGCGGCTTCTCGGCAGAACATTGGAAACACATCCGCACCTCGAACCCAATCGAGCGTACCTCCGCGATGGTCAGGCACCGGACGATGTGCACCAAAGGCGGCCTCAGCAGGCAGACCGACCCCGCCATGGCCTTCCGGCTGAAGATGTCCGCGCAAGAAAAATGGAGAAAACTGGACGGCCGGAACCGGTTGCCGGAAGTCATCATCGGGGTTGAGTTCCCCGATGGCGTTCGCCAACTTCAAGCTGCCGCCTGATCAAGCGTGACCGAATTGCGCGCATGTCACCCGTCTCGCCATGGGGCGGTTCTCATGGCAGTGCCCATGCCAATCATCCGGCTCGTTGCGAGTCCCGGCAGGACTCATGAACCAGCGGGTGTTCAGGCTCTCCGTCCGGAGCTTGCTGTCTGACGCCATGATGAAGCTGTTGTCCCTGGGCTTGCCCGGCTTTGAGCAGTCGGGCGTGTCGCCGTGGGCACAGGCCCATGGATGGAGGCTCCGACCCGCCGGGCAGTCCCTCAGGGCAGCGGGAGGGACATGCCGTTCAGCACGAGGTTGCGGCCGGGCTTTGCCTCGATCTCGCTTACCAGCCGGTCGCCGCTGCCGTCCTGCTTCGCCACCATGCCCAGCATCATCCGCAGCCCGAAAAGCTGCTGCTTCGGGATCGCTCCGGCGGCGATAAGGCCGTCGAGAAGCGCCATCCCGTTCTCCAGAGAGAGCGACAGCTTGCCGACCGGCTCCGGCTGGCCGTAGGGACCGGGTTCGATCCGGAAATCGCCGGAGCCCTTCAGGACCGCGCCGCCGAAGGCCAGGAGCAGGTCGCGGATCTGGACGCCGTCGACCTGGAATGGCAGGCCCGGTGCCTGCGGCATCGCGCCGGGAGCCAGCGCCGCGACCGATCCGCCGAGATCGAGCTTCAGGCGGCCTGGCATGCGGCTGACATGCCCGTCCGGATCGAACAGGTTCCAGACCTGGGTGTCCGCCGCCAGATCCTCGAGGTCGAGCGACAGTTCCGCGTCCCGGCTGCCGTCCGCGAGCTCATAGGGCAGGTGCATCTGCATGCGGCTCCTGCCGCCGGTGAAGGCCAGCGGCGCCGAACCGAAGGGCAGGCCTTCGATCGTGACGGCCGTGCCCGCGGAACTGCTGCCGATATCCGCCGCGCCCGCTCCGGCCTGCAGCGTGCCCTCCAGATCCCGCGTCTCCAGCGTCGCGGCTATGCCTGGCATGCCGGGCGTGCCGGATGTCGAGACCTGGCGTGTGGCAGCGGCGTGGCTGGCGGCGGCGAGCTCCGCGAACTTGCCGTCGGCCGCCTGCAGCGCGGCCCTGGCGGACAGGCCCTGCCATCGGGTGCTCTGCCGGCTGGCGATGCTGCCGTCGGGACCGCGGATCTCCATCTCCTGCACCGCACCGGAAGCCGTCATCTGGCCCGTGCCGCTGCCGGTGCGGGGGCCGCCCGGCGCGTTCCAGCTGCCGGAGAGGTCGCTCAGCGCGCCGGTGAGCACCCCGGTCTCGGCCGCGCCGCCGGGTCCGGTCTCGCTGCGGCCATGCCAGGTGACATTGGGATAGCCGTAGCTGTAGCGGATCTCGCCCGGATCGCCCTCGGCGCGCATGCTGCCGTCGCCGGGCACGATCTCTCCGGACAGGGCGAGTTCCGGCAATCCGCCGCCGGCCGCCGGGGCCTGGGCGAAGGCGAAGCCGAGCGGCGCGGGGAAGGCGATCTCCACGCCGCCGTCGCGCTGCTCCATCACGACTTCCGGGAGGGTGAGTTCGATCCGGCCGATCGCGCCGAGATCGAGCGCCGCGGTCACCCCGCCGAGCCGGAGCCCGCCGGAGACCGGCGTTTCCTCCCGTGCCGACAGGCCGAGACCGTAGATTGCGCCGGCATCCTGCCATTGCTGCCAGACCTGGCCGGGAGTGACATCTGCTCGGAGCGGAGCGGCGGCACAGAGCAGCAGCGCGGCGGCAGGCAGGATCTTGGTCATGACGTGGCTCTCCGGATGGGCTTGCCCTTTGTGTAAGTTCTGGCAGGGTGCGGTGAAAGTGGGAAATGACATGCCTGTCAGAGGAGTGTGCATGACGGATCTGACCGGAAAGGCCGTGCTGATCACCGGCGCGAGCCGCGGAATCGGCGCTGCGGCAGCCCGGGCCTTTGCCGCCGCGGGGGCAAAGGTCGCGCTGGCGGCGCGCAGCCGCGATGCAATCGCCGATCTCGCCGGAGAGATCGGCAGCGATGCCGTGGCGATCACCTGCGACGTCGCGCGCTTCTGGGAGGTCGAGGCCGCGGTGACGGCGGCGATCGAGAGCTTCGGCCGGCTGGACGTGCTGGTGAACAACGCGGGCGTCATCGAGCCGATCGCGCCGCTGATGTCCTCCGATCCCGAGGACTGGGGCAAGCTCGTCGACATCAACCTGAAGGGCGTCTACCACGGCATGCGTGCGGCCCTGCCCGTGATGGCCGCAGCGGGCGGGGGCACCATCCTGACCGTGTCCTCCGGAGCCGCGTCGCGGCCGCTCGAGGGCTGGAGCGCCTATTGCGCCTCCAAGGCCGGGGCAGCGATGCTGACGAGGAGCGCCGATCTGGAAGGGCGCGCCAGCGGCATCCGGGCCATCGGGCTGAGCCCTGGCACGGTCGCCACCGAGATGCAGGTGCAGATCAAGGCATCGGGGGTGAACCCGGTCAGCCAGCTCGACTGGTCGGAACACATTCCGCCCGATTGGCCGGCAAAGGCGCTGGTCTGGCTCTGCGGGGCGGAGGCGGATGACCTGGTCGGCACCGAGGTGTCGCTGCGCGATCCGGCGATCCGCGAACGGGCGGGGCTCGTGGCGGCATGATCGAGACGGAAAGGGACGGCGACCTGTGGACCGTGCGGCTGAACCGTCCGGACAAGGCGAATTCGGTCACCCGTGCGATGCTGGAAGGCGTTGCGGAATTCGCGGAGGAGGCCCAGGGCAGGGCCAAGGTGATCGTGCTGACCGGTGCGGGCAAGGTGTTCAGCGCCGGGATGGATCTGGAGGCGGCGAAGAGCGGCCTGCCGACCGACCCGGTCTGGGAGCGGGTCTCCGCCGCGATCGCGGCCTTCCAGGGGCTGTCGATCGCCGCCTTGAACGGCACCTTGGCGGGCGGATCGATGGGGATGGCGCTGGCCTGCGACCTGCGGGTCGCGGTGGAGGGCGCGAAGCTCTTCTATCCGGTGATGTCGCTCGGCTTCCTGCCGCAGCCGTCGGATCCCGGGAGGCTGGCCACGCTGGTCGGACCGTCGCGGGCCAAGATGATCCTGATGGCGGGCCAGAAGATCCCGGTGGCCGAGGCGCTGTCCTGGGGACTGGTGGACCGGGTGGTTGCGAAGGAGGATCTGGAAGGCTGCGTCCGGGACCTTGCCGCGGCCGCGCTCGGCGCCGAGCCGTCCCATATCTCGGGCATCAAGAGCCTGATCGCCTGAGAGGCGGCGGGGACGGCGTGCCGTCCCCGCGTCCCGCGTGGGTCAGCCGCGCCAGGCGCGGACCGGGCCGCAATCCATGTGCACGAAATTCGAGCCGTAGTAGCGCCCGACGCCGCCAGCCTGGAAGGAGGCCGCGGCCTGGGCCATCTGGTTGACCGAGCGCGACTTCAGCCGCAGGTCGGCCGCCTGGGCCTTCATGTGGAGGGAGTTGCGCGCGACGCCGCTGGACTGCGAGCGGAGATAGGCGTTGGTCTGCGGCGTGCGGTAGCCGGACAGCATCAGGTAGGGCTCGCCGGTTCCCATCAGGTTGTGCGCGGCCGACATGATGTCGAGCGTGCGGGTGTCCATGGCCTTGGCCTTGTTCTGCCGCCAGTCGCGCATGAAGACGTTGATTTCGCGGAGAGATTCCTTGATGTACTTGCCGTCGATCCAGTAGATGACGTCGATCCGCTCGCCGGTGCGGCCGGAATACATCCGCAACTTGCGGATGTCGCCGCCGCCCCTGAGGAAGCCCGCTGCCTTGGAATAGGTGGGTGCTGCGGCGATCGCCGTTGCAGCAAAGGCCCTGAGAAGTGCACGCCTGCTTACGCAGCTTTCGCTGTCGTTCATTGGTAGTCCCCGCTCGATCTGCCTCAATTGTTGCGACCGGCCGTTCCGGCTCAATTCGCATTCTGCCTAACAGCGAAATGCCATAAATTTGGTGAATATCCAAGAAAATAAGGCCGGGCTTCCCGAAGGGACGTTAAGCATGCGCGAAATTCCGCCTATGCTCATCGGATGTCAATTCCGGCACTTGATTCTTCCGGCGTCCGCCTGAGTGCCATTTCCGCGACACTTTGCCCGCAGTTGGCAAATTGTGATTTCGTTCGGCGCAGGGGCGGCCGATACCGTGGCGCGAGCCATGGATGACCGAATTCGCAGTGCCGGAGGACCCGATGCAGACCACCCGAACCCGACCGATCCGGAACTGGCTGGCGGCGCTGGCCTGCGGCGCGATGCTGGCCGCGGGCGCGCCGGTCCTGGCGCAGGGCGGCGGCTTTGCCCAGGCGGTGGCACAGCTCTCCGCGGGCGACCGGGCGCTGGCGGCCTATTACAAGGCGGCCGATTACGGCGCGCTCTGGACGGGCCGCGGCAACCGGGAGCGGCAGAGGGTGCGCGAGCTGATGGCCGCGCTCGATAATGCCGGGGCGCAGGGCCTGCCTGCCGGGCGCTACGATGCTGCCGGGCTGAAGGCGATGGCGGCCTCGGCGCGCAGCGAGGCGGACTTGGCGAAGCTGGAAGTCGCCTATTCCAAGGCCTTCCTGGCCTATGTGCATGATGTCCAGTCCGGCATCCTGACGCCGCGCCGCGTGGCCGCCGGGATCGAGCGGGACGCGCCGCGCCGCGATCCGGCCCGGACGCTGGCGGCCTTCGCCAGGAGCTCGCCCTCCGCCTTCATTGCGGCGCTGCCGCCGCAGACCGCGGAATATGCGGCGCTGCTGTCGGAGAAGGCCAGGCTGGAGCGGCTGGCGGGCGGCAACGGCTGGGGGCCGAAAGTCCAGGCCTCCGCGCTGCAGAAGGGACAGAGCAGCCCGGCGGTCGCGCAGATGTCCGCAAGGCTTGCCGCCATGGGCTATGGCCGCAGCGGCGGCGCCGCCTATGGCGACAGCGTGGTGCAGCAGGTCGCGGCCTTCCAGCGCGATCACGGCCTCGCGCCCGACGGCGTGGCCGGGAAGGGCACCATCGCCGAGATCAACGAGGAGCCGGAGGACCGGCTGGCCTCGGTTCTGGCCGCGATGGAGCGGGAGCGCTGGATGAACTTCCCGCTCGGCAAGCGGCACATCTGGGTGAACATCCCCGATTTCACCGCGAAGATCGTCGACAGCGGCAAGGTCACGCTCTCGACCCGGTCGGTGGTCGGTCAGAACCAGCCGAGCCACCGCTCGCCGGAATTCTCCGACGTGATGGAGTACATGGTCATCAACCCGACCTGGAACGTGCCGCGCTCGATCGTCGTCAACGAATACCTGCCGATGCTGAAATCGAACCCGAACGCGGCGGGGCAGCTTCAGCTGATCGACCAGAGCGGGCGCTCGGTGTCGCGCGGCTCGGTGAATTTCGCCTCCTACGACGCATCGAACTTCCCCTACGGCCTCAAGGAGCCGCCGAGCACCGGCAATGCGCTGGGGACCGTGAAGTTCATGTTCCCCAACCCCTACAACATCTACCTCCACGACACGCCGTCGAAATCGCTCTTCGGCCGCGAGAGCCGGGCCTACAGCCACGGCTGCATTCGGCTGGCCGATCCGCATGACTTCGCCTATGCGCTGCTGGCGCAGCAGACCCGCGATCCCAAGGGGTTCTTCCAGTCGCAGCTTGCCACGGGACGCGAGACGACGGTGCATCTGGAGCATCCGGTGCCGGTCCATATCGTCTACCGCACGGCCTTCGCGCCGGACGCGCGGGGCGGGGCGTTCCAGTACCGCCGCGACGTGTACGGGCGTGACGCAGCCGTGTATTCCGCGCTGGCCAAGGCCGGGGTATCAATCCGCGGCATTCGGGGCTAAGCACGGCCCCGTAGCAAGTTGCGGGGAGACGTCATGGAACTTCTGCTGTCCGAACTGGCCCTTGCGCTGGATGCGCGGCTGGAAGGCAAGGGGGACATCCCCATCTCCGGCGCGGCCGAGCCCGCCGCGGCGGCGTCCACCGATCTGGCCCTGGCGATGCAGCCGGCCTATGCCGAGGGGCTGAAGGCCGGCGACGCGCGGGCGGCCGTGCTCTGGGACGGGGCAGACTGGCAGAGCTACGGGCTGGAGGCCGCGATCTTCGTGCCGCGCCCGCGCTATGCCATGGCCGGGATCACCCGTACGCTCGATCCGGGGCCTGCCGTGGCGCCGGGCATCCATCCGTCGGCGGTGGTCGACCCCACGGCCGAGATCGGCGAGGGCGCCGCCATCGGCCCGCTCGCGGTGATCGGGCCGCGCGTCCGGATCGGCGCCCGCGCGGTGATCTGCCCGCATGCCTCGGTCGCCGAGGACACGGTGATCGGCGATGACGTGCTGCTGTGCGCAGGCGTCCGTGTCGGCCGCCGGGTGACGCTCGGCAACCGGGTGATCCTGCAGCCCGGCGCGGCGATCGGCGGCGACGGTTTTTCCTTCGTCACGCCCGAGAAATCTGCGGTGGAAAACGTCCGCGAGAGCCTCGGCGACCGGCAGGAAACGCGCAACACCGCCTGGACGCGCATCCACAGCCTGGGCGGCGTGGTGATCGGCGACGATGTCGAGGTCGGCGCCAACTCGACCATCGACAGCGGCACGATCCGGGCCACCAGCGTCGGCCGCGGCACCAAGATCGACAACCTCGTGCAGATCGGCCACAACGTCCAGATCGGCGAGGACTGCCTGCTTTGCGGCCTCGTCGGCGTGGCGGGCTCCACGAAGATCGGCAACCGCGTGGTGCTGGCGGGACAGGTCGGCGTCAACGACAACATCACCATCGGCGACGACGTGGTCGCGGGCGGGGCGACCAAGATCTTCACCAAGGTCCCCGCGGGCCGGGTCATCCTCGGATCGCCCGCCGTGGAAATGTCGACCCAGATGGAAATCAACAAAGGGCTGCGCCGCCTGCCGCGGCTCTACCGGGATGTCGCGGCCCTGAAAAAGGCGGTTCAAAACGACGGGGAAAGCGACTAGATCCCGCGCGTAACCGGAGAGAGGGGTCGCGACATGTCTGACGTTGCGGACAAGGTCATTGGAATCATTGCCGAGCAGGCGGTTCTCGACAAGGGCGACGTGTCGATGGACCAGACGCTGGACGATCTGGGAATCGACAGCCTCGGCCTCGTCGAAAGCATCTTCGCCATCGAGGAGGCCTTCGACATCCAGATCCCGTTCAACGCCAATGATCCGGCCGCGAGCGAGTTCGACATTTCCTCCGTCGCGGCCATCGTCAAGGCAGTCGAAGGGCTGGTGGCGGAACAGCACGCATGAAGCGCGTGGTCATTACCGGCCAGGGGACGATCAATCCCCTCGGCCGTTCCGTCGCCGAGACAGTCGAGGCGATGCGCGAGGGCCGCTGCGGCATCGGCCCTCTGGAATTCCGCGATGTCGACCGGCTGGCGATCAAGATCGGCGGGCAGGTCAAGGGCTACGATCCCGAGACCGAGTTCAACCGCCAGCAGATCGCGCTCTATGACCGCTTCACCCAGTTCACCCTGCTCGCGGCGCGCGAGGCGATAGCCCAGTCCGGCCTGAGATTCGGCGGCGAGCTGGCGGCGCGGTCGGGCGTGGTGCTGGGCACCTCGGGCGGCGGGCTGCAGACCTCGGACGAGAACTACCGCTCGGTCTACGAGGAGGGCAAGAACCGGGTCCATCCGTTCGTCGTGCCGAAGCTGATGAACAACGCCGCGGCCAGCCATGTCTCGATGGCGCACAACCTCAAGGGGCCGAGCTTCACCGTAGCGACGGCCTGCGCCTCCTCGAACCATGCGATGGGCCAGGCCTTCAACCTGATCCGCTGCGGCATGGCGACCGTGATGGTCACCGGCGGGTCGGAATCCATGCTGTGCTTCGGCGGCGTGAAGGCCTGGGAAGGCCTGCGGGTGATGTCGAAGGATGCCTGCCGCCCGTTCTCCGCCAACCGCAACGGCATGGTGCAGGGCGAGGGTGCCGGCGTCTTCGTCTTCGAGGAATACGAACATGCCCGTGCCCGCGGCGCCGAGATCCTGGCCGAGGTGATCGGCTTCGCCATGACCTCGGACGCGGCAGATATCGTGATGCCCTCCAAGCAGGGCGCGGCGCGGGCGATCCGCGGCGCGATGCAGGATGCGGGCGTGCCCTTCGAGGCGGTGGGCTACATCAACGCGCACGGCACCGGCACGGCCGCCAACGACAAGACCGAATGCGCCGCGGTTGCGGACGTGTTCGGCGCGCATGCCGACAAGCTGATGATTTCCTCGACGAAATCGATGCATGGCCATCTGATCGGCGGCACTGGCGCGGTGGAGCTTCTGGCCTGCATCATGGCCCTGCGCGACGGCGTCATCGCGCCGACGATCGGCTACGAAGAGGCTGATCCGGAATGCGCGCTGGACGTGGTGCCGAACGAGGCGCGCGACGCCAAGGTCGATGTCGTGCTGTCGAACGCCTTCGCCTTCGGCGGGCTGAACGCGGTGCTGGCGCTGCGCGCCGCCTGAAATCCGGCCGGGCGCGGAGGCCCGGCCGGCATTGTCACTGCTGCGGCGGCTGCTGCGCGGGCGCCACCTGGCGCGGCGGCAGGCCGTCATAGGATGCCGTGAAGCCCGAGAGCGACAGCGACAGGTCGACATTGGTGTTCTGCGCCACCACCGGAACGATGGTGACGGTGCCCTTGGCGCCGCGCTTCATCGCCGCGATGTCGTCCGCGCTGAACCCGACCTCGGCCACGCAGCCGGTCGGATTGCAGTACTTGAACGGATAGCGCTTGGGCGGCCCGCCATCGACGGAGAAGGCCACGCCGTGCGGCAGCAGCGTCTCCAGCGGGGTCACGATCATCGCGCCGGCGACGAAGGCCGCGCCCTCGATCCGGAACAGCGTGAATTCCGCCGTGGGCGTGCCCGACCCGTCGCGGAGCAGCTGGTACATCTGGCAGGGATCGGTCTGTCCGTCGGGCGCGCGGCCGCAGCGGATCTCCCAGTCCTGGACGGTCTTGGGCACGTAGAGCTGGCCGGGCTGGACCTGGTCGCGGCTGGTGGGGCGTTCCCGCGGCGCTGCCGGTTCGCCTGCAGAGAGCCCGGCCGTCTCGCCGCCCGCGCCATCGGCGGGGGCAGGCTGGGCCTGGTCCTGCGCGACCGCCGCCGTCGTGGCCAAGGCAAATGTCAGGGACAGGAGGAGTCCCGCGCCTAAGCGGTTGGTCATGGTTGACGTATCCTTTCGGAATTGGATCGGTGCGGCAGGCCTAGCATGGCAGCCGGGGGCTGTCAGGCCCCAACAGGGGCGCAGGAGGGCTTGCAGGGGCGGTTTGAGGGGGCGAGTCGATCAAATGAAAAAGAGGCCCATGGGGCCTCTTTCAAGTGTCTTTTTGCTCCCTGTCGGACTGGCCGACTTATCTGTGGCACGGAGGCTAGGATGACTCGCGCCGGTGGTCAACAGGAAACAAATTCCCGTTGGAGGGTTCCCTTCCGTCCGCCTGCGGAAGGCGAAAAAACGGCGAAAAAAATGGCCACGCAGGATGCGCGGCCAGTTCAACAGGGAGGAAGATTGCGGGCGGTCCGGCAGTGCCGAGCGCCCGGCTTCCCCACGCTAGGGGAAATTGGTTAATGCCAGGTGAGCGAAACTGAGCGTGTTAACTGTTTCCTGCGCCATTCTGCAGCACCGGCGCGATCCGGATCTGGCTGATGCGGTTCTTTTCCCGTCCGAGGATCTCGAAGCGGAAGTTGTGGAAGTTGAAGACCTGCCCGACGACCGGGATCATCTGCGCCTCGTGGATGACCAGACCGGCGATGGTATTGGCCTCGGTATCGGGCAGCTGCCATTCGTTGGCGCGGTTCAGGTCGCGGATCGTCACCCAGCCGTCGACGACGTACTGGCCGTCGGGCGCCTTTTCGATGCCCTGGGTCTCGCCGGTGTCGAATTCGTCGGTGATCTCGCCGACGATCTCCTCGAGGATGTCCTCCAGCGTGATCAGCCCCTGCAGCACGCCGTATTCGTCCACGACCAGCGCGAAATGCGTGTGCCGCTTGAGGAACTGGCGCATCTGGTCGTCCAGCGTCGTGGTCTCGGGCACGAAATAGGGCTTGCGCGCGACCGAGAGGAAATCGAAATCCTCCGGCGCCGCAGGGACCGTGTCCTCTTCGCCCTCGCGCGGCTTGGCCAGCCCGCGCAGCAGGTCCTTGGCATGGATCACGCCGATGATGTTCTCGTGGCTCTCGCGGAACACCGGCAGGCGGGTATGCGGCGACGCCAGGCATTGCGCCAGCACCTCGGCCGGGGGCGAGTCCGCATCGATCATCTCGATCTCGGAGCGGTGCTTCATGATCTCCTCGACGGTGCGGTCCGCGAGGTCGAGCGCGCCCAGCAGGCGGTCGCGGTCCTCCTTCTCGACCACGCCCTCGGAATGGCCGAGCGCCAGCGCGCCCGAGATTTCCTCGCGCACCGCCAGCACGTTGTTCTGCGGGTCGGTCTCGACGCCGAAGAGCTTCAGCACCGTGCGCACCAGTGCCCGCACCGCCATCACCACCGGCGAGAAGACGCGGATGATGATCGAGATCGGCCGCGCCACGGCTGCGGCGGCGACCTCGGCATTGGTGATCGCATAGGTCTTGGGCAGCACCTCGGCGAAGATCAGCACGAGGAAGGTCATGATCAGCGTCGCCAGCGCCAGCGTCGCGCCGCCGTCGCCGAAGGCGCGCGTGAAGAGCGCGGTGGTCAGCGAAGTGGCGAGGATGTTCACGAGGTTGTTGCCCAGGAGCACCGAGCCGATCAGCCGTTCGTTGTCCTCGGTGATCTTCAGCGCCTCCTCGGCGCCGCGGCTGCCGCCGTCGGCCTTGGCCTTGAGCTTGCCCCGCGATGCCGCGGTCAGCGCGGTTTCGGAGCCCGAAAAGAAGCCGGAGAGAACCAGCAGGCCCAGCACCGCCAGCGTGGTGATCCAGAAAGCTGCATCGAAAACCGTGGTGGCGGTGTCCATTCCTTAACGTCCTTATGCCTGTCTAGGGGTCTTATGATAGGGCTCAATGACGTGTTCAAGAAGGACGGCGGATGAAGGCAGTGCAGCTCGGCGAGATCGAGGGACCGGTGATGGCCTTCGGCAGTCCCGCGTCCAATCTCCAGGCGGTCATGGCGCTCCTGGGCGAAGCTGCGCGACGCGGCGTGAAGCGCGGCGCGATGATCTGCACAGGCGGGCTGATCGGCCCCTGCGGCGACCCCGGCGCGGTGGTCTCGATGCTGCGGACGCTGGGCGGTCCGGTCCTGCCGTCCGAAGCGGAGCGGCGGCTGGCTGCCGGGCCGCGCCGCGGCGGCGCGCTGGCGGAGCGCGACTGGTACCGGCTGGCCGATGACCGGATCCCGCAGGGCGACCGCGTGTGGATGGCGGGGCTGCCCGAGGCGGTGCTGTTCACGCGCAAGGGCAAGCGGTTTGCCGCGGTCGCCGACCGCGGCGGGGTGGCGGCGCCCGATGGCGGACCGGATGTCTCCGATGACGTGCTGCGAATGGCGCTGGAGCGGCTGGGCGGAGATCTCGGGCCGCTTGATGCGGTTCTGGCCGGCGGGTCGGGCCATGCCTTCCGGCGGGTCGTCGACGGCGTGGAGTGGATCGGCACCGGGTCGGCCGGGCTGCCGCCCGGCGACGGGCGGATGCAGACCCGCTTTGTCCTGGTCAACAGCGGCATCGCCCGGCTGCACCGGCTGGACTACGATGTCGCCGGGGCGCTCGCCAAGATGCAGCAGGTGGGCCTTGACCGTCGCTGGCAGGATGCACTCGCCGGCGCTCCCGCGCCCGCCCGGGAACTGCTGCCCGGCCCGCGCGCTGCCTGACCTGGGGCGGCCCGCGGCACGTCAGCGGATCGGCCCGGCCCATCCCGGCAGGCGTTCGGGTGCCTTTCCCTGGACACTCCCGAAGGCTGTCCGCAGCCTTTCGCCTGCCACGGCCAGTCCCGTTGCCGCTGATTTCGCTGTGTGCGGCGGTGCGAGGCAGACCCCTCCGCCCGAAGTTCGCAGGGGGGCATGGCGATGGCTTTCGTCCACCTGTTGTGTCCATGCCGGACTCGCGACAGTAGTGGCCTGGCAAAGTCCGGCGCAGCGGCGCGCGCGGCTCCCACGCCTTTCCATGCGCCGCGGTGACAGGACGACGTCAATCGTGTCGTGCATGGCGGTGTAGCCCGCGATGGGCCGCGCGGTGGCCGACCGGACGAGCTGGTCAGCGGCCCTCTGCTGCAGGCTGCCTGAAGGTTGAATCACCGCAGACCGGGGGAGCGTTTCCAGATGTCTGAGGTGGTCCCTATTTCCCGTACAGTTTCTCGGCGGCGCTAAGCTTGCCTGTTGATCATGCCGCCGCCTTCATGCCGGGGCCCTCGTGGGCCTCGACGGGTGTCCGTCCTCCGAGCGCCGAATGCGGACGCTGGGTGTTGCAGAGTGAGGCGTCGAACGCGATCCGTCCGAGAGAGATGCCGAACGATCCACCTGCCGATCCCCGTGCGGGCTTCGGACCCGGTCT
>NZ_JAATVU010000210.1 GCF_013184745.1 Mangrovicoccus sp. HB161399
CGGTGACCACCCATCCGGCCGGCAGCGCCTGCCCGCCGCCCATGTCGACGGACTGGATCCGGAGCGTCGTGCCCCGCACCTGCTTTTCCATTCTGAACCCCATGTCAGTAGCCGCGCGTGGCCGCCTGGACGTGCATCCAGTCGTAGTCCCGGGCCCGTCCCAAGCTGCACCAGCCCTCGGACTCCCAGGCGCTCCAGAACGGCACCGCGTCGCGCTGCGCGAGCCGGGCCGTCCGCTTGTCTGAGCGCAGCGCGTTGCGCACCGGGTCGAAGTCGATGGAGATGCCCCAGCTGTGGAGGCTGTGGCGGTCGGCGCCGCGCATCTTGCGGGGGGCATAGTCGCCGCCGAAGAGGTCGATCCCGAGGTCGCGGATCTCGGCCTCGGTGTAGCTCGACGCGATCCGGCCGAGCGCGCGGGCGGCGCTGTCCGCGGCCTTCTCGTGGATCCAGAGGAAGGACCGCGTGGCCGAGGTGTTCCAGGCCAGCCGCATCACCCACGGCACAGGCACCTGCACCAGCGGCGGGCGGTAGCCGCCGGAGCGCCCGGCGATCCCGTAGAAGGCGACCAGCTCCTGCTGCCCGCGGGTCTCGACCGGGAAGGCCGGGCGCTCGGCGTCCAGCCGGTCGCGCCAGAGCGGATCGGCCGCGCCCGTCATCACCTCGACCGCTGCCGCGGTGCGCGGCCCCCACCAGCCATCGACCGGCCCCGGGTCGCGCCCGTTCTCGCGCGCCTCGATCTGCAGGAACGCCGCCATCAGCCGCTCGTCCGGCAGGTCTGGCCAGAAGTCTGGCAGGTCTGCCTCGTGGTCATAGGCCCAGCCCATCAGCGCGCCGTTGGTGTCAGGGCCGATCAGCCCGTCATCGGCAAGATCCGGGTCGCCCGCGCGCAGCTGCCGCTGCGCCCAGGCGATGACATCGCGCGGGATCGGGATCACTTGAGCAGTCCCCGCGCGATGGAGGCGATCTTCTCGGTGACCGGCGCCGAGGTCACGGCGGCCATCAGCGCGCCCTGCACGTTCGCGTCGGTCAGGCTGATCGCGCGCTGCGGCGCCTTGCGCTGCCAGAGCGCCGCGCCGGTCAGCACGGCGGTGACCAGCTGCGAAGCGAGGTCGGCATAGGCCACGTCGATCTCGCGGCCGAGGATGGAGGACAGGACGGCGAAGAGCGCAAGCCAGCTGCTCCGCGCCTTCCAGAAGGCGAGCGGTTCGAGGTTCATCTGGTTCTCCGTTTGTGGTCAGGGATGCTCGGCAGAGAGGCCCTTCCGGACCTCGCGCAGCTCGATCAGGATGGCGGCCAGGGTCTGGTCCATCCCGTCGAGCCGTTGTGTGACGCGGGCAATCGTCAGCTGCCCGGCCTGCAGCGCGGTACGCTGCTCACGGATGTCGGCGTTGGTCACGCCCAGGGCGACCTCGATCCGCCGGATGTCCGCGGCGTTGCGCGCCGTCTGCTCGCTGGTTTTCACCGCGAAGACGATGCCCGCGCCCAGCATGGCGATCAGAGTCAGGATCGGGATGGTCCCGTTCAGCCTCAGCTGGCCCTCGTCCGTCCGTTCTATCAGGGCCATGAGGTCAGGCCGTGGCGTAGAGCGGCACCGTCACGGCGCCATCGGCCCAGGCTTCCGCGGCCGGGAAGCAGGAGGCCTGCGGCGCGTCCTGCGCGATCGGCAGCATCACCAGCGCTTCCAGAGCGCCCTCGTCGCGCCGCGCCGACAGCAGCCATGCGGAAGCCAGTTCAGCGGCCTCGCCGTCGGCAAGCCCGGAAAGGTCATGGCTTTCGGCCCAGGCGGTGGTGCCGTCTGCTGCCAGCCCGGCAAGATCCATGACGTCGCCGGTGATCGAGACGGCGGTGAGGCGGCGGAGGTCGCCGGGGACCAGCACAATCGGGGAAAACTTG
>NZ_JAATVU010000211.1 GCF_013184745.1 Mangrovicoccus sp. HB161399
CAAGTTTTCCCCGATTGTGCCGGTCCCCGGCGACCTCGGCCGCCTCACCGCCGTCTCGATCACCGGCGACGTCATGGATCTTGCCGGGCTGGCGGCAGACGGCACCACCGCCTGGGCCGAAAGCCATGACCTGTCCGGGCTTGCCGACGGCGAGGCCGCCGAACTGGCTTCCGCATGGCTTCTGTCGGCGCGGCGCGACGATGGCGCGCTGGAAGCGCTGGTCATGCTGCCGATCGCGCAGGACGCGCCGCAGGCTTCGTGCTTCCCGGCCGCGGAAACCTGGGCCGATGGTGCCGTGACGGTGCCGCTCTACGCCACGGCCTGACCTCATGGCGCTGATCGAACGGACCGACGATGGCGGGCTTCGCCTCAACGGCACCATCCCGATCCTGACGCTGGTGGGGATGATCTGCGCGGGCGTCGTCTTCGCGGTGAAAACCAGCGAGCAGACGGCGCGCAACGCCGCGGACATCCGGCGGATAGAGGTCGCCCTTGGCGTCACCAACGCCGACATCAGGGAGCAGCGCACCGCGCTGCAGGCCGGGCAGCTGACGATTGCCCGCGTCACCCAACGTCTCGACGGCATGGACCAGACCCTGGCCGCCATCCTGATCGAGCTGCGCGAGGTCCGGAAGGGCCTCTCAGCCGAGCAACCCTGATCACCAACGGAGACTCCGATGAACTTAGAACCTCTCGCCTTCTGGAAGGCGCGGAGCAGCTGGCTTGCGCTCTTCGCCGTCCTGTCCTCCATCCTCGGCCGCGAGATCGACGTGGCCTATGCCGACCTCGCCTCGCAGCTGGTCACCGTGCTGCTGACCGGCGCGGCGCTCTGGCAGCGCAAGGCGCCGCAGCGCGCGATCAGCCTGACCGATGCCAACGTGCAGGGTGCGCTGGTGGCCGCCGTCACCTCTGCGCCTGTTGCCGAGAAGCTCGGCGCGCTGGCGCGGGGGCTGTTCAAGTGATCCCGATCCCGCGCGATGTCATCGCCTGGGCGCAGCGGCAGCTGCGCGCAGGCGACCCGGATCTTGCCGATGACGGGCTGATCGGCCCGGACACCCACGGCGCACTGATGGGCTGGGCCTATGGCCGAGAGGCGGACCTGCCGGACTTCTGGCCCGACCTGCCGGCCGAGCGGCTGATGGCGGCGTTCCTGCAGATCGAGGCGCGGGCCGCCGGGCGCGACCCGGGGCCGGTTGACGGCTGGTGGGGGCCGCGCACCGCGGCCGCGGTCGAGGTGATGACGGGCGCGGCCGATCCGCTCTGGCGCGACCGGCTGGACGCAGCGCGCCCGGCCTTCCCGGTCGAGACCCGCGGCCAGCAGGAGCTGGTCGCCTTCTACGGCCTGCCGGGCCGGGAGGGCGGCTACCGCCCGCCGCTGGTGCAGGTGCCGGTGCCGTGGGTCATGCGACTCGCCTGGAACACCTCGGCAACGCGGTCCTTCCTCTGGATCCACGAGAAGGCCGCCCCGTCAGCCGCCCGCGCGCTCGGCCGGATCGCGTCGAGCTACACCGAGGCGGAGATCCGCGACCTCGGGATCGACCTCTTCGGCGGCGACTATGCCCCCCGCAAGATGCGCGGCGCCGACCGCCATTCGCTGCACAGCTGGGGCATTTCCATCGACTTCGACCCGGTGCGCAACGCGCTGCGCTATGACAAGCGGACGGCCCGGCTCGCGCAGCGCGACGCGGTGCCGTTCTGGAGCGCCTGGGAGTCCGAGGGCTGGTGCAGCCTGGGACGGGCCCGGGACTACGACTGGATGCACGTCCAGGCGGCCACGCGCGGCTACTGACATGGGGTTCAGAATGGAAAAGCAGGTGCGGGGCACGACGCTCCGGATCCAGTCCGTCGACATGGGCGGTGGGCAGGCGCTGCCTACTGGATGGGTGGTCACCG
>NZ_JAATVU010000212.1 GCF_013184745.1 Mangrovicoccus sp. HB161399
AACAGGCCTGACACAAGACCGCGCTCGATCACATGCTCAAGGGTCAAAAACTTCTTGCATCACGGGCGGCAACCACACAAGGCGTATCGTTCCGTCCGGAAGTTCTGGCAGGCTTCGACACCCGCCACGATATGCCGCCTTCTCAGGCCCCATCACCCATTTTCAGCCTGAGCTTGCTTTTTGCGGCGGGTATGTTGGTCGTCCTAATGGTTTATGGTAAAATCGAAATGAGTAAATTTTTTAAGAGGGCTTCACTTCGGCGCGTCCAATAATGGAGCTCGCGATGACACTAGCCAGAATAATCGGACTCCCAATGCTTGCGCTGCCGCTTCAAATATGCAGCCCAACGCCGGGAGAAATGGATGAAATCGGGGAAAACGAGCCGGAGGCACATCGGCCAGCGGTTGTAGGCTTCAACGAACCCACTGCGGGAATTGATCAACAGTCGGATTTGGCATCCGAGCAGAATGCTGGTTCCGGCGTTTCGGACGATGCGAGCGCAGGTCCCGGTGCAGGAAGCGGGGATCTCACGGGCGGCGGGATTGACCGGCGCGGTGGCACCGACACCGGACCCGGGGACCAGACGGGCGGCGGGATCGACCGCCGCGGAGGAACAGACACCGGACCCGGGGACCGGACGGGCGGCGGGATCGACCGGCGTGGCGGCTGAAGCGGGAGCCAACACTTATAACGGTTTTCTAGGTTGCGAAGAGACGGTTAACGGATTCCTGGCACCAATAGGGAGAGAAAGCATTTCGGAAATCGACTTCGCTGCGATCCGCAGGCGTGCGTCCAGATGCGTACTCCTATTGGAACCCGGACGGGCTGGCGACAATCTTTCCCCGCTTCAATTATTTGGGATGGAGAACTGTGCTGAAAATTAACCCGGAGATAAATGTCGGAAACCTACTGACGACGCTGTCCATAATGATCGGAGCCGCCACCTTCCTGTACAATGAGGTGCAGAAACGTCACCAGTTCGAGCGAGTTATTGAAGCCGAAAAACGCGACCTTATCGGGCGTGGCGTGAATGAGTCCCTTCGCCTAGAAAACGAACTCACCCATTTCTTTCTTTCCGTCGAACCTTTGTATGTCGAGGTGAGTGCTGCAGTTTTCGATGCCGAAGCGGAAGCTGGCAGTCGCGAGAAGAGCGTCGAACGAGCGCGCGATGCGCTGTGGAGGGGGATTACCGTTGCGCGATCAGAGATGGAACGAAAGATCTTCGATCAGACCACGCTTCCAGGTGGCCTGGCGCTTGTCGGGCTGGAGGTCCACGACGAATACGAAAAATTTCGTAACGAGCATGCACTGCTGCGCTTTCAGGCTTACGACGAGCTGAGAACGTCTACTCAAAACGCGCTGCAAGGTGCCGCATTAAAGGCGAAGCATACCGCGGAGATCGGCAATGCTCTACGAAACGTGCATAAATACGTCAAGAATACCTACCTCGTCAAGATTGGGCGGATTCAAGACGAGCTCAGCCTCGTGCTTGCCGATGAGATGGCGCATCTCGCGCAATAATTTAGAGCAGGTCGTTGACCTGATAAAGCCCGTCGTGGTGCAGCAACGCTTCTCTGCCGTGCAAGCCTTCGTGATTCCAACAAATATGCCCAGGTGGAGCAGCACCGCTGAAGTCAGTCGCAGGTCACAGAGCTGTCTGTTTCCAGCCCTTTCCGGCCAGTCGTGACGGCGACGCGCTCGAGGGAGCCGGTACAACCGACGAGGAAAAGCGGACTTGCGGCATCGCGGCGTCGCCCGGGCTGTGAAGCAGCAGAAGCGGCCGCCCGCCGTGATCTTCGTAAGCGGTGTTCCCGGCTCACGGGATCTCAGGTTGACGGCTTGAAACTCCATGGCAGAAGTTCGTCGATGCGCTTCTGCGGATGCCCGGCGG
>NZ_JAATVU010000213.1 GCF_013184745.1 Mangrovicoccus sp. HB161399
GATGACGCTGGCAGAGGCAGACGCTGCCCAGAAGGCGGTGGAGCACGTGAAGGCGGCGCTGTCCGGCCAGAAGGTGGACCTGCAGGCCATGGCGTCGAAGATCGAGGCAATCCGCAAGGCAGTCGGCCCGCGTGCGGCGCAGGTGAGGTAGGGCGATGATGATGAAGCCCTTCGATGCGAAGAGGACAGCGGCAATTGCTCGGCGGGACAAGCTGCGCGCGGCGGCAGGTGAGCGGGAGGCTGAAGAGGCCAAGCGCCTGGACAAGCTGCGCGCTGCCAGCGCCGCTCCGGAGGCCTGCGGCTTCGATGCGCCGGCGGCGCCCGCCCGCGGCAAGGTCCTGGCTGTGGATACCGTGACGGTGCGCGAGGGTCAGGACGGCAAGCCGGTCTACGAGACCACGGGCTATCGCGGGCGCTCGGCGATGCGGGCCGAGGATGCGCTCGACCGGATCAAGGGGCTGACCGAGGCGCAGCGCGCGGCCGGGCGGCGCTATGCGGCGCTGGTCGAGGCGGTCGAGGCTGGCGGGATGAAGTGCTCGAGCTCCGGCATGATCAGCGGCGGCGGCAACGTCGACGCGGCCAAGGACTTCATGGACGTCTACATGGGCCACTGCGACACGCTGCGCCGGATGAACCGCGCGATCGGCGACGGTATCGGCATGCCGGTGCGCCGGGTCAGGCCATCTGATCGCGGGACCAAGGCCTCGATCTCTGACCGCAAGCTGGTCGAGATGGTGTGCCTCGGCGGAGAGGCGCTGGTGCCAGTGCTGGACGCGCATGGATGGGTGAAGACGGGACGAAACGTGCGGGCGCTTGCATGCGCTCTAGCAGTCGTTCTGGAGCGTCTGCGGGCCTGCTGACAGAAAGGGGGTTGACGGTTGGGACACTTCTCGGCATCACTTGTGACACGATGAACAAATGCGCCCGGCAGGCATCCCCTGCGCGGGCGTTTTGCGTTTCCACGATCCAGACATGACCGCCATCCCCACCACCACGGACCAGCAATGGGCCGCCTGAAGACGTCGCGCCCGCGCCTCTCCGCGCATGCGGCGTCTTCCGGCCGGTCGATCACGCGCGCCGATGCCGAGCGCTCGCGGATGGCCGCGCGGGACGCCGATCGGGAGTGGCGGTCGTGGTATGACCTCGCCAGGTGGAAGCGCCTGCGGGAAGCCATCCTTGAGAAGGGCATGTTCACCTGCGCGAAGACGGGCGTCCTGCTGCGCGGAAAGCCGCCTGCGCCGGACAGCCCCGTCGTCGACCATATCCGCCCGCACAACGGAAACCCGGACCTGTTCTGGGACGAGGACAACCTGCAGCTGGTCTCCAAGGCCTGGCACGACAGCCGCAAGCAGGCGATCGAGCGGGCAGGGCAGGCCATGGCCATCCATCCCAAATGGCTGCAGCCGTCGGCCATTCCCCTGACGATCATCTGCGGGCCGCCCTGCTCGGGCAAGACGACGCTGGCCGAGGCAAGCGCCGGTCCTGGCGACCTGGTGATCGATCTCGACCGCATCGCCTCGGACCTCTCGGGAGAGCCGATGCACGGCTGGCCGCGGGAACGCTGGCTGAATGCCGCGCTCTGGCAGCGCAACAACATGCTGGGCTGCCTGTCGCGCCCCGGTCCCCATGCCGCTGCGTGGTTCGTCGTGTCCGAGCCGAAGGCGAAGCACCGGGACTGGTGGGCCAGCACGCTCCGGCCCCAGCGGATCATCGTGCTCGAGGTCGACGAACCGGAATGCATGGCCCGCGCGCTGGCTGGCGGACGGGACATCGCGAGGGTGGAGGCGCGCGTCATGGAATGGTGGGCGCAGTACGGCCGCCGGATCGGAGACGACCGGCGGCCCGGCGGCCAAGGGGGGGGAGGGGCATCGGATGGGGCGTCCCTG
>NZ_JAATVU010000214.1 GCF_013184745.1 Mangrovicoccus sp. HB161399
GAGGCTCGGCGCCGGGTCATCCGGAGCAACCCTCGCATGCAGAATGCCGCGGGAGAGGCCGCCGACCTAGTCGCCTTGCAGAGCGATCATGGGGTCTAGCGCCGCCTTTCGGATGTGGCGGGCGCTTGCGCCCGCCCGCTAGGCGATGATCTCGACGTAGCGCTCGTAGGCCTCGTTCGCGCGCTGCACGAGCCCCGGATCGAGCGCGAGCGGCTCCGGCGCCTTTTCACGCCGCGGCGCTTCGATCTTCGTGCGCCGGGCCGAAACCAGCGGGTCCCCACCCCCACCCCGCACCGATGCCGCATGACCCTGGTAGGCGTTGAGCAGCGGCGGCTCCAGTTGCAGCAGCGCCGTTACCCGCGCAAGGCAGTCATCCGTCGCGCCGATCAGCGCATCATGGGTCAGGCCCAAACGCCGCTCCGAAGGAAAGAGCGGCCACAGGCGGCACAGCTGTCCGACGCGTTCGACGTAGTAGTCCGCCGCCAGCGAATCGGTCGTGTATTCCTCCCGGCCGAGCGACTGGAACAACCCGCGGATCGAGGCGATCGCCCGCTCGGGCCGTCGGCAGAGGAAGATCGCTCGAGACCGGAAGAAGTCCTGCGGCGCATCGCGGTCATGACGCGAATGAAGCACCTTGTCGAAGACGTAGCGCGCGCCCGGTTTCCAGGCCCGGCGCAGCGCCTGGTTCACCACCAGGCGCCCCAGATCCGAGCGGTTGCGATAGGCGATATGCGCCTCGCCGTATCCGCTGATCTCCGCTCGGCTGCACAGGATGTTCGACAGGGCGGTGGAGCCGCAGCGCATGTGCGCCAGCACGAAGGCCGCTCGATCGAAGCTGCATTGGGGGGCGACGGTGCTCACCACTTCGCCCAGCAGGGTCTTGGTCATCTCCCTCATCGGCTCCGCCCCATGGCAGGCCGTTGCGCGGAAATACTTGTCACGGGTCCTGGCTGGGAACTTGCGAAGCGCCGCGCGGCCCATCCTCGGGGAGCAGCAGAATGGAAAGACATGAAGGCATTCATATTAAGAATATCCACTTGAAAAATGTATCCGCCCAAGGAGGTGGTACTTGAATTTAAGACGCAGCGGCAAATTTCCGCTCGCATGACGATGCGATTCACCACGCCGACGACATGCGGGACCGTCGCAAAACCTATCACGCCCGGGCTCGATTCAGCCAAGAGATTGTGGCCCCAGAATCCGCTCGAACGATCTCGTCTGTCTTCCTGCGCATAAATGCAGCGCGAACCACCTTATCCGGATGACGTTCGGAGACAAGTGATCGCGCGGTTAATTACGTCCGAGACTTCCCCACCATCGGGGGCCCTGCTCATACCAAGGGTCTCCGCCTTTGACCCTGAGCTATGGCTGAATTTGGGTGACGCGGCTTGATCAGGCGGCGCGGCTTTCATCGGCGTCAGCCAAGGCGACACCGTCGGTGAATTTGACACCTTCGATCACGCGCGGCAACTGGTTCCGCCCGTTGAGCTTGCGCCATTTCTGCGACGCGGCTCTGACCAGGCTGAAGACCATCAGCTTCGCGGTTTTCTGCGACAGTGCGCCCTTGGTCCGGACAGTACGGTGCCGGGCGTTGTTGGACAAATCAGCTGGTGACCGCAGTCCCCCTTTCCCCAGACACACCTATCCTGCGGCCACGGTCATCGGGATGCCGAGAGCCGTGAAGCGGTTGAGTACCGCCGCGCGGATCTGGACTTCGGCCACCTGGCGGTCGAAGTCCCGTGACATCAGCCGCTGGCCGAGCAGCTTGACGCAGTTCATTTTCGTCTCGACCCTGCTCCGGCGGTGGTACCCGCTCCAGTTCCGCCACAGCGTCCGGCCGAGTTGCTTCGATGCCCGCAGG
>NZ_JAATVU010000215.1 GCF_013184745.1 Mangrovicoccus sp. HB161399
TCAGGCGGCGCTCCTGGCGGCTATTGCTTTTGTGTCGAGCATGAGGCGTCCGTCCTCGATCCTGACCGGGTAGGTGCGGACGACCTCGGTGTCGGCACCCTGCGCCTGGCCGGTGGAAAAGGCAAAGACCCGGCTGTGCAGCGGGCAGGTGACGGCGTCGCCGTGCACGATCCCCTCGGAGAGCGGCCCGCCCCTGTGCGGGCAGGCGTCGTCCAGCGCATAGACCTCGTCCAGCGCCGTGCGGAACACCGCGATGCAGCCGAGCGAGGTCTTCACCACCCGCGCGCCGCGCACGGGGATGTCGTCGAGCGTTCCGATATCGGTCCAGGCGGTCATTCCGCGGCCTCCAGGTTGATCGTTGCCAGGGGGGAGGACCAGGATTTCCGCTCCTCCTCGGTGACCAGCGCCGCCCAGGGGTCGGTCTGGTAGACGCTCTGCGAGATGTCGAAGCGCGCGTTCAGCGCCTGGCGCTCCGCCGGGTCCGCGAGGGTGTCCTTGACCCAGTCGAGCCCGACCTTCGCCACCCATTTGTAGGGCCGGTCCAGATACTTGGCGTTCTCGCGGTAGAGCTGGACGAAGGCGGTCGACCACTCGATCGCCTCCTCCTCGGTGGCGACATCGACGAGCCGCTCGGTCTCCTTCACGTCCATGCCGGCCGCGCCCGCGACGCCGATCTGGTAGCCCGAGTCGACGCAGATCACGCCCACGTCCTTGCAGGTCGCCTCGGCGCAGTTCCTCGGGCAGCCCGAGACCGCGAGCTTGACCTTGTGCGGCGTCCAGGACCCCCAGAGCCGCTTCTCCAGCTTGATGCCGAGACCGGTGGAATCCTGCGTGCCGAAGCGGCACCAGTCCGAGCCGACGCAGGTCTTCACCGTGCGGAGCCCCTTGGTATAGGCGTGGCCCGAGACCATGCCCGCGTCGTTGAGCTCCTTCCAGATCGCCGGCAGGTCCTCCTTGCGGATGCCCAGCAGGTCGATGCGCTGGCCGCCGGTGACCTTGACGGTGGCGTTGAACCGCTTGGCGGCCTCGGCGATGGCGATCAGCTCCTCGGGCGTGGTGACCCCGCCCCACATCCGCGGCATCACCGAATAGGTGCCGTCCTTCTGGATGTTGGCGTGGTTGCGCTCGTTGACGAAGCGGCTCTGCGGGTCGTCCCTGTACTCGAGCGGCCAGTCGGCGAGCAGGTAGTAGTTGACCGCCGGGCGGCAGGCATGGCAGCCGTCCCTGGTCTTCCAGCCGAGCTCCTGCCAGACGGCCTGCTGGGACTTCAGCTCCCGCGCCTTGATCAGGCGGCGGACCTCCTCGTGGGAAAGCTCGGTGCAGCCGCAGACCGGCTGGGCCTGCGGCACGACGAAGCCGTCGCCCAGGGTGAGGCCGAGCACCTGCTCGACCAGCCCGGTGCAGGTGCCGCAGGAGGCCGAGGCCTTGCAGGTCGCCCGCAGGCTGCCGATGTCATGGGCGCCGGCATTGATCGCGGCGACGATGTCGCCCTTGGAAACGCCGTTGCAGCCGCAAATCTCTGCCTCATCCGGCAGCGCTGCAACGGCCGCCATAGGGTCCAGCGGCTGTCCCCCCTGGAAGGCCGGCCCGAAGATCAGGGTCTCGCGCATCTCGGAGATGTCGGTGCCGTCCTTGATCAGGCCGAAGAACCAGCTGCCGTCGGCGGTGTCGCCGTACATGACGGCGCCGAGCAGGCGGTCGTCCGCGATGACGAGGCGCTTGTAGACCCCGCGGGCGGGATCGCGGAACACGATGTCCTCGCGCCCCTCGCCCTCGGCGAAATCCCCCGCCGAAAACAGGTCGCAGCCCGTCACCTTGAGCTTCGT
>NZ_JAATVU010000216.1 GCF_013184745.1 Mangrovicoccus sp. HB161399
ATGCCCCCTGAGTCAGGAGAGGAGCCTGTTGGGGGGAGCCCTTTGTTCCGGGAGAATCGAAGGTGCCATGGTGGGCATCCGGGGCCGGCGCAGGGGGAGGCACCATTTGGGAGGTAGCAATGAAGACGTTCATGACCCTGACGTCCGCGATCGCGGTGACCGCGGCGGGCGCAGCTTTCGCCAGCGACAGCATCCAGGCGGAAATCGACAAGCCGGAACAGTGGGTTCTGCAGACCGGCGACTACAAGAACCAGCGGTTCTCGAAGCTCGACCAGATCACCAAGGACAACGTGGGCGACCTGCAGGTGGCCTGGACCTTCTCGACCGGCGTGCTGCGCGGCCACGAAGGCTCTCCGCTCGTGGTCGGCGACACGATGTATGTCCACACGCCGTTCCCGAACATCGTCTATGCGCTGGACCTGGCCAATGACGGCGTGATCAAGTGGAAATACGAGCCGAAGCAGAACGCCGACGTGATCGGCGTGATGTGCTGCGACACGGTCAACCGCGGCGTGGCCTATGGCGACGGCAAGATCTTCCTGCACCAGGCCGACACGCGGGTGGTGGCGCTGGACGCCGATACCGGCGAGGAGCTGTGGAGCGTCATGAACGGCGACCCGGCCAAGGGCGAGACCAACACCGCGACCGTCATGCCGGTCGGCGACAAGGTCATCGTCGGCATCTCGGGCGGCGAATTCGGCGTGCAGGGCCATGTCACGGCCTATGACATGGAGACCGGCGAGATGGCCTGGCGGGCCTATTCGACCGGTCCGGACGACCAGATCCTGTTCGACCCGGAGAAGACCACCTCGCTGGGCAAGCCGGTCGGCGCGGACAGCTCGCTGAAGACCTGGGAAGGCGACCAGTGGAAGATCGGCGGCGGCACGACCTGGGGCTGGTATTCCTATGACGCCGAGGAGAACCTGATCTTCTACGGCTCGGGCAACCCCTCGACCTGGAACCCGTCGCAGCGCCCGGGCGACAACAAGTGGTCGATGACCATCTTCGCGCGCGACGCCGATACCGGCGTGGCCAAGTGGGTCTACCAGATGACCCCGCATGACGAATGGGACTACGACGGCATCAACGAAATGATCCTCACGGAGCAGGACGTTGACGGCGAGATGCGCAAGCTGCTGACCCATTTCGACCGCAACGGCCTGGCCTACACGCTGGACCGCGTCACCGGCGAGCTGCTGGTCGCCGAGAAGTACGACCCGGCGGTGAACTGGACCACCGGCGTCGACATGGACCCGGATTCCGACACCTACGGCCGTCCGGCGGTGGTGGCGGAAATGTCGACCGAGCAGAACGGCGAGGACGTGAACTCGACCGGCATCTGCCCGGCGGCGCTCGGCTCCAAGGACCAGCAGCCTGCGGCCTACCACCCCGACACCCAGATGTTCTACGTGCCGACCAACCATGTCTGCATGGATTACGAACCCTTCCGGGTGAGCTACACCGCGGGGCAGCCCTATGTCGGCGCGACGCTGGCGATGTACCCGGCGCCCGACAGCCATGGCGGCATGGGCAACTTCATCGCCTGGGACAACATCAAGGGCGAGATCAAGTGGTCGATCCCCGAGCAGTTCTCGGTCTGGTCGGGCGCCCTGGCGACCGCGGGCGACGTGGTGTTCTACGGCACGCTCGAGGGCTACCTGAAGGCGGTCGACGCGGAGACCGGCGACGAGCTCTACCGCTTCAAGACGCCCTCGGGGATCATCGGCAACGTGATGACCTACGAGCAGGCGGGCAAGCAGTACGTCGCGGTGCTCTCCGGCGTCGGCGGCTGGGCCGGAATCGGCCTCGCCGCGGG
>NZ_JAATVU010000217.1 GCF_013184745.1 Mangrovicoccus sp. HB161399
CAGCGGAACCCATCCCTCGCCATCCGGGGTCTGGGAGCCCCATGCCGCGGCGGACAGGTCGGTGGCCACGAGGCTCTGCGCGTAGGTGAAGCCGTCTACCGTCGTGGTGAAGGTGAAGCTCGCCGCCGCGCTGTCCGTGCCGCCGGCGGACTGAACCAGGCCAAGGGGCAGCGTGACCGTGTGCGCGGAGTCGAAGGCCATGTCCGCGTCCGGCGTGATGGTCAGGGTGGACCCGCTGACGCTTGCCGTGAAGGCGACCGGGTTGCTGCTGCCGTCCACCAGGGTCGGAGTGCCGACGAGGGTGATCGCCTGGTCGTAGACGATGGAGATCGCGGCGCCGACAGGAATGATCGTCTGCCCATCCGCCGGGTAGGTGGAGACGATGGCCGGTGCGGCTTCGACCGGGGTTCCCGCATCGCCGAGCGAGATCAGATCCGCCTCGGAGGCATAGCCGCTGAACAGCGCCGGACGGCGGTATCCGGTGCTCTGCGCAGAGGCCCCGGACCCGATCGTCACGAGAACCCGGCTGTCGCCGGAGCCGGAGACCGGGAGATGGCCCCAGAGACGCAGGCCCCCGCCAGTGAGCGGGATGATGCCGGATGCGACGAAGTTGGCGTGCGGGTAGAGAACATGGCTCTGGCAGTTGTAGGTCAGGCCGTTGTTCGAGATGCCGAAGTCGTTGAACGAGACCGTGATGATGCCGAAGCCGGAGTCCACCGGATCGGCGTCCAGGATGTCCACGCAGAGCGTGTAGTTGCCCGCGGTGAGACGATCATGCTCGCCCGAGTTGCTGTCAGCCGAGGCGGAAGCGAGCGAGGTGTTGATCCAGTAGCCGTCCGCATCGACCGTCTTGCTGTCCCAGACGGACGTCTCGACCGACGTGTTGATCAAGCTGTCCGCATAGGAGAACACGTCGGGGCGCGAGGTGAACGAAATGGACGCAGCAGCGTTGCCTGTCCCGTAGCTCGCCTCCACCGACCCAGCCGGGAAGGTCAGCGTGTATTCGGTCTCGTAGGCCAGATCGGCGTTCGGGGTGACATAGATCGTGTTGCCGCGGACATCGGTAGTGAACGCTACCGACCCGCCCGAGTAGGTCAGCGTCGGCGTCCCCACGAGCGCCACCTTGCGGTCCCATTCCACGGCGAGCGTCGTGTCCTGCAGGACGTAGAGATCGCCGTTGGCCGGGGTCGAGTTGAAGACCGCCGGAGCCGGTCCGCCGGACAGCCACTCGCCGGTAGTCATGTCCATGGCCCCGATCGCGCCCCGCCAGATGTTAGGGTCTGCCGGGGTCGCCATGGCGATGACTTCCGCCCGGGTGCGGGGATAGCCCTTCACGCCAGCGACGGCATTCGGGAGCACGGCCAGCATGGCCGCCGTGTCGTCATAGTCGCGGATGTCCCAGGCGGTGTTCGAGACCATGTAGTTCTCGCCCGTGCCCTTGAGGGCGACGCCGGTCGTCAGGTTGTTGCCCGCGAATGAGCCCTGGTCGGCCTGCTGCGTGATCGTGCCGATGGCGCCGGGGTAGAACACCCGTTCGTCGCCGGTGAAGTCGCGCAGGAAGGTGTTGAACTCGCCTTCCACGTAATCCTGCGCACCCTCGTATTGCAGTGACTTGGAGGCCAGGACGAGGGCGTTGCCTGCCGCATAGACCACGCCCATGTCCTCGCGGGTGGCGCCATAGGTCGCCCCGGCGGTCTTGCCGAAGATGCCCTGCGAACCGAGGATCCCGCGGTCTGCCGTCCAGACGGTGCTGCCGATCTGGCGGACAAGCTGCACGCTTTCGGCGCGCGACAGAACCAGGGAAGACAG
>NZ_JAATVU010000218.1 GCF_013184745.1 Mangrovicoccus sp. HB161399
CGTCGCTCAGCCAGAAGAGATCAGACATGTCACCGCTCGTTTTCGAACGCTGAATCATGCCGTCCAGCCGAAATCAATGGGTCCTGAGCCTAGGGCTGCCCGCGTGCGCACGATGCCCTTCGAGGCCGCCGCCACCATTCTGGGCCGGGTGCGCATCCTGTCGCCGCTCTAGGCCTGGGGCCTGCGGAGCGCGAAGAGGACCTGCATGAAAAAGGCCATCGTTGCCGCCAGCCGGAAGCTTGCCACGATCCTGCTGGCCATGTGGAAGTCGGGCACGGCCTGCTGGTCGAAGGGGCACCCGCCTGCCTGCGCTGCGGATGTCGCAACAGCATGACCATCACGCAGGCCATATCGCGCGGGCCGCTGCTCTGACCCGCGACCGATTGCCGAGATCCGGCACCTCCGGGTGGCGGTGCGACTTCCCGGGCAGGGACTATGGACGGGACGAGCTCGGACCTGCCGTTGTGCTGCTAGCCCGAGGTAAAGATAGGGAGCCTTCCTTCCTCCACAGTCCGCATCTTGTGGGGGCGTGCCGACCACGGACAGCAGCATGGACCTGCTCGCTGGATGCTTCGCCGTTGACCGAGGCCGCTCGATCACAGAATCTGGCAGATGGTCCCGCGCGAGGGCGAGGCTGGGCTGCCCGGCAATGGCTGTTCGGCCGCATCCGGGAGGAAAAAGCCGCGGAAGCAGATGTGCAAGGCGCTGTCGGCCAGGGCCAGCCGGTGCCGCATCCGCTACGTGCAGTCCTGCCGATCCGGCAAGGGGGGAACTGGTCCGGCGGCGGCACCGTCGCGTCGTTCCACTGCGGATGAGGCAGCGCCAGTGCGTCCCGCGGAGAACGTGCCGGGCATGGGATGGTCCATCGGGAAAGCGGGGAAGCGTCCTGCCGCAGGCCGTCGGTTGCAGGGCGCCTCCTGACGCCTCAGGCGACCGGAAACCGCCCGGAGGACCGAATGCGGGCAGCCCTCCCCTGCAGCGACGGCTGCTGCCGTTCCCGGTTTCCAGGCACGGTCCGCGCCTGCCGCCCGTGTCCCCGAACGCGGGGCGGGACGGCTCGCCGGCACAGGGCGATCGGCCCGGCCGCGCCGCTTGTCCCGGACGCAGGAGTCGGACGGAGGCGGCCGGCTCGGTGCCGCCTCGCCGGAAGCGCCGATCTCCGCTGCCTTGCGCTGCGGAAGGCCGGGCAGACCGCATTCGCTGAAAAGCATATATTGCAGTCGGGACCGCCCCGGCCCCGCTATTTTCCGTCAGAGGTCGCAGCCCGGCCCGGCTGGACGGCGGCGGTTGCGGCAATGGCCGCGGCCCTGTCGACAATGCGGCAGAGCAGTTCACGGAGGGTCCGGGCAACGGCGACGGGTGCGCCTGTCTGTCCGTTGCCCTCTTTCTCGGCGGGAAGCGCAAGGACATCGAGGACCTCACTCAGATAGGCAGCGCGGATAGCGACGGGTCCGGCAATTTCCGGTCCGACAGGCTGGACCGCAATGACGGCAGGAAAGGCGGGGACCGGCTCGCAGGCGGTCCCGGGGCGGATTTCCCGGCAGGAGGCGCCGGTGAGGTCCTTCTCCGCGGCGCGAAAGGCGATGATACACGCGGCGACTGCGACCTGCTTGCGGGCGGCCAGGATGTCGTTGCCTAACTGTTCAGTCCCGGCATCTGGTGGATCGGGTCGGCGATAAAACTGTCCGGCTCCGAAGTCCGGATCTTGCAGATGCATTCGCAGGGGGCGAGGCCGCCGAGCGGCTCGAGGCGACGTGCGACGTTGCAAGCGGCCATGAAGTCGGCG
>NZ_JAATVU010000219.1 GCF_013184745.1 Mangrovicoccus sp. HB161399
GGCTCTGACTCAATTTTGATGCAGGCCTTTGCCTATGGCATCGCGGTGATCCTCGCCTTCAGCGTTGCGACACCAGCCCGGCCGTACATTTGCCGCTTCAGCATCTTCAGGCGGTTGATCTGTCCCTCGGTCTGGCCGTTCGACCATGGTTCGCTCAAGGCTGCGGCTACCGCGTCGCAATCTTTCCGGAGGCTACGGGCAAAGGCACCCAGCATGCTGTCCTCGGCCTCATCCAGCCAGGGAGCCAGCGCGGCTTCCGCGCCGTAGCGGACCATGTCGGCAAACCTGTCCGCCAGCGTCCGGGCGGTCGCCAGGGCTGGTAGCGCTGCCTCGATGCGGACAAACATGAACGCGTCTTCCCGATTCAAGCGGTCCCGACTCGAGGTCAGCAACCGCGCGATCTTGCAGGCGGGTGGCGATTTTCCCGTTCCCGCGGGGACCGCCCGCTCGGCGCGGCGCTGGCGGGTGGCCCATTCTCCGACGACCCTTAGGCTGCCCCGGAAACCTGCGGAACGCAGTCGGCGCCAGAGTTCGGCGCCGTTCCGGCAGCCGCCGGTCCATTCGCGCTCCAGCCTGGGCAGCCACGGCGTCAGGCTGCTCTCGCGGATGCGGAAGACATCTTCGCGCTCGCCGCGAATGACCTGCCGGACAAGTTTGCGGCTGCGGCCGGTCTGGCGCATGATCTGCCGGATCGGCATGCCGCCATCGGCCAGCTGGCGAACCATGCGGTTGGTCTGCTGGCGCCGCAGAAAGCCTTCATACTGCAATTTTTCTACCGCCGTCAGCATCTTGGGGTCCACCGTACGGCCACCGACCGCCTTGCGGATCGCGGGCATGCTCCTCTTCACAGCCAGCAGGAAGGCTTCGCTCGCGTTCTCGAGCAGGTGCCAGCGATCGGCGACCTGGATCGCGTCTGGCAGGGCCCGCGACACCGCGCCTGCATAGCCGCCATTGCGGTCCCGCGCGACGATCCCGATCTGCGGGTGGTTCCTCAGCCAGGCCTCGACGGTTGCCGGTTCGCGATCGGGCAGAAGGTCAATGACCCGGTGCCGTTCGAGGTCGCAGATCAGCGTCCCGTAGCGCTGCCCCTTCCGCCAGGCCCAGTCATCGATGCCGATGGCACGCAGTTCCGTCATCTCGTCCGGTTCGGGAGTGCCCAGGCTGCGCAGGAAGGCATCCTTGCTGACGCGGAGAAGGAGCCGCCATCCGAGCGCCTGGGCAGGACGGCCGCCGAGGGCCAGGGCGAGCTGGCGGACCAGTCCCTGCATCCGCGTGGTCCGCCGCCGCCAGGGCCGGGCGGCCTCCGGGCGGAGACGTTCCGAGAAGATCGCCCGGGGGCATCGCGGCGCGCAGCACCGGAAGCGCCGGACCACGACGAGAACACGGACTTCCAGCCCGTGCGCAGGCAGGTCGGCGAGCTGGCGGACGTAATGGCTGTGTACATGTCGGGACCGCCTTCCGCAGCACGGGCAGGCCTCCGTAGCGGCGGCGGCGCGTGCGGAGATTTCGATGAGGCCAGCCCCGGCGGAGACTTTCCCGACGACAAGACCAGCTGGAAGCAGCGTTTTCATGCTCAATCGTTGCATCTCGCTTATCCTCCTGAACTTACGTCAGAAAGATAGGTGCCCCGAATGCGCGGCCTGCATCAAAATTGAGTCAGAGCCCCCTTTCAGAGCC
>NZ_JAATVU010000022.1 GCF_013184745.1 Mangrovicoccus sp. HB161399
TTATTCCGTAAAATTCCGAACATACGAAGCAGCGAACAGGGGTCCCGCCGCTGCGGCCCGGACCCGGCACCAATCAGGGAATGGCACGATGGCACTGGATGCGGCCGGCGGTGGATTCATCGCCCGGAACAAGCTGTGGACCGAGGCGCAGGCAGAAGCGGCCGCGCGGGTGATGGCGCTGGTCGAAGAGCACGAGCTGCGCACGATCCGCGTGGCGGTGGCCGATCCGCAGGGCAAGATCCGCGGCAAGACCCTGACCCCGCGCGCCTTCCGCGGCGCGATGGCGGACGGGCTCGACTTCACCACCGCGCAGTTCAACTTCGACAGCGCCGAGGGCATCGCCTACAACCCCTTCACCTCCGGCGGCAGCCTCGCCATGGAGGAGATGGAGGGCTTTCCGGATGTCACGCTGGTCCCCGACCCCGCCACCTTCCGCATCCTGCCCTGGGTGCCGAAGACGGGCTGGATCCTCGGCGACATGCATTTTCCCGACGGCGCCCCCGTCCCTTTCGATGCCCGCCACAAGCTGAAGGACGCGGTCGCCGCGCTGGAGAAGACCGGCCATAGCTATGTCGCCGGGCTGGAAATCGAGTTCACCGTCTGCCGCGTGCTCGACCCGATGATGGCGCCCGAGCACATGGGCAGCCTCGGGCTTGCCCCCGAGCCGCCGAAGGTGGAGCCGCTGTTCCGCGGCTTCGCCTACCAGTCCGAGGCGCATCTGGACGTGGCGGACGAACTGCTGGGCGTGCTGGCCGATCATTGCGAGGCGCTCGGCCTGCCCTTGCGCACGATGGAAAACGAGATGGGCCCGGGGCAGCTGGAATTCACCTTCGACGTGACCGGCGCGCTGGAAGCCGCGGACAACCTGACGCTCTTCCGCTCGATGGCGAAGCAGGTCTGCGCCCGGATGGGGCTGCACGCCACTTTCATGACCCAGCCCGGCCTGCCCGCCTTCTTTGCCTCCGGCTGGCACCTGCATCAGAGCCTGTCGAAGGACGGCAGAAATGTCTTCGCCACGCCCGAGGGCTCCGGCGCGCTGCTGTCGCCGACCGCGCTGAATTTCGTCGGCGGGCTGCTGGAACACGCGGTCGAGGCCTCGGTCTTCACCACGCCGACGGTCAACGGCTACAAGCGGCGCAAGCCGAATTCGCTGGCGCCCGACCGCGCGACCTGGGGCTATGACAACCGCGCCGCGATGATCCGCGTGCAGGGCGGGCCGGGGCTCTCCTCCACCCATGTCGAGAACCGCATCGGCGAACCGGCGGCCAACCCGTATCTCTATCTCGCCAGCCAGATCCTCTCGGGCCTCGACGGGCTGGAACGGCAGCTCGATCCCGGTCCGATGGAGCACGCGCCCTACGAGGCGGTGCACCGCCCGGAGCTGCCCAAGGATCTCTACGCCGCGGTCGAGGCGCTCGACGGCAGCGCCTTCTTCCGCGGCCATTTCGGCGACACCTTCGTCGACTGGCTGGTCGGCATGAAGCGCTCGGAACTCGCCCGCTTCGAGGCGGCCGAACCGGCATGGCGGGACGCCCCCGAGGCGGTGACAGCCTGGGAACACCGCGAATACTTCACCCGGTACTGACCATGACGCGCTACCAGAGCATCCCCACCGGCCTCGACGGGCTGGTGGAGGAGGGGCGCGTGCATCGCAGCCTCTATACCGACCGCGCGATCTTCGAGCGCGAGATGACCCATCTCTTCGGCGGCACCTGGACCTATCTGGCGCATGAAAGCGAGCTGCCCGAACCCGACGATTTCGTCCAGCGCCGTCTTGGCCTGCGCCGGGTCATCGTCACCCGCGACGGCGAGGGCCGGCTGCACGGGCTTCTGAACCGCTGCACCCATCGCGGCGCCACGGTCTGCCGCCAGGCCGAGGGCAAGGCAAAGCGATTCACCTGCCCCTACCACAACTGGTCCTTCGCCAATTCCGGCGAGCTGCGCTCGGTCCCCCTGCCCCGCGGCTACGGGCCCAGCTTCGACCGCGCGAAGCTCGGCCTCGGCAAGATCCGCGTCGAGAGCTATCGCGGCTTCGTCTTCGGCACGCTGAACCAGTCCCTGCCGCCCCTGCAGGACCATTACGGCACGGCACTCTCGATCCTCGACGAGTGGCTCGACCGCTGGCCCGGCGCCGAAATCAAGCTGCGGCGCAGGACGCACCGGCTGATCTGCAACGGCAACTGGAAGCTGATCTACGACAACGCCGCCGACGGCTATCATCCGGGCTTTTCGCATGCCTCGCTCTTGCGGATGCGCAAGGCGCGCTATGGCGGCGGCGTGGACATGCAATGGACGCTGGGCGATGTCGATGCCGGGCTTCAGACCGTGGCCGATGCGCGGAACGGCTGCACCTTCATCGACCAGCGCGCCGAGATTGCCCGCTACTGGGACCAGGCCGCGCCGATGCCGGGCGAGGAGGCCTATGCCGCGCAGATCCGCGCGCGCTATCCGGAGGTGGCCGAGCGGGCGCTCGACGTGGTCGTGGGCTCGGGAATGAACCTGAACATCTTCCCGAACCTGCTGGTCATCGGCAACCAGCTGCAGGTGATCGAGCCTCTGGATGTCGATCGCACCGACCTGATCTGGTACGCGACCGCGCTGGAGGCGCCGAACCTGCCGCCGGAGGTCAACACGCTCCGGATGCGGCTCCAGGAGGATTTCCCGAGCTTCGGCGAGCCGGACGACCTGGCGAATTTCGAGGAATGCCAGGCCGGGCTGTCGATCCCCGAGATGGACTGGGTCCATGTCGGCCGCCACATGGATACCGGCGCGGAATATGACGGCCCCCGCGGCCTGACCACCGGGCCGGTCTCGGACGAGCTGCCGATGCGGGTCTTCTGGACCGAATGGCTGAAGCGGATGCAGTCGGATGACGAGATGAGGGCGCTGTGATGGACGATTTTCTCGATGACGGCATCATGGGGGCGGGCTTCACGCTGGAGCAGATCCTGACGGATGCCGTGACCTCGCCCTATCTCGACGACAGCTATTACGACCTGCTTCGCCAGGACATGGCGGAGTGGGAGGCGATGGGCCAACCGCTGAGCGAGGCCGAACGCGCCAGCCACGAAGCGCTGATCCTGCAGGAAAACTGGCTCCTGGACCGCCGCGCCTACGAGAAGTGGCTCCATCTCTACAGCGCCCGCTGCCTCTACTGGATCCCGGCCGCGGACGGCCTGCCCGCGCCCGAGGTGGCCGATCCGCAGCACCAGGTGACCATCGCCTTCGACGACCGCCGCCGCCTGGGCGACCGGATCGTCTGGCTGCGCACAGGGGTCGCCTCGGCCCAGATCCCGGTCAGCCACACGGCGCATCTTAGCTCGGGCTTCGTCCGCGTGCCCACGGTGCGCGAGGGCGAGGTGAAAATCCGCTCGTCCTTCCTCTGCCACGAGATCCGCGCCGGCCACCCGGTGCAGGTGCTGTCGGGCTGGATGGGCCATGTGCTGGTCGAGGAGGAGGGCAGCTGGAAGATCGGCCGCAAGCTGGTCTGCCTGCTCGATGCCGGGCGCGCCCACCACAACCTGACATTCCTGGTCTGAGCCTCCCCGAAGCGGGAAGCCCAACGCAGAACCGGCCCCGCAGGGCCGGTCCGGATGGTTCAGGCGGAGCGCCGCGCGCCGCCGCCGCCCTGCCGCATCTGCCACAGCCAGCGCAGCACCGGCAGGAACAGCGTCAGCAGCGCCAGCGCCAGAAGCGCCACGGTGATCGGCCGCGTCCAGAGGAAGTCGAGGCTGCCGTTCGACAGCGACAGCGCGCGGCGGAAATTGGCCTCGGCCATCGGCCCCATGATCAGTGCCAGCACCACCGGCGAGGCCGGAAAGCCGTATTTCTGCATGAAGTACCCGGCCACGCCCGCCACCAGCATCACGCCGACATCGAACATCGAGTTGTTCAGCGCGTAGGTGCCGACCATGCAGAGCACCAAGATCGTCGGCGTCAGCAGCGCGGGCGGCACCTTCAGCACGTTGCCCATGATCCGCATCAGCCCCAGCCCCAGCACCAGCATCGCGACATAGCAGAACACCATCCCCGCGAAGAGCGTGAAGACCAGGTCGGCATGCTGCTGGAACAGCAGCGGCCCGGGCTGCAGCCCCTGCAGAGTCAAGGCGCCCAGCATGATCGCGGTCACCGCGTCGCCCGGAATGCCCAGCGTCAGCATGGTCAGCAGCGCGCCGCCGGTGCAGGCATTCGCCCCGGATTCGCAGGCCGCCACGCCCGACAGCTCGCCCTTGCCGAAATTCTCGGGGTTGCGCGAGAAGCGCTTGGCCTCGTTGTAGGAGACGAAGGCGGCGACATCCGCCCCCGCGCCCGGGATCATGCCCATCAGCACGCCCAGCCCGGTGGACCGCCCGATGGTCGGCAGCACGCTCCGGAGCTTGTCCCAGGGCGGCACCATCCGGCCGAGCTTCGCCGCCCGGCCCAGCCGCCGCGCCGGATCCTCCATCGTCTTGAACGCCTCCGCCGCGGCGAAGAGGCCGATCATCACCGGGATGAAGGGCACTTCGTAGAGATCGGGGAAACCGAAGGTGAAGCGCGGGAAGCCGCCCATCGGGTCGAGTCCGATCGTCGCGACCAGCAGTCCCAGCATCCCCGCGATCAGCCCCTTGACCGGCGAGCTGCCGGAAATCGAGGAGATGATCGACAGGCCGAACACCGCCAGCGCGAAGCTCTCGGGCGCCGAGAAGTTCAGCGCGAAGCGCGCCAGCACCGGCGCGAGGAAGATCAGCACCAGCACCGAGCCGGTGCCGCCGAGGAAGGACGACACCGTCGCCGTGCCGAGCGCCAGCGAGGCCTGGCCCTTTTCGGTCAGCGCGTAGCCGTCCATCGCCGTGGCCGCCGCCGCGGGCGTGCCGGGGATCTTCAGCAGGATCGCCGTGACCGAGCCGCCATAGACCCCGCCGAAGAACACGCCGGAAATCAGCAGCAGCCCCGGCAGCGGGTCCATGCCGAAGGTGAAGGGCAGAAGGATCGCCACCCCCATCGTCGCGGTCAGGCCGGGCATGGCGCCGATGAAGATGCCGATGGCCACGCCGATCACGGCCATCAGCAGCGCCATGGGGCTGGCCGCCAGCGTGGCGACCCCCTGGGCAAGCATCGAGAAATCGAACATAGCAGTCTCCGTTCGCCGCGCTCAGCCCGCGCCCAGCAGGGCGGAGCCGGGCAGCGGCACGTTCAGCCCGTAGGAGAAGAGCAGGAAGATGGCGGCGGAGGCGGCCGCGGCATAGACGGCATTGCCGACCAGCTGGCGCCGCCCCATCAGCCAGATCATCGCGAAGAGGAACAGCGCCGCGGTGGCGAGGAAGCCAAGCCAGGGCATCAGCGCGATCGCCGCCGCGACGGCCGCCACCGCCAGCGCGACGCGCAGCCTGGCGCCGGGCACCGGCGGCAGGCCCTCGTAGCCGGGGGCGCGCAGCGTCTGCACCGCCGAGACCGCGCAGAGCGCGATCAGCACCAGCGCATAGAGGACGGGAAAGCGTGCCGGGCCGACATCGGTGGGAAGCGTGTTGGGCGGAAAGCCCCGTGTCAGGACGATCGCCGCCACGGCCACCGCCGCGACGAGGCCGAGAAAGGCCAGGGTCCCCGCGCGCTCGCCCGGGGAGACCGCCTGCTCCATTGCAGTGTCAGTCATGGGAATTGCTCCTCAGAGAAGATGCCGGGCGCGGCAGCCCCGCCGCCCGCCCGGCCGCGGAGGGTCAGCGGGCCATGCCCAGCTCGCCCATGAGCTCTCCGAAGAACTCGTCCTGCGCCGCGATCTTCGCCTGGAAGGCATCGGCATCCATGTAGGCATGGTTCAGGTTCATCTTCGCCAGCTGCGCCTTGAAGGCCTCGGACTGCCCGGCAGTGGCAGCCACCTCGCGCAGCACGGCCAGCGCGTCATCCGGCAGGCCGTTCGGCACCAGCACGCCGCGCCAGGTGCCGACCGTCAGGTCGATGCCCTGCTCCCTGAACGTGGGCACCTCCGGGAAGGCGCCGACCCGCTCGTCGGCCATCACGCCCAGCATCCGCAGCTCGCCCGCGGCGACGAAGTTCGACACTTCGGCCGGGCTGACGCTGACCGCCTCGATATGGCCGCCCAGCAGCGAGGTCACCGCCGGCGCCGCGCCCTCGAAGGGGATGTGGTTGAAGGTGGCGCCGGCATCCTTGCCGAAGGCTTCCGCCGCCAGGTGCCAGATCGCGCCGGTGCCGGAATTGCCGATCCGCACCGTGCCCGGGTTCTCCTTGGCGTGGGCGACGAACTCCTCCAGCGTCTGCCAGGGCGCGTCGGCCTTGACGGTGATCGCCGAGGGGTCGGCGTTCAGCTGCGCGATGGCGGTGAAGTCCGTCGCCTTGAAGCTGGCCATGCCCATGTGCGGCAGCATGGTGATCTCCGCGGTGCCGAGCCCGATCGTGTAGCCGTTCGGCCGCGCCCGCGCGATGCCGGTCAGCCCGACCGCGCCGCCGCCGCCGGTGCGGTTGACCACGCCGATCGCCTTGGGCAGCGTCTCGTTGGCGATGTCGGCGAAGGCCCGCGCCACCAGGTCGGTGCCGCCCCCGGCCGAATAGGGCACGATCATCTCGATCGTGCGCGACGGATAGCCCGCCGCCATCGCGCGCCCGCCCAGCGGGATCGCAGCCATGGCACCAAGCGCCGAGAAGGTGAAACTACGTCTGTCCATCGTTATCCTCCACAGGAACAAATGCGGCCCTCTCCTTGTCCGGGCCGCGGAACGCGTCAGGCGGGAACCGCCTGCACCGGAAAAGCCGAAACGAAATCCCGGGCGTTGGCCGCAACCTTGGCCACGCTGTCGCCGGGACGGTAGAGCGCGCTGCCCAGCCCGAAGCCCGCAACCCCGGCTTCCAGGAAGGGCGCCATCGTGGCGGGCGAAATGCCCCCAACCGGCAGCAGCCGCGTGCCTTTTGGCAGCACCGCGCGCATCGCGCGGATCGCCGCCGGCCCGACCAGCTCGGCCGGGAAGATCTTCAGCGCGTCGGCCCCGGCGGCCAGCGCCGCGAAGGCCTCGGTCGGCGTCGCCACGCCCGGCACGCAGATCAGCCCGGCCTCCTTGGCCGCGCGGATGACCGCCGTGTCGGCATGCGGCATCACCGCCAGCTCGGCGCCGGTCTGCGCCAGCTGCGCCACCGCCGCGACCGACGTCACCGTGCCCGCGCCCACCAGCACATCGGCCGGCATGGCCGCGCGAACCTGCGCGATGCTGTCGAAGGGATCGGGCGAGTTCAGCGGGATCTCCATCAGCCGGAACCCGGCCTCCTGCAGCGCGCGGCAGGTCGGCAGGCTTTCCGCCGGGGTCAGCCCGCGCAGGATCGCCACCAGGGGCAGCGCGGCCATGGCCGCGTCGAACCGTTCCGCGAATGCGGTCTCAGACATTGCTGGTCTCCGTTTGTCCGGCCAGGAACCCGGCGGCTCCGGCAAGGGCGAAAAGCCCGGCTGGGGCGGGATTGCCCGGCTGCGCGGCGGGCGCGCGGCCGAGAAGCTGCTCCAGCGCCCGTTCGTAGCGGCGGCAGAGCGCGCCCTCGCCGACCAGGAACAGCGGCCGCCCGGCGTCCAGTTCCCCGGCCGCCGACAGCACCTCGTGGCCGATCAGCAGTCCCGACATGTAGTCGGCCAGCCCCTCCGGCGCGATCCGGCCGGTCAGGCCCAGCGTCCGCACGCTGAACAGCGCGTGGCTGAAGCCGCCCTCGCGCGCCCGCTCCAGCCCGCGGCCGAAGGCCTCCGGGTCGCCGCCGCCGTCCTGCGGCATCAGCCGGCCGAGGATCGAATGCGCCCGCAGAACGGCGAAGAGCTCGCCGGTCATGTAGGTGGCGAAATGGACGACCCGGCCGTCTTCCAGCTGCGCCCATTTCGAATGCGTGCCGGGCAGCACCAGCATCGCGTCGCGCGCCGCCTCCGGATGCGCGGCCAGCGTGCCGGCGATCTGGATCTCCTCGCCGCGCATCACGTCCGGCGCGCCGTCCGGCCCGTCCATCAGCAGCCCCGGCGCGATCGTCACCCGGCGGCCCTTGCGGGTCTCGAAGGACAGCGACGCGGCGGCCAGCGACTCCGGCCCCGCCGGGCAGCGCAGGTACGGCACCTCGCGCCAGCCCTGGGCGCTGCCGACCATGCCGGCCGCGACCACCGGCACCGGTCCCGGCGCCGCGTCCAGCCAGTCGCCGCAGATCGCCTCGAAGGCGGCCTCGAACCCGTCCTCTCCCGGCGCGGGCAGGTGCTGGATGCCGCAGCCGTCGGCCCGGGTCTGCAGGATCGCGCCGCCGGCATCCATCCGGTAGGCCCGCAGGCTCGACGTGCCCCAGTCCAGGGCCACGAGGGCGGTCGGCAGCTCGGTCATTCGGATCGCCCTCCCAGGCGTCTTGAAATTTCCGCGGCATGGGCCGCGACGACGGGACCGAGTTCGGCCAGCCGGGTCTCGGGCATGAAGGGCACGGCGCTTGCCACGCTCAGCCCGGCCGCCACCTTCCCCGAGAGGTCGCGCACCGGCGCGCCGACGCAGCGGATCCCGTATTCGTTCTCTTCCAGGTCGAAGCAGAAGCCGCGCGCGCGGCCCTCCTCCAGATCGGCGCGGAAATCCGGCCAGGGCCGCGGCGGCACCCGTCCGGGATGGCGCGCCTGGATCTCGGCGGCCGCGCGGTAGAGCGGCTCCCAGCGGTCCTCGGGCATGGCCAGCATCATCGCCTTGCCCAGCCCGGTCAGCGCCAGCGGCATCCGCTGCCCCGGCCGCGACCGCATCTCCAGCCCGCGCGTGCCCTCGATCTTGTCGAGATAGAGCACCTCCGCCCCGTCCGGGATGCCCAGATGGACGGTGTCGCCGGTGATCCCCGCCAGCTCGCGCAGCACCGGCTCGGCCAGGCTGCGCACCGGGCGCTGCTCGGCGGCGCGCTGGCCGAGGAAGATCAGCTGCGGCCCCAGCAGGTAGCCCGCCTGCGGCACGTGATGGAGGTATCCCGCCGAAACCAGGCTCGACAGCAGCCGGTGCGCCGTGCTGCGCGGCACGCCGAGCGCGCGGCCGATGCTGCCGGCATCCGACACGCCTTCCGACACCAGCCGCAGGACGTCGAGCCCGCGCAGCAGGGTCTGCGTGCCTTTCGCCGCGCCGGACGCGGCGGTGCTGACCGGATCTTCCCCCATCTTTCCTCCTTTTCCGGGGGGACTATGAATCGGCCCCCGTTTTGTGTCAAATAGTATTATACCGTCCCATATAGTGGGACATATGGAGGAGCCGGGCAGACCCGCGCCGCATCGCGGGCGCCGGGGCCCGGCAAGCAGGAAGGAAGACGACATGCATGACGATCTTGCCGGGCGCCGCGTCCTGGTCACCGGATCGAGCCAGGGCATCGGCCTGGCCGTGGCCTGCGCCTTTGCCGCCGCCGGGGCGCGGGTCGGGCTGAATGCGCGCAGCGCCCCCGGCGGGCTGGACGCTCTGCTGGACGGGCTGGGCGGCGGCGCCGCCTTCTTCCCGGGCGACCTGTCGCGGACCGCGGACTGCGAACGGGTGGTGGAGGACTGCGCCGCCCGCTTCGGCGGGCTCGACATCCTGGTCAACAATGCCGGCGCGCTGGTCGGCCGGGTTCCGCTGGAGGAGATCGACGACGCCTTCTACGACGCGGTGGGCAGCGTCAACTGCCGCTCGGCGCTGATGTGCACCCGCTCCGCCCTGCCACACCTGAAGCGCTCCGCCGCCGAAACCGGGCAGATGGCCTCGGTGATCCTGGTCGGCTCGATCGCCGGCAGCACCGGGGGCGGCCCGGGCGCGGGACTGTACGGCGCCGCCAAGGCCTGGCTCCAGAACATCCAGAAGAACTGGGTCGCCTTCCACACTGCCGACGGCATCCGCTTCAACACGGTCTCGCCCGGCACGGTCGACACCGCCTTCCATGCCGACAAGGACGCCGCCGCCCGCGCCGCGGTCTCGGCAGGCATTCCGATGGGACGGTTCGGCCGCCCCGAGGAGATCGCCCCGGCCTTCCTCTTCCTCGCCTCCAATGCCGCCGCGGGCTATGTCACCGGCCAGGTGATCGAGGTGAATGGCGGCCAGTTCATGCCCTGACGGCCCCCTGCCGGACCGGGCCGTTCCGGCAGCCCGGTCCGTCTGCGGCGCTTCTGTGCCGAATCCTGGATACTTCCGCCGCCGGTCTCCCGGGCCGAGGATGTCCGGTAAACCCTTCCCTGCCGATCCGCCCTGCCCCGTCCCGGCCATGTCCGTGGACCGAGGGACACGCTTGACGCGGCGACAGCGCCAAGCTCCCGTATTGCCGAGAAAACTCTTGCCAGACTCGCTGCACCCATGCAGATAGTAACGGAAGGCAGTGAAATATTCGGCCATAACCGTAACAACAGGCAGGACGGCACCTGATGCCGGACAGAATAGGCAAGGCCATGGCAAAGGACCAGAGCGTCCTTCCCCTCCGCCAGCGCGGAGGCGAACGCATTGACCGGCTGGTCGGCGAGCATGCCGAAAAGCTTTCCGAACGGCTGCAGGCCCACCGTGCCCAGCTTTTTCCCCCGAACGCCCGCAAGGAACTGCGCCGCTTCACCTCCGGCGAGGCCGCGCAGCTGCTGGGCGTCAAGGACGCGTACCTGCGCAAGCTGCATCTCGAAGGCCGCGGCCCCTCGCCCGAGATCCGCGCCGGCGGCCGCCGCTACTACGCGCCCGAGGACATCCAGGCGCTGCGCGAACTGCTCGAACAGGGCGCCAAGACGCCCGGCACCTACCTGCCCGGCCGCCGCGACGGCGACCACCTGCAGGTGATCACGGTGATCAACTTCAAGGGCGGCTCGGGCAAGACCACCACCGCCGCGCATCTGGCGCAGCACGGCGCGCTGCAGGGCTACCGCGTGCTGGCGATCGACCTCGACCCGCAGGCCTCGCTCTCGGCGCTGCACGGATTCCAGCCGGAATTCGACCTGCTCGACGGCGGCACGCTCTACGACGCGATCACCTATGACGACCCCAAGCCGCTGGCCGAGATCATCCAGCGCACGTATTTCACCAATCTCGACATCGTGCCGGGCAATCTCGACCTGCAGGAATTCGAGCATGAAACCCCGATGGCGCTGTCCCGCGGCGAGGGCGGACTGTTCTTCACCCGCGTCGGCGCCGTCCTGGGGCAGGTGGAGCAGGATTACGACCTGGTCATCATCGACTGCCCGCCGTCGCTGGGATTCCTCACCATGTCGGCCCTCTCGGCGGCAACCGCCGTGCTGGTCACCGTGCATCCGCAGATGCTGGACGTCATGTCGATGTGCCAGTTCCTGCTGATGACCTCGAACCTGCTGGGCGTCGTCTCCGATGCCGGCGGCGACATGAGCTATGACTGGATGCGCTACCTGGTGACCCGCTACGAGCCCGGCGACGGGCCGCAGAACGAGATGGTCGCCTTCATGCGCTCGATGTTCGGCGAGCATGTCCTGAACCACCCGATGCTGAAATCCACCGCCATTTCGGATGCCGGCATCACCAAGCAGACCCTCTACGAGATCGAGAAATCGCAGTTCACCCGCTCCACCTACGAGCGCGCGATCGAAAGCCTCAACTCGGTGAACGGCGAAATCGAGGGGCTGATCCAGAAGGCATGGGGGCGCTGAGATGGCACGCAAGAACCTGCTCAAGGGGCTGATGGTCAACGCCGCCGTGCAGGCGGAGAAAGCCGCGGAAGAGGGCGCCGCCCCGGCGCCCGGCCCGGCCGCGTCCGACCCTGCCCCGTCCGGCCGCCCGCGCTATTCCAAGGGCGCCATCGGCGCCGTCAGCCAGTCGCTGGCCGAGCTGAAATCCCGCGCCCTGACCGATCTCGACCCTTTCTCCATCGAGGATGGCGGCGTCACCGACCGGCTCGACGACGACGACCCCGAGGCGCATGCCATGCTGGTCGCCAGCTTGCGGGACTACGGCCAGCAAGTGCCGGTTCTCGTCCGTCCGCATCCCGGCAGCGAAGGGCGCTACCAGATCGTCTACGGCCGCCGCCGGATCCGCGCGCTGCGCGATCTGGGCCAGCCGGTCAAGGCGATGATCCGCGATCTCGACGACCGCGAGCTCGTCGTTGCCCAGGGCCAGGAGAACACCGCGCGCAAGGATCTGACCTTCATCGAGAAGGCGAATTTCGCCCGGCAGATGCGCGACGCGGGCTATGACCGCAAGATCATCTGCGACGCGCTCCACGTCGACAAGACGCAGATCAGCCGGATGCTGTCGGTCGCCGATTCGGTGCCGCTGGCGCTGATCGAGGCGATCGGCGCGGCGCCCTCGGTGGGGCGCGACCGCTGGCTGGCGCTGGCCAACCTGATGTCGGAAACGGGCACGGGCGAGGGCGAGGCGATCGCCATGGCCAATTTCGCCGAGGCCAAGGACAGCGACGGCCGCTTCCAGGGGCTGATGAAAGCGCTCGCCCTGCCCCGGCGCCGCGCGAAGCAGACCGGCGACAGCCGCGACGCGGTGCTGAAATCCGCCGCGGGCGAGCCCGTGGGCAAGCTCACGCGGCGCGACGGCAAGATCACCATGACCATCCCCGCCGGAGCCGCCGAAGGCTTCGACGAGTGGCTGGAGAAGAATTTCGACCGGATCCATGGCGACTGGCTGGCCAGCCGCCGCGGCAAGGGCCGGTAAACGGCCCGCACTGACAGGCAAGAGAGCAGAAACCAAAGGAGGCACGGCACAGGCAGAACCAAAAAGAAAGCCCCCCGGACATGACATCCGAAGGGCCTCTCAAGCGATCTAGCACCTCCTTGATAGGCCACTGCGTTGACAGCTGTCAACAACCGTCTCTGGACGGAGGGGAGGTTTTTGCCCGCGTGAACTGACATGCAGAGATTGACAGCGACGCCCTTCGGGCGGCGGGCGGTGACGGCTGCCCAAATGGAGGCGCAGGCGCGTGCAGCCGCTCCGGCGCCCGTTCCCGCCGTGGACAAATGGCAGGTCTTCCGCGACCTCACCACCGCCCGCAGGCAGTTCGGGCTGTCCGGCCGCAGCCTCACCGTCCTGAACGCGCTCCTGTCGTTCTTCCCCGAAACGGAGCTCTCCGGCGACGGCCCGCTGATCGTCTTCCCCTCGAACCGGACCCTCGGCGAGCGCGCCCACGGGATGGCGGAGGCAACTCTGCGGCGCCATCTCTCGGCTCTCGTCGAGGCCGGGATGATCCTCCGCCACGACAGCCCCAACGGCAAGCGCTACGCCCGGCGCGGCTGCGATGGCGGGCTGTCCGTTGCCTACGGCTTCGACCTGCGGCCCCTGCTCGTCCGATGGCCGGAAATCGCCGCGGCAGCGATCGAAACCCGCGACCGGGAGCTGCGCCTCCGCCGTCTGCGCGACGCGGTGGTGCTGCGGTTCCGCGATGCCGGGAAGCTGCTGGAATTCCTCCGCGCCGATGACGCCCGGACCCTCCGCAGCGATGACATCGCCTTCCTCGCCGAACTGCCGCTGCTGCTCCGCCGGAAGCCCTGCTCGGAGGCACTGCGGAAAGCCGCGGACCATCTGGATGACCTCTGCCAGAGGCTCGCGGCTGCTGCGGTCACCCTCGCTGAAACAGCGGAACCGAGCGGCAGACCCGACCGGAATGAGCGGCACATACAGGTTCAGGATATAAACTTCCCTGACTCTGAAAAGCCCGAGCAGACAGCATTCACGCAAAACCCGGACAGGCTGCAAGACAGAACAGGGACAAACAAAGACAACAACAAAGAAGCCAGCCTTCCACGCATCCTCGCTGCATGTCCTTCGCTATCGGCCTACTCCACCGAACCAGTCGGGGATGCCGACAGCTTCCGCCGTGCAGCTAAGCAAATTGCGCCCTGGCTTGGGATCAGTTCGGACACTTGGCAGGGGGCGGAGAACAGCATGGGAGGATTGGCAGCGGCTGCCACCGTCGCGGCTATGCTGGAAAACCGGGGACGGATCCGTTCGCCCGGCGCCTATCTCAGGAGCCTCAGCCGGAAGGCCGCCCAGGGGACATTCTCCATCCTGCCGATGCTGCGGGCCCTGGAGGGACGGAATGCAGCAGCGAGTTGACGGCTGTCAACTTTCCGATCCGGCCAGACGGCAGGTGCCGAGTTGACAGCCGTCAACTTCCCAATCTCGAACCCGAAGAAGGCGAGCGGAGAAAGGGGCAGGGCATCTTCCGCCGCCAAGCCTCGGCCATCATTGCAGGCGTTACAGCAGGAAACGGAACAGCTTGCCCTTGCTCTCCTCGGGGCCAATTTCGATCTCGGGTTCGACGCCGGATGGACAAATCACTGGGACAGGCTGAATGGCGGATAGCGGCGCATTACCGGACATACCCCGCATGGTCACCAAGCGGCGTTTTCGAAGCTATAATGTATGGGAAAGCGCCTGAGCGCGACACGTCCGCGAACCGGGCATGACATGTCGGCCAAGGGCCGGCATCCTTCTCTAACCATAGCGGAGTCCTAGCTGTGCGTCGACCTTCGATCGCAGGTTCCGCGCTTGCGACGCACCATTGGAGAGATGGCCGAGGGCAAAGGGACAATTTCGGCCAGGCAGCGTGGGACAGCATAACTTGTGCACTCCAGATGCGGTCCGTTTTCCGGGTCAGATCATCGCGATCGGAGTTGCCGTTGCCGCCTTCAGCGTTCGCATCTGCGGCCGCCACGGACCGCAGCAAAACGCGACGGTCAGAGCCAGTCATCGGGAGGAGTCCACCCCAAGCGTCGAACACATGCAGCCGGATGAGCGCACGGATGCCCTGCGGAGCGGCATCGCCGGATGCAAGCGCGGAAGCATGCAGCCCTCGATCTTGGAGGCCACGCGGACCCCGCCAAGGTCCTTTTCGCCGGGGAACGGGCCGGAGAGGGTCACGGTCTGGCAGGAGGGCGTCCCGAAAGGATGCGCGCAGCAGACGGCGGCTGCCGGGGAGGGAACCGCCAGTTCCGGAACGGAGGGATGCACGGACTGCCGAAGGGACCGGGCAGGGAGGATGCGACCCCAGCTGTCAGGTCGGATCGGCGAGGGTCCAGCAGGCGTAGAGGGTTCGTCCGCTCCTGGAATGGAGTGCCGCATTGCGGTGGGGAACCTGCTGGCGGCGGAGCCGCAAGGCCCCACGTGCTCCGCCGGACCGGTGGCCGGTCGGCCGACGCCCGCGGGGGGCGCGATGAACGTCCAATGGAATTCGCGGGCGATCGCGGTGTCCTCCCCGAAAAAGCGGCTGGCGGTGTCTTGCGGCAGTGGCAGGGCAGGGAAGGGCTGCGGAGGCATCCGAAACCGAATTCTGCGGGGGCAGAGGATCGTCCTGGCAGCCTTGTGCGCTCCAGCTTGCGGAAAGGCTGAGGGGTGTTTCGGGCGGGGGGCGGGGGTGTCGGCATGAGCAGCGGGCGGCATCGGTCGCAGCGCCTGTGCCGGTCGATGACGATCCTGCCGGCCGGGACCTGCTGGTTTCCGAGCCCAAGCGGCAGTCGCTGCCCTGCCCCGCCTGCTGCGCCGCTGCCGGCGGTCCTCGCCGGGAACCGGGCGGTGCCGATGGCGGCCCGCAGGAGACGGCAGCCATTGGCCGAGGTGCCAAGGCAGCGGCGGCCGCGGGCTTTGCGGTCCGACTGCGCCGGTTCCGTGCCGGATGGCCATGGCCCAGCCGTCGGCCCGGCACCAGGAGCGGCGCGGGCTGCGCCCTGCTGCCGCAGATGGCGATGACGTTGAGTCACGCCGCCGTGCGTCCTCTCCCGTCGGGGCGGAGCCCGCCATATCTGCAGAGGCACCGGGCGGATGGCCTCCGTCCGGGCGGCACGGTGCCGAAACACTTCAGAGGGAGCCATAGATGGACACGAGCGACCGCCAGGCGATCAGCGGACTTTTCGACAAGCTTGCGGAGGTCGAGCGCCAGGCGCCGTCCCGCGATGCGGAAGCCGAGCGCTTCATCGGAGACGCGATTTCCCGCCAGCCGGGCGCGCCCTACTACATGGCGCAGACCGTGGTCGTGCAGGAGCACGCGCTGACTGCGGCGCAGGCGCGGATCGAGCAGCTGGAGGCCGACCTGGCCGAGGCGCGGCAGCGGCCGCAGGGCGGCGGCGGATTCCTGTCGGGGCTCTTCGGCGGGCAGGCGCCGCGCCGGGCCGCGCCGATGCGCCAGGCGGTGCCGCAGGGCGCGCCGGGCGGGTTCCTTGCCGGGGCCGCGCAGACCGCGATGGGCGTCGCGGGCGGCATGCTGGTGGCCAATGCCGTTTCCGGCCTCTTCGCCGACGAGGCGCAGGCCGCGGAAATGCCGCAGGAGGATGACTCCGATTTCGGCATGGACGACTTCGGCGACGACGGCGAGTGGTAGGCCACCCGCCGTCTCCGCGGTCGGCCCGGCAGCTCTGCCGCGTCCCGGCCGCGGGACAGCTCCGGCAGCGGCGCGTTGAGCGCCGGGCCATGCCGCGGTGCCCTGCGCTCCCCGGCCTCTCCGGGCGCGGCGCGGCGCGCGGCTAGGGATCGGCGGCGAGGTCGAGATAGACGCCGTTGGTCCAGCCGAACCCGTCCTGCAGCTCGTATTCGCCGCCGCCGCCGGGCGACAGCGGGTCGATCACGTTGTATTTCTCGACGAACTTGCCCGAGGCGCGGAACACCGCATCGCAGGTGGCCAGCCACCGGCTGCGCAGTTCCGCGGCCAGCGCGCGATGGCCGTAGCGCCGCAGCCCCTGCACCGCGATCCATTGCAGCGGCGCCCAGCCGTTGGGGCTGTCCCATTGCTGGCCGCTGGCAATGTCCGTGGTCAGCAGACCGCCGCCGCGCAGCAGCCGGCGTTCCGCCCAGTCCGCCGCCCGGGCCGCCTGCGCCTCGGTGGCGGCTCCGGCCCAGAGCGGGAACAGCCCGGCCGCCGAGGTGACCGGGAGCAGCGATCCGTCGTCGGCGAGAAGATCGAAGAAATAGCCGCGCTCCGCGTCGAAGAAGCGTGCCGAGATCGCATCGCGCCGCCGGTCGGCGGCAGCACGGTAGCCCTGGGCGCGGTCCGGCGCGGCGTCCGACGCGGCCAGCGCCAGCAGTTCCTCCATCCGCAGCAGCAGGCAGTTGAGGTCGACCGGCCAGATGCGCGTCGTGCGGATCGTGCCGAGGTCCTGCGGATCGGAGAGCCAGCGCGAGGAGAAGTCCCAGCCGCTTTCGCAGGCGGCGCGCAGGTCGCGGAAGAAGCCGGGATGCGCCCGCGCGTGGTCCTGCCAGGCCAGGTCGGTGGCATACATCTCGATCCGCGGCCCGTCGCCCGCATCCCAGTAGCGCGCCAGCCCGCCGCGGTTGCGCGGGCTCTCCATGAAGAAGCGGTACTCGGCCTCCATCGCGGGCAGGTAGCGGGCGAAGGCCGCGGCCGGATCGCCGGTGGCGCGCCCGTAATCGGCGACCATGGGGGCGAAGAAGGGCGGCTGAGACCGGGTGAGGAAGTAGGAGCGGAAGCCGTTCGGAACGAAGCCGGTCTCGCGGATCGCATGGGCGAAATTGTCGAGCATGTCCCGCACCAGCCCGGTGCGTCCCGAGCGCAGGAGCCCCAGCTGGGTGAAGTAGCTGTCCCAGTAGTAGGCTTCCTGGAACCGCCCGCCGGCGATCACGTAGGGATGGGGCAGGGGGTAGCGGGCCGAGCGCTCCGCCGGGTCGTCTGCCGGGCGGATCAGGTGCGGCCAGACCGCTTCCAGGTGCTCTGCCGGGCCATGCGCCGGATCGGTGCGGTAGCCTGCGCCGGGCGGCTGGGCGGGCCGGAACCAGCGCGCGTGGAAGGCGCGCAGGTCGACCGGCCCGTCCGCCTGGGCCGCGGCATAGGCCGCCCGGATTTCCTCCGCCGGCGCCAGCAGGACCGAATCCGAGATCGCCTTCTCGTCCGGCCAGAGGCCGGAGCAGTGGAGATCGGCGAAGAGCGTCTCCAGGCTCTGGTCGAGATATTCCATCGCATGTCCTCCCCGGCGGTGCGCTGGTCCCGAGGCTAGTCCCGGGCCTCGGCGATGGCCAGTGCGCGGCTTCCGCGGCCGCGGCGCAAACTTCCGCTTGATCTGTCCCGCCAAAAATGTATTACACTAAAAAACACAAAATACATTAAATCGCGGACCCCGCGGAACCGGCCCTGCAAGGAGACGCCGCCCCCGTTTGCGCGGGAGGCGGGCGGTCCGGACTTTGCCGCGCCACGGGCGCATGATGGGAGGAAGACGATGAAGAGAAGACTGGTCCTTGCCGCAATGGCATCGCTCGCGGCGGCGGGCGCCCTGCCTGCCGGAGCGCAGGAAGCCGCATGGCCGGCCAAGCGGGTGCAGATCTACGTGCCTGCCTCGCCGGGCGGCATCACCGACTCGGCGGCGCGAACCTTCGCCCGCGCGCTGGAGCGCCAGACCGGCGCCACGGTCGCGGTGGTCAACCAGACCGGCGGCGGCGGGGTTGTCGCGGTGCAGAGCGTCACCTCGGCAAAGCCCGACGGCAGCACGCTGCTGGTGTTCCATGCGATGCTGCATGCCGCCAACCTGTTCGGCCGCTCGCCCTATACCTACGAGGATCTGACGCCGATCTCGACGCTGAGCCAGGCCAATGACGTCTATGCCGTGCGCGCCGACGCGCCCTACAGCACCCTGCCCGAGCTGTTCGAGGCGGCCCAGGCCGATCCCGGTTCGATCCGGCTGGCCTCGCAGCTCGGCGGCACCACGCAGGTCAAGGGCGAGGCGCTGGTCAAGGCTTCGGGCGGCGCGCTGAAGCTGGTCGATGCCGGTTCCGAAGCCGAGCGCATGGCCGCGCTGATCGGCGAACAGGTGCAAGTCTCGTCGATGAGCGTCGCCACCGCGCAGCAATACGTGGAGTCGGGCGACATCAAGGTGCTGGCCGTGCCGACCGCCAAGCCGGATCCCTTCGCGCCCGACTGGCCGACGGCCGTCTCGCAGGGCGTCGACATCGATTTCCCGCTGACGTTGGAGCTCTACGGCCCGCCGGGCATGGATGACGACGTCTCCGGCTTGGCCGCGACCGCGCTGCAGGCCATCGCCGCGGATCCGCAATATGCCGAGGAAATGGCGAAGATCCGCCAGACCCCGCATATCCTGTCGCCGGAGGAGACCGCTGCCTTCGTCGCCAGGGAATACGCGTTCGTCGACAGCATGATCGACTGAACCTCCCGCCGGGGCCGCTTCTGTCGGGCGGCCCCGGTCCCAGCCAACGCGGAGATCCCATGTCCAGCACCCGCATTTCCGCCCTCGCCTTCCTGGCGCTGGCCGTCTTCATGCTGTGGTCGAACGAGCAGCTCGGCAAGATCGACATGATGGGCGATCCCGGCCCGCTCCTGATGCCGCGCATCACCGGCGGACTGATGGCCGCGCTTGCGCTGCTCCTCGCCCTCCGCCCCGACGCCGGAGAGGCGCCGAAAGCTGCAGCCTCCGCCCTGCCGCTGCCTGCCGTCGCCGGGCTCGTTGCCGCTGTGCTCGGCTATGCCGCGCTTTTCGGCATCCTGGGCTTCACCCTGTCGACGGCGCTGTTCCTCGCAACGGCAATCCTGCTCTTCGGTCCGCGCCGCCCGCGCGACATCGGCATCGCCGCGGCGGTCGGCATCGCGGTCTCGCTGGGGCTCGGGCTGGTCCTGAACGGCCTTCTGGGCGTCAACCTGCCCGGCACCCTGATCTGATCCCGCCAAAGGAGCCTTCCCATGCTGCCGGATTTCCTTTCCAGCCTCGCGGCCCTGCTGGTTCCCGGCCAGCTGGCGCTGATGTTCGGCGCCGTCGCGATCGGCCTGTTCTTCGGCGCGCTGCCAGGGCTGAACGCGATGATGGCCGTCGTCATCATGCTGCCGCTGACCTACGTGCTTTCGCCCTCGGCCGGGCTCGCCGTGCTGATCTCGGCCTATGTCGGCGGCATCTCCGGCGGCCTGGTCTCGGCCGCGCTGATGCGCATTCCGGGCACGCCGTCCTCGGTGGCGACGACCTTCGATGCCTTCCCGCTGGCCCGCGAAGGCAAGGCGGTGAAGGCGCTCGGCACCGGCATCGTCGCCTCCTTCTGCGGCGGCATCATCAGCCTCGCCATCCTCGTCGCCTTCGCCCCGGCGATCAGCCAGATTGCCGTGCGCTTCGGCCCGTTCGAATACACCGCCCTGACCGCGCTCGCCCTGACGCTGGTGGGGGCGCTGGCGGGCGAGCACATGGTCAAGGGGCTGCTCGCCGCGCTGCTGGGCCTCGGCCTGTCGCTGATCGGCTTCGCGCCGATCGACGGCACGCCGCGCTTCACCTTCGGCCAGGTCGACATGCTGGCGGGGATCGGGCTCGTGCCCTTCATGATCGGCCTCTTCGCCATCCCGCAGCTCGTCACCGAGGCGCTGGCCCCGGCGCGCAAGCTGGAGCTTGACGTGACCGAGCGCGGCATCGGCGTCACCAGCCGCGAACTGCGCGGCAACGCGCCCAACATCTTGCGATCTTCCCTGATCGGCACCGCCATCGGCGTGCTGCCCGGGATCGGCGGCGGCGCCTCGAACCTCGTCGCCTATGCCGCCGCGAAGAAGCGTTCGAAACGCCCCGAAACTTTCGGAAAGGGCGCGGTCGAGGGCATCTATGCCGCCGAATCCGCCAACAACGCGTCGATCGGCGGCGCGCTGCTGCCGCTGCTGACCCTGGGGATTCCGGGCGATGCGGTGACGGCGATGCTGATCGGCGGCTTCCAGATCCACGGGCTGCAGCCCGGGCCGCTGCTGTTCCGCACCCAGCCGGACGTGGTGACGGCGATCTATGCCGCCTTCCTGATCTCGGCGCTCATGGTGCTGGCGATCCAGCTGTCGACCATCCGCATCTTCCCGCGCGTGCTGCAGACGCCGAAACGCTATCTCGTGCCGGTGCTGGTCGTGCTGTCGGTGATCGGCGCCTTTGGCGCGGACAACCGGGTCTTCGACATCTGGGTGATGCTCGGCATCGGCGCGCTCGGCATCGCGATGGAGCGCTACCGCTTTCCGCTGGCGCCGATGGTGCTGGGCTTCGTGCTCGGGCCGATCCTGGAACAGAACCTGCGCCGCGCGATGATCTATTCCGAGGGCAGCCTGACGCCCTTCGTCACCCAGCCCATGGCCGCTGCCTGCACCTTCGCCTGCCTCGCAGTCATCGCCCTGAACCTCTGGCAGGCCGCAAGACGGAAACGCCCGGCATGACGATCACCGCAGACACGCCCTCCGCCCGTTCGACTGCCAAGCAGGATCCTGCGCCGCCGCGCCTGCCGCGCCGGATGCGCAAGGTCTACGCGCTGGAGGACCTGGAGCCCTTGGCCCGCCGCCACCTGCCGCGGCCGATCTTCGGCTATGTCGAGGGCGGGGCCGAGACCAACGCCTCGCGCGCCGATGCGCTGGCGGCCTTCTCCGAGATCGCGCTGCTGCCGCGCATCCTCAACGATGTCTCTGCGCGGCGGCTCGACACGGAGCTGATGGGCGAGCGCTGGGACCTGCCCTTCGGCATCGCGCCGATGGGGGTCTCGGCCCTGACCGGCTACCGCGGCGACCTCTCGCTGGCGCGCGCCGCCGATGCCGCGGGCATCCCGATGGTGATCAGCGCCGCGAGCCTGATTTCGCTGGAGGAGATCCGCGCCGCAGCACCGCGGGTCTGGTACCAGGCCTATCTGCCGAAGGACGAGGCGGACATCCTGGCGCTGCTCGACCGGCTGGTCCGGGCCGACATCCGGACGCTGGTGATCACCGTCGACAGCGCCGTGGTGCCGAGCCGCGAGAACAACCTGCGCACGGGCTACAAGACGCCGCTGAAGCCCAGCCTGTCGCTTCTGCTGGACGGGCTGACCCATCCGGCCTGGGCGATGGGCACCTTCCTGCGCACCTTCCTGAACCACGGCAACCCGCATTTCGAGAACGCCTCGGCGGGCCGCGGCGCACCGCTGCTGTCGCGCCAGGCGGTGCGGGACTTCTCCGGCCGCGAGTTCCTGAACTGGGAGATGGTCAAGACGATCCGGGAGCGCTGGCAGGGGCGGCTGGTGCTGAAGGGCGTGCTGCATCCGGCGGATGTGGCGCTGGCGCGCGGGGCCGGGCTCGACGGCGTGGTGCTGTCGAGCCATGGCGGGCGGCAGCTCGACTACGCGGTCTCGCCCCTGCGCGTGCTGGCGGCGGCCAAGGCCGTGTCGGGGGAGATGCCCCTGATGCTCGACAGCGGCATCCGCCGCGGCACCGACATCCTGAAGGCCTTCGGGCTGGGAGCGAGCTTCGTCTTCATCGGGCGTCCGTTCAACTACGCTTCGGCGCTTGGCGGCGAGGCGGGCGTGGCCCATGCGATCGGGCTGATGCGCACGCAGCTGCGCGCTGATCTGGGCATGATGGGGCTGCTGTCCATGCAGGAGATGAGCCCGGATCTGCTGCTGGCGGAAGGGTTCCGCCAGCGCAGGCCGTGATCCCGCGGCTCAGGCGGAGACGGCGAGGGCGGGAACGCCCAGCCTCGAAGCCAGCGCGCAAAGCGCGTCCATCCGGTAGTCCGAGACCGGCACGCCATCGGCCAGCGCCGCCCTGCGCTTCGCCGCCGCCCTGTCGCCCGGCATCCGCACCGAACCGCCCGGCTGGGCGGCAGGCGTCGCGCGGCAGGTTTCTGCCAGCCAGGTCGACTGCTCGAGGAAGGCGTCGTGACCGGCGAAGGCCTCCGGATCGAGCACCTGGAGGAAGACGTTCTGCGCGAATTCGCCGACCGCCGTGTTGGCGCGGCCCTTGCCGGACAGGCCCTGGCCCAGCATCTCCTCTCCGATCGCCATCGAGAAGCCCTTGTAGCCCTTGAGCTGCCCGCCGAGCGGCAGCAGCGTGCCGCCGCGCTCGGTGAATTCCTTCGGATCGTCGGTCGGCTGCCCGTCCGCGGTCAGCGCCCAGGCCTCGGGATAGCGCTTGCCCTCCGCGGCCAGCGATTGCGACATGGTCACGGTAGTGATCGAGCAGGAAATGTCGATCAGGATCGGGTCGCCCGCGGTGGGGAAGCCCATCGCCGTCGGGTTGGGCGTCAGGAGCGGTTCGGTCCCACCGAAGGGCGCCATCCGCCGCGCGCCGGGATTGGACGAGCTCAGCCGGACCACATAGCCCTGGTCGGTCACCTTGCGCATGAAGGCGGCCAGCGCGCAGGTGTGATGCGAATTGCGGATCGTCGCGGTGACCACGCCATGGTCCGCCACGCGGGCGCAGGCCTGCTCCAGCGCCTTCGAGACCAGCCAGGCCCCGGGAAGCGACTTGCCGTCCCAGACGAAGATCGCGCCGCCCCTGTCGCGGACGACCTCGTGCTCGCCGGTGCCCGCCATGCCGCCCTGGGCCAGCGCATCGGCATACCAGGGCAGCAGCCCGACGCCATGCGTGTCATGGCCGATCATGTCGCCCTCGACGAGGACATCCGCCGTGACGGCGGCCTTGGCCGGGTCCATCCCGGCGGCTTCGAGGATGGCGGCGGCATGGCCGCGCAGGGTGTCATGGGGGATATGGTGCATTGCGGTCTCCTTGCATGCAGCGGCGCCCCGGACCGGCCGGGGCGCCTGCGGGTGTCAGTCGTTGAAGCCGATCTGCGACAGCTGCAGTTCCAGGTTGGTGGCGATGGTCGGCGTGAAGGCCAGCCGAGGCGAAACCCGGGTGTAGCCCACCATGTGGAACAGCATGATGTCGGCGATGATCTCGTCGTTGGCCCGGGCGAAGACCTTCTGCCAGAGCGCCTCGCGCTCCGCGCCGGTGGCGGCGGTGGCCTTCTCGATGGCCGTGTCCAGCTCGGGATCGGAGACCATCGAATGGGCGCCGTCCGAATGGTACTTCACGTAGGCGGTGAAGACCGGGTCGCCCATCGCGTTGTCATGCTGGGCCTGGGTCAGGCTGGGGCCGTCATCATCCGGGAAGGGCTTGACGAAATAGGTGTTCCAGACCGAGACGTCGTTCATCTGCAGGTCGATGTTGAAGCCGACCTCGCGCAGCATGGCGGCGATCGCCTCCATCGCCTCGGTGGCATTGGCGAACTGGTTGACGCGGCCGATCATGTGGATCGGCATGTCGACCGGAACGCCGTCGGCCTTCGCCTCGGCCAGAAGCGCGCGGGCGCGGTCGGGATCGTAGGGGAAGGGCTCGATGTCCTTGTTGTAGCCCATCGTCGTCGGCACCACGAGCTGGGTGGCGATCTGGACGTCCTCCGAGAACAGCGTGCCGATCATCGCCTCGCGGTCGATGGCGAGGTTCAGCGCCTCGCGCACGCGGCGGTCGTCGAGCGGCGGCTCCAACGTGTTGATCCGGATCCGGGTGGTTTCGGAATTCGGGTAGGAGAAGTCCGTCTCGGGATCGGTCGCGTCCTGGATGGCGATCGAGGGCACGATGTCGGCCTCGCCCGCCTGGACCATCGCGGCCGCCACGGCCGAGTCCGCGCGGAACACGTAGCTGGCGGATTCGACGATCGGCTGCTCGCCCCAGTAGTCCGGGTTGCGCGCCAGCTTGATGCTCTTGCCGACATCCCAGCTGTCGAAGACATAGGGCCCGGTGCCGACCGGGGCGCGGGTGAACTCGTTTTCGGGCGTGGCCGCCCTGCTCTCCACCGGCATGACCGCCATCAGGAGCGGCAGGATCGGCGAGGGGGGCGACGTGGTGATCTCCAGCGTGTGCGGATCGGGCGTCTCGAAGCTGAAATCGATCCCGCCGAAGAATTTCGCGCCGACCTCGCAGGGCAGGTTCGGGTTCTGGTTCCTCTGGATCGAGAAGATCACGTCCTCGGCGGTGAAATCGCCGCCGTCATGGAATTTCACCCCGTCGCGCAGGTGGAACCGCCAGGTGTCCTCGTCCACCTGTTCCCAGCTGGTGGCCAGGCGCGGCATGATCCCGCCGTCGCGGTAGTTGTACTCGGTCAGGCGTTCAGTGATGTTCTGCGAAATGATCCGGCTGATGTTCTGGCGCCCGACCATGCAGGGCTCCATCACGTCGACTTCCTCGTTCAGGACGATGGTCACGTCCCGCCCCTCGGCGGCGGCCGCACCGGTCCAGGCCGCGGCAACCATCGCCGCAGCCACAGCAGTCTTGCTGATCTGCATATTTCTCTCCTCCTCGCGGAATCCCCCCGTTTCTCCTCCGGGGATTTGCGCAGGAATTAATGTATTATAAAAATATCGGATTGAAAGACATTTATTCGGAAACCGGCGCGCCGTCCTGCGGATTGCCCGATTCCCGGTCTTTCACGCCGGCGAAGACGCGTTCCTTGCCGCGCTGCATGTGATAGGCCATGTAGTTGCGCGCGGCATCGGCATCGCGGGCCTCGATGGCGTGCAGGATGGCGGCATGCTCCTCGGTGACGCGGGCCGAGCGTTCGGCGAAATCGCGCGGCATCGAGCGGCGGGCATAGTTCATCGCGCTGGCGAAGGTCTCCCTGCGCGAGGCCAGGGCGTCGGTCAGGAAGTTGTTCCGCGCCGCCTTCACGATGGCGATATGGAAGGCCAGGTCGTTCTCGACGCTCATCTCGCCGCGGGCGAAGGCCGCGGTCTGTGCGGCATGGGCCTCGCGGATGCGCCGCAGGTCCGAGGCCTCGGCCCGCTGCGCCGCCAGCCCGGCCGCCTCGCGCTCGATCAGTTCGCGGAATTCGTGGAAGCGCTGCACCTCGGCGACCGAACCGACCTGCGGCGGGCCGAGCACGTCGCGCGAGGGGCGCTTGAGCACCAGGCTCTTCTTGCCCGGCGAGGAGGAGATGATCCCGTCGGTCTTCAGCCGCGACATCGCCTCGCGGACGACGGTGCGCGACACCGAGAAGCTGTCGCAGAACTCCGCCTCGGTCGGAAGGCACTGGCCGACCGGGATGGTGCCCTCGACCACGAGGCGCAGGATCTCCTCGTAGACCTTGTCGCTCAGCGGCACGTCTGGGGTCTTCGAGACCGCCGCGAGCGTTTCGAGCGCGGCCGCCGCCACAGGGTCATGTACCTTCGTTCTCGCCATCCGCCCGATCTGCCTTCCCGCCTTGCGATGGGGCAAGGTTAGCGGAGGCCCGCCCGCGATTGAATAGCGGATCCGCAGGCGTCCGGGACCGGCCGGGCGCGCGGAGGCACGTGCGGGCCGGGGCAGGGCGGCCGGCCCCGGCAAGGGGCCCCTCCCATGCCCCCGGGCCGGGAGGGCGCTGGCTTGCGCGGCGAGGATGCTCCGGCGGCCACCGTCCCGGCCTCGCGGGAACCGCGGCGGGCGCCCTGACTTGGACCGGAACCTGGCTGAACCGGGCGGGATCATGGGGCTGCGCGGTGGCGCTGCCGCCCGGCGCGCTGACTCTGGGTCCGGGCGGCACGGCGCTCCCGGGGCAAGGGCGCCGTGCCGCCGCTTCCCGTGGAGAACCGCGTCATGTCCGGCAGCTCTGCCGCCAGTGGCCGGCATGGTGATCCGGCTGCCCAGGACATGCCTCGTGCCGGGGCAGGTGCGCATGCTCCATTCCTTGGGGCGTCCGGCGCAGGTCCCGCTGCCTGAAGGACCATATCCGCGCCCATAGGCAGGAGAACCGGGCCGCCGCTGTCCTGTCACGGCCGGGGGGGCTTGGCGGCCGGAGGCATAGCGGTGGCGCCGGATTTCGGCTCCGGCGCCGCAGGGCACCTGCGATGCGAGGCAGCGGGCGCGCCAGGATTTCGGGTATCGGCAGCCGCATTTTGCCGGCCCTGATCTCGGACCCGGCGCTGCGCTCGGCGCGCCGTTGCCGGGTCCATTGTCCGGGCCGTCGCACAGGACGCCATGCCGCCCCATGTGGCAGATTGGAGAGCCGCCGGTCCGGGTCCGCCGCCACCGCATCATGTCGAGGCCGCCGCCTGCGATGCGTCCGCTCCGGACGTGGGTCGGCCCGGGACCGCTGCCGGTCGACGCGCCCGAGCGCAGCGCTGTCCGCTGCGCAGCGGAACCGGCCGTCATGGCGGCAATGACGCGATCCTATTGTACGCTGTTGCGGGAGAAATCCGACATCCCCCATCTACCCGTTGATATGGACGTAGGATCGCACGGTGCCGATCGCATCGGCCGTCAGCCCGTACAAATCGGATGCGCGTGCTCTCCGCCGCCCCGGCGAGCGTCGCGCAGGTAATCAGCGGGATGGTTCTGCGGCATGCCGGTCGGCAGGACGGTTCCGCCTTTGCCGTCCGGCCGACGAAAGCGGCGGAGGTGCCGTCATTCGCATTTCGAGGAAACCCATGGCGGGGCCGCCGATGCTGTCGAAGCCGCGGATGCGGCGGCGCAGGCCGGCGCCGATCTAGCGGATAAATGCTGACTCCGGCCCGGGGAGGGAGTCCATCTCAAGCGCCTCCGGACAGGCCGGAAAGGGCTGCCGTGCCGGTCAGGTCGCCGGCCTTCGTCTCCGCGCCGGCTGGTCCGAACGGTCCGGCCCGCGCGGTCCGGGATCGCGGAAAATGGCGCAGGCGGGGCTGTCCCGCCGTTGTCCCCGGGCGCTGCCGGACCCCCCGGAAATCCCGCTTGCGGGGCGCTTCCCGTCAATGGCGTGGCTGATCTCGGCGCACCGGGTCCGGCCGGAGGTCGTGGCCGGACCCTTCCGGCAGCAGCCGCGCCATCCCGGGGCCTGCGCAGGCCCCGCACGGCATCACCAGGGGGCATCCGCCCCGGGGTCGCGCAGCAGGGCCGCCGCAATCGCCCGGGCCGGGCCGCCGCCGTCATGTGCCACGCGGACATGGGTCAGGGGCAGGGCGGGGAGGCCCGCAGAGGCCGGGACTTCCTCCAGATCCCGCCCGGCCAGCGACCGCGGCAGGGCGGCAATTGCCAGATCGGCCCGCAGCGCCGCCACCTGTCCCATCGCGGTGTCGCTGCCATAGGCGATCCGGTAGCGGCGGCCGGCGGTGTCCAGCGCCTCCAGAGCCGCGCGGCGCCAGGCGCAGCCGGGATCGGCCGCCGCCAGCGGCAGGGGATCGGTGTCCGCCGCCCGGCCGCCCCGCGCCGTCAGCCAGCAGAGCGGGTCCGAGCGGATCTCGTCGCAAGGCAGCGCGGCAGGACCGACATCGTTGAAGAGCGCCAGGTTGCAGGCCCCCTCGCGGAAGCTCTCCGCCACGCGCGCCGCCGTCCCGAGCCGCACGTCGACGCGCAGCTCCGGGTAGTCCCCGGCGATCCGGCGGAGCAGTCCGGGCAGCAGCGACACGCCCAGATCGTGCGGGGCGGCAACGCTCACCAGTCCCTCCAGCGCGGGGCGGCGGAACAGGGCCAGCGTCTCGTCGCTCAGCGAAAGCATGTCCCGCGCCTGCCGCAGCAGCAGTTCGCCGTGCCGGGTCAGGGCCACGCGGCGGGCATTCCGCTCCAGCAGGCGGTGGCCGAGCGCGTCTTCGAGCCGGGCGATCTGCAGGCTGACCGCCGAGGGCGAGAGGTTCACCCGTGCGGCGGCCAGCCGGAAGGACCCGGTGTCATGGATGGCGACGAAGCTGCGCAGGGCGTCGAGATTCAGGGTCCGGGCGGCCATGGGTTCCATTCATGAGAATTTCGAAACCATAAGATTTAATAATGCCGTTTTCCTGCATCTTGGTCTGCCGGTACCGTTCCGTCAACCCGAGGAGATGCCGATGCCGCGCCCGCCCCGCCCGATCCTGTCCGGCCTTGCCTGGGCCGCCCTTGCCGTCCTGGTCTGGTCCGGTTCGCTGCTGCTGCTGCGCACCGGGGTGACCTCCGGGCTGACGGCGCATGACCTGGCCGCGCTGCGGTTCGGCACGGCCGGGCTTCTGCTGGCGCCTGTCCTGCTGCGCGGCGGCACCCGTCTGCGCCTGGCTGTGACGCTCGCGATGGCGGCCAGTTTCGGGGCGCCCTATGTGCTGCTGCTGTCGCTTGCCATGAAGACGGCCCCGGCGGCCGCTGCCGGGGCGGTCAATCCCGGCGCGATGGCGATTGCCTCTGTGCTTCTGGCGCGGGCCGCCCGCTGGCTGCGGCGCAGAGGCTGGGCATCCTGGCGGCCGCGGCGGGCCTCGCCGTGCTCGTCCTGGCCGGAGGCGGACCCGCGCCGGGGCATGTGCTGCTGCTGGCCACCGGGCTGATGTGGGCTGGATACGCGGCGCTGGTGCGGCATTTCCGGGTGCCCGCCCTGGCCGCGACGGCGGCGGTCTCGGTCGCGTCTGCGGTTCTCTACCTGCCGGTCCACGCCCTGTTGCTGCCAAGCCGGATCGGGCAGTGCCGGTGGCGGAGGTGCTGCTGCAGGCCGGTTTCCAGGGCGTGCTGGTCAGCATCGTGGCGGTGTATGCCTTCACCCGCTCGGCGGAGCTTCTGGGACCGGTCGCCGGGACCAGCCTGCCGGCGCTGATCCCGGTGGCCACGCTGGCGCTCGAGTCGGCCGTGCTGCGGCAGGCCCCGCCACCGGGCGAGGCCTGCGCGGCCGGGCTCGTCGCGTTCGGCATCGGCGCGATCCTGGCAGGCCGGCATGCGGACGGCCTGCTGCACAGGTCCGCGCGTTGCGGGTCAGCCGAGGAAGCCGGAGATCGCGGCGGCGACCGCGCCGGGGCATTCCATCGGCGACAGGTGCGGCCCGTCGATCCAGCCGAGCCGCGCCCCGGGGATTCCGGCTGCCAAGGCTGCGGAGGCTGAGGGCGGCACCATCTGGTCGGAGCGGTTGCCGAGCACCAGGGTCCGCGCCCGGACATCGGCAAGGTCGCCGGAGATGTCCAGCTCGCGGTCCAGCCGCGCCTGCCGCGCCATGCCGTCCCAGTCGGTGGTGGCTTCCATTCCGCGCAGGACCTCGCCGATATCCGCCATGCCGGCCACGAAATCGGCGCTGAAGCCTGTCAGCAGGAGCAGCCGGGCCAGCGCCGCCCTGTCCCGCCCGGCCAGCTCGATCCAGTGGTCGAACTGCATGCGCGAGCGCGGGTCGGTCCCTGTCGCGAACCCGCCCAGGGCGACCAGGCTGCGCACCCGCACCGGCTGCCGCGCGGCGATCCGCACCGCGACCGCCGCGCCCAGCGAGAACCCCGCAAGGTCGAAGGTCTCCGCCCCGGCATGGTCGGCCGCGGCAAGGACCTGCGCTGCCAGCATGTCGAGCGTCAGGGCGCCGCCCGCGTCCCGGGTCAGGCCCGAACCGGCATAGTCGGGCCGCAGGATGCGCCGCCCCGGCAGCTGCGCGGCGACCCCGGCCCAGTTCGCCTCGCCGTCGCCGCCGGTGCCGTGGACCAGCACCAGCGCCGGGCCCCTGCCGTGATCGCGGTAGCCGACCGAAGCGGCGCCCGCGGGAACATGATGTATCGCCATCGTGAAAGTCTCCGTCTTGATCCGATGGCATCCCTCCTGCATCCTGACAGCGCTGTGAGGGTCAAGGCCCGGAAGGAGAGCCAATGCAGATCGGAGAAATCGCGGAGCGCAGCGGCGTCAGCGTGCGCATGCTGCGCTATTACGAGGCCGAGGGGCTGCTTGCGCCCGCGCGGCGCGGCAGCGGCTACCGCGACTATTCCGGACGCGACCTCGAAGAGGCGCGCCGCATCCGGCAGCTGGCCGAGGCCGGGCTGACCATCGAGGCGATGCGCGACCTGCTGCCCTGCGTCATCAGCCCCGAGCCGAGGTTCCATCCCTGCGACAATCTCCGGGCGCGGCTGGCCGGGGAGCTGGAGAAGCTCGACCGCAAGCTGGAAGACGTCGCGCGGTCGCGCGCGCTGATCGCGGGCTATCTCGACAGCCTCTAGCCCTGCGCTCAGGCGAAGCGCGCCAGCCAGCCGGCGCAGCGCGCGGCATCCCGCGCGTCGTATTCCGCCATCGCCGCGGCGGGGGGGCGGTCGAACTGCCGCTCGCTCTCCTCGCCGATCGCGGCGAGACGCATCGAGTACCAGGCGGTCATCGCGCCCGGCGGCGGCGCCTCGAAGGACGGGAACGCCGGATCGCCGCCCGGTCCGTCCAGCCAGGCTGCGGCCAGCGACGGGTCGAGCGCCAGCGCCCGCGCGATCCCCACCGCATCGGCGGCGCCGCTGCGCACCGCCATGGCGGCCGCCGCGCGGGTCTTGATCCCCCCGGTCAGCATCAGCGGAACGCGGGTGACGGCCTTGGCGCGCCGGGCGAAATCCAGGAAATAGGGGCCGGAAGCCGAGCTGCCTTCCGAGCTTGCCGGCGCACCGGGAAAATAGGTGCCGCCGCTGATGTCGATCAGATCGGCCGATGCCCGGTCCAGCATGCGGACCACTTCCAGCGCCTCGTCCGGTCCCAGCCCGCCGGCAAGCCTGTCGGTCGCGTTGATCTTGACGGCGACCGGGAAGGCGGGGCCGACGGCGCGGCGCACGGCTCCGAGCGTCTCGCCGATCACCCGGAACCGCGCGGCAACCGGACCGCCATAGCCGTCGCCGCGGCGGTTGAAGAGCGGCGACAGGAACTGGCTGAACAGGAAGCCGTGCCCGGCATGGATCTCGACCCCGCCGAACCCGGCCTGCCGTGCCTGTGCCGCGGCCCGCGCATAGGCATCGGGCAGCGCGGCGATTTCCTCCGCGGTCATGCCGCCGCAGCGCAGTCCCTCGACATCCAGAGGCGAGGGCCCCTTGGGCGTGCTCAGGGGCGCATGGGCCAGCGCGCCGGCATGGCCCAGCTGCGGCCAGATCTTCGCGCCATGGGCCGATCCGCGGGCGGCGAGCCGTTGCAGCGCCGCCATGTCGGCATCGGGCACGAGAACGAGGTTGCCGGGCTTCTCGGGATAGCGCGGGTCAGTCTGGACCTCGCCGATCAGCGACAGCGCCGCGCCGCCTTCGGCCCAGCGTTCGTAGAGCCGCATCTGCGCGCAGGTCGGATTGCCCCTGCCGTCGCCGAGGCTGTCGGACATCGCCGCCTTGACGATGCGGTTCTTCAGCCGCGCGCCGCAGGGCAGCTCCAGGGGCTGCCCCAGCACCGCGCCGTCATCCGCGTGTTCCGTTTCCATGCCGTCTCCCTGTCCGGGGGTCCGCCCTGCCGGGCCGGGCCCGTGCCTGCGGAACAGTGTCGGGACGGCGGCTGGACGGGTCAACCCCGCTGCCGGGCCTGTCTGTGTCGCCGGGCACAGCGGCGCGGCCGGTGCCGGGATACCGTCCGGGCAGATGCTGCGAACGGGAGGCTTGCATGCCAGAAGACTTCACCAATGTCCCGGTGCCGGGCTGGATCGGCGGCTTTGCCCAGTCCGATCCGCATTTCGCCTATCCGGACCCCGAGCTCGGCGCGCTGCCGCTGCTCGACAACATGGCCAACATTGCCAGGCTGCAGCGCCAGCAGGCGGTGCTCTGGCCGGAATTCAGCTGGCAGTCCGTGCCGGGCGACGAGAGCTCGCGCTGCTACCAGATGTTCGCCCCGGACATCTCGCGCATCGGCTATACCGACGAGGGCCGGGTCTATTCGATCATCTGCCCGCAGCAGGGCGCCTGCTCGCCCGCCTTCGGCTGCCTGAATGTCGAGGTGACCGTGACCGGCCAGCGCGGCTGGGTCGACGAGACCGCCCGCACCATGGCGGCGGACATGACCGTGACCGGCAAGGTCTGGTTCAGCCCCTCTGCCAAGGAAAGCGGGCTGGTGCGGATGCTGTGGCATGCCTTCGAGGCGCTCGGCAGCAAGTTTCCCCATGACAAGGCCCATGCGATCGAGGTCGCGACCCATCTCAAGGGCGACCCTTCCCAGCCGGTCTTTCCGCTGCGCAAGGGCGAGACCGATGCCTTCGCCATCCCGGATTTCGCCCGGCATCCCGAGGCCTGGGACGTGGCGAACCTGCTGGTCGAGATCGGGCCGGTGGCGAAGACCGGCGATCCGCTGGCCGATGCCTTCAACGCGCTAGTGATGGAGGCATTCAACGCCGCCTCGGGCAACCTTCTGCTCGAAGGCAACACGCTGGCCTGGAATGTCTGGTTCGCCGCGCCGGCGCTGGTCGACCGGGCCGAATGGCAGGCCCATGCCGAGAGATGGCGCAAGTCCATCGATGCCGATCACGGCAGCCCCGGCGGCAAGGGCACCGCGCCGCGCCATTTCGACGGCAGCCCGTTCCGGCCGCTCGACTCGCTGCTCGAGGAGGAGGCGGCCAAGATCTGGAAATTCATCCGCGACCACCTGCGCGGATGATCCCGGCCCGGCCGGGAGGGCCGGTTCCCGCTCCGCGCTCCCCGGGGCGGGGCCGGTCCCGGGCCGGGCGGGTCAGGGCAGCGCGTCGAGCATGCGGTCGACGTCTTCGGCCGTGTTGTAGACATGGGCGCCGGCGCGCAGCGCGCCGTTGCAGTCGGTCACGTCGATCCCCGCCTCTTCCAGCCGCGCCGCGATCGCGGCGGACGGCAGGGACGGGTGACGGAAGGCGGCGATGCCGGAGCGCTCGCCCTTCCCCGCCGGGCTGGCCAGCCGGTATCCCTTGCGCAGCGCCCCGTCAGCCATCCGTTCCGACAGGCCGAGAACATGCGCCTCGATCCGCGGCAGGCCGATCTCCAGCAGCGTCTCCGCCGCGGCGTTCAGCCCCCAGAGCCCGGCATAGTTCGGCAGCGCCTCCTCGAAGCGGCGGCCGTCGCGGTGGAACTGCGGCAGGCTGCCGGTGCCGGTCCAGGCAGATCCGACCGATCCCGGCCCCGGCGCATGCGAGGCCAGCCGGTCCGCGGACTCCTCGCGGCAGTAGAGGAAGCCGGTGCCGACCGGGCCCGCCAGCCATTTGTGTCCGCCTGCCTGCAGGAAATCGACCGGCAGCCGGGCGACGTCGATCTCCAGCGCGCCGACCGCCTGGACGGCATCGCAGTTGAGCAGAACGCCCTTCTCCCGGCACAGCGCGGCGGTCGCCGCCATGTCCTGGCGGAAGCCGTTGGAATACTGCACCAGGCTGACCGAAACCAGCCGCGTGCGGCTGTCGATCAGCGCGGCGATGTCGTCCACCGCCAGCCTTCCGCCGCGGGCGCGGGCATCGGCGATCCGCGTCTCCACGCCCCGGCGCCGCAGGTTCAGCCAGCACAGCGCATTTGCCGGATACTCGATGTTCGAGATGACCACGTTGTCGCCGGGCCGCCAGTCCAGCCCGTTGGCGACGGTGTTCAGCCCCTCCGTGGTATTGCGCAGGAACGATATCTCGGACGCCCGCGCCCCGATCAGGCGGGCGAGGGTGGGCCGCACGTTGCCTTCGGCGAAGGCGTTCCGGCGGTCGACATGGCGGGGCCCGTCGAGATGCTGGTCGGCGATCTGCGCGTGCATCGCCGCGACGGCGCGGGTCGACAGCGGCCCGACGGAACAGGCGGCAAGGTAGGCGCGCTCCCGCGTGACAGGGAAGAGCGCGCGGCAGCCCTGCGGATCGAGGCGGGCCGGGGCGGGGGGCATCATGGCTGCGCTCCGTCCCCGGCGGGCTGCGCCAGCTGGAGGGCGATCGCATCGACCTCCACGAGGTAGCCGTGATGCAGCTCCTGCACCGGCACCACCGTGCGGGCGGGCCGGGCGGGGCCCATCACCTCGGCATAGACCGCATCGAAGGCGGGCCAGTGCTCCACCCCGGCGATATAGGCGGTGACCCGCAGGAGGCTGTCCCGGCTGCCGCCGTCGGCCCCGACGATGGCCAGCAGGTTTTCGAGGCATTGCCGGACCTGCGCCGCGAAGGGCGCGTCCGGGCCATGCGCTCCGTCCGGCTGCCGCGGCAGCTGGCCCGAGACGAAGATCAGCGGCCCGCCCGGGCCGATCGTGCCATGGGCGTAGTGGCCCTGAGGGGCGGGGAGGCCGGGGGCCGTGACGGGCTGCACGCTCATGCCTCCGCCTCCCGGGCCTCGAGGACCAGCTGCGCGAACCGTGCCAGGTCGACATTGCCGCCGCTGAGGATGACGCCGACGCGCTTGCCCTGCAGGTCTGCGGCGCGCTTCAGCACAGCCGCCGCGCCGAGGCAGCCGGTGGGTTCGACGTAGAGCTTCATCCGTTCGGCGAAGAAGCCCATCATCGCCACCAGCTCGGCGTCGCTGGCGGTCTCGATCCCGGCCACGGTCTGGCGGATCACCGGGAAGGTGCAGCGCCCGAGCGAGGTGACGATCGCGCCGTCGGCAATGGAGCGCGGCACCGCGATCCCGACGATCTCGCCCTTGGCCAGCGACATCTGGCCGTCATTGCCCGCCTCCGGCTCGACGCCGAAGACCTGGCAGCCCGGCGCCATCGCCTGCGCGGCGATCCCGGCCCCGGCCAGCAGGCCGCCGCCGCCCAGCGGCACGAAGAGCGCGTCGAGCGGTCCGGTCTCCTCCAGCAGCTCCGCCGTCGCCGTGCCCTGTCCCGCGATCACGTCCGGATGGTCGAAGGGCGGGATCAGCGCAGCGCCGCGGCCGGCGGCCAGGGCGGCGCCGATCTCCTCGCGGGATTCCGTGTAGCGGTCGTATGACACGACCTCGGCGCCGTAGCCGCGGGTCGCCGCCACCTTCAGCGCCGGCGCGTCCTGCGGCATGACGATCGCCGCCGGGACGCCGGCCAGCTTCGCCGCATAGGCCAGCCCCTGGGCATGGTTGCCCGAGGAATAGGCGACCACGCCGCGGGCGCGGACCTCTGCGGGCAGCGACAGCACCGCGTTCATCGCGCCGCGGAACTTGAAGGCGCCGCCGCGCTGGAAGGTCTCGCACTTGAAGAACACCTGCGCGCCGGCCAGGGCGTCGAAGCTGCGCGAGGTCAGAACCGGCGTGCGGTGGGCATGGGGGGCGAGCCGCTCCCGCGCCGCCAGGATGTCGGCGAAGGCGGGGGCTGGGGGGATGTCCTGTTGCATGGCGGGCGGGCTCCTTGGGGCCGGGGGCTGCGTTCGGGCAAGCCCTACCGGCCGCGGGGACTTGCGTCCAAAGCCGTTTGGGCAAAAGGTCATGCCGAAACGGCATGAGGCGCGGGACCCGATGCATCTGGATTGGCTGGAAGATTTCCTCGCGCTGGCGAAGACCGGCAACTTTTCGCTGGCCGCCGAGGTCCGGAACACCACGCAGCCGGCCTTCAGCCGCCGCATCCGCCGCCTGGAGGACTGGGTCGGCGAGACGCTGATCGACCGATCGAACCACCCGGTGCAGCTGACCGGCGCGGGCCGGAGCTTCCAGGCCGAAGCCGAGGCCGTCCTGGAACGGCTGGCCGCCGCCCGCGCCCGCGCCGCCCACGCGGCCCGGGCCGAGCGCGAGACGGTGCTGTTCGCCGCCACCCACATGCTGGCGACCGAGTTCTTCCCGGCCTGGCTGGAGCGCCTGCCGCCCGGCCGGGACAGGGCGCAGTCGCGGCTGAACTGCCATTCCGTGCCGCGCTGCTTCGAGGAGCTAGCGGCGGGCCATGTCGACTTCATGCTCTGCCCGATCCCGCATGCGCCGCGCCGCGGGGCACGGGAATGGGAGCAGCATGACTACCTGGTGGCCGGCCGCGACCGGATGGTGCCGGTATCGGTGCCCGATGCCGCGGGCCGTCCGCAATTCGCCATCCGGCCGGACCCGCCAGCGCGGCTGCCCCTGCTGGCGCTGGCCGAAAGTTCGGTCCTGGGCAGCGCGGTCACGCACATGCTGGCTTCGCGCGGCGCGCAGGGCATGTTCGACATCGTGTTCGAAAGCCCCCTGAAGGAGGCGGTCCGCGCCATGGCGCTCAAGGGCCACGGGATTGCCTGGCTGCCGGAAAGCTCGGTCGCGCGCGAGCTGCAGCAGGGGGCGCTGGTCCCGGCCGGCGACGGCGGCTGGTCGGTCGGCTACGACATCCGCTGCTACCGCAAGGCGGGCGCGCTGACCGACGGCGCGGAGCGGTTCTGGCAGGCGGCGCAGCATGTCGCGGCCGGAGCGGGGGCCTGACCGGACGGTGCCGCGGACGCCTCAGGGCCGCCGGCAGAGGATCTGCACCGGGTGGGTCCGGCCTTCCGCGATGTTGCGCGCGGCGTTGCGGATGATCTCGGGCGCCTGCGGGCCGATCAGCACATGCGTGCCGAAGGGCGGCAGGCCGCCGCTCTCGTCTAGCGCGATCGCGGCATTGTAGGCCTCGAGGTATTTCGCGCCGGTTCCGGTCACCTCGTCCACCTCGAACCCGGCCGCTTCCAGCGCCGCCACCGTGTCGCCGGGCCGCATCAGATGGGCGCCGCTGCCGTCCTTTGACCAGGGCAGCGGATGGTGCGGCGGGCCGCCCTCGCCAAGGCCGTGCTCGGTCAGGGCGAAGAAGCCGCCGGGCTTCAGCACGCGGAACGCCTCGCGGAAGAAGGCGCCGCGGTCGGGCACGTTCATCGTCACGTGCTGGGCATAGCCGCCGTCGAACGTGCCGTCGCCGAAGGGCAGGGCCTGTCCGTCGCCGAGCCGGACCGCGACTGCGCCCTCCATTCCGACTAGCGCCGTCAGCCGGTTGGCGGCCTCCACGAAGGGGGCGGTGATGTCGATGCCGTCGACATGGCAGCCGAAGCGGCCGGCCATGTAGCGGGCCGGGCCGCCCAGTCCGCAGCCGATGTCGATCAGCCGGTCGCCGCGGCGCACCGGCAGGGCATCGGCGAGGTCCCGGGTCGCGGGAAAGCCGCGGGCATGGAAATGGTCGATCGGCGCGAGCTGCTCGACCGTGACGCCCGCCGGATCGATCTCGGCCGCCTCCATTGCGGCCAGGATCCGGGCGAAGACGTCGCCGGTCGCCCAGTGATCGGAAATCGGTTGCGTGGCTGCCATCTCCTGTCCCCCCTTGGCGCTGCAGGCGGATGCTAGCACGGATCGGCCCGCCGCGGGTCCGGCGAATGCCGTCTGCGCCGCGGGCGCGGGGTCAGGCGCGCTCGGCCCGCGCGGCGAAGCAGCCTGGCCGGGCGAAATGCAGATGCGCATAGGCCGCGGCAGGATCGGCAAGCATCCTGCGAAGCGCCGCGTCGAGGTCTCTGCCCTCGACGACATCGGCATCGGCCATCATGCCGTCGCGGTCGAACAGGCGCACCGAGATCAGCCGGCTCCGCAGGACTTCGGGGATCTCGTCCGGCGCCGGGCGGGCCTGCCGGGCGCCGCGGCTGACGAAGATCGCGTGGCAGGAGCGGTAGGGCGATGCGGCCGGCTGGTGCTCGTAGTTCAGCAGCAGCACGGTGCCGCCGGCGGGGACATCGGCGAGGCTGACCCGGCAGGGGGTGCCCGGGCAGTCGGCGACCTCCATCCGGCGGATGTTCCGCGCGCCGAGTTCGGCATCGGACAGGTCGAATAGCGGGGCGAAGGGCTCCGGGGCAAGGGCGTGTATCTGGTAGGCCATCGGCGGTCTCCGGTGTTGCGGACGGGCCGATCATGCGCCCTGCCGCTGGCGGGGCGACCCGTTTCCCGCGCAAAGCAGCGGCGCGCCGCCTGGCGCGGGGCGGCAGGGCACGGCCGGCCGGGCGCAAGGCGCGCGCGCTGCAGGGGAGCCGGGACGCGGCGGCGGTCCCCGGCGGCGGCGGAACCGGATCGCAGCCCGCCCCGCCGACGGGGCCTGCCTCAGCGGGACGGGCGGCCCTGGCCTCCGGATGATGCCGGTTCCCGGCCCCTGTGCTCGGGCAATGCATGCGACAGGGGCCGGGGCTTGCGCCGGACAACCGGTGCTGCGGGCCCGACCGCCTCCGGAGCACGTTCTCCTGCCGGCCGCCGATGGTCCGGTCTCGGCGCCGAAGGGGCTGGAGGCGCGCGGCGGTTCGCGGCATGTCCGTGCCTGTCCCGCCGGTCGCTGACATGGGGGCCGGGCCATGGGGCAGGGGGCGCGGGAAAGCACGCGGTCCGGCCCGTTCTCCTGCGCCGCGCAGAGGGGGCGCTGCCTAGAGGACGATGTCGCCCGGCAGGCTGGCGGCGAGGTCCAGCCAGGCGGCGCGCAGATCGGCGAAGGCGAGATCTTCGGTCTCGATCCAGGCGGTGGCCGACGTCTCTTCGCCGCCCGAAAGATAGGCAAGTTCGATGCCGAGGCTGTCGGGCTCCCCGTCCGGGCCGCCGTCGGCGAAGGAGAGCGTGACCGCAACCGGCTCGATCCCGGTTCCGCTGCCGCCGCCGAAGATCAGCGCGTCGGTCTCCGGCGCGGCGAGCGCTGCCAGGATTGCCCGTGCCCAGCCGGGCGGTGCGCCCGCGGCCTGATATGTCACCTCTGCGCCGCTTCCCGCTGCGACAGCGCTGAGGGAAACGTCGAACTGGCCGGGGGACAGGGTGCCCCAACTCCAGCTCAGCACCTCGATCTGGCCGCCGCCGGTCTTCGCGTCTTCCATTGGATGTCCTCCTTGCAGAGCCGCCCATCCCCGGACCCGCGGCCGCAGGATAGCACAGGGCGGCCGGCCTGTCCCGCAGCGGCCCCCGTGTTTCCGCCGCCTGGCGTGCAGGCCGGTGCGGAGCCTGCAGCGTCCCGGGCGCGGCCAAGCTGCGCGGGGCGCAGAGCATGGCGATGCGCAGAGCTGCTGCCCCGGACCCGCCGGACGCCGCGCCGGTCTGCGCCTTCCCGGGCAGCGACGCGGTTCCGGCGGTCGGGGCGATCCTGCCGGTTCCGGCAGCACTCCGGTCCGCGTCGCGCGCAAGGGGGGGCAGGGCGCCGGGTTTTTCCCGGTCAGGGCGGCAATGGCGGGATCGTGGGATGTGGCGCCGGCGTCCGGACCCTCGGCCGTCGCCTGGATCCCAGTCGGCAGGCGAGGCTGGTCCGGACTTCAGCTGCAGCGGCGCAGAAAATCGACACGCCGCTCCCTGCCGCCCGAGTCCGCCGTGCCGATTTTCTGCACCGCGGGCGCGTGCCTGTCCCGGCCAGGATGGGGCGTCGGCCCGGCCGGGACGGACCGGAACGCCGGTGGGGCGGGCGACTGCCCGGGCTTGGCGGGGATTGCCCGGGCGCGAGGCTGTCTGCGCCCGCCGAAGGTTATGACTGGGCGCGCGTCGCAGCCGAGGGTGGCTTCGAAGGCGATCAGAGCATCCGCGGGCAGAGACGCGGCCCGGCCTGGGCGATGTGTGCGGCAGTGCCTGCTGTGCACATTGCCAAAGCCGGTGATGGTCCGTGCCATGGCAATGGCGCCTGCCCATGCCGCGCGGGCTGGCGGCGGCCCGGGCAACCGTTCGGGCCGAAGGCGGAGCGGGGCGGGCCGTTGCGACCATGCGGGCCCGCGAGCCCGGAGCGCTTGCCATCGTGCAAGTCCCGCTGGCGGGGGAGGCGGCGAGATCGCCCATTGCCGCGGTGCCGCGTTCTCGGGCAGGCTGGCGGCCGGGCCGGACGCCGGAGGGGCGGCCGGATCGCGACGGAGGTCCCATGCCCCAGCCCCTGAAATTCGCCGCCATCGGCATCGATCACGGCCATATCTTCGGCATGGCCGATGGCATGCTGGCCGCCGGGGCGGAGTTCGCCGGCTGGTGGAGCGCGGCGGACTCGCCGCAGCAGGCGCAGATGCGGGCGCGCTTTCCGGACGTCCTGCAGGCGACCGAAATGGAGCAGCTGCTGGACGATCCGTCGATCGCGCTGGTGCTGACCGCCTCGGTGCCGGATCTGCGCGCCGAACACGCGATCCTGGCGATGGAGGCCGGGAAGGACGTCATGGCCGACAAGCCCGGCTGCACCAGCAGGGCGCAGCTGGACGCGCTGCGCGGTTGCGTGGCGCGGACCGGGCGGATCTGGTCGGTGAATTTCTCGGAGCGCCTCCGCGTGGCCTCCGCCGCCAAGGCGGGCGAGCTGGTGCAGGCGGGCGCGATCGGCGAGGTGGTGAACATCGTCGGCCTGGGGCCGCACCGGCTGCGCGCGGCGACCCGGCCGGACTGGTTCTTCGAGCGCCCGCGCTACGGCGGCATCCTCGTCGACATCGCCGCGCACCAGATCGACCAGTTCCTGCATTTCACCGGATCGGCCACGGCGGAGGTCACCATGGCCAGCGTGGCGAACCGCAGCTGCCCGGAGCATCCCGGCCTGCAGGATTTCGGCGAGCTGGCGCTGCGAAGCGGCCATGCGACGGGCTATGCGCGGGTCGACTGGCTGACGCCGGACGGCCTGCCTGTCTGGGGCGACGGGCGGCTGACCATCCTCGGCACCGAAGGCTATGTCGAGCTGCGCAAGTACATCGATCTGGGCCACGGTACTCAGGGCGACAACCTGTTCCTGGTGACGCGGGACCGCTGCGAGCGGGTCGATTGCCGCGGCACGGAGCTGCCCTATTCCGCCGCGCTGATCGCGGATATCCGCGACCGCAGCGAGACCGCGATGTCCCAGGCCCATGCCTTCGAGGTCACCACGCTGGCGCTGGAGGCGCAGGCCCTTGCCGAGAAGGGCACGCGCTGGGAGGGCGCCTGAGCGGCGCCCGCGGGATCAGTCGACGAAGGCCTTCTCGACCACGTATTCGGCGGGCTTGCTGTTGGCGCCCTCTTCCAGCCCTGCCGCCTCGCAAAGCCCCATGATGTCCTTGTTGAGCGCGAGGTTGCCGCAGACCATCACCCGGTCCTCCGCCGGGGTCCATGCGGGCAGGCCGAGCCGCGAGAACACCTCGCCCGTGCGGATATGGTCGCTGATCCGCCCCGTCACGGGAGACGGATCGCGGGTGGTCGTCGGGTAGTAGGACAGCTTGTCCCCCACCAGCTCGCCGATCAGCGGGTCTTCGGGCAGGTCGGAGACGATCTTCGCGCCGTAGGCCAGCTCGGAGGCATGGCGGCAGGTATGGGCCAGCACCACCCGGTCGAAGCGCTCCCAGGTCTCGGGATCGCGCAGGATCGAGGCGAAGGGCGCGACGCCGGTGCCGGTGGCCACCAGCCACAGCCGCTTGCCCGGCAGCAGCGCGTCATGTACCAGCGTGCCGACGGGCTTCGGCCGCAGGATGATCTGGTCGCCGGCCTCGATCTTCTGCAGGCGGGAGGTCAGCGGCCCGTCCGGCACCTTGATCGAGTAGAATTCCAGCTCGTCGTCCCAGGACGGCGAGGCGATCGAATAGGCGCGCAGCAGCGGCTTGCCGTCGTCCTTCAGCAGCCCGATCATCGCGAATTCTCCGGAGCGGAAGCGCAGCGACCGCGGCCGCGTCACGCGGAAGGAAAACAGCGTGTCGCTCCAATGCGTCACGGCGGTCACGGTCTGGGCATCGGGCAGGGTGCGTTGGGCAATCGTCATCAGGCGGCTTCCTGTGCGGGTTTCTCGGAGAAGATTCGGTCGAGCTTGCCGTCCTGGCCGTCGAGTTCGGCAGCTTCGGGCAGCGGGTCCTTCGATTCGGTGATCACCGGCCAGAGCTCGGCGTATTTCCCGTTCATCGCGATCCAGGCCTCCAGGCCGGGCTCGGTGTCGGGGCGGATCGCGTCGGCAGGGCATTCCGGCTCGCAGACGCCGCAGTCGATGCATTCGTCGGGATGGATCACCAGCATGTTCTCGCCCTCGTAGAAGCAGTCCACGGGGCAGACATCGACGCAATCGGTGTATTTGCAGCCGATGCAGTTGTCGGTCACGACATAGGTCATTCGGGGTCCTCGCTGTTCGCTTGCCCCAGTCATGCCGCCGCGGCGCGGCATCCGTCCGTAAAGGAATTGCTATTTCGGCGACTCATCTTCCGGGCAGGCTGGAGGGGCGAACAGAAAGGACCCCCATGCTCGACGAACTGGTGACCACACCCGATCTGAGGAATCTCCGGCTGATCTGGACCGATGCCGGGGAAAGCGTGCTGCCCGCGGACTATCTGCGCCGCCACGCCCGCGACGCCTGGAGCCTGCGCGAACTGATCGACACCGGCGAGATCGCCATTGCCCCGGACCTGAAGATCACCGCGCTGGAAGGCGTCGGCGACTACGGCGTCAACGTGCATTTCTCCGACGGGCACGAGCGGGCGATCTACCCGTTTTCCTACCTCCGCGAGCTTTCCGAGAGCTTTGGCAAGTAATTGACATTCTCCCCGCCGCGCCGCGGCGACAGTGGGGAAGACAGCGAACAGGACAGCAATCATGGACGAGATACTCGACGGCCTGACGCAGATCGACTGCGACATCCTCGTGATCGGCGGCGGCACCGCAGGCCCGATGGCCGCGCTCAAGGCGAAGAAGAAGAACCCCGGCGCGAATGTCGTGCTGCTCGACAAGGCCAACGTCAAGCGCTCCGGCGCGATCTCGATGGGGATGGACGGGCTGAACAACTCGGTGATCCCGGGCTATGCCACGCCCGAGCAGTACACCAAGGAAATCACCATCGCCAATGACGGCATCGTCGACCAGAAGCCGGTCTACCGCTATGCCGAGGAATGCTACGGCATCATCAAGGAGCTCGACAGCTTCGGCATCCGCTTCCAGAAGGACCAGAACGGCGAATACGACGTCAAGAAGGTCCACCATATCGGCACCTACGTGCTGCCGATGCCCAACGGCGACACGGTCAAGAAGGCGCTCTACCGCCAGCTCCGCAAGGCGCGGATCAGCGTCGTCAACCGCTACATGGCGACCCGGCTGCTGACCGGCGAGGGCCGCGTTGCCGGCGCGGTCTGCGTCAACACCCGCACCGCCGAGTTCCTGGTGATCCGCGCCAAGGCCGTGATCATGGGGCTGGGCGCCGCCGGGCGGCTGGGCCTACCGACCTCCGGCTATCTCTACGGCACCTACGAGAACCCGTCGAACTCGGGCGAAGGCTACGCCATGGCCTACCATGCCGGTGCCGGGCTCGCGAACCTCGAATGCTACCAGATCAACCCGTTGATCAAGGACTACAACGGTCCCGCCTGCGCCTATGTCGCCGGGCCGATGGGCGGCTACACCTCGAACGCCCAGGGCGAGCGCTTCATCGAATGCGACTACTGGTCGGGGCAGATGATGCAGGAATTCTACGACGAGCTGCAATCCGGCAAGGGCCCTGTCTTCCTCAAGCTGAACCACCTGGCCGAGGAAACCGTCGCGGAGATCGAGAAGGTCTTGCATATCGTCGAGCGCCCGACCCGCGGCCATTTCCATGCCGGGCGCGGCACCGACTACCGCAAGCAGATGATCGAGATGCACATCTCGGAAATCGGCTTCTGCTCGGGCCACTCGGCTTCCGGCGTCTTCGTCGACGAGCATGCCCGCACCACCATTCCCGGCCTCTATGCCGCGGGCGACATGGCGAACGTGCCACATAACTACATGCTGGGCGCCTTCACCCATGGCGCCTTCGCCGGCGAGGACGCTGCTGACTTCATGGGCGAAGTGGATTTCGCCGAATTCGACCTGGCCGATGTCGAGGCCGAGCGCGCCCGGGTGCTGGCGCCGACAAAGCGCGACGACGGCATCCCGCCGAACCAGATCGAGTACAAGACCCGCCGTCTGGTGAACGACTACCTCCAGCCGCCGAAGGTCACCGCCAAGATGGAGCTGGCGCAGAAGCGTTTCGCCGAGGTCCGCGAGGACATGGAGCAGGGCATGCATGTCCGCGACGCGCATGAGCTGATGCGCTCGCTCGAGGCCGCCTCGATCCTCGATTGCGCCGACATGGCCGCCGCCGCCTCGCTCTACCGCACCGAGAGCCGCTGGGGCCTCTACCACAACCGCGTGGAATACGCCCGCGACGACGAGAACTGGTTCTGCCACACGCTGCTGACCAAGGGCGCGGACGGCAGGCCCGCGCACGAGAAGCGCGAGGTTCAGCCCTATGTCGTCGACATCGCCGAGGACGAGAAGGACGCCTACTACAAGCAGCGCGTCGATGCCTCCGTGGCCGCAGAGTAACAAGGACAGCCATCATGCCCCTGGCACAGACCGCCACCTCCGTTCCCGTCACCATCGATGACGCCAAATGCATCGCCGACAAGGGCTGCACCGTCTGCGTCGATGTCTGCCCGCTCGACGTGCTGCGCATCAAGGAGCTCGCGGACGGCACCAAGACCGCCTACATGAAATACGACGAATGCTGGTACTGCATGCCCTGCGAGGCCGACTGCCCGACCGGCGCCGTCACCGTCACCATCCCCTACCTGCTGAAGTGAGGACCAGATGACGGCTATCTTCGAGGATTTCTCCGATATCGACGACCTGGCCGAGGGGCTGGACGACCCGTCCCCCGGCGCGCGCATCATGGCGGTGATCGAGCTGGCCGACAGCGCCGATCCGGACGCCATCCCGCATCTGGCCCGCGCCATCACGGACACGGATGCGGGGGTGAGGAAGCAGGCGGCGCAGGCGCTGACCGATTTCGACGGCCCCGAGACCGCGGCGGCGCTGGTCGACGCGCTGTCCGACCCGGAGGCGGAGGTGCGCGAAGCCGCCGCCGTCAGCCTGACCGAGCTGAAGGATCCGGCCTCGGGCGACGCGATCCTGCCCCATCTGGGCAGCCAGGACGAGTTCGTGCTGACCGCCTGCCTGGCCGGCATCAAGGAACTGCGCCGACCGGAAGCGATGGAGCCCGCGATTGCCGCGCTTGCCTCGCCCTCGCAGGTGGTGCGGGTGCAGGCGGTCGGGGTGATGGGCTGGCTGCAGGACGAGGCATCGCTGCCCGCGCTCTGCGGCGCCGCGCGCGATCCCGAGATCCCGGTGCGGAAGGCAGCGCTGCTGGCGCTCGGCTTCTCGTCCTCGGAGGCCGCCCAGGCGGCTCTGGCCGCCGGGCTGCAGGACCCTGAATGGCAGGTCCGCGAGGCCGCGGCCGAGACCCTGGCCAAATCGGGCGGATCGGGCTGCGTGGCGGCCCTGACCGGCGCGCTGGCAGATGATTTCTGGCAGGTGCGGCTGAAGGCCGTGCGCTCGCTCGGGCGGCTCGGCGCCACCGGGGCGGCCATGCAGATCGGCCCGATGATGGACCTGCCGATCCCGAACTTGCGCAAGGAATGCGCCGCCGTGCTGGGCGAGCTGGCCGTGCCGGAGACGCGCCGCTTCCTCGATCCCTATGCCGACGACACGGATCCGGACGTGCGCAAGAACGTCCGCTGGGCGCTGGACCGGATCGCGGCCGCCTGACGAAAGCCCAAAATTTGATCGCTTTGACGGCCCTCCCGGAGACCCCTCCGGGAGGGCCGTCATGCGTTATGGGAATGTATCTAAGTAATTGTTTTTATTATTTATTGTGGTTTACAAATCGAATCGATTCCGCCCTGATCCAGATCAATTTTCCGGTCGGTAAGGCCGCAGTGGGAGAAAAAACAGCACAAATAATGGTCAGTTTCGGATTCACCTTCCGGCATTGCCGGCGGCAGCCTTCCCCGGCCGCGCAGGGGCCCGGATAGTGGATCCAAGGCACCAAGAACCGGAACCGACAGGGGAACCAACCATGACCATGAGAGCCGTTCTGAAGGGAAGCATCTTCGCCGCCGGGCTGAGCGCCCTCGCCAGCGCCGCCCTGGCCGAGAAGATCGAGATCGCCATCGGCCACCAGTCCATGTGCACCGACACCTATACCGCCGGGATCGTCATCAAGGAGCTGGGGCTGCTGGAGCAGAACCTGCCGCATGACGGCAAGTATGCCGATGCCGAATACGACGTGAGCTGGTCGGACTATTCCTCGGGCGGCCCGATCACCAACCAGATGATGGCCGGCAAGCTGAATTTCGGCGTGATGGGCGACTACCCGCTGATCGTCAACGGCGCCAAGTTCCAGGAGACCGACAGCCTGCGCACGCTCTATGTCGCCGGAACGGGCTACAACATGAAGGGCTCGGGCAACGCGATCGTCGTGCCGATTGACAGCGACATCTATTCGATCGACCAGCTCAAGGGCAAGGACGTCTCCACGCCGGTCGGCTCGGCTGCCTGGGGCATGCTGCTCAAGGCGATGCAGGACAACGGCATCTCCACCGCCGACTACGCGCTGAAGAACCAGAGCCCGGCCGTCGGCGCCGCCAACATCGCGGCCGGCAAGGTCGATGCGCACAGCGATTTCTGCCCCTGGTCGGAGATCATGGAATTCCGCGGCACCGGCCGCAAGATCTATGACGGCTCGGAAGCGGGCGTGCCCTACCTGCACGGCGTCGTGGTCCGCCAGGACTTCGCCGAGGAATATCCCGAGGTCGTCACCGCCTTCGTCAAGGCCGTCTACCAGGCGGGCGAGTGGATCCGCGAGGATCCGGTGCGCGCCGTCACCCAGATGGAGGGCTGGACCGGCGTCGAGAAAGAGGTGCTCTATCTCTATTTTTCCAAGGGCGGCCACCTGACGCTGGACCCGACGATCAAGGACCAGTGGGTCGAGGCGCTGGAATTCGACCATTCGGTGCTGGAGCGCGAGAAGGCGATCCCGCCGCTCGATTTCGGCGCCTGGATCACCGAGGACTACGTCAAGGCCGCCTATTCCGAGTTGGGCGCCGACTACGAGGCCGACAAGGCGAAGACGGTCGACCCGAAGGAGGCCAATGCCGGGCTGCCGATGGAGATCTGGCATGCCCGCGACGGCATCTCCTCCTACGCGACCATGCCGGAATTCCTCAAGGCGATGGCCGAGATGCAGGCCACCGGCGCCAAGCTGAACGCCACCTATGTCTATGACAGCGAGACCGGCCTGAAGCTCTTCGGCAAGACCGCCTTCTGGGTCAAGTCGGGCGAGGACTACGCCACCTTCCTGCGCAAGGGCGAGGCCGAGGACTACGCCGCCGCGCATGGCGGCAACGTGATCACCTTCGACGACGCCGTCGCGGATTTCGCCTCGACCGAGGGCTGATCCCGGCGGCCGCATCCGCCAGCAATCGCGCAAGGGGGCGGGGCCGCAGCGGCCCCGCCCGGACAGCCAGACAGGACACGCCATGACCCAGACCGCAGACCTCCTGGACCCGCCGATGGCCGACGACCCGGCGCCCCGACCAGCCGAGCCGGCGCCCCCGGCCGCCCGGCGCCGCCTGGTCCCGCCGGAAAAGCTCCGCGAGATCGCGATCGGCGCCGGGTCGCTGGCGATCGGCGTGGCGCTGTGGCACTGGGCCTCGGCGACCAACCTCGACTGGATCGTCGATTTCGGCAACATCCCCGGCCCGGGCAAGGTCTTCGCCGCCTTCTGGGGCCACCTGGGGACCGAGATCTTCTACACCCACATCCTGGTCTCGATGCAGCGCATCCTGGTCAGCTACCTGATGGCGGTGGTGATCGGCATCGGCATCGGCGTGATGATGGGCCGCTCGCGCTTCGCCCGAGCCTGCATCACCCCCTATATCGAGGTGCTGCGCCCGATCCCGGCCGTCGCCTGGATCCCGCTGGCCATCCTGATGTGGCCGACCGAGGAGGCCTCGATCATCTACATCACCTTCCTCGGCGCGCTCTTCCCGATCGTGCTCAACACGCTGCACGGGGTCGAGCAGACCCCCGAGGTGCTGGTGCGCGCCGCGCAGTCGCTGGGCGCTTCGCGGATGGCGATCTTCGGCCATGTGGTCCTGCCCGCGGCGCTGCCGTCGATCTCGGCGGGGCTTGCCATCGGCATGGGCGTCAGCTGGTTCTCGCTGCTCGCGGGCGAGATCATCTCGGGCCAGTACGGCATCGGCTACTTCACCTGGAACGCCTACAGCCTGATCAACTATCCCGACATCGTCGTGGGCATGCTGGTGATCGGCTTCCTCGGCACGCTGTCGACCGCGGCCGTCCGGGTGCTGACCGCGCCGCTGCTGAAATGGCAGAAGCGCACGAGATGAGCGCCATGCTGGACCCTCTGCGGCGCGAGTTGCGCCATGGCTGGCGCAGGCTCCTGTCGTGGGGGCTTGCCACCGCGCTGCTGTCGCAGGTCACGATGCTGGTCCTGCTGGCGGTCCGCTTCGGCGAGCTGCCGAACTACGCCACCTTCTATGACTGGCCCGGCAACGTGCTGCGGATCATCGAGACCGTGCCTTCGGTGCGCGACATGGGGCCGATCATCGCGCAGGAATGGCTGCTGGAGATCGGCCGCATGAACTACGACTACGGCAACGGCATCTCGGTCTGGGCGCTCAGCGTGGTGCCTGCCAAGCTGGCCATGCTGTTCCTCCTGGGCGCGCTGGCCGGGCTGGCGACCGCGCTGATGCGGCGGCCCTCCTGCCCGGCCTCCCTGCGCGGCGGGGCCGGGGCCGTCACCGGCGCGGGCGCCGTCCTGGTTGCCATGACCAATGCCACGATGAGCTGGGTGGTCTGCTGCGCCACGCCCAACTGGGTCGTCGGGCTTGCCATGATGGGGCTCGGCACCTCGGCCTCGCTGGCGCTGGAACCCCTCGGCACGCCGCTGGCGCTCGCGGGCTTCGGCCTGCTGGCCCTCGCCATCCTCGCCCTGTCCGCAAGGGCGTCCCGCCTGCCCTCTTTCGAAACGGAGCCTTCCCATGCTTGATGTCCTGAAATACCAGCGCAGCGGCCAGCCGAAGGCCTCCAACGGCAAGGGCGCGATCGACATCGACCGCGTGTCGATCACCTTCGGCACGGGCCCGACCGCGCACCGCGCGGTGGAGACCACCTCGCTAAAGATCATGCCGGGCGAGTTCGTCTGCATCCTCGGCCCCTCGGGCTGCGGGAAATCCACGCTGCTCAATGCCATCGCGGGCTACGTCAAGCCCAGCTCCGGGTCCGTGCGCGTCGACGGCGTGGAAGTGGAGAAGCCCGGCCCCGACCGAGGCATGGTCTTCCAGCAGTATTCGCTGCTGCCCTGGAAGACGGTCTACGAGAACGTCGCCTTCGGGCCGCGCATGGCCGGCAAGAGCCGCAGGGAAGCGGGCTCCATCGCCAATACCTTCCTCGGCATGGTCGGCCTGAGGAAATTCGGCAACCGCTATCCGGCGGAGCTGTCGGGCGGCATGCAGCAGCGGGTGGGCATCGCCCGCGCCCTGGCCAACTATCCCAGCGTCCTGCTGATGGACGAGCCCTTCGGCGCGCTCGATGCGCAGACCCGGCTGATGATGCAGGAAAGCCTGCTGGAGATCTGGCAGAAATTCGGCACCACCGTCGTTTTCGTCACCCATGATGTCGACGAGGCGGTGTTCCTCGCCGACCGGGTGCTGGTGATGTCGGCTGCGCCGGGGCGGGTGATCGAGGACCTGCGCATCCCGCTGCCGCGCCCGCGCAGCACCGACATGGGCTCGATGCCCGACTACATCCGCGCGCGCCAGCACTGCCTGGAGGTGATCCGCGCGGAAAGCCGCCGCGCCTTCGAGGAGCAGAACGCATGATCCGGCTGCTGGCCGCGCTGCTGCTGGCGGCAGCGCCCGCGGCGGCGCAGGTGCAGGGGGTGCTGCTCGACGATCCGGTGGAAATGCCGTCCTTCGCGCTCGACGGCACGGCCACGACGCGCTTTTCGGACGCGGACCTGCAGGGCCGCTGGACGCTGGTGATGTTCGGCTACAATTCCTGCCCGGATGTCTGCCCTTTCACCATGCAGAACCTGGAGGCCGCCTGGTCGGAGACCTCGCTGCGGGTCAGGCCGGACAACATCCCGCAGGTGGTCTTCGTCTCGGTCGATCCGGAGCGCGACCGCGAAACCGTGGCCGACTACGCGGTGTTCTTCCATCCCGACTTCCTCGGCGTGACCGGCCGGCAGGAGGACATCGACCGGCTCGTGGAGGCCTCCGACAGCTTCTACCGGCTGATGCCGCCGGACAGCTCGGGCTATTACGAGGTGCAGCATTCCTCCTCGGTGCTGGTGATCGCACCGGACGGGACGCTGCGCGCAAAACTGCAGCCGCCCTTCGACCCCGGCCGCACCGCGGAGTTCCTGTCCATGCTGCAGATCCAGTACCGCCGGGAGATGATCCAGTGAGATCGCTTCTGCTTGCCGCCGTCCTGTCCTTCCCAGCGCTTGCCCATGCAGGGGACATCGCCGTGACTGAGGCCCGCGTCGCGCTGGCCCCGCCCGGCGCGCGGACCCTGGCGGCCTACATGGTGGTGGCGAATGCCGGCGCGGCGCCGCGCGCGCTGGCCGGGGTGCGCGCCGAGGGCTTCGCCATGGCGCATCTGCACCATTCGATGGAGAAGGACGGCGTCGCCATGATGGCGGCGATGGACCAGATCGAGATCGCCCCGGGCGGCAGCGTCGCCTTCGCGCCGGGCGGGCTTCATGTCATGCTGATGGGGCCGCGGAAAGCCCTGGCCGTAGGCAACGAGGTGGTGCTGACCCTGATCTTCGCCGATGGCGCGGAGATCGCGGTCACCGCGCCGGTCGAGAGGATCGATGCGGGCTCGTGACCTTGCGGCCGCGCTTGTCCTCGGTTTCGCTGCCGCGCAGGCCGGGGCCTGGGAGATGGCCGAGCCGCAGGAGCGCTGCGCGCTATGCCACGGCTATTTCGGCGACGATCCGCGGCCGAAATTTCCCAAGCTCGCGGGCCAGCAGCCCGGCTATCTGGAGGCGCAGATCGATGCCTTCCTCGGCGGCCACCGCGCCAATGACGGCGGGCAGATGGCCAAGACCGTGACCGAGATCGCGCCGGAGGACATCCCGCAGGTGGTCGAATGGTTCGCCGCGCAGGACCCGCCCGCGGCGGACCCGCCCGACGATCCGGCACTGGCCGGGCGCGGCGCGCTGGTCTACGCTGTCTCGGGCTGCGGCGAATGCCATGACGCGGGGCCGGGGCTGAAGCCCGCCACCCCGCTGCTGACGGCGCAGCACCCGGCCTATCTGGCCAAGCAGCTCCGCGACTTTCGCTCCGGCGCGCGGGCCATGCCCGACCGGCTGAAGCGTCAGGCGGTCGAGGGGCTGGACGAGACCGACATAGACGCGGTTGCGGCCTGGCTGGGCGCGGCCCCGAGGGAATGAGAATGACAGAGGACCAGGAGGCGCAGAGCGCCATCTACCTGTCGGAATACCTGCTCGACATCAACGAGGGGGCGGGATTCCTCGCCTCGCTGCGCGACGAGGACCGCAAGGCGGTGCGCCACATGGGCGTGCGCACGACCGTGGGCAAGGGCCAGGGGCTCTTCTTCCAGGGCGATCCGCATACCGGCGTCTGGGTGATCGAATCCGGCCGGATGCGCACCTTCTATGCCGGCCCTTCGGGGCGCGAGATCACCCTGGCCTACTGGACGCCCGGCCATTTCATCGGCGGTCCCGAGGTCTTCGGCCGCGGCCGCCATGTCTGGTCGGCGGATGCGCTGGAGGATTGCGAGCTGCTGTTCCTGTCGGGCATGTCGATGCGCAACCTGGTGTGCAAGATCCCCGACGTGGCGCTGGCGGTGATCGACGGGCTAATCGCCAAGGGCAAATGCTATTCGGCGCTGCTGCAGATGCTGGGCACGCGCAGCGTCTCGGACCGGCTGCGGCAGCTGTTGGTCATCGTGGCCGACACCCATGGCCGCTACGAGGACGGGGCGACGATCATCGAGCGCTCGATCACCTATGACCAGATCGCGACCATGGTCGGCGCGACCCGGCAATGGGTGACCCAGACACTCGACAAGCTGGAAAGCGACGGGGTTCTGAAGGTGTCCCGCAAGGAAATCCGTATCTACAAGCTGGACGCGCTGACCGAGTGACCCCGGCGGCCCGGGCAATTTCCGGGCGCGGGCTTCGCCGGCCTGCGGGGCCGCGCGGATTTCCGGCGCGCGCGGCCCGGTTTTCCGTGCAGGGCCGTGCCGGGGCGCTAGTGTTGCGGGACAGACCAGCGCGGAGCCCGGCCATGCCCGACCTATCGACCAATCCCCGCCGCGGCGGCAGTCTCGGCCTCGGCGCGCCGATGCCGCTGGACGATGCCGCCGCCGTGCAGCGCCTGCTGGCGCTCTGCCCGGCGCACCGCGAGACCCCGCTGCTGGACCTGCCCTGGCTGGCCGCGCGCTGCGGCGTGGCGCGGGTCTTCCTGAAGGACGAGCGCGCCCGCATGGGGCTGGGCAGCTTCAAGGCGCTCGGCGCCGCCCATGCCATCGCGCGCGAGGCCGCGGCCGCCCGCTCGGGCGGGGACTGGACCCGGGCGCTGGCCGGGCGCACCTATGTCACTGCCAGCGCGGGCAATCACGGCCTCTCGGTGGCGGCCGGTGCGGCACAGTTCGGCGCCCGGGCGGTGATCTACTTGGCCGGGACCGTGCCCGAGGGCTTCGCCGCGCGGCTGCGCGGCAAGCGGGCCGAAGTGGTCCGTGCCGGCGCCGACTATGCCGCTTCGATGGCGGCCGCGGCGGAGGCGGCGGAGGCGCATGGCTGGACGCTGCTCTCCGACAGCTCCTGGCCCGGCTATGACGCGCTGCCCCTGCGCGTGATGGAAGGCTATCTCCAGCTTGCCGAGGAAGTCGCCGCGCAGATCCCGGCACCGCCGACCCATCTCCTGCTGCAGGCCGGGGTCGGCGGGCTCGCCGCCGCCGTGGCCGCGCATGCCCGCCGCGTCTGGGGCGATGCTCCGCAGATCGTGGTGGTGGAGCCGGAGGCCGCCCCGGCGCTGAAGGAGAGCATCCGCGCGGGCCGGGTGACCGAGACGTCCGGACCGGTTTCGGCCATGGGTCGGCTCGACTGCAAGACGCCGTCGGCGATCGCGCTCGGGGGGCTGGCGCGGGATGCCGACCTCTTCGCAACGATCTCCGAGGAAGAGGCCGCCGCGGCGGTGGCCGAACTGGCGGCGCAGGGCATCGCGACGACGCCTTCCGGCGCGGCGGGGATCGCGGCGGCGCTGGCCGGGCTGCCGCTGCCGCCGGGCGCGCGGGTGCTGGCGATCCTCAGCGAGGGTCCCGAGGATGGCTGAGCGCTCGCTCGTCTTCCCGGCGGAGGAATACCGCGGCCGCGTGGCGCGGCTGCAGGCGGGCATGGCGGCGGCGGGGCTTGGCGCGCTGCTGCTGACCGCGCCCGCGGATGTCTTCTACGTCACCGGCTTCCTCACCCGGTTCTGGGAAAGCCCGGCGCGGCCCTGGTTCCTGCTGGTGCCGGCCTCAGGCAGCCCGGTGGCAGTGATGCCGTCGATCGGCGCGGAGCTGATGGGCCGGACCTGGATCGGGGAGATCCTGACCTGGGACGCGCCCGACCCGGAGGATGACGGCGTCTCCCTGCTGGCGGAGACCCTGGCGGCGATGGTGCCGGAGCGCGGGCGGATCGGCCTGCCGATGGGGCTGGAGACGCATCTGCGCATGCCGGTCCGGGATTTCCGGGAGCTCGAGCGGCGCCTTGCCCCGCGCGCCTTCGCGGATGCCACTGCCTGCGTGCAGCGGGTGCGCGAGATCAAGTCGGAGGCCGAGATCGCCAAGATCCGCGCGTCCTGCGCCATTGCGGGCCGGGCCTTCGCGCGCGTGCCCGAGATCGCGGGGGCGGGCCGCCCGCTCGATGCGGTGTTCCGCGGCTTCCAGCGGCTGCTGCTGGAGGAGGGCGCGGACTGGGTCGCCTATCTCGCGGGCGGCGCCGGGCCGTACGGCTATGGCGACGTGATCTCCCCCGCCGGGCCGCAGCCGCTGGTCCGCGGCGACGTGCTGATGCTTGACACCGGCGCGGTGCGCGAGGGCCATTTCTGCGATTTCGACCGCAATTTCTCCATCGGCCCGGCCTCGGACCTGGCCCGGCAGACGCATGCGGCGCTGTGGGAGGCGACGGAGGAGTGCCTGCAGGCACTGCGCCCGGGCATGCTGGCCCGCGACGTGCACGGAATGCTCTGCGCCGGGCTGCGCCGCCGCGGCGCCGAGCCGGGCGGCGGGCGGCTGGGGCACGGGCTGGGGCTGAGCCTGACCGAATGGCCGTCCTTCGCGCCGAAGGACGCAACCCCGCTTCGCCCCGGCATGGTGCTGACGCTGGAGCCGGGGGCCGTCCTGCGCCCCGGCTGCATCATGGTGCACGAGGAAAACATCGTCCTGCGCGCGCAGGGCGCGGAGCTGCTGTCGCCGCGCGCCCCCGCGGATCTGCCGGAGATCGCCTGATGGAGCGCTTCCCATACGGGCTGGAGGAGGATCCCCGGCCGCGGCTGGGCCTGATCGCTCTGCAGGCAGACGAGACCGTCGAAGACGATTTCCGCCGCATGCTCCCGCGGGCGTCTGCCCGTCTGCACGTGTCCCGCGTGCCCTCCGGCGCGGAGCTGACGCCGGAGACCATCGCCGCGATGGAAGCGGATCTGCCGGGGGGCGCGGCGCTGCTGCCGCCTGCCGCGCGATACGCTGCCGTCGCCTATGGCTGCACGTCGGGCACCACGCTGATCGGGGCCGGGCGCGTGCGCGCGCTGGTGCAGGAACATGTCCGGACGCGCGCGGTCACCAATCCTCTTTCGGCGGCGCTGGCCGCTGCCCGCGCGCTGGGACTGTGCCGCGTCGGCATCGTCTCGCCCTATGTCGCCTCCGTTGCCGCCCCGGTGCGGGCGGCCTTCGAAACGGCCGGGATCGCGGTGCCGGACATGGCGGGCTTCGGCGAAGGGACGGAGGCGCGCGTCGCCCGCATCGCCCCGGCCTCGATCCGCGCGGCGGCTGGGGCGCTGGCGGCGCGCGCCGATCTGGACGGGCTGTTCCTGTCCTGCACCAACCTGCGCACGCTGGACATCATTGCCGGGCTGGAGGCCGAGCTGGGCCTGCCTGTGCTGAGCTCGAACCAGGTGCTCGGCTGGCACATGGCCCGGCTTGCGGGCATCCCGGCGGAGATCCCCGGCCGGCTTTGCGGCGCCGGGCTGCCTGCCGCTTCCATGGAGTGACGCCATGGCTGGGCGGCGCGGTCAGCCTTCCGCAGGCGTGGCGAGGGTCGACGCCCGGGGGACCAGCAGCGGGAGCGGGGGCAGGGGGATCTCCGCCGGCGGCGCGCCCTCGATCAGGTCCAGAAGGGCCTCGGTGGCAATCTCCGAGACCCGGTCGAGATGCAGGTCCACGGCGGTCAGCGGCGGCGTCTCGGTGCGCGCGCGGATGCCGTCATAGCGCGTGGCGACGCGCACGTCCTGCGGCACCCGCCGCCCGGCCGCGCGCAGTCCCGCCATCACCCCGGTCGCCAGCGCATCCACCGGCACCAGCACGCCGTCGAGCCCGGGGGCAGCGGCCAGCTCGGCCCGTATCGCCCCGGCTGCGGCGGCCTCGCCGCCGGTCTCGTCGACCCGGATCACCCGCGGCGCCAGTCCTGCCGCGGCCATTTCCTCGAGGTAGACCCGTTCGAAGGCGGCATGGGACTGCCTGCGGCTCTGTCCCAGCATCAGCGGAAAGGCGCGGGCGCCGGTCTCCAGCATGTGCCGCACCAGCAGCCGCGCGGTGGCGCCGTAGTGCAGCTCGACATGCCGCCCGGCCGCGACCGGCGGCTCGCCGATCACGACGGTCGGGATCGCCCGGGAGGACAGAAGCGCGAGGAACGGGTCGTCCTCCGCGGGCTCCACCAGCAGGGCGCCGTCGAAGGAGACGTTGCGCAGCGCCTCCGCGGGCCCGGCGATCGGCGGAACCAGCACCAGTGCCACGTTGCGGTTCAGCGCCGTCATCGCGGCCGAAGCGGCGATCTCCATCATGAAGCCCAGCTTCGAAGGTCCGGCGGCCACAGCCGTGGGCATGGAGGAGAACAGCGCGATGGTATTCGCCCGGCCGGTGCGCACCCCCCGCGCGGCGATGTTGGGGATATAGCCCAGCTCGGCAATCGCCGCTTCGATCCTGCCCCTCGTGGCGTCGTCCACCCGCCGCTTGCCGCTCAGCGCGTTCGACACCGTCCCGGCCGAGACCCCGGCGAGTCGCGCCACATCCTTGACCGTGGCCCGGCGCGGGAGGCGGATTTCCGGCCCCGGATTTCCTGTTTCGTCCATCTTCCGACCATTCCGCCCCGCAGGGCGCCCAAATTCGCGCCAGTCCGGAAACTTTTGGCGTGCTTCTACAGTAAAACGTTTTAGCGAGCCCTCAGCAAGCGCATAACGTTATTAAAACGATTTAACGCTCTGCGGCCAAAGTGCCGGACCCTGCCGAAAGGAGACGCCATGACTGCCATGACCCTGACCCGATCGACCGAAACCCTGCCCGAACAGGTGACGCTGCGCCGCCGCCGCCTCGGGCTGACCGCCCATGATCCGGCGCGGTCCGCAGGGGGCTTCACGCTTTTTGCCGGGCAATGCGCGGAAGGAAGGGTCGATCTGATCGACATCGAGGGGCGCCTGGCGCATCGCTGGCAGATGCCGGTCCGCGCGGGCCGCGACGCGGTGATCCTGCCGAACGGCAACCTCGGCTACAACGGCAGCCACGCGACCTCTGCCGCGCTCTACCCGGCCTGGGACCTGTGGCACGGCGGCGATTTCTACGAGGCGACGCCCGAGGGCGAGATCGTCTGGCGCCACGAGGACATCCATCACCACCATGACGCGCAGTGGCTGCCGAACGGCAACCTGCTCTATACCGTCGCCGCGCCGCTGCCGGCCGACAGGGCCGCGCGGGTCACCGGCGGCGATCCCAGGAAGGACGGCGCTGACGGCGTCATCCAGTCCGACATCGTCCGCGAGGTGAACCGCAAGGGCGAGACCGTCTGGGAATGGCGCATCTGGGAGCATCTCGACCCGGCCGATTTCCCGGTCCATGCGATCTTCGACCGCCGCCACTGGCCGATGATCAACGGCCTCAGCGAAACGAAGGACGGGCTGATCCTGATGAGCCTTCGCACCACCTCGGGCGTGATCGCGGTGGAGAAGGCGACCGGCAAGGTCGCCTGGCATGTGGGGCCGGAGGTCGTCGCCCAGCAGCACACCCCGGTGGAGATGGAGGACGGGTCGATCCTGGTCTTCGACAACGGCAACCTGCGCCGGGGCTCGACTTCGCCCTTCTCCCGGGCTCTTGAATTCATGCCCGACGGCAAGGTCACCTGGAGCTATGCCGACCCGATGCCGGCCTCGTTCTTCTCGCCCTACATGGGATCGTGCCAGCGGCTCTGGAACGGCAACACGCTGATCTGCGAAAGCGCCTATGGCCGCCTATTCGAGGTGACGCGCGCGGGCGAGCTGGTCTGGGAATACGTTATCCCGGATTTCGCCGAATACCCGGCGCCGCTGAACAGCTTCATCCTCGGGAGCCACAATTCCTGCTTCCGCGCCCACCGCTATGCGAAGGAGCAGGTGTCGTGGCTGTGACCGATCTCCGTCCTCCCTCCGGCGGGCTGCGCGCCCGCCTTCCCGGCGCCGCTGCCCTGCGCGGCGCGGCCTCCCGGGCGCTGCTGGCCGGGCCGGTGATTTCCTTCGCCTTCGTCCTCGCCCTCTGGGCGGCGGTCGGGGCGGCGGGGTTCGTCCCCGAGACCATCTTTCCCGCGCCCTGGTCGGTCTGGTCGGCCACGGCGGAGATGTGGGCAAACGGCACCCTGCAGAAGGATCTGTCGGTCTCGCTCAGCCGGGCCGCCATCGGCTTCGCCATCGGTGCCAGCCTCGGCGTGTCGCTGGGGCTGCTGACCGGGCGGGTGGCGGTGATCCGGATGCTGCTGAACCCGTTCCTGACGGTGCTGCGGCCGATCCCGGCCATCGCGCTGGTCCCCGTGGCAATCGTCTGGTTCGGCATCGGCGAGGGGTCGAAGTACTTCGTGATCTCCTACACCGTGTTCCTGACCGTCTGGTTCAACACCCATCACGGCATGGAATACGTCCCCGAGACCTATCTGCGCGCCTCCCGCTCGCTGGGCGCCTCGAAGCCGCGCGAATTCCTGACCGTGATCGTTCCGGCAGCGGCGCCCTACATCTTCGCCGGGCTTCGCCTGGGCGTGGCGCTGGCCTTCCTCAGCCTGGTAGCGGCGGAGCTCTCGGGGGCCTCCTCGGGGATCGGCTACCGCCTGCAGGAGGCGCGGCAGTACATCCGCACCGACCGGATGTTTTCGCTCCTGATCATCCTCGGCCTGCTCGGCGCCGTCGTCGACCTGGCCGTCCACCGCATCGGCAAGCGCCTCGTCCACTGGGAGCAATCGTGATGACCGCACAGCCAGAAGGCCATGTCCGCGTCGAGGATGTCTGCATCCGCTTCGACGGCAAGCAGGGCCCCGTCACCGCCCTCGCGCCGACCTCGGTCGAGCTGCGCCCCGGCACCTTCACCGCGCTGATAGGCCCGTCGGGCTGCGGCAAGTCCACCCTGATGAACGCCATCGGCGGCTTCGTGAAGCCCGCCTCGGGGCGGATCACGCTGGACGGCGCGCCTATCGACGGACCCTCGGACAAGGTGGGGGTGATCTTCCAGCAATACGGGCTGTTCCCCTGGTTCACCGCGCTCGGCAATGTCCGCTTCGGGCTGAAGCGGCTGGGCCTGCCGAAGCGGGAGGAGATCGACCGGGCGCGCGCCGCGCTCGACGAGGTCGGCCTGGGCGCGCATGCCGGGAAATACCCGCAGCAGCTTTCGGGGGGCATGAAGCAGCGAGTCGCCATCGCGCGCACCTTCGCCTTCGGTCCCAAGGTTCTCCTGATGGACGAGCCCTTCGGCGCGCTCGACGCCCAGACGCGGCTGGTGATGCACGAGCTCCTGCTGGGCGTCTGGCAGAAGCACCGGGCGACGGTGCTGTTCGTCACCCACGATGTCGACGAGGCGCTGCTGCTGGCCGATGACGTGTGGGTGATGAGCCAGGCGCCGGGGCGGCTGATCCGCCACTGCGAGCTGAAACAGGAGCGGCCGCGCAGCTTCAGCCGCTCGGGTTCGGACCTGCTGGAGATCCGCGACGAGATCATCGGGCTGCTTCATCCGCGCAGCATGCTGGCCGAACCGGCCTGACATCAACGAGGCAAGACATTCCGACGGGAGACGACACATGACGAAACTGACGCAAATCGCCCTGGCCGCCATCATCGCGGCCGCCCCCGCCCTGGCCCATGCCGGCAAGCTGGTCTTTGCCTGGAGCCCCAACCCCTCGACCCCGCAGGTCGATGTGGCCCTGGCCAAGGGCTATTTCGAGGAAGCCGGAGTGGACGTGCAGCTGGTGTCCTTCGCCTCGGGCCGCGAAGGGTTCGAGGCGCTGCTGGGCGGCCAGGTGGACGTGGCCTTCATGGCCGAATTTCCCGCCGCGACCGGCGCGCTCATGGGACAGGACTTCCGCATCGTCGGCGACCTGGCCCGCTATTCCGGATCGCGGGTGATCGGCAATGCCGGGGCCGGGCCGCTGGACAGCGCCGCCGATCTGGCCGGCCGCCGCATCGGCACCACGATCGGCACGAATGTCCACTACTTCCTCGATGGCCTGCTGGAGGACGCCGGGGTCGAGGCGGAGATCGTCTCCGCCGCGCCGCCGGATCTGGTTCCCGCCGTGGCGCGCGGCGATGTCGGTGCGATTGCCGCCTTCCCCAGCTTCTACGCTGCCGCCGCACGGGTGCTGGGCGGCGACTACGCGGAGCTGCGCGGCGGGGACTACCAGGTGCATTACATCCTCGCCGCCACGCCCGCGATGACCGGCGCGGACTCCGCGGATCTGGAGGCCTTCCTCGGCGCGCTAGCCCGCGCCGACGCCGATGTCGCCGCCGATCCGGCTGCGGCGATGCAGGCGGTCGCCGCCTCGATGCAGGGGGCGATGCCGGTCGAGGCGCTGCAGGAGATGTGGCAGGACGTCGAGTTCGGCCTGACGCTCGACGGCAGCCTGTCCAGCCTGATCCTGGACGAGGCCGGCTGGATCCTCGGCCAGGGCGTCATCCGCGGCGAGCCGCTGACCGCCGAGGCGCTGGCCGCCTACATGGCGCCGGAGCCGCTGGAGCGCGCTGCCCGGGCCGCCGCCGCCAGGAACTGAGCGGAGGGCAGGCCGCGGCAGGATGCGCCGCAGGAAAAGCGCCCGGCTGGAAGGCCGGGCGCTGTCACTTCGCCGGATGCCGTGCCGGGATGCCGCCCTTTCACCGACGGGTCTCTCGGGGAGGACGCGGTTTTCCGCAAGGCCTGACGTGTTGGCCATTCCGGAGCATTGCATCGAGGATGGCGGGGAGCTGACGCCCGACTGCGATCAACCTTCCCTGCGCTTCGGCTCCTGTCGATGAAGGCCTCGCGCGTCGGCACGCTGCGCGAGGCGGATGGCACTGCATCGCCGCCGCTCGCGACTTCGAACACGGCCAGGCCATCCGTGGGAAGAGATGCAGCCCGGCGAGCAATGTCCGAACCTGTGTCTGCGATGCGTGCGGGGTGCCGGTGGGCAAGCTGTCGGTGCCGGTCCAGCTGCGCGCAAGGCTGCGGCCGATGATGGTCAGCAGCCTTGCCATGGTTCCCGTCCATGTCTGGCGTGCTCCCGGCGGCCCAAGCAACTGTCCAGGTTGGAAACGGAACGGAGCGGCTCTTGCTTCCGCACGGGCTCAGGGTCGAGGGGGACGGGGCCCACTCCACAAGGTCACAGCCGCTCAAACCGGAAAGACAGGGGCGGCGGCGGCCTGGTTTTCGAAGGCCCTAGACCCCATGATCGCTCTGCACGGTGACTAGGTCGGCGGTCTCTCCCGCGGCATTCTGCATGCGAGGGTTGCCCCGGATGACCCGGCGCCGAGCCTCAGGAATGGGGGAGAGACCATGGGGTCTAATGCTGCGCCTCTTGGGCGCGGCACCAATCGCCTGCGGATTCTGCGCCCCGCAGTGAGGGACGGGTCGGCCGGGTGCCGGTGCAAGCTCCGGACCTTCCTTGGATGGGCTCCGGCAGGGCGGGCCGCGGGGCCGGAAGGACGGCGGACAGCTCCGGACTGCCGGTCCGGGGACTGCGGCAGGCGGGGTGCTGGACGGGCGGGGCCGGATCGGCGATCACGGGCCGTCGCCCGGTGCCCGTCCCGCGACCGGACCGGCCGTGCGCCATGCCGCGCTTGTGCGCACCCATCCCGGGCCGGGCGGCCCGCAGACCACTTGGAGGCCCCGAATGACCACCGACTCCCTCGCCCGCTTCGGCGCGACCCGTTCCGACATCCGGGCGCGCCATGCGCTGCTGACCCCGGAAAGCCATGAATGGGTCACCCAGCCGGACTGGCCCGGGGCGGAGCTGGCCGTGCTGGTTTCGCCCGACATGGGGGCGCGGCTGTCGCTGTCGCTGGTGCGCTGTCCGGAAGATGCCGCCGCCCATCCTGCGGCGCCGGGGCTGGCGCGCTTCGTCTTCTGCCTCGAGGGCGGCGCGGCCCTGTCGGACGGCACCGGGCTGGCGCCCGAGAGCTTCGCCTTCCTGCCGCCCGGCTGCGGCCTCGGGCTCGACATCCCGGCGGGCAGCCGCCTGGCGGTGTTCGAATGGCGCTTCCTGCCCCGCGGGGAGGTGCCCGGCCCGCTGGCCGGCAGCCTCGCGGGCGTCCCGGCGCGGGCGCTGCGCGGCGATGACTGGCTGAAGGTGCAGAAGATGCTGCCGTCCGACCCGGCCTTCGATTTCGAGGTCAATGTCATGAGCTTCCGCCCCGGCGCCTCGCTGGCCTATGTGGAGACGCATTTCATGGAGCACGGGCTGCTGATGCTCGATGGCGGCGGGGTCTACCGGCTGGACGGCCTCTGGTATCCGGTGCAGGCGGGCGACGCGATCTGGATGGGGCCGCATGTGCCGCAATGGTTCGGCGCGCTCGGCCGCACCCCGTCGCGCTACCTGATCTGCAAGAACTACAACCGCTCGCCGATGGCGCGGGCCTGACCGGCCGCGCCTCCGGGAGCGGGCGGTTCAGCCGCCGCGGCGCAGCTGGCCGCCGAAATGCAGCGCCAGCGCGATCCCGCAGGCGGCCAGCGCCACCAGCCCGGCCGAGAAGGCGAGGAAGGCGGCCTGGATGCCGATCCCGTCGATCAGGAAGCCCATCCCGAAGGTCGGCACGGCGTTGGCCAGGTAGCCCACGACATAGAAGCGCGATATCCGCCCGGTCAGCGTTTCGGCGGTCGAGGTCTCGTTGACCAGGGTCGCGCCGCCGACGAAGGCGGCGCCGTAGGCCAGGCCGCAGAGCGGCATCGACAGCACGAAGAGGGCGGGCAGGGGCACGGTCGCGGCGCCGGCCACGAGGACCTGCAGCACCGCTATGGCGGCGAAGCCCGCGAGGATGGCGCGGATCGACCGGATCTGGCCGCCCAGCACCTGTCCGATCCCGGCGAAGAGCTGGAAGATGGCAGGCAGAAGCCCGGCCAGCGCGTGGACCTGCAGGTGGAAGAGGTCGGTGGCGAAGGTGACGCCGAGCGCCATCAGGATCGAGCCGAGGATCCAGGCCGCGGTCAGCGCCAGGCAGGCCAGAAGGAACAGCCGTCCGCCCAGCACCGGCCCGATCCGCTCGGCCAGCGAGGCGGTGCCGCCGCTGCCGCTTTCCGACGCTCCGGTGCCCTTGGCCTTCGGCCAGGGCGACAGCAGCAGCCCGAGGAAGGCCAGCGCCGCGACGGCCGCGATGCACAGGAAGGGCGTCACCAGCGGCGCGGCATCCGCGGCCAGCGCGGCGGAGGACAGGCAGGGTCCGGCCGCTGCGCCGCCGGTGAAGGCGACTGTGGAGATCATCGCCGCATGGCCGCGCCGGGCGGGCGGGCTGAGCTCGTAGATCGCCGCCGAGGCGGTGGACGTGATCAGCCCTGTGCTGATCCCCGACAGGAACCGGCCCGCCAGCAGCATCGGCACGCCGTCGGCCATGGCGAAGAGGATCGCGCCGGCGGCGGTGGCGACCAGCGCGGGCAGCAGCACCTGCCGCCGGTCCGAGCTGGCGCGGTTGATCCGGCCGGACAGGAACAGCGCCAGCAGCGTGCCGAGCGCATAGACCGAGAAGATCGTCGTCCCCGCGCTCTGCGGCAGGTCCCATTGCGCGACATAGACCGGATAGAGCGGGCTCGGCGTGGTGCTGGCCAGCAGCGCCGCGAAGATCGCGAGCGCCAGCGAGGCGCGTCCCAGCAGGTAGCCCGGCGCGGCGGCCCCGGCGCGGATGTTCCGGGCGGTCCCGGCTCCGAAATCTTCGGCAACTGTCATGTCAGGCAGCGTTCCAATCGTTGCGGCCGGGACCGCACGGGCCCCGGAACGGCAAAAGGCAGCCCCGTCCATGCTGAGGAGGCCGCCCGTTCCCGTCTTGTCTGGCCAATTGGTACAGCAATGGCGAGCGGATTAGCAATTTCGATATTGCAAGTCTGCCATGCGCGTTGCGCCGTGGCTGGCGGGACGCGCCTTTCCGGGCGGTTACGGGGCAGGCCGGGGGCCGCCCGGAGTGCGCCCCGGCCACCGGCCTGAAGGCGTTCGGAGGCGGCCGGGGTTCCGGAGCAACAACTGACAAAAACACTCGGATTCTTGTTGCCACCGCGCCCGCCATCTGCAATGTGATTGCCCGTGACCGCGCCGCGAGGCGCAGGCCGGGCCCGTCCGGCGCCCGGATTTCCGCAACACCCAGGACCGCCAGCAGATCCTCCGATCGGCCAGCCCTCCCCGATCGAGAGGACTGCCATGACCCCGATTTTCCGCAAGAGCATGCTGCCGGTGGCCTGCCTGCTCGCCCCCGCCGCCTCCTGGGCGCAGGAGGCCGCCCCCACCGTGCTGGGCCCGATCATTGTCCAGGGCGAGCGCATCGAGCGCAGCCTGGAGGACACCGCCAGCTCGGTCAGCGTGATCGAGGCCGCCCGGGTCGAAGAGCGCAGCGGCGCGTCGACCGTCGACGAGGCGGTGAACACCGTGCCCAACGTCATCTTCAATTCCACCAACGGCGCGCCGGTGATCCGCGGCCAGGACGGGCAGGGGCCGAACGAGGGATCGGGCGCGTTCTTCGGCGGCACGGTCCCGCGGGTTCCGGTCAATGTCGACGGCCACGTGATGACCTACAACGAGCTGGTCTTCGGCATGGCCTCGCTGTGGGATGTCGACACGATCGAGGTCTATCGCGGGCCGCAGACCTCGGCGCAGGGCGCGAATTCCATCGCCGGCGCGGTCATCGTCAACACCAACGATCCGAGTTTCGTGCCGGAGGCCGCCGCCCAGCTGGAATTCGGTAGCTACAACACCCGGCGCGGCTCGGTGATGGTCTCGGGGCCGCTGTCGGACTCCTTCGCCGCGCGCTTCTCCTATGACTACCAGGCGCGCGACACCTTCATCGACTACAAGAACGACGCGTTCATGAAGGGGGACACCGACCAGGATTTCGAGGCCTCCACCGCGCGCGCCAAGCTGCTGTGGCAGCCCGAGGCGCTGCCGCAGCTGGAGGTCATGCTGACCCTGTCGCAGATCGAGACCAGCGCGCCGTCATGGGAAGCCGCCTCGGGCAAGCGCAGCACCTATGCCAAGATGGACAACTGGACCAACTCGATGCCCAGCTGGGAGGTCGACACGACCTATGGCGTGCTCGATGCCAGCTACGAGTTCGACGGCGGCGCCACGCTGCACAACCAGTTCCAGTGGGCCGGGATCCATACCGAGCGCAAGACCGCGCCGGACACCGCCGGCAGCGCCAAGATCGACCAGGACGACATGTCGAACGAGACCCGGCTGGTCTTCGGCGACGAGGTCTCGGCGCTCAGCGGCGTGGCCGGGGTCTATGTCTCGCGGCTGAGTTCGGACGAATGGCTGAACTACTACCCGGACTACTACGGCATCACCACCTTCGACGACGAGAAGGAGAGCCTCGGGATATACGCCGAGACGACCTGGCGCTTCGCCGGCCGATGGTCGCTGACCGGCGGGCTGCGCTACCAGCGCGACCACATCACCCGCGAGGGCACGACCGGGCTGGCGCCCGAGGACCTGGATTACGACGAGACCTTCGGCGCCTGGCTGCCGAAGCTGTCGCTGGCCTATGACGTCACCGATGGCGTCACGGTGGGCGCGCTGGTCTCGCGCGGCTACAACCCCGGCGGGGTCAGCCTCAGCTTCGTGACCGGCGAGTACCTGGATTTCGACGAGGAAACCTCGTGGAACTACGAGCTCTTCACCCGCGCCAACCTGATGGGCGGGCGGCTGATGCTCAACGGCAACCTGTTCTACACGGAGGCCGAGGATTCCCAGAGGCTGCTGCCGGACTACCGCGGCACGCTTGCGGCGGGGAACATCACCGTCAATGCCGACGAGGCGACGTCCTACGGGCTGGAGGCCGACATGGCCTGGCAGGCAACGCAGGTGCTGAACGTCTCGGCCGGGCTCGGCCTGATGTGGACCGAGATCGGCGAGTTCGAGGATGCGCTCGGCAACAGCTACGAGGGCAACGAATTCGGCAGCGCGCCGAGCTACACCGTCACGCTGGGCGCCGACTGGCAGGCGCTGCCGCGGCTGACGCTGGGCGGCCAGCTGCGCCATGTCGACGGCTACTATTCGGGAGACACCAACGAGCCGGAATTCGAGGTCGACGACTACACGCTGGTCGATCTGCGCGCGGGCTACGACCTCACGGATGCCGTCCAGGTCTACGGCTATGTCGACAATGTCTTCGACGAGCGGTCGCCGCTCTACATGCTGACCGACCGCTCGGTGGGCGGCACGGTGGCGAAGATGACCGCGCCCAGGGTGTTCGGGCTCGGCGTCAAGGCGACCTTCTGAGGCGGGCAGGGCCCGGGCCTTGTCCGCCCGGGCCCCGGGACCGGCCCGTCACCGGCCGGCCCAGTCCTCCAGCGCCGCGAGCGTGTTGAGCGCGCTGGCGACCGTCGGCGTGGTCACCTTCGATCCGTCGAGAACCACCATCCGGCCCTCCCGCGCGGGCTTCAGGAAACGGTCCCATCCCGGCGCGATGCGGCCGAGCTGGGCCTTGACGGCCTCCTCCGATAGATCGCCGCTGACATAGCTGCCGAGCACGACCAGCAGGTCGGGATCCATCCTGAGGAAGGCCTCGGCGCTGACCGGCGCGCCGAGCGCCGACTGTCCCGGCGCCACCGTGCCGGGGGCGAGATCGAGGCGCGCGTAGCCCAGATCCTCGATCGCCCGGATCATGCCGGAGCTTTCGTTCACCACGTTCACCGTGTCATGCAGGAACACCGCCAGATAGGTCTGGCCGGGTTCGGCGCCCACAATCCCGCGCGCCTCCCCGAGCGCCGCACGGTAGTCCGCCATCCGTGCCTCCATCGCGCCGCCGGCGTTCAGGACGCCTGCCAGGTCCTCCTCGATCTCGATGCCGCGCGTGGTGCCCGGCCCGATGTTCTGCAGGTAGACGGGCGCGATCTCGGCCAGCCGGTCCGCCTTGGGGCCATCGAACTCGGTTGCGAGGATCAGGTCCGGCTGCAATGCGCGCAGCCGCTCCAGGTCGGGATTGCCGATCGGACCGATGCCCTTCGGCGGCTCCGCGGGCGCGCGGCCGCCGAGCGTGGAGGCCAGGAAGTCGACGGCCAGCAGCATGCCGCCATCGTCGTCGCGGCCGTAGCTGCCCGCCAGCGGAAGGCCGAGATCCGCGACCGGCACGCCCAGCAGCGGTTCGTGCAGCACGACGATGCGCTGCGGATGGTCGGGCACGGTCACGGCGCGGCCGGTGTCGTCGGTGAGGTTGCGGTCGGCCAGCGCGGCGGTGCCGGACAGCAGCAGCGCGAGGAGGGGAAGGGGGCGGATCATGCGGAACGTCCTTGTCTCAGCGCCCGCAGGCGCAGGGTGATCACGAAGAGCGGCACGCCGGTCAGCGTCAGCGCCAGCCCTGCCGGGAGCGCGAAGGCGGTGCCGCTGCGCTGGGTCAGCAGGTCGGCGCCGGCCGCGAGCGCCGCGCCGGCGAGGCCCGAAAGCAGCAGCCGTGCCCGCCCGGTCGCGGGGGAGATCGCGGCGGCGATATGCGGGGCCATCACGCCGAGGAACATCAGCGGGCCGACGGCAACCACCGGTGCGGCGGTCAGCAGCACGGCGGTCACAAGGATTGCCGGGCGCAGCCTTGCGGTGGCGATGCCGGTGGCGCGGGCGAGGTCGTCGCCGAGCTCGAGGCCGCGCAGGCCCGGCCCGAGCGCCCAGGCCGCCGGAAGCGACAGGGCGAGCCAGGGCAGGAGGGCGCGCAGCTGCTCCCACCCGGCCAGCGCGAAGGATCCCGAGAGCCAGGCGGAGATTCCGTGCGACAGCTCCGGCGGGGTGTAGAGGATCAGGATCATGGTGACGGAGCTGAGCACGGTCTCCAGCGCGATCCCCATCAGCAGCACCGGCAGCCCGCCTGACGTGCCGCGGGTCAGCGCGGCCAGCGCCGCGGCGGTGCCGAGCCCGCCTGCCAGCGCCGCGAGCGGCATGAGGCCGGGGGGAAGCGCCGGAAGGGCGATGCGCAGGATCAGCAGCGCCAGAAGCGCGCCCTGCGACAGCCCGAGCAGGCCGGGATCGGCCAGCGGGTTGCGGGCCAGCGATTGCAGCATGGCCCCGGCCATCGCGGTGGACCAGCCTGCCAGCAGGGCGAGGAGCAGCCGCGGCAGCCGGATGTCCACGAGCGCATGGCGGTCGGCGCCTGCCAGCGTGGCGGCGGCCAGCAGGGCGATCACGGCGAGGAGCGCGGCGGCGGCCGCGAGATTGCCGAGGCGGATGTCGCCCATCCGGCTGCGCAGGACGGGACGGCTGTCGAGCGCGCGGGCGGCCTTCATCCGCGGGCTCCGGCCGCGGGGCGGCAGAGGCGGCGGACGAGGAAGAGGAAGCCGAGCCCGCCGGCGAGGTCGAGCAGGATGCCCGCCTGAAGCTCGTAGGGGGCGAAGGCGGTGCGCGCGGCGATGTCGGCTAGCAGGCAGAGCGCGGCGCCCGCGAGCGCAGCGGCAGGGATCAGCCGGGTCAGCGCAGCGCCGGTGAAGGGGCGCAGCAGATGCGGAACCGCGAGGCCGAGAAAGGCCAGCGGCCCGGTGACGGCGGTGGCGGCGGCGGCGGCGAGCGCGGCCGCGCCAAGCGCGGCCCGGGTGACGGCGGCGACGGGCACGCCGGCCGAGGCGGCCTTGTCGGGGCCGAGCGCGATAAGGGTCAGCGGCCTGGACAGCGCCGTCAGCACGCCGAGCGCGGCGAGACCCGGCAGCCAGAGCGCGGCGAGCCGGTCGGCATGGGCATGGTTCACGGTGCCTGCGAGCCAGCCCAGCATCTCGCTGCGCCGTGCCGGATCGGCAAGCAGCAGCGCGTTCGCCAGTGCCATGCAGAGCATCGAGACCAGGGCCCCGGCGAGGATCAGCGACAGGCCGCGGGGATCGCGCCCCGCGCCCGCGATCCGGGCGAGACCGGCGCTTGCGGCAATGCCGCCGAGCCCGCCGGCGAAGGCGGCAAGGCCGAGGCCGAGGGGCGGCAGGGCAAGCGCCATGCTGCAGGCGACCACGGCGAGCGCGGCGCCGCCGGTCAGGCCCAGCGTCGATGGCGCGGCCAGCGGATTGCGGGCGAGCGCCTGCAGCACTGCTCCCGATGCGGCAAGGAGGGCGCCCGCATGCAGCGCGATCAGCGCCCGGGGCAGGCGCTGGTGCAGCACGAGATAGTGGTCGAGGCTGTCCGGATCGGGCGCGAAGAGCGCGGCAAGCACCGTGGCGGGCGGGATCGGCGCGGCACCGGTGCAGAGGCTGGCAATGAAGGCGGCGGCGCAGGCAAGCGCAGCCAGAGGCAGGGCGGGGCTCATGCGGCGGCGGCCGGGTCGGGCAGGCAGACGAGGCGGTCGCCGCGCTCGAACACCTCCGCCTCGATGCCGAAGGCGGCGCGGACGGCGCCGGCGGTCAGCACCTCGCGCAGCGGCCCCGCGGCCAGCACCTTGCCGTCCCGCATCATCACGAGGTCGTCGGCGAAGGCGGCGGCGAGGCTCAGGTCGTGCAGCACGGCAACGACGCTGCGCCCCGAGGCGGCGAGGCTGCGGGCGAGACGCAGGATCTCGTACTGGTATTTCACGTCGAGATGGTTGACCGGCTCGTCGAGCAGCAGCCAGGGCGCGTCCTGCGCAAGGACCAGCGCGATCCAGCCGCGCTGGCGCTGCCCGCCGGACAGCGCGTTGACCTGCAGATGCCCCATGCCGCCGAGCCCGACCTGTCCGAGCGCGGCGGCGAAGACCGCGCGGTCGCGCCCGGACGGACCGGACATCAGTCCGCGCCTCGCATGGCCGCCGAGTTCGACCAGCTCGCCCAGCGTCATGTAGTCGGGGCAGGCGTTCTCCTGCGGCAGGTAGGCGATGCGCCGCGCCATCTCGCGCCGCGCCATCCCGGCCAGCGGGCGGCCATCCAGCCGCACCGTGCCCGCCCGCACCGGCAGGAAGCCCATCACCGCGCGCAGGAGGCTCGACTTGCCCGATCCGTTCGGGCCGACCAGCGCGGTCAGCCGTCCCGGCGCGACCTGCAGCGACACGCCGCCCAGCACATCGGTCCGGCCGTAGCCGGCGCGCATCCCCTCGATTTCCAGCACTGCGGCATTCCTTCGCCAGTTCCCGCTTGCGGGCAGGCTATACCAGAGTAAAACAGTCAGCAATTAGGAAAGCGCGTCGCAGGCGCGGATTCGGCAGGAGGAAGACGGCATGGCGGCGGAGCTTCACATCGGGATGTCGCTGTCCCCGACCTGGCTGTCGGGCGAGGCCTGGCGGCGGCCCGACAGCGGGATCGAGGGGGTCTACGGGCTGGATTTCGCGGCGGATGTCGCGCGGCGGGCAGAGTCGGCGCATCTGGATTTCGTGTTCCGGCCCGACACGCTGCATCTCGACCGGTCGATGATCGCGACCGGGCCGGGCTTCGGCGCGCTCGACCCGACTCTGCTGATGGCGGCGCTGGCGCGGGAGACCACGCATATCGGGCTGCTGACCACCGTCTCCACGACGTTCTGGCCGCCCTATGTGGTGGCGCGGCAGCTCAGGACCCTGCATGCGCTGTCGGGCGGGCGCGCGGGCTGGAACATCGTCACCGCGCTGGACGGCCAGCGGAATTTCGGCATGGAGGCGATGCCGGAAGCGGCGGCGCGCTATGCCAGGGCCGAGGAATTCGTCGAGGTCGTGCAGAAGCTCTGGGCCAGCTACCCGGCGGAAGCGGTGAAGGCCGACCGTGCCGCAGGATTCTATGCCGATGCGGATCTGGTGCAGCCGGCGGCGCATCGGGGACCGTGTTTCGAGGTCGAGGGGCCGCTGAACCTGCCGGATCCCGGGCATGGCCGCATCCCGCTGGTGCAGGCCGGGGCCTCGGATCGCGGCCGTGATTTCGCCGCGCGGGTAGCGGATGCGATCTTTGCCTCTGCACCCGACCGCGAGGCGGCGGCCAGCCTGCGCGCCGATCTGCGGGCGCGGGCGGCGCGGCAGGGGCGCGATCCCGGTGCGATCAAGGTGCTGCCGGGGCTCAGCCTCTATCTCGCCGCCAGCCGGGCCGAGGCGCGGGACCTGCATGCCGCCACCCATGCTCGGGTCGACCGGGCGCGCAAGCTGGCCTCGATCCGGGAGATGGCCGGGCTGGACCTGTCGGACTGGCCGGCGGACCGCCCCATCCTGTCCGCGGATCTGCCGGAGGCTCCGGTCGCGCCGCGCAGCCGGACCCATGCGGAGCTGCTGCGCCGGATGATCCTGCGCGACAGCCCGACACCCGCGGAGCTGCTCGCGCGGCCCGAGGTGCTGGCCTCGGCGCATTGGCAGATCATCGGCACCGTGGAGGACGCGGCCGAGGAGATCGCCCAGTGGCATCGGGCCGGGGCGATCGACGGCTTCGTGGCGCTGCCGGGCGGGTCGGTGGATTGCCTGCACGCGGTGCTGGAAGAGCTGGTCCCGGCTCTGGCCGGGCGCGGGCTGTTCCGGCGCGGCTATGCCGGGCGGCGGTTCCTCGGGCATCTGCACGGCGCGTGAGCGGCGATTATCCGATAGAAATACTCACCTATTGACCGGCGCGGCGGCCCGCGGTATTTCCCTGCCACGCGCCCAATCGGCGCGCCTTCCCCGCCAGCCCAGTGCGAGCCTCCCGAGCAACCGTTCCGCAGGCAGAGGCTGCCGCGGCCTGTCATGGGGTGACCCGATGATTTCCCTGCAACATCAAGCCCCGGCCGCGCTGCCGGAGGCCGAGACCTGTTCCTTCGCCTTCCGCGGCGGCAGCCGCACGCTGGTGGCGCGCGGGCCTGCCGCGCGGGTGGCGCCGGGGCCCGCGGCGACGCTGGAGGCACGGCTCGCCGCGGCCATGGCGCGCCTGCCGGCGGGCGGGGTGATCGGCGGCGCGCTGCCCTTCGACCGTCGGGCCGATGACTGCCTGTGGCTTGCGGAGGCCCCCGGCCACAGCCTGCCCGAGGACGGCGCCGCCGGGCCGCGCCGCGCGGCGATGGAGCTGCGCGCCGATCCGCCGCCCGTCAGCTATGCGCGTGCCGTGGGAGACGCGCTGGCGGCCATGTCGGGCGAGTCCGAACTGCGCAAGGTGGTGCTGGCGCGCGCGCTGTCGGTGCAGTCGGCGGAGCCGTTCCGGCTGGCCGGGATCCTGGCGCGGCTGTCGGAGGACCCCGCGGTGCTGGCCTACCAGGTGGCGGTGCCGGGGCGGGCGGGCGATCCCGGGCCGCGCCACCTGATCGGCGCGACGCCGGAGCTGCTTCTCGGGAAGGTCCGCCACCGCATCCAGTCGCATCCGCTGGCGGGCTCCGCCCGGCGGCAGGCCGATCCGGCGGCGGATGCGGCCGCGGCGGCAGCGCTGGCGGGGTCGGAGAAGGACCGGCGCGAACATGCGATCGTGGTGGAATACATCCTCGACATGCTGGCGCCTTTCTGCCGGACGCTCGGCACCCCGGAGGGCACGCGGCTGACCTCGACGCGCAGCATGTGGCACCTGGGCACCCGGATCGAAGGGGTGCTGAAGGAGGACGGGCTGCCTTCGGCGGTGCTGGCGGCGAAGCTGCATCCGACGCCCGCGGTCTGCGGGCTTCCCTGCAACCGGGCCGAGGAGCTGATCCGCCGGCTGGAGCCGGTGCCGCGGGACTTTTACGCCGGGGCTGTCGGCTGGACCGATGCGCATGGCGACGGCGCTTGGCACGTGGCGATCCGCTGCGCCGAGATCTGCGGCGCCGAGGCGCGGCTCTATGCCGGAGCGGGGATCGTGCCCGGCTCGGACCCGGAGGCCGAAGTCGCCGAGACCGGCGCCAAGTTCGGCGCGCTGCTTGCGGCGCTTGGATTGTCCGAGGCCGCGGCGCTCGACGCGCGGCCCGAGTGAAGGAGACAGACTGATGGCATTGCCGAAAATCCCCGCCTACGACCTGCCCGGCGCGGCGGAGCTGCCGGAGGCGCGCGCGCCCTGGCGGCTGGAGCCGGGCCGCGCCGCCCTGCTGGTGCATGACATGCAGCGCTATTTCTGCCGTCCCTTCGGCGGCGCGCCGCTGGGGCCGGCGGTGGAGAACATCGCGCGGCTCCTGCGCATGGCGCGCGGCGCGGGCATGCCCGTGTTCTACACCGCGCAGGAGGGCAACCAGTTCCGCCCCGACCGCGGGCTGCAGGCGGATCTGTGGGGGCCGGGCATGAGTGCCGATCCGGGAGATACCGGGATCCTGCCGGAACTGGCGCCCGCAGAGGGCGACACCGTGCTGGTGAAGCACCGCTACAGCGCCTTCCAGCGCTCGAACCTTGAGACGCTGATGCGCGCGCGCGGCCGCGACCAGCTGCTGATCGCGGGGATCTACGCCCATATCGGCTGTCTCGCCACCGCGGCGGAAGCGTTCCAGCGCGATATCCAGCCCTTCGCGATCGCCGATGCCCAGGCGGACTTCGACCGGGCGAGGCACGACATGGCGATGCGCTGGGTCGCGGGCTGCTGCGGCGGGGTGATGGCCACGTCGCAGGTTCTGGCGGGCGAGGCGGCATGCGCCTGAGCGGCTTCGAGGGGCGCGCGGCCTTCGTCACCGGCGCGGGCGGCGGCATCGGGCAGGCGGCGCTGCGCCTCCTGCGCGAGGCAGGGGCGCGGGTCTTCGCCGCTGATCTGCCCGCGGCGCTGGAGGCGCTGGAAGAGGCGCCGGACCTGCGGCTCTGCCCGCTCGACGTCACCGATCCGGCATCCGTGGAGGCGGTGATTGCGCAGGCCGAAGACGCCTTCGGGCCGCTGGATCTGGGGCTGCACGCGGCCGGGGTGCTGGAGACGCGCTCCATCCTCGACCTTCCCGCGGAAGGCTGGGACCGGGTCTTCGCCGTGAATGCCCGCGGCAGCTTCCTCGTCGCGCGCGGGCTGGCGGCGCGGATGGCCGGACGGGGGCGGGGCGCGATCGTGGTGATCGGCTCCAATTCGGGCGGCGTGCCGCGGATGGACATGGGCGCCTATGGCGCGTCCAAGGCGGCGGCCGCGATGCTGGTGCGCTCGCTCGGGCTGGAGGTCGCGGGGCGCGGCGTCCGGGTGAACCTGGTGGCGCCGGGCTCGACCCTGACGCCGATGCTTTCGGGCATGTGGCAGGACGGCGACGGCGCGGCGCGGGTGATCGCCGGCAATCCGGCGCAGTTCCGCGCGGGCATCCCGCTGGGCAAGCTGGCCGCCCCGCAGGACATCGCGGCGGCGGCGATGTTCCTGCTCTCCGATGAGGCGGGCCATGTCACCATGGCCGATCTCTATGTCGATGGCGGCGCAACCTTGCGCGCCTGAGCGCGAGGGCATGGCGCCGGGCCGGGGTGATCGCTCCGCCCTGCGTCCGGTGGGATGCGCGCACCGTCTCCGGAGGCAGTCCGGCAGCACCATCCTGGCAAACCGGGTGCGGTCGCCGGCAGCCCCCGGGCCGCAGTGACGGTGCGCGGCGGGCTTCCCCTCTGCAGGACTGCACCCGGCGTTCCGCCGCCCGTATGCCGTATGGATTGCGCCAGGTCCGGCGGTCGGGCCCCGTGCCATCGGCCGCCACCCGCGGGGCGCCGGGACCGGAGAAGGGGATGCAGGCCTGACGGCTGGCGCTGCTGCCGAGGGGCGGGCGACCGCGGTCGGAGCGGGCCCGGACCTCTTGCCTCTGCGCCCGGGCCAGCCGTCTTGAGTCCGATGCCGGAAGGACGGCCGTCGGCGGGCCGTCCTGCGATGGCGTTTCGGCCTTCCCGCCGGGTGGAGCCATCCGGCCGTCCCAAAGGCGCCGCGGCCGGTGCCGGAACCAAGGCTTCACTGCGCGGCCGGAGATGGGACGGACATGCCGGGCCCGGCCGAGGCGGCAATCCGCCGGGCGGCTGCTAGCCGGGCGGCGGCAGACGGGCCGGGATCTCGACGCGGGCGAGGATGCGGCCCTCCAGCATCCCGTGGCGGAAGCCGATGCGGCTGCCCGCGGGCCAGTCGGTGCCGAGGCTCTTTTCCAGCCGCAGCTCGCCCGCGCAGCCGTCGCAGCCGGTCAGCACCGCATCTCGGAAACCGAAGAAGATGCGCACCCGCGGGTTCAGGGCCTTGAACAGCGCCTCCTTCGCCGCGAAGGCCAGCCCGGTGCCGAAGCGCCCCGGCGGCACGCGGTCCTGCGCGCCGAACACGAGCGGCGCGATCTCGGCGGCGGTCTCCTCGTCGGGGACGGCCTCCAAGTCGATGCCGAGCGCTGTCCAGTTGCGCGAGGACCCGGCGATGGCGACGGCCAGTCCGCCGGAATGGCTGATCGATCCGACCGTGCCTTCGGGCCAGTCGGGCGCGCGGCTGCGCCCGGTGCCGGGGATCGCGGCCATGCCGGTGGCGCGGCGCAGCGCCTCCTGCGCCGCCAGCCGCCCGGCGACGAACTCGGCCAGCCGGCAGGGATGCGCGCGGGCCAGCTGGCAGGGGATCGGCACGCCGTCCTCCGGCGTGCCACCGTAGCGGCGCAGCGCCAGCGCCGGCTCAGGCCGCTGCAAGCTGCGCCCCGATCAGCTGCCACCAGCGGTCCAGCGTCGGTTCGGTCGCCAGTTCCTCGAAGCCGAGCGCCACGCCGTGCTGTCCCAGCTCGGCGGAGAATTCCATCACCCTTATAGAGTCGAGCCCGTAGAAGATCAGGCTCTCGCCCGGGTCGATCTCGGTGACGTCCTCGACCAGGGCAGCCACGCGGGCCTCCAGCCAGGCGCGGGTCAGGGGGGCGGGTGCGGTCATCATGTCTCTCCTCAGGGTGCGGGAACGGGCGCGGCGAGCTCTTCGCGCAGGCGCTTCTTGTCGGTCTTGCCGACGGGGGTCAGGGGCAGGCTGGAAGCCAGCCGGATGCGGTCGGGCAACTTGTACTCGGCGATGCCCTGCGCCATCAGGTGGCGGCGCACGTCGACCGTCCGCAGGCCGTCGCCGGCGACGATCACCGCGCAGCTCCTCTCGCCCAGCACGGGGTCGGGGACGGCGACCAGCGCGGCCTGGCGGATCAGCGGATGGCGCAGCAGCAGCGCCTCGATCTCCTCCGCCGCGATCTTCTCGCCGCCGCGGTTGATCTGGTCCTTCACCCGGCCGACCACCTGCAGATGGCCCGAAGGGTGGCGCACCACCACGTCGCCGCTGCGGTAGAAGCCTTCGGGGTCGAAGGCGCGCAGGTTGTGGCCGGGCGCGCGGTAGTAGCCGCGGAACGTGTAGGGGCCGCGCGTGGCAAGCTCGCCGGGCGTGCCGTCGGGGACCGGCCTGCCCTCCGGATCGAGGACGCGCACCTCGTCATCCGGGCTGATCGGGCGGCCCTGCGTGGAGAAGACGGTCCCGGGCGGGTCCTCGGGACGGGTATAGTTCACCAGCCCCTCCGCCATGCCGAAGACCTGGATCAGGCGGCAGCCGAAGACCTGCGGCACCTTGCGCGCGGTGGCCTCGGCGAAGGCCGCGCCGCCGACCAGCATGCTGCGCAGGCTCGCGAGGTCGTGCCCGCCCTTGCCCGCCGCCTCGAGCCAGAGCGCCACCGCCGATGGCACCAGCGGCACCATGTCGACGCGGTGCTCCGCGATCAGCGGGAAGCAGATCTGCGGGTCCGGCGCGGAGGCCAGCACGACCGTGCCCCCGGCCTCGAACACGCCGAGCGATCCGGGCGAGCTCATCAGGTAGTTGTGCGGCGCGGGCAGCGCGACCAGCATGCGGGTGTCTCCGGTCACGCCGCAGATCCGCACGCTTTCGCGCACCGAATAGGCATAGTCGTCATGGGTGCGCGGGATCAGCTTCGGCGTGCCGGTGCTGCCGCCTGAGAGCTGGAAGAACGCCACCTCCTCGGCCGGCGTCGGGCGATAGCTTGCGGCGGGCGCGCCCCTGGGATCGAGCCAGTGGGCCAGGTCGCGGCGCGGATCGGCGGCATTGAGATGCAGCGCCAGCGCCAGCCCCCCGCAGGAAGCGGCGAAGCGGTCGCCGCCATGCACCGGATGGGTCCGGTCGGCGATCAGCAGGCGCGGGCGGATCTGCTCCGCATAGGCGGTCAGCTCGGCCTGCCGGTGGCTCCAGAGTGCGTTGACCGGCACGATCCCGGCCTTCAGCAGCGCCTGGAAGACCATGTAGAACTCTGCCTTGTTGGGCAGCTGCACCAGCGCGGTGTCGCCGCGGCCGAACCCGGCCTGGGCCAGGCGCGCGGCCAGCGCGGAGGCATGGGCGTCGAGCTGGGCATAGCTGATCCGGCGGCGGCCGCAGAGGATGGCGGCGGCGTCGGGGCGGGCTTTCGCCTGCGCTTCTGCGCCATGGCACAGCGGCAGGCCCTGCCAGTAGCCGCGGGCGCGGTAGCGGGCGGCCAGATGGTCCGGCCAGCGGGTGAAGGCGACGAGGTCGCGGGTCATGCACGGTCTCCGCAGCAGATGGGTGGGCGCCTTTCGGCCACACGCCTCCGTAGCAGCCGCCGGGTCGGGTCCGGCGGCCGTAGCTGCGTCGCATGTTCCCGCCGGAAATGGATTGACGGGTGACAGTACTTGAGTATTTCTGTCGGAAAATGTCAAGCGCCGTGGAGGGGACATGCCCGAATTGAACGAGATGCAGGCGGCGGCCTGGGTGGGCGGCCATTCCGCTGCTGCCGCGGACGGCGTTTCGGCGCATCTTTCCATGGAATTCGACGGTGCGGGACTGGCGCCCGGACGGCTGGAACCGGCGTTGCGCAGGCTCCTCCTGCGCCATCCGGCGCTGCGGCTGGCGGTCGATTCCATGGGGCAGGGACGGGTCCTGCCGGTGCCGGCCGGACCGCTGGCGGCGGTCCGCGACCTGCGCGGCTCGGCGGAGGCGGCCGTGGCCGGGGCGCTGGCGGCGCAGCGGCGGATGGCGGCCCATCGGCGGCTCGACCTTGCTGGCGGGCGGGGACTGGAGCTGCGGCTGAGCCTGCTGCCGGGCGGGCGGCACCGGCTGCATCTCGATCTCGACATGGTGGCGGCAGATCCGTCCTGCGTGCCGCAGCTGCTGGACGAGCTGGCGCTGTTCGCGGAGGATCCGGAGGCGGTCCTGCCGGAGACAGCCCCGCCGGAATGCCGCGAGGCGGAAGCCGCGGCGGAGGACCAGCGCTGGTGGCAGGACCATCTCGGCACGCTGCCGCCCGCGCCGCGCCTGCCTGCGCCGCAAGGCTCCGGCGGACCGGAAACGCTGCGGCTGGCGGACAGGCTCGGCGCGGCGGAGCGGCAGGCGCTGGAGCTTGCCGCGCGCCGGGCCCGGGTGACGCCGTCGGCGCTGATGCTGGCGCTTTTCGCCTCCGTTCTCGGCCGCGCCACCGGCCAGCAGGCGCTGCGCCTGACCTTGCCGCATTTCCTGCGCGCGCCGGGCGAGGCGGGCCGGATCGGCGAGTTCTCCGGCATCCTGCCCTTCGCTGCGGAGCTGCGGGAGGGCGACACGCTGGCGGCCCGCGCCGCGCGGACATGGACGCAGATGGCCGGGCTGATCGCGCGGCGGGGCTCGGCCGGGCCGGGGCTGATGCGGGCGCTGTCTCGGCAGAGCGGCCGGGCCGAGACCCTGCCGGTGGTCTTCACTTCGGGGCTCGGCATCGGAGCGGAGGGGCTGGTCTCCGCCCGCGCGCGGCGGGTGCTGGGCGAGCTGGTCCACACGGTCTCGCAGGGGCCGGGCGTGGCGCTCGACGTGCAGGTGGCGGAGCTCGGCGGCGGGCTGCTGGTCAACTGGGACCTGCGCGCCGACCGAATCGCGGAAGGCTGGGCACGCGAGGTCTTCGCTGCGCATCTCGGGGCGCTGCGCCGCCTCGCTGCCGATCCTGACCTTGCGGGCGCGCCGCTCGGCGGCTGGCTGTCCGGCCCGCAGGCGGCGCCGCTGAGCGCGCTGCAATCGGCCTATCTCGCCGGGCGCGGCACCGGCCTTCCGCTCGGCGGCATAGCGATGCAGGAGATGCGGGCATTCCGCGGGGACATGGAGGTCGGCACCCTCCGGACCCGGCTGGAGCGGCTGGTGGCGCGGCATCCGGGGCTCAGGACGGTGATCGACGCGGAGGCAGGGCTGGCGCGCGTGCAGGAGCGGCACCCCGTCAACCTGGAGGAACTGGACCTGCGCGCCCTGGACCCGGAGGCCGCCGAGGCGCGCCTGGCGGAGCTCGCCGAAAGGCTGGGCAATGCGGACTGTCCGCTGGACCATGCGCCCTGGCACGTGCTGGCGGTGCGGCTTCCCGAGGGCATGGCGGACCGGCTGGCAGTGTTCCTGCGGGCCGATGCGCTGATCCTCGACGGCGGCGGCATCGCGCGGATCGCGGCGGAGCTTTGCGGGGCGGAACCGGCAGAAGACCGTCCAGCGCCTGCCGCGCCGCCTGCCGATCCGGCTGCGGATGCGGCGTGGTGGCAGGCGCGCGCGGCCGAGCTGCCGCCGCCGCCGGAATTGCCCTGGCTTGCGCCGCTCGCCGACATCCGCGCCTCGCGCCACCGGCGCATCAGCGTGACCGTGCCCGACGCGAAGGCCGGACAGCTGGCGCGCATCGGCGCGCGGGCCGGGCTGTTCCGCAACACGGTGCTGACGGCGCTGCTCTGCGAGGCGCTGGCGCGCTGGACGCCTGACCTGTCGCTCCGGATCGGCATCCCTGTCGCGCCTGCGCCCGGCGCGCGGGCGGCGGCGAACCGCTCCTCCTTCATTCCGGCAGGCTACCGGGTGACGGCGGAGGACGGCCCGCAGGCGCGCGCCAAGGCGCTTCAGGCCGAGATCCTGGCCGGGCTCGCCCATGGCGGCGGGGCGGGCGTCGCGGTCAACCGGATGCTGCTGGCCTCCGGTGACAGCGCCGTCGCGCTGCCGGTCGTTGTGACCAACGGGCTGGGCTGGGCGGTGCCGCCGGACGGCGCGCTGCGCCAGACCGGCGGGCTGGTGCGGACGCCGCAGACGGCGCTTGACCTGCGGCTGGTGCGGGACGGGTCCGGCGATCTGCGGATCGACGCCGATTTCGCGCTGGCCGCGCTCTCTCCGGCGACGGTGGAAGCGGTCCTGGCCGATGTCCTGCGGGCAGTGGACGAGAGCTGCGCCCAGGGCGTCCTGTGCAGCGCGCCGCGGCGCCTGGCGGCGCAACCGGAACCGGAGACGGCCCGGGGGGCGGGCTTCCTCGAGGCGGTTGCCGCGCGGATTTTCGGTGGCGCGGACGACAGCCCGGCCCTGGCCTGCGGGGACAGCGTGACCGGTGCGGCCGATCTGGGCCGGCAGGTCGCGGCCGCCATCGCGGGATTCCGCGCGCAGGGGCTGCAGACCGGCGACACGGTCGCCATCTGCCTGCCGAAGGGCCCGGAGCATGTCGTTCTCCAGATCGCCGCGGCGATGGAAGGGCTGGTCTGGGTGCCGGTCGACGCCGCGTCGCCGCCGGAGCGGCTGGCCTATCTGCTGGAGACCTGCCGCCCGCGGCTGGTCGTGGCGCGCGCGCTGGTTCCGGGCCATCGCTGCACCGCGCCTGCGGCGCTGATGGCCGCGCCCGGCACGGAGGGCTGGCCGGTGCCGCGCGACGTGCTGGCCGAGCGCAGCCGCTCCGGCGCGCCGGGCTATTTCCTGTTCACCTCGGGCACGACCGGGCGGCCCAAGGGCGTGGTCCTGTCGAACCGCGCGACGTCGAACGTGCTGGCCGCGACCATCGCGGAATGGGGCGTGGGTCCGGGCGACGCGATCCTCTCGGCCACGCCGCTGCATCATGACATGTCGCTTTTCGACATTTTCGGCGTGCTGGCGGCAGGCGGGCTGGCGGTGCTGCCGGAGGAGGGCGCGGAGAAGGACGCGCGCGGCTGGGCGGAGCTGGTGGCGCGGCACCGGGTGTCGCTCTGGGTCTCGGTCCCGGCAATCCTGGAGATGCTGCTGGCGGTGGCGCGGCCGGGCGAGCTGGACTCGCTGCGGCTGGTGGCGCAGGGCGGCGATTTCGTGAAGCCCGCCACGATCGGCACGCTGCGCGCGCTTCTGCCCGCGGCCCGGCTGTGGTCTCTCGGCGGCCCGACCGAGACGACGGTCTGGAGCATCTGGCACGCGATTGCCCCGGACGAGACCGGGCAGGTCCCCTATGGCCGGGCGCTGCCCGGAGCGCGGCACGAGATCCTCAACCCGGCGGGCGAGCCCTGCCCGGAGGGCGTGACCGGACGGATCCACACGCTTGGCCCCTGCCTGTCGCTGGGCTACCTCTCCGCGGATGGCCTGTCGCAGGCCGATTTCCCGCTGCTGCAGGACTCCGTCGGCCGCCGGCTGCGGGCCTTCCGCACCGGCGACCAGGGCTGGCGGCGCGCGGATGGCGCGATCATGTTCGCCGCGCGGGTGGGCGGCTATGTCAAGGTGCGCGGCGTGCGGGTGTCGATGGGCGATGTCGAGGACGCGCTGGCCCGCCATCCCGGCATCCTGCAGGTCATGGCCGCCGATTGCGGCGATCCGGCTGCGGGCGACGTGACGCTGGCCGCGCTCTTCGTGCCCGCGCCGGGCACGGTTCCCGATCCGGCGGCGCTTCGCAGCTTCCTGCGCGACCGGCTGCCGGCGAGCCACATGCCGGACCGGTTCGTTCCGGTCGATGCGCTGCCGGTCACCGCCAACGGGAAGCCGGACCGCGTCCGCGCCCGGCAGATCGCGGCCGCGCCGCCTACGCCCTCCGGCATGGCGGCGGAGGTGCTGCGCCGCTACCTCGATGCGACCGGCGCGCCCGCGGAAGGGGCGGGGCCGGACAGCCCGTTCCTCGGCCTCGGACTGCGGCCCTCGCATCTCGCGGGGATTGCAGCCGGACTGAACGCCGCCTTCGGCACGGCCCTGGCACCGGCGGATCTTCTGCCCTGCCGCACGGCGCGCGAGGTCGAGACCCTGCTGGCGCGGCACGCTTCCGCACCCTGATCCCGGACCGCGGCCAGCTTTGGCCAGCCTGCGGCATCCCGGCCCCCGAGACCATGAAGGATGACACTATGCAGGACAGCCCGTCCGGCGGGGCGCGCATGCCCCTGACCCTCGCCCAGCTCGATTTCTGGGAGGAGTTCCGCTTCCACCCCGGCGAGCCGGTTTCCACCGTCGGCCATGCCGTCCGACTGGAGGGCGATCTCGATGCCCCGGCGCTGGCGCGCGCGATCGACCGGGCCTGCCGCGAGGCGGAGGTGCTGTCGCTGCGCTTCCATCCCGGCCCGGAGGGCGTGACGCAGAGCCTCGATCCCGCGCGGATGCCGCAGGTCGTGACCGGCGACCTGCGCGGCCTGCCCGATCCGGAGGAGGAGGCGCAGGCGCGGATCGCCGCCGACATGGGCGCGGAGCTCGACCTCGCGCGCGATCCGCTGTCGCGGCAGCGGCTCTGGCGCACCGGCGAACGGCGCTGGCTGTGGTACAACCGCGGCCATCACATCGTCCTCGACGGCTACGGCGTGGCGCTGTTCGAGGCGCGGGTGGCGCAGCTCTACCGCCACGGGACCGGAAGGGGGACCCAGGGCGCGCCGTTCCGCGGCTTCGCCGAGTTCCTGGACGAGGACGCGGCCTATGCCGCCGGGCCGTCCTTCGCGCGCGACCGGGCGTTCTGGCAGGCGCAGCTCGCGCGGCCGGGGCGGCTGCCGGTTCTGCGCAAGGGCGGCGAGGACTATGCGGCCGCGGGGCACTATGCCGAGCCCGCACTGGAGGCGCGCCTTCCCGCCCGGCTGGCGGAGCTGGCGGCCGCGACGGGCATCGGCTGGCCGGACCTGCTGGTGCTGGCGGCCTCCGCCTATCTGCACGGAAACCTGCCGCGGGAGGAGGACATGCTGCCGGTCTGGCTGCCCTGCATGTCCCGCCTCGGCAGCGTCGCCGCGCGGGTGCCCTGCCTGGCGGTGAACATCCTGCCGCTGCATGTCGGCCTGTCCGCGGCGGAGCCCTTCGGCGCCTGGCTGGAGCGGATGGGCCGCGAGCTGCGCGCGCTGCGCCGCCATGGCCGCTACCGGATCGAGCAGATCGCGGCGGATCGCGGCATCGGGGCGGGGCGGCGGTTCTTCTTCTCGCCGCTGGTCAATGTCATGCCCTTCGATCCGCCGGATTTCGCGGGTTGCACCGCGACCCGCGAAGTGCTGGCCAACGGTCCCGCGGACGGGTTCAACCTGTCCTTTCGCGCCGACAGCAGGGGGCGCGGCCTGGAGCTGGCGATGGATGCCGACCCCAAGCTGACCACAGCGGCGGAGTTCCGCCGCCATGTTGCCGAGATCCCCGCCTTCCTCGCCCGCTGTCTCGACCCGGCGGCGCTCGGCGCGCCGCTGGGGGCGCTGCTGGCTCCGGGCCTTCCGGCCTGAGGCCGTCCCGGCGCGCTAGGGCGGCGCGCCGGCATGTCTCACGGCGCGAGCGCGTCCAGCCGCAGATCCGCCGCCCCCTCGGCGGCGAACTGCCGGAACATCGCCGCGGTGGCCGCCTGCAGCTGCGCCACGCGGGCCGGGGAATAGCGCCCGGCGCGGTAGCTCATCAGCACGCGCATCTCGCGGCGCCCGCCGGCCATCTCCTCCATGATCTCGAATTGCAGCCCGAGCAGCGCCTCGGTCTTTTCCGGATCGACCTGGCGGAAGCCGACGGGGCGGCCGTCCGGACCGGGCAGCGCGCCGTTAAGCCGGTTCTGCGCGTGGATCTGGATGAAGGTCTCGAACAGCCGGTCGACGGGCGGGCTTTCGCCGCCATGCAGCGCCGCGCCGACGAGATCGATCGGGATGCCGCCATGGGGCTGGGACTCCGCGATCACGTCGCGCACCTGCGCCACAAGCGCGCCGACCGTCATCTCCGGCGCCATCCGGATGCGGTGGGCGACGACCGTGGTGAAATACCCGGCGGTGTCGAAGAACTCCGGATCGGTGCGCCCCGAGGCGGAGGTGCCGATCACCGCATCGGTGACGCCGGCCACCCGGTGCTGCATCGCCGCGATGGCGGCATAGGCGGCATTGAAGAGCGAGGCCTCCTGCCCGCGCGCCAGCCGCACCAGGCCGTCGGCCTCCTCCGGCGCCAGCCGGATCTCCACCCAGCCGCCCGCAGCCCCGCTGTCCTCGGCCGCGGGGGCATCGGCGAAGAGCGGCTGCGCCAGCGGCGCGCCCTCCAGCATCCGGGTCCAGTAGGGCAGGTGGCGCGCGGTCTCGGCCGCCTCTTCCTGCCGGGCGGCGAAGGCGTGGAAGGGCGGCGGCGCGCTGTCCCATGCCGGTGCCTCGCCGCGGCAGCGGGCGGCATAGGCCCGGGCGAGTTCCTGCATCAGCTGGTTCAGCGACCATTCGTCTATCGCGACATGGTGGAACAGCATCGACAGCAGCGGACCCTCGCCGCCGTCATCGAGGAAGCGCAGCCGCAGCGGCAGTTCGCGGGAGAGGTCGAAGACGTGCTCCGCCTCGGCCGGGCGGCTGACCCCGGCGTTCCGGCATGCGGGTCGGAACCAGTCATGGCGGTCGATCTCGGCGACGGGCACGGGGCTTTGCACCGGGCGGCCCGCCTCCTCGCGGAACAGGCTGCGCAGCACCGGGTGGCGCACCAGCAGGTCGCGGAAGGCGCGGCCGAAGGCATCCTGGTCAACCGGGCCGAGGAAGCGCAGCGCGAAGGGGATGTTGAAGATCGCCCCCTTGCCGAAGCGGGCATAGGCGCGCCAGAGCGATTGCTGCGCCAGCGACAGCGGGTAGCTGGCGGCGGGCTCCGGCGCAGCGCTTCCGGGCGCTGCGGGCGGCTCTGCCCGGACCTGCGAAACATGGCGCGACAGGCCGCGCGCGGTGGCGGCGCGGAAGAAGTCGGCGAAGCGGAGCTCCAGCCCGTGGCGGCTCTGCAGCCTGCCGATCACCCGCGTCGCGACCAGGGAATGCCCGCCGAAATCGAAGAAGTCGTCGGTGGCGGCCATGCCGGGGGCATCCAGCGCGGCACGGAACTCGTCCAGGATGATCTCCTCGGGCCCGGCCGCGGGCGCCCCGGACGCTGCCGGGGCGCCGCCGAGCGGCTGCAGCACCAGCCCGGGCGCGGATCCCGGACGCTCCAGATGGCGCGAAAGGCCTGCCGCGGCGGCGGCCAGCGCGGCGCCGGGGGCAAGTCCGCAGCCATCGGCGAGCGCCGCGGCGAGCGGCGTCAGGCCGGGCGCGGTGGCCGCCCCGCGCGGCGGTTCGCCGGCGAGGCAGGCGAACAGATCGGCAAGGCTGGCCCGGCTGCCCAGCACCGGATGGCGCAGCAGCGCCAGCAGGCTGCGCCCGGGCGCGGCGATCGCCACCGCGCGGACCGGGGCGCGCAGCGACAGGTCCCAGGGCTCTTCCCGGATGGCGGCCAGCAGCGCCCCGGCCTCCTCGGGGCGGCCGGTGCTGCGGATCTCGGCCAGCGGCAGCGGCGCAGGATGGCGGCGCAGCAGCCCGTCGCTGCCGAAGCGGTAGCACTGTCCTGCCCCGGGCAGCGCCTGCGCCATCCCGCCGATCCGGGCCAGCAGCTCGGGCAGGGGCGGCAGCTCCGGCAGGGCAAGGGCATGGCAGTCGGGCGGCATCGTCTCGGGCGCCTGCTGGCTCTGCAGCCAGAGCCGCTCCTCGGCCTCGTCCGCCACCGGTCCGGGGTCGCATGCCGCGGTCAGGTCGGTCATCGGGGGAATCCTCTTCGTTGCGGGGGAAGTCGCTGTCGGGCGGCCTCGCTTCCGAAGAGCTGGGTCTGCTGGAGATGCCGCAGCCAGACCCAATCCGGGTCCGGAAGTCAAGCATGGCGGGACAGATTGCGCCGTGTGCGCCGCCGCCGGTCAGTCCGGAAAGGCGGTCCCGGCATAATCGGCCAGGGTCCGGTGGCGGTCGCGCGCGTAGTCCAGGATCCCGGCGGCGATGCGCTCGGGGATCCCGGCGGGCAGATCGGCCGCGACCTCCGCGAAGGCCGCCGGGCCGGCCAGGGCGAGATCGAGGAATGCGCTGCGGCGGGACTCCAGCGGGACCCGGGCGCGGGCGGCGGTCTCCTCGAAATGGCGCGGGTGGAGCCGGTCGAGGCGGTAGTGGCCGCGCCGTCCCGCCGCCATGGCGAGCTGCAGCTCCCGGTGCCGGAAGCTGTTGCGCAGATGGGCCGGCGCCGCGCTGACGATGTCGTAGAGCGGCGTCATGCGGAACCCGCCGGGGCGCAGGAAGATCGCGTAGTTCTTGGCATGGCCGTCCACCCCGGCGATCAGCCAGTTGAAGAGCTGCGCCTTGAGGAAGGCCGCCATGTCCTCCGCCGGGCGCTCCGACGCGGCCAGCAGGCGCAGGCAGCTTACCATCCCGGGGCCGCCATGCTGCTGGTACTTCATCGCCGAGGCCAGCCCCATCGCCTGCAGGACATCCTCCTGCGGCAGGCGCAGGATGCCGCCCGCCCGCCGCGGCGCCCGGTCGAAGCGTTCGACCACCAGGACGGTCTCGTCCTCGAAGCGGGCGATCTCGGCGCGGCAGGCCGGCAGGCCCATGGCGCGGGCCAGGCGGAGGCAGACGAACTCGTTCTCCACGCTGTCGGAAAGGTCGAGCCCGCCGCCGACAAGACCCATCGGCCGCTTGAAGATATGCGTGGTGGGGGTCAGCCCCTCGGGTTTGAGCCACTTGCCGTCCTGCCGCAGGAAGGCGGTCTTTTCCTGCGCGCCGGCCAGCGAGATGCGGAACGGCGCGTCCCCCTCCATGCCCAGCGGTGCCTGGCTGAGCCCGCGCAGGGTGGCGGCGATCTGCGCCTCGTCCTGCACCTCGCCCGCGAGGCGGAAGGGATCTCCGGGATCGGCGCCTTCCGGCAGGAACTGCAGCGCGCCGACGCAGTCCCGCCCGATGGCGGCCAGCAGGTCATGCGGCCGCTCGCTGCGCGCCGAGGTCCGCTCGGCGATGAGGCGGCGCAGTTGGCCGTTGTCGGGCAGCAGGTTCTCGAAGACGGCCGAGACGTTCTCCCCCGACTGGCGCCCGCGGCCGAGCGGCAGCTGGCGGGAGACCGGGAAGGCGTGCTCCCAGTCCAGCCAGCCGGCAGCGTAGTCGAAGCTGGTGCCGCCGGCCGGGCTGCAGCGGTAATGGCCTGCCAGCCGCCCGTTCAGATGGACGTCGAGGGTGCGGGACAGTGGCGGCCGTCCCATCAGAAGATGTCCTCGATGCCGGGGGCGCTGCTGCCGCCGCCGCGCGGCTGGATCGCCAGATCCAGCTCCAGCGCCGCCACGACGGCCAGCAGCGTCGAGAGCTTGGGCTCGTGGGCGGCAGTCTCGATCCGGGAAATCTGCTTGGGATCGACTCCGGCCCGCGCCGCCAGCTGGTGCTGCGTGAGGCCGAGAAGGCGGCGCTGCCGGCGGAGCGCATGGCCCAGCTCGGCGGGATCGCGCAGGGTGGTTGCGGTCATGGCGTGCATCCCAAACTTGGTACAAACCCTATTTAACCCATAAGTGGTATAAAATCCAGATAGGACAGAAATGGTGTATTCGTCGGGCCGCGGCCCCTGCGCGGAGGGGCCCTGCCGCGCAGGGCGGGGCTCAGCCCATCCGTTCCGCGAGGAAGTCGACGAGGGCGCGGACCCGGCCGGGCAGGGCCGGGCCGCCGACGAAGAGCGCATGGACGGGATGCGCATCCCCGGCGGAACAGTCGCCCAGCACCTCGCGCAGCCGTCCGGCGCGCAGGTCCTCCTCCACCGCGAAGCGGGCGACGCGGGCGATGCCCAGCCCGGCCACCGCCAGCATTCCCAGCGCCTCGCCGCTATTGGCCCGCACGCGCCCGCCGACCGGCACCTCGATCCGCGCGCCGCCGGTGCGGAACGGCCAGGCCGGGCGCGCCGGGCCGGACTGGAAGAGCAGGCATTGGTGGCGGAGCAGATCCTCCGGATGGCGGGGCGTTCCGGCCGCTGCCAGATAGGACGGGGCGGCGACCGCCACCATCGGTTCGTCCCCGAGCTTGCGCGCCGTCAGGCTGCTGTCGGCGAGCGCGCCGAAGCGGATGGCGACATCGGTCTCGCCCCGGCCCGGATCCTCGGACAGGTCGGTCAGCGTCAGGTCGATCCGCACCGCCGGGTGGCTCCGCGCGAAGGCCTCGAGCAGCGGCACGATCCTGAGCCGTCCGTGCGACACCGCCGCGGAGATCCGCAGCAGCCCCGAGGGTCCGCTGCCGACCGCGATCTCTTCCTCGGCGCTGTCGAGCTCCGCGAGGATCCGGCGGGCGGCGGCCGCGAAGCGCTGGCCTTCCTCGGTCAGCTGCAGCGACCGGGTGGAGCGGGTCAGCAGCCGCACGCCCAGCCGCGCCTCGGTGCGGTCGAGCACCCGGCTGACCCCGGAGGGCGTCATCCCGAGCCGCCGCCCGGCCGCGGAAAAACTGCCTTCGCCGAGCACCGCCAGGAAGACTTCCATCGCGCGCAGCCTGTCGGGACCGGGGCTCATCTTTGCTCCAGATTCAAAAATGGGTTGCCGCTGAAGGGTCTAAACGCCCGGACTGAACCCGTCCATATGCCTTCCGGTGTTTCTGCCGCGCGGGAGGGCGGCACGTCCCCGAAGGAAGAAGAGACGACAGATGACCCTAAATCCTGCCCTTGCCGCGCTCTCGCTTGGCTCGTTCGCCATCGGGCTCGCGGAATTCTCGCCGATGGGCCTGCTGCCCGTGATCTCGGCCGATCTCGGCGTGTCGATTCCGGCCGCCGGGCTGATCGTGACGGCCTATGCCTTCGGTGTCACGATCTTTGCGCCGATGGTGACGCTGGCAACCGCAGGCGCGGCGCGCAACCGCCTGCTGGCGGGGTTGGCGCTGATCCTCGCGGCGGGCTGTCTCATGGCGGCGGCAGCGCCCGGCTACCCGGTCCTGCTGGCCGCACGGGGCGTGACGGCGCTCTGCCAGGGCACGTTCTTCGGTGCGGGCAGCCTGGTGGCGGCCAGCCTCGTCGCGCCGGGACGGCAGGCCGGGGCAGTGGCGGCGGTCTTCATGGGGCTCACCCTGGCCAATGTCGCCGGCGTTCCGGCCATGGCATGGCTCGGCGGGATGGCCGGCTGGCGCGTGCCGTTCCTCGCCATCGCGGCGCTCGGCCTGCTGACCGCGCTGGCCCTGTCGCGCGCGCTGCCGCATCTTCCGGCGCCCGCAGGCGGCGGCGCACGGAACGAGATCCGCGCGATGCTGCGCGCGCCGGTGCTGGCCGCGCTCGGCATGACCGTGCTGACCTCGACCGGGCAGTTCACCGTCTTCACCTATGTCGCGCCGATGCTGCGCGGGGCCACGGGCGCTCCGGCCGGGATGGTCACCGCCGCGCTGGCGGTCGTCGGGCTGGGGATGGCCGTCGGCAATGCCCTGGGCGGGCGGGCGGCGGACCGCTCCCTCAGGGCGACGCTGATCGGCACGCTCGCCGGGCTGATCGTGCTGCTGGCCGTGCTCAGCCTGGTGCTCGACCGGCTGGTGCCGGTGCTGGTTCTGCTCTTCGTCTGGGGCGGGCTCTGCTTCGCGCTGGTGCCGGCCATGCAGATGCGGGTGATGGGCGCGGCCCGGGAGGCGCCCAGCCTTGCCTCCTCGGTCAATATCGGCGCCTTCAACCTCGGCAACGGGCTGGGCGCGGTGGTCGGCGGCGCGGTGCTTCGCAGCGGCCACGGCTATCCGGGCATCGCCCTGGCCAGCGCGGCTGTCTTCGCCATTCCCCTCGTCCTCATGCTCCTGCACGGAACGATCGGCGCGGGGACGCAACGCCGCGCATGAAGCGGAGGGGATGGCCGCACGGGGCGCAGCATGGGGCGCTGCCGTCCAGATTTGCGGCAGGACCCGGCGGCGGGCCGCTTTGTGGGTTGCCCCCGCGCATCACATGGTCCCTCCGAGTTTACATCCCCCGCGAAACTTCGCAGGCTCGGTTTCGCCGGCCGGCTGCCAGGGAGCGGAGGACATCCGCCCTGCGCAGGGGCCGGCCAGACCCCGCAACCGCAGCTGCCCGGAGGGCCCGCACCCATGATCACCTCGCGCATGCCCGGATTGGCGGTGGCCGCCGTTCTCGCCGGAAGCATCGCCTGTTCCGGCCCGGCCCAGGCAGGCAGCAAGCAGGACTGGGACACCCTCTCCACCGGGCTGGTGCTGGGGCTCGGCGGCGTCGCGGCGGGGGTGACCGCCGGGCATTCCGACTGGACCGGCGCCGGGCAGCTTGCCCTCGGCCTCGGGACGACGCTGCTCGCGACCGAGGCGCTCAAGGCGGCCGTGGACGAAGAGCGGCCGGACCATTCCGGCAATGACAGCTTTCCCTCTGGGCACACCGCCCTGGCCTTCGCCGCGGCGGCCTATGTCGGCAGGCGCTACGGCGGGGAGTATCCCGCACTGGTGCCGACCGCCTACGGGGCGGCCGCGCTGACCGGGCTGGCGCGGGTCGAGGCGGACAAGCACTATCCGCGCGACGTGCTGGCAGGGGCGGCCATCGGCTGGGGCCTGGGGACGGTGTTCTCCGCGCCCTTCGGCGGGCACCTGAGCATCCTGCCCCAGCGGGACGGCGCGGTCATGTCGTATTCCATGCGCTTCTGAGGGACCATGCGGCCGCTGCATCCCCGGATTGCCACCTTCGTCTTCGCCGCCCGCGGGCTTCGGGTCCTGTTGCGCCAGCCGAACGCGCGCATCCACGCGGCCGCGGCCGCGCTGGCAGCTGCCCTGGGCCTCTGGTTCCGGGTCAGCGCCGGGGAGTGGATCGCCCTGATCTTCGCGATCGCCCTGGTGACGATGGCCGAAGCCATGAACACGGCCCTCGAATGCGTGGTCGACATCGCCAGCCCGGAATGGAGCGAACTGGCGCGCGACGCGAAGGATGTGGCGGCCGCTGCCGTGCTGATCAGCGCGCTTGGCGCCCTTGCCGTGGGCGCGATCGTGTTCTGGCCCCATCTCTTCCCCTAGCGGCTGCCGCCGCGGGGAGCGCCGGCGCTCCGGTCACTTGAAGGCGCAGCCGGGCTTCAGGCCCAGTTTCCGGAAGAAGATGGCCGCCGGGCAGAAGCCGGTGAAGGCCGATTGCAGCAGGTTCGCCCCGATGAAGACGGTGAACCACACCCAGAGCGGATGGACCAGAAGCGTCAGCAGGACGCTGAGCAGAACCATGGCGCCGGCGAAGGCCAGGACAGCGCGATCGAGGGTCATTTCCCGTCTCCCATGCAAGCGCGGACAGGCTGTCCGCGCCGCCAGAGTGCCGCGCGGACATTTGACATTCAATGGTCCGAATGTCGCTGGGCAGCCGCAGCGGCGGCCGGCCTATCGGGCGGCCTTTTCGGGCAGGCGGAAGGCTGCAACGAATCTCCGGGCGAGGGCCGGGTCGCCGGCCACCGTCACCCCGGCCTCTTCCGGCGGCACCCCGGCATAGAAGACCGCGGCGAGGGGCGGGGCCGCTCCGGCGGCGAAATGCAGGTCCGGGGACTCCGCCGCGCCCCGGGTCACCGGCAGCCTGCCGTCTTCGAGCCGGGCCGAGAACTTTGCCCGGCCGATGGCAAAGCCCGCCGTCATCGCCAGTCCCGCCGCCGCCTCCGGGTCCAGCATGGTCCGGAAGGACAGCATCAGCGAGACCGGCGACAGGGGCAGCGTCGGGTCGTGCAGCGGCGAGGCCGCGGCCCAGCGGCCGAGCTCCTGGATCACCGGTTCCGCGGCATATCCCCAGGCCGTCAGCCCATAGAGCTGCACCGGCGCAGGCTCCTCCAGCAGGACGCGGCGGAGCACGCCCGTCGCCTCCAGCCCGGCCAGCCGTTCGGTCAGCACCTTCGCGCTGATCCCCGGCAGGTCGGCCCGCAGGTCGGTGAAGCGCCGCGGTCCCAGCATCAGTTCGCGCACGATCAGCAGCGACCAGCGCTCGCCCAGAAGCTCCAGCCCGAAGGCCGTGCCGCAGGCATCGCCGTACCAGCGGCCATGCGGGCTTTCCGCCGATTTGGTTTCCTTGGGTAATTTCATGGTTGCTATTTGTAACCATGGGGGCCTACCCTGTCCATGCCGAATCCGCCGCGCTCGGCGCCCGGACCGGCAGACGACCCGACGACATGCTTCATCCCCGGGACGGCACGGCCGTCCCCTGACCGGCCGCGGCCGGAAGGAGAGACCATGACACAGATGATCTTCGTCAACCTGCCCGTCGCCGACCTGCCCCGCTCGATGGCCTTCTACGAGGCGGTGGGATTCCGCAACGAGCCGAAATTCACCAATGACCAGGCGGCGATGATGGTGCTGTCGGACACGATCGCCGTCATGCTGCTGACCCACGGCTTCTGGGCGGGCTTCACCTCGAAGCGCCGCATCGATGCCAGGACCGAGGCGCAGGTGCTGCTCTGCATCAGCCGCGGCAGCCGGGCGGAAGTAGATGCCGTGACCGAGGCCGCGGCGGCGGCGGGCGGCAGGGCCGATCCGGGCCCGGTGCAGGATCACGGCTTCATGTACGGGCGCAGCTTCGAGGATCCGGACGGGCATGTCTGGGAGCCGATGTGGATGGAGCCTGCGGCCGCGGCCTGCGGCGCCGCGGAACCGGCCGAAATCTGAGGGGGCGGGACCGTGGCGAACTATCCCGGCGATTTCATCTGGTACGAACTGGTCACCCCCGACCCCGCGGGCGCGCAGGCCTTCTATGGCGGGCTGCTCGGCTGGTCCTTCGAACTCTCGGCCGGGCCGGACGGCGAGTACACGCTGTTCCGGGCCGACGGGCCGCCGGTCGGCGGGGTGATGCATCTGCTCCCGGCCATGGCGGAGAACGGGGCGGCGCCCGGCTGGCGCGGCTATCTTGCCGTGGAGGATGCCGACGTTTCCGCCGCGGCGATCGCGCAGGCGGGCGGGCGCATCCTCTACGGACCCGCGGACATTCCCGGCATCGGCCGTTTCGCCCTGGCGCTCGATCCCGGCGGCGCGGTCTTCTACGTCATGCGCGCCCTGTCGGAGGAGAGCAGCGAAAGCTTCGCCCAGGATGCGCCCCGCGTCGGACATTGCGCCTGGAACGAGCTGCGCGCGCCCGACCCGGCCGCGGCGCTGGCCTTCTATGCGGCGATCTTCGGCTGGGAAGTCGCGGAGCGGATGGATATGGGACCGGAGGGCTTCTACGAGATGCTGCGCAATCCTCCGCAGACCAGCCTGCTGGGCGCGGCAATGGCTGCGGGCGATCTGCCGCCGGGCTGGATCTTCTACTTCCGCGTCCCGGATATCGGCGCGGCGGCGGAGCGGATCGCCGCAACCGGCGGCAAGGTGATCTTCGGCCCGATGGAGGTTCCCGGCGGCGAGTTCGTGCTGAACGGGCTCGACCCCCAGGGCGCGCGCTTCGCGCTTGTCGGCAAGAAGGTCTAGCGCCCGCTTCCGGCCCGCGCTGCGGGAGGGTGCCCTGCCGCCGATTCCCCCGTCCGCCGGGGCTGGACTGTGCTAGGCTGGGCGGAAAAATGGGGGGACAGAAAATGGACTATTTCGATCTGGGAACGTTCAGCCGCCCGGCCAGCGCGGTTCCGGAGGCGCAGGTTTGGTGCGACCGCGGCATGGTCTGGCTCTTTGCCTACAACCACGAGGAAGCCATCGTCTGCTTCGAGCGGGCGGTGGCCGCGGACCCGGCCTGCGCGCTGGCGCATTGGGGCATCGCCTACGGGCTGGGGCCGAACTACAACAAGCCCTGGGAGGTCTTCACCCCCGAGGAAAAGGCGCCCGCGCTGGCGCGCGCCCATGCCGCCCTGGCGGCGGGGCTGGCGCTGGGGACCGCCTCCCCGGCGGAGCGGGCACTGCTCGGCGCGCTGGCCGCGCGCTATCCGGACGACCCGGGGATCGAGGACTACCAGCCGTTCAACGACGGCTTCGCCGCGGCGATGCAGCCCGTGTACGAGGCGCATCCGGACGACCTGGACGTGACCTTCGCCTATGCCGAGGCGATGATGAACCGGACGCCCTGGCAGCTGTGGGACCTGCAGGAGGGCGTGCCCGCGGCCGGGGCCTCGACGGCCGGGGCGATGGCGGTGCTGGAGCGCGCCTTCGCCGAGCTGCCCGGCGCCTGGGACCATCCGGGGCTGCTGCACATGTACATCCACCTCATGGAAATGTCGCCTTTCCCGGAACGTGCCCTGCGCCATGGCGACCGGCTGACCGGGCTGGTGCCGGATGCCGGCCATCTGGTCCACATGGCGACGCATATCGACGTGCTCTGCGGGGACTACCACAACGTGCTGGAGCGGAACCTCGCGGCGGCGAAGGTCGACGACAGGTTCAAGGCCCATGCCGGACCGGCCAATTTCTACGCGCTCTACCGCATCCACAACCTGCATTTCGCGCTTTACGGCGCGATGTTCCTGGGACGGAAGGCCGAGGCGCTGGCGGCGGCGGCCCGGCTGCGGGAGGAGGTGCCGGACGAGGTGGTGCGGGCCTATCCCGACCTGTTCGAGACCTTCGTGGCGGCCGCGCCGCACGTCTACATACGCTTCGGCCTCTGGTCCGAGATCCTCGATCTGGAGCTGCCCGCGGACCGCGACCTCTACGTCACCACCACGGCGCTCATCCACTATGCGCGGGCCGTGGCATTGGCCAATCTGGGCCGTCACGCCGAGGCTGAGCAGGCCCGCGCCGCCTTCGCGGAGGCCCATGCGCGCGTGCCCGCGGAGCGGATGCTGTTCAACAACGCGGCGCGCGACGTGCTGGGCGTGGCCGAGGAGATGATGCTGGGCGAGCTGGCCTTCAAGGCGGGGCGGCGCGAAGAGGGGCTTGCCCATCTGCGCGCCGCTGTTTCCCGCGATGACGGGCTCCTCTACGAGGAACCCTGGTCCTGGCCGCAGCCCGCGCGCCACGCGCTCGGCGCGCTGCTGATGGAGGCGGGCGGATGCGCCGAGGCCGAGGCGGTCTACCGCGCCGATCTCGGGCTCGACGGCAAGCTGCCCCGGCCCAGCCAGCATCCCCGCAATGTCTGGGCGCTGCACGGCCTGCACGAATGCCTGCAGCAGCGGGGCGAGACGGTGGAGCGGCCGCATGTCAAGGCGCTGCTCGACCAGGCGGTGGCGCGCGCCGACATCCCGATCCGGGCGAGCTGCCTCTGCCGGGCGAAAGCCGCCTAGCCGCAGGCCGGCTCGCGGGCCGGGGCCAGGGCCATGCCGGCCAGGTCCGGGAGGTCCATGCGTTCGGGGTGCCCGGCCGGTCGGCCCGGCGCGGGCGCAGCCGGAACGGCGGACGGGCCTGGCGCCCTGTGCCCTGCGGCGATCCGGGGCGGTCAGGGCGGCGGCGGCCCCAACTCCCGCGCCATGGCCGAGCGCAGCAGCGCGATCGCCTCTGCGCGGCCGAGCACCGAGGCCAGCCATTTCGAGGACAGCCCCTCGACCAGGGCCGTCAGCCGCGCGGCGCTGCCGGCCGGATCGGTCCCGGGTGCCACGCTGCCATCGGCCAGTCCCGTGCGGATCAGCCTGCTGACGGTGTCTTCCCAGTTGCGCGCGGCCTCCCGCACCAGCGGCACCAGCGCCGGATCGAAGGCTGCGCTTGCGGTTGCCTCGCTCCAGACCACGGCCAGCTCCCGCACCTCCGGCAACTCCGAAAACTCGCCCTCGAGCAGTGCCGATAGCTGCGCGCGCCCGTCCAGCTGGCGGACCGGCGTCTCTGCCAGCCCGGCCAGCGCAAGCTCGTTGGTCCTGAGCAGGACGGCCTGCACGAGACCGCCGCGCGACTTGAAATGGTAATAGATCAGCGAAACGGCGATGCCGGCCTCCTTCGCCACGTCCTCCACCCGCAGGCCGCGGATGCCGTGCCCGGCGACCATCCGGGCGGTGGCGGCGAGGATCCGGCCCCGGGTCTCCGCTGCCTTCTCAGCCCTCGCGGTCCTGGCCATGCCCAAGTTCCTTCCGGCGCGCGGCCCGCAGCGCCATGCCGTTGAGATATTCGCGGACGACGTAATGCCCCGCGAAGGCTGTGATGTCCGCGCCTTCGATGGCGCGCGGCGAGACCTCGACCACGTCGGCCCCGACAAGTTCGACGCGCGACGCGACCTCGCGCACCGCCCAGAGCAGGTCGGGCGTGGTCATGCCGCCCGGTTCCAGCGTTCCGGTGCCGGGGGCGAAGGCCGGGTCCAGCACGTCGATGTCGACGGTGACATAGACCGGGCCGCTGCCGATCTCCGACAGCATCGCCTCGACCACCGGCTTGATCCCGCGGTCGCGCACCTCGTGCATCCAATGCGTGCGGATGCCGTTCCGGCGCTGCCATTCGATCGCCTCGGGAAAGGTGTAGTAGCCGCGGATCCCCAGCTGGTGGTAGCGGGAGCCGTCCACCAGGCCCTCCTCGACGAGCTGCCGGAACACGGTCGAATGGTTGTTCTTCGTCAGCCCGAGATAGGACGGGTCGGTGTCGGTATGGGCATCGAAATGGATCAGCCCGAGCCCGGGATGGCGCGCCGCCGCGGCCCGGATGCAGGGATTGGCGATCCAGTGGTCGCCGCCCAGAGCCAGGGGCACGGCCCCTGCGTCGAGCACTTCGCCGGCTAGGCGCGCGATCGACTCGGAACTCCGGTCCCCGTCCCCCTGGATGACGGGCGCATCGCCGTAGTCCAGCAGCTTGAACTCGGCCAGCGGGTCGATCCCGACCTCGGGTTCTGCGGCGCCGACATGGCCCGCTGCCCGGATGGCACGGGGTCCGTAGCGCGCGCCGGGATGGTCGAACTGGCAATCCCACGGGGCGCCGATGATCGCGGCCCTGCATCCGGCGAGGTCGGCGGGGTCCTCCGAATAGGGGAGCCCGGCAAAGGTCGGCAGCCCGATATGGTTCTCCTTCGCGCCGATGGTGCCTTTCAGCGGCCAGTCCTTCCAGCGCCCGTTCGGATCGATCATGTCCCGTCCCTGTCCTGTTGCGGAAATCCGCGGAAACCGTCCCCGCGATTGGCGCCCTGCATATTATTGACTGAAATTTCAGTCAATAGATTCGCGACCCCAATGCCGGGACCGGGTTCCGGGGTACGCAAAGGGGGGTGCCCGGAAGCTGGCGCGATGGCGGACGGCGATGGCTGGGCCGGGCCGGACCTGTCCGGATCCGGGCCGGGCCGGATGCTGCGCTCCTTGGCACGCAGGAGCGCGCCGCGGATTGGCTGGGGCCGCTATCGGAGATGGACGGCAGGACCGTTCCGCCGGCGGGAAAGGGGGCAAGCCGCATCCGCGCCCGCATGGCGCCCGGCAGGTCCGCTGGTTCCGCCGCGCCCTTTTCCCCTGTGCCATGCGGGGGCGGGCCGACCCCGGCAGCGCGCCGCCGTCCGCACGGCACAGGGTGCACGAGGCCTTGCCGGGCCCGCCGAAGACCAGCTCGATCTTTTGGCTGCCGCCGTCTCCCGCGGCCGCAGAGCCGCGGCCGGTCGACTGCCCCACGAGCGTCCAGGTTCCCGGAGCGCCGTGCCATGCGCGCTTGGCCGGTGTTCCGCAGGAGTGCGGGCTTGCCCTCTCCGCTGTGCCAGCCATCCGGCGCCGCGGCGTGCCGGTCGGGACGCGCGTCGACCGCCGCCCTCAGCAGCAGCATCTCGGCGTGCAGGGGCCTGCGCAGCTGCTTTGCCTGCCTCCGGAGAAACCGGCCCCCGTGGCCGGAAAGAGCCGGGCGGCGACAGTCGAACCGGATCAGTTCGATGGCAGCCGCGGCCAGCGCGAGATCGAACGGCGCCCGGCTTGGGATCAATCCGCTGGGAACGGCGGCTCGGACGGCGCCGAGTGGGGTGGCTGGCATTGCCACCGCGATCTCCGCCCGGCCGCTGCAGAGATTTTGCCGATGATGCTTCTTCCGGATCCGCGCCGGCCCTTCGTCGGCTTGCGGTCCGGTCGGCGCAGGGCGTTTAGGCAGACTCAGCGTGCCGTCACGGGCCAATGACGCGCGGGGCTGCCGGCCCGCCGCCGTCTGCAAACAGACCTTGCGGTAGGCGCGCGGATTGGCCGGAAACGGGCAGCAAGACGCGGACAGTGACGCCTCTCTGCGCGCCTCGACGGGTGCGTCAAGGCCGCCCGCTGCCGACCCGGGAGCATTAGCCCGCCAAGGGCTAGTCACGGGGGCGCGGCGCTCGTCGCGCCACCTTCGGGGAATGGCCTCTGCCCCGGCTGAAGCTGATCACCCTTTGTCAGGGGGTGCTGCCAATCCGCAAAGCCACCGCCGCCAGCTCATTGGCTCCACAGACTTTGCTGCGGGACATGGCGAAACAGCGATGCTGCCTGCATTGCAAGGCATGGATTTCGACGGGCCGGTGCTGCGCTAGTCATCCTCGGCGGCCTGCCGAGCGCATTGGAGCGCGGCCCCGGGAGGCCAGTTCCTCCATGCGGCAGGCAATCGTTGGCGCCAGATCTCCGCGCCCGGCTCCTGCCAGGCTTCGCGTGAGGTTGCGACCGGCCCCATCCGCGCTGCGGGCCGTCAGCGACGCGGAACTGTCGTCCCGTCGACCATCGGAGGAGCCCGTTCCGGCATGGCCAGTCCGTAGGTCATGTTGACAAAAAGCGTAGCCAGATTCGGACAGACGCGATGCCGATGAACCCGAGGAAACTCAGGGCGGTCTTGTCATAGCGCGTTGCCACCCGACGGCACCGCTTGAGCTTGGAGAAGCAGCGTTCGGCCAGGTTGCGCCAGCGGTAGAAGTCGCGGTCGACGGCGCGCCA
>NZ_JAATVU010000220.1 GCF_013184745.1 Mangrovicoccus sp. HB161399
CGGTGACCACCCATCCGGCCGGCAGCGCCTGCCCGCCGCCCATGTCGACGGACTGGATCCGGAGCGTCGTGCCCCGCACCTGCTTTTCCATTCCGAACCCCATGTCAGCAGCCGCGCATGGCCGCCTGGACGTGCATCCAGTCGCAGTCCCGGGCCCGCCCGAGGCTGCACCAGCCCTCGGCCTCCCAGGCGCTCCAGAACGGCACCGCGTCGCGCTGCGCGAGCCGCGCCGTCCGCTTGTCCGAGCGCAGCGCGTTGCGCACCGGGTCGAAGTCGATGGAGATGCCCCAGCTGTGCAGCGAATGGCGGTCGGCGCCGCGCATCTTGCGGGGGGCATAGTCGCCGCCGAAGAGGTCGATCCCGAGGTCGCGGATCTCCGCCCCGGTGTAGCTCGACGCGATCCGGCCGAGCGCGCGGGCGGCGCTGTCCGCGGCCTTCTCGTGGATCCAGAGGAAGGACCGCGTGGCCGAGGCGTTCCAGGCCAGCCGCATCACCCACGGCACAGGCACCTGCACCAGCGGCGGGCGGTAGCCGCCCTCCCGGCCCGGCAGGCCGTAGAAGGCGTCCAGCCGGTCGCGCCAGAGCGGATCGGCCGCGCCCGTCATCACCTCGACCGCGGCCGCGGTGCGCGGCCCCCACCAGCCGTCAACCGGCCCCGGGTCGCGCCCGGCGGCGCGCGCCTCGATCTGCAGGAACGCCGCCATCAGCCGCTCGGCCGGCAGGTCGGGCCAGAAGTCCGGCAGGTCCGCCTCGCGGCCATGGGCCCAGCCCATCAGCGCGCCGTGGGTGTCAGGGCCCATCAGCCCGTCATCGGCAAGATTCGGGTCGCCCGCGCGCAGCTGCCGCTGCGCCCAGGCGATGACATCGCGCGGGATCGGGATCACTTGAACAGCCCCCGTGCGAGGGCGCCCAGCTTCTCGGCAACAGGCGCAGAGGTGACGGCGGCCACCAGCGCGCCCTGCACGTTGGCATCGGTCAGGCTGATCGCGCGCTGCGGCGCCTTGCGCTGCCAGAGCGCCGCGCCGGTCAGCAGCACGGTGACCAGCTGCGAGGCGAGGTCGGCATAGGCCACGTCGATCTCGCGGCCGAGGATGGAGGACAGGACGGCGAAGAGCGCAAGCCAGCTGCTCCGCGCCTTCCAGAAGGCGAGCGGTTCGAGGTTCATCGGGTTCTCCGTTGTGGTCAGGGTTGCTCGGCCGAGAGGCCCTTCCGGACCTCGCGCAGCTCGATCAGGATGGCGGCCAGGGTCTGGTCCATGCCGTCGAGCCGTTGGGTGACGCGGGCAATCGTCAGCTGCCCGGCCTGCAGCGCGGTGCGCTGCTCCCGGATGTCGGCGTTGGTGACGCCCAGGGCGACCTCCAGCCGCCGGATGTCCGCGGCGTTGCGCGCCGTCTGCTCGCTGGTCTTCACCGCGAAGACGACGCCCGCACAGATCATACCCACCAGCGTCAGGATCGGGATGGTGCCGTTGAGGCGAAGCCCGCCATCGTCGGTCCGTTCGATCAGCGCCATGGGTCAGGCCTGCCCCGGCTCCTCGGGGGCGTAGATCGGCACCGTCACGGCACCATCGGCCCAGGCTTCCGCGGCCGGGAAGCACGAAGCCTGCGGCGCGTCCTGCGCGATCGGCAGCATGACCAGCGCTTCCAGCGCGCCATCGTCGCGCCGCGCCGA
>NZ_JAATVU010000221.1 GCF_013184745.1 Mangrovicoccus sp. HB161399
CGAGTTCTCCAGCGCAGTAGCGGCGACCGCCTACACGGCCCCGGCCGGACTGCGCGCGCTGCTGATCGAGATCTGGGGCGCGGGCGGCGGCGCTGGCGGCGTTGACGGCAACAACGGCAGCGGGATAGATGACGCGGCCTCGGGCGGCGGCGGCGGCGGCGGCTACAGCCGGGCCTTTCACATCCACGTTGCCGGGCAAACCTATACCTATTCGGTCGGCGCAGGCGGCACCAGCACGGCGGGCGCGGTCAACGGCACCGACGGCGGAGCCAGCACCTTCGCGAGTTCCGGCGCGCTTTCCATGCTGGCCAACGGCGGATCGGGCGGCGCGGGCGCGACCGGCACCACCACGGGGCAATGGAACGGCGGCAGCGGAGGTACGGCCAGCGGCGGCAGCCTCAACGTGCGCGGCCAGTCCGGCGGCATGGGCAAGGTCAACGCGGGCAACCCTGTTCTCGGCGCGCATGGCGGCGCCCCTGGGGCGCTCTTCCCGGGCACCATGCTGCGCTTCATGAACCAGGACGGGTGGGACGCCACCAGCCCGGGCGCGGGCGGTGCCGGGGCCGTCGCCAACTCGGTCGATACCAACTGGCGCGGCGGCTACGGCGCCGATGGCCTGGTGCGGATCCAGCCATTTTTCTGAAAGCATAGGAGGGGCCGATGGCCTTCAATCTCACGACCGTGACCGGGTCGCTGGGCGATAGCGTGACGCAGATCGCCACCGGCGTCCTGAAATTCGAGCTGATGGGCGTCGGCATCGCCTCAGGCGGCCAGATCGTGTCGGCGCCGCTGCCGGTGACGGCGACCGCCGCGGCGGGCGGCGCATGGACCATCCAGCTTTGGGCCAACGAGGACGGCCTGAACTCGACCTATTACAAGGTCAGCCGCAAGTACCTGCTGGGCACGCAGGAGGAATGGCAGTTCGTCGGCAACATCGTCGTGCCGGTCGGTGCGTCCACCACCTTCGACGCCTGCTACGTCTCGACCGTGATCCCGCTGACCGGCCCGTCGGTGATCCTGTCGGAAGCCGACTACACCGCGCTGGCCAACTCGACGCTCAAGACCACCGACCGGCAGTCCGGGCCGCGCGACTCCACGGCCGGCAAGCTGCTGGAGGTCGGGTCCTTCGGCATCGGGGCGGTGCTGGCCGCCAACGAGATCGCCAGCTTCGACGACACCACGCTGCAGACCGGCTTCTATTCGACCACGGCGGCCACCGCCAATCCGCATTCCGGCTTTGCCTCCAGCATCGGCGAACTCTTCGTCCACCGCCTCAGCGCGACCGCCTTCGTGGAATACTGGTCGAACAACACGCAGAACGCCAATGGCGGGATCTGGAAGCGGAGCTATCAGGGCGGCGCGTTCGGGCCCTGGCTCTACATGTTCCACAGCGGCAACATCTTCGACGCCATCGGCGCGCTTTCCAGCGGCCGGCCGACCGGCGGCCTGATGCCCTACGGCAGCGGCGCAAATGGCCGCTGGGCGCGGCAGGCCAACGGCTGGCAGGTATGCACGCACGCGCTCGATCTGGGTTCGATCCTCGCCAATGGCGACCCCGACACCGATCCTGACGAGCTCTACCGGACGGCTAGCCAGAACTGGACCTTTCCGGCTGCGTTTGCGGCCCAG
>NZ_JAATVU010000222.1 GCF_013184745.1 Mangrovicoccus sp. HB161399
ACCAGCGCCCGGGACCACCATCCCGATGGAACACAGGCCAATCATGCACTAACTTTCAAACCGGACCACCCGAGAGGGGCATACCACCGCGACGGCATCCGGGACCAAGGAGGCCCGGAGGCGCTTGCTGATCCCGCTGCCGCACGCGTCACCGGTTCCGCTCGGCGTGGCAATGATCCGGGCCTTTCGCAGGCCAACATGGCCGGGATAAGCCGTCAACAGCATCAAATGGCTGATACGGTCGTTGGCACTGGCATCGGGGACGGCGGCAAAGTGCGCACCTCCGCCTGCATGCCGGCCGAGAACACTGCGGGGCGGGCCGAGCGGCTGCTTTCGGGGAGGCCGCCGTCCTGCGACGCTGGACTTTGAGCGCCTGAACTGAGGAGCGAAGGCTCGACAGCTGACACGATAGAGGGTCATTTGCCACCGGCCGGAGACGGCGCTTCTTCGTTGCTGAGGGAGTGCAGTGGAGCTCCCGCATCTCGGGCATACCGGTGCGTGCGCGACGCGCGGGATCGACAGCCAGACCGGTGTGCCTGCCGCGATGCCCGCGCTCTTTCCTGCGGTCGGCTGCCACAGGTCGACCAAGGCGTTGCTGCCGCCGCCGAACGGCTGGCCGCAGATGCGCACATTGGGTCTGGCCCTTGGCGAGCACGCGGGTCGCGTGGGAGATGTGGAAGGTGGCACTTCCAGCTCGCCTTCCGCCAGACGCCCCTCCAAGTCGATCTTCGAACCTGACCGGGAAGTTCACATCCAGCGTCCTCGATCGCCGTCCTGACGCCAGGAAATCGGAAGGATGCGTTGTCGCCTGACGTCGCGAATGCCCCGCCGGAGATGCGGAGGCAGCGCTGTCCTCGTTCGGCGGCACCCCTGATTTCCCGGCCGATGAGAGCATTGGCAGCGTTTCGGAAGTTGGCTGGTGCATGCACGCCTGCTTCGACCGGCATGTGGAGTGCGCCCCCGCTGCCGGGCGGCGGTTTTGACCATGGCGCGGGCGGGGCGGCCTGCGAACTTGGCAGGGCTGAGATGGCCCGGTGCCGGATGCAGGCGGCGGTTGTCGCAGGCCTCGGCGAACCGGGGCAAGCCGGTGGCGGCGCCGCCGGAAAACTCCTGCTCCGCCAGGCAAGCGTCCTCGACCTCCAGTGTCTTCATGAAGCTCCCGGCCCTTGCGTTCGGCGCCTTCGAACGCTCCGCCGGCGCGGACCGGCTTGAACTCGCACGGGTTGCCGCTGCGGCCCATGGATCCGGAGAAGCCGCGTTCGGCAGGAATGCCTCGATGCGGCTCCGGCGCGCCCCGGGATCCGCGGTCCGCGCGGAACGCGCTGCCGGGGAAGGGACGCCGCTCCGCGATTGCGCTGCGGAGCGCTTCCGCCGCCAGGCGGGCGTCGATGCTGCGGCCGATGGCACGGCCGACGACACGGCGCGACCGCGCGCCGGGCATCAGCGCGGCATGGGCGGAGCCTCCGGCGATGGCGGTGCAAGCCAGGCCGCCGTCCATCGGGCTCGGAGCCGCCGGCGGATGCGCCGTCGCCCATCGGGCTCGGACCGATGGCGCCGCGATGGGCAACTCCGAGCACCGCTGGCGACGGCGCCCCAATGGCCGCCCCCGGAGCCGGTCCGG
>NZ_JAATVU010000223.1 GCF_013184745.1 Mangrovicoccus sp. HB161399
ATGAAGATCCTCGTGCCCGTCAAGCGGGTGATCGACTACAACGTGAAGGTCCGCGTGAAGGCGGATGGCAGCGGCGTCGATCTTGCCAATGTCAAGATGTCGATGAATCCCTTCGACGAAATCGCCGTCGAGGAGGCCATCCGGCTCAAGGAGAAGGGCGTCGCCACCGAGATCGTCGCGGTCTCCGTCGGCGTCAAGCAGGCCCAGGAAACCCTGCGCACCGCGCTGGCCATGGGCGCCGACCGCGCCATCCTGGTCGAGGCCGCCGATGACGTGCACACCGATATCGAGCCGCTCGCCGTCGCCAAGATCCTCGCGAAGATCGTCGAGGAGGAGCAGCCGCAGCTGGTCCTGGCCGGCAAGCAGGCGATCGACAACGACATGAACGCCACCGGGCAGATGCTCTCGGCGCTGCTCGGCTGGAGCCAGGCGACCTTCGCCTCGGAAGTCGCGGTCGAGGGCGGCAGCGCCACCGTCACCCGCGAGGTCGACGGCGGGCTGCAGACCATCAAGGTCAAGCTCCCGGCGATCGTCACCGTGGATCTGCGCCTCAACGAGCCGCGCTATGCCTCGCTGCCCAACATCATGAAGGCGAAGAAGAAGCCGCTCGACACGAAGACCGCTGCCGATCTCGGCGTCGACGTGACGCCGCGCCTGGCGGTGGTGAAGACCGCCGAGCCGCCGGCGCGCGCGGCGGGCGAGATGGTGGGCTCGGTCGACGAGCTGGTGGCGAAACTCAAGGAAAAAGGGCTGGTCTGATGGCTGTTCTCCTTCTCGCGGAAGTGACCGGCGGCGAGCTGATGCTCGATGCGACCGCCAAGGCGATGACCGCCGCCAAATCCCTCGGCGACGTGACGGTTCTGTGCGCCGGGGCCTCTGCCGCCGCCGCAGGCGAGGCCGCCGCGCAGATCGCGGGCGCCTCGAAGGTCCTGGTGGCCGAGGACGCGTCCCTGGGCCACCGGCTGGCGGAAAACACCGCGCAGCTGATCGCCAGCCTCGCCGATTCCCATGAACACGTCGTTGCCCCGGCCACGACGGATGCCAAGAACATCCTGCCGCGCGTCGCCGCGCTGCTCGACGTGATGATCATCTCGGACGTGACCGCGGTGGTCGACGGCGACACGTTCGAGCGTCCGGTCTATGCCGGCAACGCGATCCAGACTGTGAAATCCGGCGATTCCAAGAAGGTGGCCACCATCCGCACCTCGACCTTCGAGGCGGCCGGATCGCAGGCGGCCTGTCCGGTCGAGACGGTGGCGGTGCCGGGCGCGACCGGGCTGGCGGACTGGGTCGAGGACAAGCTGGCGGCGTCGGACCGTCCCGAGCTGACCTCGGCGAAGATCGTCGTCTCGGGCGGGCGCGGCGTCGGCTCGGAGGAGAGCTTCGCGATCATCGGCGCGCTGGCGGACAAGCTGGGTGCGGCGGTCGGCGCCTCGCGGGCGGCGGTCGACTCGGGCTTTGCGCCGAACGACTGGCAGGTCGGCCAGACCGGCAAGGTCGTGGCGCCGGACCTCTACATCGCGGCCGGGATTTCCGGGGCGATCCAGCACCTTGCGGGGATGAAGGACTCCAAGGTGATCGTGGCGATCAACAAGGACGAGGAGGCGCC
>NZ_JAATVU010000224.1 GCF_013184745.1 Mangrovicoccus sp. HB161399
CGCCATACGAATACATCTGCAAAATCTGGACATCTGAACCAGACAGATTCAATGTTGATCCGATCCACCAGATGCCGGGACTGAACAACTAGCCGCCTCTCATGCTCAGAACTGCACGCCTGCCCGCGACAGGAAGGATGACTGCCTCGCTCCGGCTGCCTTGCCTGGCCGCCCTTCCCCTGCTCATTGCGACTGCGGCACTTGGCGACGGCTACCGGGAATGCCGAGACCTGCGCGCGTTCCGCAGCTCGCGCCTTCGATGGAGAATGTCTCGCCGCATCCCTGCGGCGCGCGCACCGGCGGCGGCCGTCCGGCAATGGCCGTGCATGTCCCGGACGTGCATGGCGGCGGCCTGCACGAACCGCCGGTCATCTCGGTCGAGGGGAGCGCGCACTGCCACTGCGACACGGCCATGCAGGACGGGCAGAGCGGCTGTGCGGCCTTCGGCGGCGGGCGCGCCGCGCCGACCGCCGCACTCCGGCTGCATGCCGAGGGCATCGCGATTGCCAGCCTGGGCTGCACCGGCGGGGACGCGCCGACGCCGATCGGCGCGATGAAGGAGGCCAGCCATCTCGGTGCGGCGGTCACCGGCCGCACGATCATGCGCGCCTCCTCGGCGGGCGTCACCGCCGCATGGCTAGAGACGGCGGGGCAATGCGGCTTCGACCCGCACGCGCCGCGCCGGGCCGGTCAGGCCAGCGTCACGCCCGCCGCCTGCATGCCTGACAGTGCGGCATCGAGCGAGCCTTCGAGGTCGATGCCGCGCGACGCGGCCAGCATGACCTCGGCTTGGTAGCCGAGCTTCGCGGCATCCACAGCCGAGTAGTTGACGCAGAAATCCAGCGCCAGCCCGCAGAGCACCACCCGGCTGATCCCGCGGTTCTGCAGGTAGCCGTGCAGCCCGGTCGGCGTCGCGTGGTCGTTCTCGAAGAAGGCGGAATAGCTGTCGATGCCGGGGCGGAAGCCCTTGCGCACGACCATCTGGGCCGGCCCGTCCAGCAGCTCCGGGTGGAACGCCGCCCCCGCCGTGCCCTGCACGCAATGGTCGGGCCAGAGCACCTGGGTGCCGTAGGGCATCTCAACCGTCTCGAACGGCGTCTTGCCGGGGTGGCTGGAGGCGAAGGAGGAATGCCCCGCCGGGTGCCAGTCCTGGCTGAAGACGACGGTCCGGAACTCGGCCATCAGCGCATTGACCGGCGCCACCACCTCGTCGCCGCCGGGCACGGCCAGGGCGCCGCCGGGGCAGAAATCGTTCTGGACATCGATCACGATCAGGGCGTCGGTGGCGGGGCGCATGGGCAGGTCTCCTTGGTCTGCCCACATGGCTAAGGGGCCGGGCAAGCGCCCGTCAATTCAAACCTCGCCGCAGCGCCGCGCTTGTTCCCCAGCGCGGCAGGCTCTAGGTCATGTTGACAAAAAGCGGAGCCAGATGGGGACGGACGCGATGCCGATGAACCCGAGGAAACTCAGGGCGGTCTTGTCATAGCGCGTTGCCACCCGGCGGCACCGCTTGAGCTTGGAGAAGCAGCGTTCGGCCAGGTTGCGCCAGCGGTAGAAGTCGCGGTCGACGGCGCGCCA
>NZ_JAATVU010000225.1 GCF_013184745.1 Mangrovicoccus sp. HB161399
GGATCTCGCGGGCAACGCTCGCCAAGTGGCGCGCGGAGGCGCGGGCGAAGGGCAAGCTGCTGCCCGAGGCTGACGCGCATGTCGAAGGCTGGACGTCGGGCGACAAGCTTGCCGCGGTGATCGAGGCGGCGGCGCTGAACGAGGCGGAGCTGGGCGACTACTGCCGCCGCCGCGGGATATTCCCCGAGCAGATCGCGATCTGGCGGGAGGCCTGCGAGATGGCGAATGACTGGGACCGCGCAGCTTCGGCGCGGATTGCCCGCGAAACGAAGGATGACCGGAAGCGGATCCAGCAGCTCGAGCGCGAGCTGATGCGCAAGGAGAAGGCGCTCGCGGAAGCCGCGGCGCTGCTGGTCCTGAGAAAAAAGGCGGCGGCGATCTGGGGCCCTGCGGACGGAGAGGACGAATGACCTCTGCTCCCGATCGCCGGAAGATTGCCGGGTTCGTCGACGAGGCGATGGCCGCGGGCGCGTGCCGTTCTGCCGCCTGCGGCGAGCTCGGCCTGCATCCGCAGACTCTGGCCCGATGGCGTGACCCGGAGGGCGGCATCCGCGAAGACAAGCGTCCGATGGCGCCCCGGCCGGTACCTGCCAACAAGCTCAGCGACGAGGAGCGCGCCCGCATCGTCACCACCTGCGCCTTGCCCGAGTTCGCCAGCCTTCCGCCCAGCCAGATCGTGCCCATGCTGGCCGACGGGGGCACCTATATCGCGTCGGAATCCAGCTTTTACAGGGTCTTGCGTGACCATGGCCAGAACCATCGCCGCGGTCGCGCGCGCGCACCGGTCCGTCGAAAAGCGCCGAGCAGCTTCGAGGCCAAGGGACCCTGCCAGGTGTGGACCTGGGATATCACCTGGCTGCCCGGACCGGTCGCGGGCAAGTTCTTCTACCTCTACATCATCACCGACATCTGGAGCCGCAAGATCACCGGCTGGGAAGTCCACGAGCGCGAGACGTCGGAGAATGCCGCGGGTCTTCTACAGCGCGCGGTCTGGGCGGAGAAATGCCTGGCCAACCCGCTGGTTTTGCACGCTGATAATGGAAGTCCCATGAAAGGCGCGACGATGAAGGCGACGATGGAGCGGCTCGGCATCACGGCCTCATTCAGCCGGCCCCGCGTCTCCAACGACAACCCTTTCTCCGAGGCGCTGTTCCGCACCTGCAAGTACCGCCCCGGCTGGCCGCCGCGCGGCTTTGCCAGCATCGAGGCCGCGCGGACCTGGGTCCAGGGCTTCGTCACCTGGTACAACCACGAGCACCGCCACAGCGCGATCCGCTTCGTGACGCCCGAGCAGCGCCATCGCGGCGAGGAGCGGTCTCTTCTGGAGAAACGCAGCCGGGTCTACGAGCTGGCCCGCGCGGCGCGGCCCGAGCGCTGGTCAGGCAGCACGCGTTGCTGGAAGCCGATCGGATCGGTCTGGCTCAATCCCGAACGGCCCGACGAGATGCCGCGAGGCAATGGGACCGCCGACGCGCTCCCCAGGGAAGCAGTCGGCGGCGGTCCCATGGCCGCGTCAGGAGAGTGCGCAGCCTGAAAATAGACACCGGTGACAACAACCTTGAAAACCACCG
>NZ_JAATVU010000226.1 GCF_013184745.1 Mangrovicoccus sp. HB161399
CCCATGATCGCTCTGCAAGGCGACTAGGTCGGCGGCCTCTCCCGCGGCATTCTGCATGCGAGGGTTGCTCCGGATGACCCGGCGCCGAGCCTCAGGAATGGGGGAGAGACCAGATGCAGGATAGCACGTTCATCGGGCAGGATGTCCACAAGGCGACGATTTCGGTGGCGGTTGCCGATGGTGTTCGTGGCGGCGAAGTCCGTCACCTCGGCACCATCCCGCATCGCGCCGACCATGTTCGAAAGCTTGCCGAGAAACTGGGTACCGGCGGCCGCAAGCTCCATTTCTGCTACGAAGCCGGGCCCTGCGGCTATGGCTTGCATCGCCAGCTCGTCGAGATGGGGCATGACTGCATAGTGGTGGCACCCTCGCTGATCCCGGTGAAGACAGGCGATCGGGTCAAGACGGACCGTCGCGATGCCGTCATGCTGGCGAAGCTGCATCGGGCGGGAGAGCTGACGGCAGTCTGGGTCCCGGGCGCGGCGCATGAGGCGATGCGCGACCTGGTTCGCGCGCGAGCGACGGCGATGCGGGTTCTGGGAAAGGCGCGGCAGCATCTTCAGGGCTTTCTTCTGCGCCACGCACGCATCTACCCCGGCAAGAAGGGCTGGACGGTGGCCTATCGGCGCTGGCTGACGACAGTCCGCTTCGAACATCGGGCACAACAGATCGTCTTGCAGGACTACGTGGATGCCGTCGCCGATGCGGAAGCGCGGGTGGCGCGGCTGACGGGCCAGATCACGGAACTTCTGCCGGATTGGGATCTGGCGCCCGTGGTGGAGGCGGTCCAGGCCATGCGCGGTGTCGCCTTCATCGTCGCGGTCACTGTCGTCGCGGAGGTCGGCGACTTCCATCGCTTCGGCAACCCGCGGCAGCTGATGGCCTATCTCGGGCTGACCCCCTCGGAACATTCCAGCGGTGCCACCGTCCGACGTGGCGGCATCACGAAGGCCGACAGCGGCCTTGCCCGGCGGGCCCTGATTGAGGGCGCATGGAGCTACCGGATGCAGCCGCGCGTCAGCCGCAAGCTGCATGACCGGATCGAGGCCGTTCCATCGAAGGTGCGGGAGATCGCGTGGAAGGGGCAGCTGCGGATGTGCCAGCGCTACCGCCGTCTGGTCATGGCAGGGAAGCCGAAAGTCGTGGTGACCACGGCGATCGCCCGGGAAATGGTCGGCTTCATCTGGGCCATCGCCCGAGCCGTCGAGCCTGTTCCGGGCCCGGCGGTCTCGCAATCTGCATAGAAAAGACACGCTCTCCGGCCCGCCAATGCGCAAGGCCGGGGGCGGAACGCGGTGGGGAACCCTCGTGCCCTGTTATGAGCCCGAAACGACGCTCGATCCTTAGAGCGAGGCAGCCCCAGGACGAAACCACGGTCATGCGGTAGCCAACCCGCGCATGAGAGCTTGCTCAACCGTCGTCTCAGTTCCGCCTCCAGCCTTGCGCATCTTCAAAAGCTTGCACCCGGCCCTGTCGGGGGAATTGCGTTGAAACAAAGGGTTGACAGCGATCATGAGAACAGGCTGCTGAAATAG
>NZ_JAATVU010000227.1 GCF_013184745.1 Mangrovicoccus sp. HB161399
CAGCTGGCGAGCGCAATCTCCCTTTCCCCGGGCACACCTATCCTGCGGCCACCGTCATCGGGATGCCGAGTGCCGTGGAGCAGTTGAGGAATGAGCGGCAAGCGCCATTGGTCCGGGCGCAGCCGCGAACGCGCGGCTCCGGACCTCCGCCACCTGGCGGCCGAAGGCGAGGCATCGAGGCGCCCTCGGTCCGGGGCCGATGCCGAACGGACATCAGCCGCTGGCCGGGCAGCTTTGCGCAGGTCATCCAATCGCCGGGGAAAAGGTCTCCCGGAGCTTTTCCCGATCCGGCTCATGTCTCCACCCTGCTGCGGCGGCGGCACCCGCTCCTGTTCCGCCAAAGTGCCCGGCCCAGGCGCTTCGATGCCCGCAGGATCCCGTTGCGTGCGCTGGCTCCTGCCGTGTCGGGCTTCGAGGGCCCGGCGTTCCGGCGGGGCGGAAGCGAGGAGGACCAGCAAATGGTCCGGGGGAGCTTTTGCCCGACGAACCGCCGCTGCGCCGCGCGCCGCGATGGCATCATGGCAGGCGCGCGTGCCGCAGGCGTCGCCAGCGGTGCTCGAACCGGCGGCGCATCCGCCGGCAACTCGGCTGTCACCGTGGCGATCTCCCGATCCCGGCCGATCTGCTTCAGGAGCTCCGGCAGCATCCCTCGCCGGGTTCGCCCAGCCCGGCGGAGTTCGCCGGCTCGGCATCGCCGACATTGCCGGAGGTGACCTCGACGGCCCGGATCTCCATGTTCGCCGGGGAGGGCTCCGCCCGTCCGGCCCTCAAATCCTCCACAGGAGGATTTGCTGCTGACGCGGACCGGCCCGGACTCCCCCGGACGGTTTCCCGATCCTCCTCGCTCCACATCGATTCCAAGGCGGATCCTGCGCCGTGAGCGGGCCGCGCCACGGGTCCGGGCGGGCCCGCGGATGCGCCGCTTTGAGCCGCCATGCTTGCGGCCGTGCCTTGCCGCGCGCTTTCGCGGCCCCGCCGGGGCCACGGTCGCACCGCTCCCTTCGCCTTCCGCCTTGCTGCCATTCGGCGCCTCCAGCAGCGCTGGAACCGATGGCGCTGCCGCTGGCGGCTCCCCGGACCGATGGCGGTCGATGCCTCATTGACCGCGAGCAGGCGAAGCGCGCCCTTGGAGCCGCGATGCGGGATGGTCACGTCCAAGGCTTTCGGCCGCCGGGACAGGGTGCCGAAGTCGGGCACGGACCAGCCGGGCCCGGACAGCTCGAGCAGGCGCGCCACGACCCCGTTCGCCAGTGGGCTCGAACCGGTGGCGCCACTCTGGCTCGCTCTGGCGGAGCGGCAGGCCGAGCAGGACCTCGAGGGTGAGGCAGGCCTGGATCGCGGCGCCGCTGTATGCCTGCCGGCAGCCGCGACGCCCGGAAGGCGCCGCTTCCCATCGCATCGCGGGATCGAACCGGACGGCCAGCGATCCGCGCTGCCTCAGCGCCCCGCTCGCCGTCGCGCTCGGACCGGTGGCGCGTCACCGCTCGCT
>NZ_JAATVU010000228.1 GCF_013184745.1 Mangrovicoccus sp. HB161399
TGATCGATAATGAGGCGCAAGCGCCACTGGTCCGAGCGCAGCGCCGAATGGTGATCCGCGCCCATCAGCAGGCAGCGGGCTCAAGGGGGGGGGACTCAGATGGAAGGTTTCGGCCGTTCTCGACTGTCCGGCGGGAAAACGATCCCGCGGATCGTTTTCTGATCCGCCTTCCACTTCACGACCAAGATCCACCTCCGCGTGAACGGTGCGGGGCTGCCGATGCGCAGCGAGATCTCCGGCGGCGAGACGGCTGACGTGAAAGGGTTCGACCTGGTGATGGCGCAGGATCTGCCGGAGCCTGAACATTTCCTCGCCGACAAGGGCCATGATGCTGACAAGGGACGGGAAAAGCTCGAGGAACGTGGTATCGTGGCGGTCATCCCGATGCGGCGCAACCGCAAGGAATGGCGCGCTGTCGACCGCGACTTCTACCGCTGGCGCAACCTGGTCGAACGCTGCTTCTCCAAGCTCAAGCAGTGGCGCCGGGTGGCAACGCGCTATGACAAGACCTCCCTGAGTTTCCTCGGGTTCATCGGCATCGCGTCCGTCCGCATCTGGCTCCGCGTTTTGTCAACATGACCTAGGCAGCGGCACATGGCCCTTACAGAGAACTGTCCGCGATGCTCGGCCACGAACGCGCATCTCACTTGTTCGGGCAGGCATTCGAACCGATGGCATGCCTGCCCTCACTCCCTGGCGAAATACGCGGTGACCTTTTTGGATGTCGCGCTCCTCCGGGACCCGCACCAGCTCCTTCTTCAGCCGCCGGATCTCGGCGTCCTTCTCAGCGTCGCCGGATGACCCCTTCGCGAACTTCTTCTGGCAGGAGTAGAGGGAGTATTGGCTCGCCCCCAGACGCTCGGCCACCTCCCTGACCGGGTAGCCCCTCTCCGTGATCTGCGCGACAGCGTCTCTCTTGAAATCGTCGCTGGACTTGCTGTTGCTCATCATGGCCTCCTTGCCTCAAAATTAGCGGAGAAGGCGTCCACGATACACGGGGCTAATCAGTCGGAGTTCGGGATTGCGGTCGCGAAGGGCATTCACGACTTGGACCGGCTGCTCGAAGCCGCGCGCGCCGTGCCCGCACCGTCCGGGCGCTCATTGCCCGCGGCTCGAGGATGGCGAGGCGCGATGCGAGGCGATGGCACGGGGCGGAGGCGGGACGGACGGAACACGCGGTCCGGACCGGTGCGGCTCAGACCGCGGGCCGTTGATCGGGACCAGTCCCCCAGCGGACTCCATCAGGGCGTGCGGCCCCTCATGCCGCAAATCAGGCGCGCCCGGGGCGGCGTTCGGACCGGTGGCACTTGCCCCTCGCAACATGGCCGCGACCAACCGGAATGCCGAACCCAGGCAAAGCTCCTGCCGAGGGGCCATCCATACACGGTCCTCGGACCAATGGCGGATAGCGGCTCGCTCCGCGGCACGCCGCACGGAACGGCGGTGCCGGACAGGAAGGCTGCATGCCCCTTGGACAAGGTGAACCGG
>NZ_JAATVU010000229.1 GCF_013184745.1 Mangrovicoccus sp. HB161399
TGACCTCCACCTCTTCCTTGAGGCGACGGTTCTCGCGCCGAAGTTCGGCCAGTTCGGCGGCCTCGGCCTGCTGCTTGCGGATCGCCTCGGCCGACCCTCCAGCCGCCAGTTCAAGCCGCCAGCCTTTCAGCTGCGACGGCGTCACGCCAAGTTCCCGCGCGACGCTGGTCTGGGTGGCGCCGGGCTCCGACAGGCGCGCAACGGCCTGCTCCTTGAACTCGGCGGTGAAGTGACGACGGGGTTGTCTGCTCATAGCGGGTCCCTCTCTCTGGGAGTACTTTAACTCCGGGTCCGGGATCCGGGGGCAAGGTCACGCTGCGTGGTGGCCGTGGTGATGACCAGCTTACAGGCGGCCAAGGGGCTGACGTCTTCGTTCTCGAATCAGACGGTGGTCAAGACGTCGTTACAGACTTTTCGCTTGATGAAGACTTCGTGGCTGTGGAAGGGAACGCGACCATCGATCAGATTGCAATTACCGCGTCTAACGGTGGAGCAATTGTTTCTTGGGAAGACAGTAGCCTGATCCTGCTTGGCGTGAACTCTGACCTGCTTACCTCAGACCATTTTCAGTTCATCTGAAATAAGTCCAAAAGCGGAAATCCTTCGGACCGGTCTTGCGATCCTCGACCGTCTCGCGCTTGCGCCACTTCGCGACGGTCTTCGGATTGATCCCGAGTTCCCGGCTCAGCGCCGCGGTCGAAGCTTGCGATCGCTGTATTGCAGCTCGGATGGCGTGCGCAGAGGTGGTCGCGGGATTTCGGACCAGGTGTTAAGCTTTAGCGCCTGACGAAGACTGACCCGAGATGACGAAACGGAAACGCTATTCAGCGGAGTTCAAGGCGAAGGTGGCTCTCGAGGCCATCCGCGAGGAACTGACGACGGCCGAGCTGGCCAAGAGTTGAACGGCGAACGCCATCGGTCCGAGAGAGCCGCTCAACGATATCCATCCCACCATGATTAGCGGCTGGAAACGGATAGCCATCGAAAACATGGCATCGGCCTTCGATACGAAGGCGGCTGCCGAGCCGATGGTTTCGGCAGCGGATGTCGAGAAACTTCACGCCAAGATCGGCCAGTTGGTCGTGGAACGGGATTTTTTGTCGGAAGCCTCCAGTCTCATTCACGGCACTGGAGGCAGAAAGCGGTGAGGAAGGATCATCCTCGCCTCAGCGTGCGGCGACAGTGCAGCCTGCTGTCGCTGGCCCGCTCAAGCCTCTACTACCAGCCGCGCGGCGAAAGCGCGGAGAACCTCGCCTTCATGGCGATCATTGATCGCCAGTTCCTCGAAACACCGTGGTACGGCTCGCGCCAGATGGCCCGCCACATGCAGAGAGAAGGGCACAAATGCGGGCGGCATCACGTCAGGCGGCTGATGAAGCGTTAGCATCCGGCGAGGGCGGCGGTCATGCGGCCTTGCGTGACAAGGCGCTTTGTGGCGTCCAGTTCCAGGGCAGAAGCTCAGGTACGCGCGA
>NZ_JAATVU010000023.1 GCF_013184745.1 Mangrovicoccus sp. HB161399
GGAGCGTTGAGCCCTTTTCCGGAAACCCGGTCCCGGGAGCCTGGCGCCCGGCAAGCCGCTCCGGCGCAACGATCCGGGCTCCGCATCCGGCCATCGGCCCGGCTGCCGCGCCCGGCCATTGTTCCCGGACCAATGGCGGACAGGGCCGCGCTCCCCGTCGAGCGCGCCGGTTCCCCGCCTTTTCGATCCGGACCCGGATCAGGCTGCGCGGCGGGCCGCGGCGGCGGCCGAGCGCGCGGAGCGTCCCGCCGCCCCGAAACCCGGCGGCGACCTGGCGCTTGAATCCGGTGCTGCGGCCTCGGTGGCGTCCGGGCATGGGCATTCTTCCTCTGGAAGCCCGCGGAGGGCCAATTCAACCCGGCCGCCTGGCCCGCCCGCAGCGGCGCAATCCAATGATCTGGCGGCGGCCCTGATCCGTCCGGATCAGCTCGCCACGGCCTTGGCCTCCGCGAGGATCTCGGCCAGGACCGACACCGCCAGCGTCCCGGCATCGCGGGCCGAGGGGATCAGTCCGACCGGACCGTGCAGCCGCGCGCGCTGCTCGTCCGGCACGCCCATCGCCTCCAGCTGCAGTATCCGCGCGTCCCGCGCCCGCTGCGAGCCCTGCGAGCCGATGTAGAAGGCCTCCGTCGCCAGAAGGTCGCGCAGGATTTCCGGCTCCCAGTCATGGTCGTGGAAGAACAGCACCGCCGCCGTCCAGGCATCCGCCCCGACCCCCTCGGGCACCGCCTTGCGCAGGAGCTGCTCGGTCGCGCAGCCCGCCCCGCGGCCCAGATCCAGCGTTTCGGGATCGGGCGACAGGAGCAGGTTCGGATAGCCCGCCGACTGCACCAGCGCGGCGAAGGTGCAGGCCTCGGGTCCCTTGCCGAAGACCAGGAATTTCAGCGGCGGATCGTAGCGGACGCAGAACGTGTCTCCGTCCCAGCCGGTCGCGCCTTCGTCGGCCAGCTCAATCGCGCCGGTCGCGCGGGCGATCCGCAGCACGCAGGGCACCCGGGCCGAGCGCCGCGCCGTGACCCGCTGCATCAGGCCCGGATCTGGGCGCGGCACCAGGAGGATGTCGAGCCCGCCGCCGCAGGGCAGCTGGATGTCGATGAAGGGCGAGCCGCGGCCGTAGCGGATCGCCGCCGGCGTTCCGCTTTCCAGCACCTCCATCGCGTGGATCATGATGTCCGACTCGATGCAGCCCGAGGACAGGGTGCCCGCGCGCTCGCCATTGGCGAACAGCGCCATCGCCGCGCCGACAGGGCGGTAGGACGGGCCCTCGACGCCGGTGATGACGGCGAGCACCGCCGCATCGCTGCCCGAGGCCAGCGCCTCCACCGGGTCGCGGGCGAGGACGGAGCTCGGGTTGAGGAAATTCATGGCCGGTCCTTCCATGCTGCTTTGGTCTAATGTCGGTCTCCGCGCGGCCAATGGCAAGGTCCGGGCGTGGACAGCGGCACGGCCGGTCTATACCACGGAAACGGGATACCGTCGGGGAGGACGAAGGTGGCAGGGATACCCGGTTCGATCGAGGACACGCTGGAGATGCTGGCGGGCGAGGACTATGTCTGCAGCCGCGCGCTGGGAACCGTGGCCTTCCTGTCGCTGAAGCTCGGCAAGCCGCTGTTCCTCGAAGGCGAGGCCGGAACCGGCAAGACCGAGGTCGCCAAGGCGCTGGCCTCGGGGCTGGGGCGCAACCTGATCCGGCTGCAATGCTACGAGGGGCTCGACAGCGCCTCGGCGATCTACGAGTGGAACTTTGCCGCGCAGATGATCGCAATCCGCACCGCCGAAGCGGCGGGGCAGGCCGACCGCAAGGCGCTCCAGACGGAGCTGTTCTCCGATGACTTCCTCGTGCGCCGTCCGCTCCTTCAGGCGATGTCGCCCGGCCCGGCGGGGCCGCCGGTGCTGCTGATCGACGAGGTCGACCGCACCGACGAGCCGTTCGAGGCTTTCCTGCTGGAGGCGCTCAGCGATTTCCAGGTCACCGTGCCGGAACTGGGCACGATCCGCGCGCCCGAGCCGCCGATCGTCATCCTGACCTCCAACCGCACCCGCGAGGTGCATGACGCGCTGAAGCGGCGCTGCCTCTACCACTGGGTCGACTATCCCAGCTTCGAGCGCGAGATGGAGATCCTCTCGGCCCGCATCCCCGGCGTTTCCGCCCGGCTTTCGGCCGAGGTGGTCGCCTTCGTGCAGGGGCTGCGCGACGAGGACCTGTTCAAGTCGCCCGGCGTCGCCGAGACGATCGACTGGGCGCGCTGCCTGATCGCTCTCGACACCGTGGCGCTGACCCCCGACCTGATTTCGGAAACGCTGGGGGCCGTGCTGAAATACCAGGACGACATCGCCCGCATCGCCGGGTCCGAGGCTGCGCGCATTCTCGAGGAGGCGAAGGCGCGGCTGAGGGAGATGGCGTGACCGCGCTGCCCGAGACGCCCGGGCGGCTGCCCGACAACATCGTCCATTTCACCCGCGCGCTGCGGAAGGCGGGGGTCAAGGTCGGCACCAACCAGGTCGAGGATGCCGTGCGGGCCGTCGCCGTGGCGGGCTTCACCGAGAAGCGCGACTTCTACCACACGCTGCGCGCCTGCCTGATCACCCGGGCCGAACATCTCGACCTCTACGACCAGGTCTTCGCGATGTTCTGGCGCGACCCGGAATTCCTAGAGAACATGATCCACATGCTGTCGCCGGCGATCCGCAAGGACGAGGAGCGCGCGAAGCCGCGCAGCGCCGAGCGCCGCGCAGCGGAGGCGCTGACCGATGCGCCGGAGCCGAAGCGCCAGCCGGAGGAGCGCGAGGAACTCCAGATCGAGGCAAGCTTGAGCTGGTCGGCCAGCGAACGGCTGCGCGCGATGGATTTCGAGCAGATGAGCCTTGCCGAGACCCGCGAGGCCGAGGCCGCGATCCGCCGCCTACGCCTGCCGGTGCCGCCCCTGAAGACCCGCCGCCTGGCGCCGATGGCGCATGGCCCGCGCCCCGACCTGCGGGCGACCTTGCGCCGCTCGATGCGCCGTGGCGGCGAGATCGACCGGCTGATGCGGCGCGGGCCGCGGGAACGCCCGCCCGCGCTGGTGGCGCTGTGCGACATCTCCGGCTCGATGGCGGTCTATTCGCGGATCATGATGCATTTCCTGCACGGGCTGATGCATGCGCCCGAGGGCAACTGGGGGCCGGTCCATGCCTTCACCTTCGGCACGCGGCTGACCAACGTGACCCGTGCGCTCGACCGGCGCGACCCGGATGCGGCGCTGGCCCGCGCGGGGGCAGAGGCGCAGGACTGGCAGGGCGGCACGCGGATCGGCGCGGCGCTGCACCGGTTCAACCGCGACTGGTCGCGCCGCGTGCTCGGGCAGGGGGCGGTGGTGCTGCTGATCACCGACGGGCTGGAGCGCGAGGAACCCGAGGGGCTGGCGGCGGAGGCGGAGCGGCTTCGCAAATCCTGCCGCCGGATCATCTGGCTGAACCCGCTGCTGCGCTTCGACGGGTTCGAGCCCAAGGCGGGGGGCATAAGGGCATTGCTGCCGCAGGTCGACAGCTTCCACGCCTGCCACAATCTCGACAGTCTCGCCCAGCTGGCCGAGGCGCTGCGCCGTCCCGTGCCGCGCTGAGCGTGCCGGGCTAGCCGAGCGAATAGCGCGTCAGTTCCCGCTCGCCCCCGGTGTAATCGCTCTTGTAGAGCGCGCCGTAATAGGCGTCGAAGAACGCTTTGAGCGCGTCCATGTCCGGGAAGGTTCCTTCGCCGGAATTCGGATCCATGAACCGTTTTGCGCCGCCCGGCCGGGTATCGAACGCCACCGCATGGCCGCCGCCGCTGCCTGTCGTCGCGATGAAGCTGAAGATATAGGCGCCGGGGGTCTTGCTGATGACGTCGAGGACGGCTTTGCGGCTCTTCAGGCCGCCCGCCCCGCCGAAGCAGCCATATGTCCGGTAGAGCGTCTTGTGGTTCTTCAGCCCGTCGATCCGGTAGTTCTCGGCTACTCCCCCTTGGTTGCGCGCGGCATGGGCCTCGATCAGCTCGCGGAACGCGTCCTTGTCGAATTTGCCGAAGGACGTGCCGGGCACAGAAGGCGACAGGATGTCGTAGATCGTGCTTTCCGTCAGCTGGCCCGTCAGGCAGGCGCTGACCCATCTGCGGCAGACTTCCCAGCACACGCCGGCGCGCTTTGCCTCGGACATTCCCGTGGAGGCTGCAACCTTCAGAATGTCGCCTTGCGATGCGGGCAGCCAGGACCCCTTGAAGTTGCCGGAAAGCTTCTGTGCCTCCGCCATTGCGTTCATTGCATCATCTCCGTCCAATGCTCCCTGAGGGCGCCGCAGACGCCAAGGCCGCAGCGCTTGCCGTTCGGGGCCGTGAGGCCGCACTCCACCCCGTCCGGGCTGCCGTTGTCAGTGCGAACTGTCACAAACATCGGCTTTGGAGGCTCGGGGCGCCGCCATGAAGGGCGCCGTGCTGCGAGCTGGATGCCTGCCCGATCATGGCGTGGCCGGTGGAGGGCCGAGGGACTCCAGGCCTGGACGGCGGCCGCCGCAGCGCATGCGGTCCCGCTCCGGCAGGTTGCCTGCGTCCTTGCCCGAACATGCCGCCAGCCTGTCGCGCGGTAGCGCCCGTGCCGTCCGCTGCCCGGCGCTATCCGGCGCAGGGCGTCTGCGGGGCACCTGCAGGTTCGGCGTGCAGTCTGTCCGGGTCGGTTCCGGTGGGGATCGGGAAGGCGGAGAAGCGGCGCCGCCCCGGGGACGTGCCCTCCCCGGTGCCGTCAGCGCATGGCGCCAGGGTCAGGCGTCGCGCAGCACCGATCCGGCGAGGTAGAGCGAGCCGCAGATCAGGATCCGGGCCTTCGGCGCCACGTCGTTCAGCGCGGCCAGCGCGGCGGCGACCGAGTCGGCGGCATTGGACTGCATCCCGGCCTCCGCTGCCGCAGCTGCGGTCTCTTCCGCGGTCAGCGTGGCCGGTGCATCCGGGATGCCTACCGCGATGACGTTGCGCACATGGGCCGCCAGCGGCTTGAGATAGCCGACCGGGTCCTTGGTGTTGAGCATGCCGCAGACCAGGATCGTTTCCTTCTGGGGCATGGTCGCCAGCGTCGCGGCCAGCGCCTCGCCCGCCGAGGGGTTGTGTCCGCCGTCGAGCCAGAGCTCGGCCTTCGGCACCAGCGCGTTCAGCTTGGTATCGACCAGCGGCTGCATCCGCGCGGGCCATTCGGCTCCTGCCAGTGCGGCGTCGCAGGCCTCCGCCGGGATTCCGAGCGCGCGCAGCGCGGCGACGGCCATGCCGGCATTCTCGATCTGGTGGCGGCCGCGCAGCACCGGCTTCGGCAGGTCGAGCAGCCCCGACTTGTCCTGGAAGACCAGCTTGCCCATCTCTTCCCAAGCGTCGAAATCGCGGCCGCAGACGATCAGCGGCGCGCCGATTTCCGCAGCGCGTGCCTCGATCGCCTCCAGCGCCTCTTCGGGCTGGCGCGCGACGATGCAGGGCACGCCGGGCTTGAGGATGCCCGCCTTCTCGCGGGCGATCTCGCCCAGCGTCTCGCCCAGATATTGCTGGTGGTCGAGGCTGACCGGCGTGATGATCGTCAGCCGCGGCTTGGCGACCATGTTTGTCGCGTCGAGCCGTCCGCCGAGGCCGGTCTCCAGCAGGCACCAGTCGGCGGGGGTGCGCGCGAAGCCGAGGAAGGCGGCGCAGGTGGTGATCTCGAAATAGGTGATCGGATCCGGGCCGTTCGCGGCCAGGCAGTCGTCGAGCAGCGCGGCCAGCGCGTCCTCGGAGATCAGCTCGCCCGCCAGGCGGATGCGCTCGTGGAAGCGCACCAGATGCGGCGAGGTATAGGCATGGACCTTGCCGCCCGCAGCCTCCAGCCCGGCGCGGATCATCGCCAGCGTGGAGCCCTTGCCGTTCGTCCCGGCGATGTGGATCACCGGCGGCAGCTTCTCCTCCGGATGCCCGAGCGCGGCCAGCAGCCGCTCCACCCGGTCCAGCGTCAGGTCGATCACCTTCGGATGCAGCGTCATCATGCGCTCGAGCAGCGCGTCGGAGCTCTGGGTCATTCTTTTGCCGGGGTCTCCGCCGAGGGCTCGCCCGGCGCGGGCAGCTCGCCCTTGATCGCCGGCGGCAGGCCCATCAGCATGCGGGTGATGGTGATCAGTTCGTCGCGCATCTCGCCGCGCGGGGTGACGCGGTCGAGCATGCCGTGATCCAGCAGGTATTCGGCGCGCTGGAAGCCCTCGGGCAGCTTCTCGCGGATGGTCTGCTCGATCACGCGGGGGCCGGCGAAGCAGATCAGCGCGTTCGGCTCGGCGATCTGCACGTCGCCCAGCATCGCGTAGCTCGCGGTCACGCCGCCCGTGGTCGGGTGGGTCAGCACGACGATGTAGGGCAGGCCCGCTTCCTTCAGCATCTGCACGGCGACCGTGGTGCGCGGCATCTGCATCAGGCTGAGGATGCCTTCCTGCATGCGCGCGCCGCCGGCTGCCGAGAACAGCACCAGCGGACGCCCGGTCTTCACCGCGGTCTCGGCGGCGGCGATGATTGCATTGCCGACATACATGCCCATGGACCCGGCCATGAAGCTGAAATCCTGCGCCGCGGCAACGATCGGCGTGCGGCCGATCTCGCCGGTGGCGACCAGCATCGCCTCATGTTCCTGGGTGGAGCGCTGCGCCGCCTTCATCCGGTCGGGATAGCGCTTCTGGTCGCGGAAATGCAGGGGGTCCGGCGTTGGGGCGGGGATCTTCACCTCCTGGAACACGCCGCCGTCGAACAGCGCGATGAAGCGGTCGCGGGGGGTGATGACCATGTGGTGGCCGCAATTGGTGCAGACGTTCAGGCTGTCGCGCAGTTCCCGGTGGAACAGCATGGTGCCGCACTCGTCGCACTTGGTCCACAGGTTCTCGGGCATCTCCCGGCGGGAGAAGAGCGAGTTGATCTTGGGACGGACGTAGTTCGATATCCAGTTCATTGGCCTGCCTGTGTCACGGGTGCGCCCCAGATAGTCAGGCCGCGGGGGAATTGCAATCAGCGCGCCGCCGGGCGCGCGAGGATCGCCCAGGCCACCGCCAGCGGCGCAAGGTCGGCGAGCGCCAGCCAGGGGCGGTCGAACAGCTCCTCCACCGGATAGGGCATGTGCCACAGCGCCAGTCCCGAGAGCTGGTTCTCGCTGGAGAAGACGAGGATCGCGAAGGCGTTGTTGGCCAGATGCATCCCCCAGGCGGTGCCGAGGTTGCCGCTCCGCCGGGTGAGGTCGGCAGCGGCCAGCCCGAAGGCCAGGGCATAGCCCATGGCGAGCGGCGACATGAAGCCCATGCCGGGCGCGTAGTGCGCCGCCGCGAACAGCACCGGCGGCAGCCAGAACCACACCAGCGGCCAGGCAGGCAGGCGGGCGGCCAGCTGCTGCAGGAGGAAGCCGCGGAAGAACAGCTCCTCCGCCAGCGTCTGCACCCCGATCAGCACCAGCGCCGGCAGCAGAAGCGCCGCCCAGAGCGCCGGGGAGACATTGAACGAGGGAGGCTCGTCCCCGGCGGCGCCGAGCCAGAGGAAAACGGCCATGGCCAGCGCCATTACCAGCAGCGCGCGCAGGAAGTCCGGCAGCCAGCCCTCGCCCCAGAGCGTCGCGGGATCGCGCCGCAGGAGCAGCCAGGTGACGGCCATGACCGACGCCGCCAGCGGCAGGAAGCTGGCCAGCAGCGCCAGCACCGAGCCCGGCGTGGCGCCCGAGGCCAGCATCGCCAGCGCGGCGCCGCGGTCCCCGGGATAGAGGTGGAGGGCGGCGCCGAACGCTGCCGCCTGAAGCCCGACGGCCAGCGCCGGGATCAGCAGTATCCCGAGAAACGTGCGCCAGAGCGCGGCATGCGCCCGGGCGGGCGCGACATAGCGGGCGAAACGGGGAGGCATCGGTCCCTTGCTTGTTAACCGGGGCTTGATGTGCCACAACTATGCCATAACGAGCAGCAGACAAGAACAGGCCTTTCCCCCATGCCTGACGGGCTTTTCCGGTCCCCCGGCAACTTGCTGTCGGAGATCTTCGGTTTCGGTGCCTTCCGTCCCGGACAGGAGGAGATCGTCGACGCCGTCATCGCGGGCCGCGACACGCTGGCCATCATGCCGACGGGCGGCGGAAAATCATTGTGCTATCAATTGCCTGCGCTGTGCCGCGACGGCGTGACCGTGGTGATTTCGCCGCTGATCGCGCTGATGCGCGATCAGGTCCGGGCATTGCGCGCGGTAGGGGTCGAGGCGGGCGCGCTGACCTCCGGCAACACCGGGGAAGAGACCGAAGAGGTCTTCCGCGCGATCGACGAAGGCCGGCTGAAGCTCCTGTACATGGCGCCGGAACGGCTTGCCGCTTCGGGCACGCGCCAGCTGATGCAGCGGCTCGGCGTCGGCCTGATCGCGGTGGACGAGGCGCATTGCGTCAGCCAGTGGGGCCATGACTTCCGTCCCGACTACCTGCGCATCGGCGCGCTGCGCGCCGATCTGGGCGTGCCGGTCGCCGCCTTCACCGCCACGGCCGATGCGGAAACGCGGGCCGAGATCGTCACCCGGCTGTTCGACGGCGTGCAGCCTGAAACCTTCCTGCGCGGCTTCGACCGGCCGAACATCCACCTGGCCTTCCGCCCGAAGGACAGCCCGCGCCGCCAGATCCTGGACTTCGCCGCAGCCCGCAAGGGCCAGTCGGGCATCGTCTATTGCGGCACCCGCGCCAAGACCGAGCAGATCGCCGAGGCGCTGGGCAAGGACGGCCATGTGGCGGTCGCCTACCACGGCGGCATGGATGCCGAGGCGCGCCGCGAAGTGGAGGGCCGGTTCAGCCGCGAGGACGGGCTGATCGTCGTGGCCACGGTCGCTTTCGGGATGGGCGTCGACAAGCCCGACATCCGCTGGGTGGCGCATGCCGACCTGCCGAAATCCATCGAGGCCTATTACCAGGAGATCGGCCGTGCGGGGCGCGACGGCGGACCGGCCGAGACGATGACGCTCTACGGACCCGACGACATCCGCCTCCGGCGCGCCCAGATCGACGAGAGCGCCGCGCCGCCCGAGCGCAAGGATGCAGACCATGGCCGCCTGAACGCGCTCCTGGGCCTTGCCGAGGCGCTGGGGTGCCGCCGCCAGGTGCTGCTGGGCTATTTCGGCGAGGCGGCGGAGCCCTGCGGCCATTGCGATCTGTGCCAGACCCCGCCCGAGATCATCGACGGCACCGTGGCGGTGCAGAAGGTGCTTTCGGCGGCGCTGCGCACCGGCGAAAGCTTCGGCGCGGGCCACCTGATCGACATTCTCACCGGGTCGGAGACCGAGAAGGTGAAGCAGCGCGGCCATGACCGGCTGCCGACCTTCGGCTGCGGGAAGGAATTCTCCAAGGGCCAGTGGCAGGGGCTGATCCGGCAGATGATGGGCCGCGACCTGCTGCGCCCGGACACCGAACGCCACGGCGCGCTCTACATGACAGAGGCGGCGCGCCCCGTGCTCAAGGGCGAGGCCGGGGTGCAGCTGCGCCGCGACGTGATGGAGAAGAAGGCCGACCGGCGCCCCGCCGTGCGGGCGATGGTCGCCGACGAGGACGCGCCGCTGTTTTCCGCGCTGAAGGCCAAGCGCTCGGCGCTGGCGGCGGCGCAGAACCTGCCGGCCTACATGGTCTTCAACGACAAGACGCTGGCCGAGATGGCGGAGACCCGTCCGGAAAGCTTGGACGCGATGGCGCGGATCAACGGCGTCGGCGCGAAGAAGCTGGAAAGCTACGGTGCGGACTTCCTGGAGGTGATTGCCGGCGCGTCCGAACGGCTGCATCCGGCGCGGCGGCGGCTGGCGGGGCGCGAGTCCGGCTCGCTCTATGACCGGCTGCTGGCGGCGCAGGCCGAGCTTGCCCGCGGCGAATGCGGCACGCTGAAGCCGCTGACCTGCTCGGCGGGGCAGATCGCCAGGGTCGCAGAGATCCGGCCGCGCGATCTGGGGGACCTGGAGGCGCTGCTCGACGAAAGGCGCACCGAGCGGTTCGGGGCGGCCTTCCTGGAGATCATCTGGGAGGGCTGAGCCTCGGCCCCTGCGGCCCGGCCCGGGCTTGGCCCGCGCCGGAAAGCGTCAGGGCGGCGGGCGGGGGCGCCTCCGGAACAGCCTCGACGGCACATTTCCGGTGGCGGCCATGCCCCTGCGGTTGTCCAAATCGGCAGGGTCATGCGATGGTGCCGGGGATCAAGAGGACGGTGCGGTCGGCCGCGGAGACGCCGGCAGACTTGGCGCCGCGACATCCGTGCGCAGCCGATTTGCATCCCTCTTGCCGGGAAGACCAGCGCCTCGACGCTGAGCGGGGATCTGCCGGAGAGGGCGAACGCGCTGGTAAAGGCGCTCCCGGCGGCAGCGGGCCCGGCCAGCGGCGCGGTCCTGCCGGTGGGGAATGTCAGACGCCGTGGCCGAGATCGTCGACGGGCCTGCGCCGCGTCTATGCCGTCGCCGTCCCTGTCGGGCGGCGTGATTGCCTGGCTGGGCCGCTGACTTCGAAATCGCCGGTCCCGTCGGCGCCCCTGTCGCGGAACCAACCCGCGGCCGGCTGGACCGGCACAGCACCGGCAGCCGAGAAACCGGCCGGGCCTGCGGCCGGGATTGCCGGAAGAATGGCAGGTTCACGCGCCGCTCCCGGGAAGTCGCGCCGGGATCCTGCCGCCAGCGGGGACAGGCGGCTGCAATTGCATCAAGTGTCGAAAGATTGCCGGATGCGGCCGTCCGGGCGCGGTGCGGGCTGCACCGGCCCGGGTCCGGACGTGTCAGGCGGCGCGGTATTCCGCGCCGTTGTCGCGCAGCACGAGCTCGAAATAGGGCGCGCCGTTGGCAGCCTTCGGGCCGGTCGGCTCGCGGTCGCGGGCCTCCTGGTAGGCGGCTGCGGAAACGAGGGAAGCGGAGGCAGTGAGATACGCGGAGAGAGCCGCGAGAAGCGGGCGGTTGCTGGTCATGGCAGATTTCCTTGGGGGCATGTGACGCTGCGTAATTACCCCCAAGCTGGGCATTTTTTCAAATGAGTCTTGGGAATCCGGTCAATGCAAGGTTAAGCGCCGCAGCGCTCCAGCAGCCTGCCGGCGAGGCCGGCATAGCTGCCGCCGAAGAGCCGCAAATGCACCAGCGCGGGCCAGATCTGGTAGAGCGGGCGGCGGCCTTCCCAGCCCGGTGCCAGCGTGCCGTAGCCGTCGAGGAAGGCCGCCGGAATGCGGCCGAACAGGTCCAGCATCGCCAGGTCCGCCTCGGCATCGCCGTGATAGCAGGCCGGGTCGATCAGCATCCCGGTGCCGCCGCTGAAATGGATGTTGCCCTGCCACAGGTCGCCATGCAGCAGCGCGGCCGGGGGGCGGGCAGGCAGCAGGTCCGGCAGGCGCCGGGCGAGGGTCTCGACCCGCCGAGCCAGGGACGCGGGCAGATGCGGAAGGAAGGGCAGCAGGCGGCGCTCGGCCCAGAAGCCGGGCCAGCTTTCCATCCGGCCGTTGGGGATCGCGACGGGGCCGAAGGCATAGTCCTCGTCCCAGCCGCAAGACGCCGCGAGACTGCCATGCAGGCGGCGCAGCCCGGCGCCGCAGGCCGTCCAGGCGGCGGCATCGGACGGGCCGGGCTCCAGCCAGTCCAGCACCAGGAGGCCGTCATCGAAGCCCAGAACGTCCGGGACGGGTGCCCCGGCGGCCGCCATGGCGCGCAGCATCCGGGCCTCGCGCCCGGCCAGCGGGCCGCGCTTCAGCACGGCAATGCGGCCATCTGCAAGATCGGCGCGGGCGACCTCCGAGAGGTCGCCGCCCTGCAGCGGCACCAGCCGCCGGATCTCCGCGCCGGGCAGCGCCTTGGCAAGCTGCCCTGCGGGGTTCACGCCTCTTCCAGCACCGCGACCGATGCGGCGCCTGCGGTCATCGCCTCGCCCAGCCGGTCGAAGCGCAGGAAGGCAAGCCCCGCGCCGCCAGCCTGGGTGTAGAGCGTCCCTGCCGCCTGGCCGTCCGAGAGGATCTCGGTGCCCACCGGCACGGGTTCGGAGACCGAGACCCGCTTCAGCCCCTTGCGCAGCTCCAGCTTGTGCTTCATCCGCGCGACGATCTCCTGGCCGACGAAGCAGCCCTTGCGGAAATCGACGCCGTTGAGCCGGTCGAGCCCGACTTCGAGGATGTAGGTGTCGCCCGGGATCAGCTCCACGCCCGCCTCGGGGACGGCCAGCTCGACGCGCTTGGCCTCGATCGCCTCGGCGACCTCGGGGGACTCGGCCAGGTCCTGCCCGTAGCGGCGCCAGCCCAGACCGGGATGGCGCGGATCGGCGAAGCCGTCCGCGGGCACCGGTCCCAGCCCGCGTTCCACCGACAGGTCCGTCTGTTCGATTGCGACCTTGGCGCGGAGCTTGTACATCGACAGCTTCTTGGTCACGGCTTCGGCATGTTCCGCAGGCAGATCCATCAGGATCGAGTCGGGGCCTTCCGGGATCAGGAAGAAATCCGAGATGTACTTGCCCTGCGGCGTCAGCAGCGCGGAATAGACCGCGCCGTCGTCGAGCCGCTTCGTGTCGTTGGTGATCAGGCCCTGCAGGAAGGTCCGTCCGTCCGGCCCGGCGATGCGCAGCACCGTCCGTGGCCGTTGAGTTTGTTCTGGCACCAATTTAGGTCTCCCGGTAAGGGGGCGCGCGTTCCGGGTCAAAGATGACCTAAACGCTCAGGAAAGGAAAGGTCATGGCGGCGCCGATTTCCGTGGTGATGCCGGTTTTGAACGCCGGTGATGTATTGCCGGGCACATTGCAGGCGATCCTGCCCGCTCTGACTGCAGGGCTGATCCACGAGCTGATCTTCGCCGACGGCGGTTCCGCGGATTCGACGCTGGAGATTGCCGACGAGGTTGGGGCGCTGGTGGTCTCCGGGCCGCCGGGGCGCGGCGGGCAGCTGGCCCGCGGCATCGCGGCGGCGTCGGGAAGCTGGATCCTGGTGCTGCATGCCGACACGCACCTGACCGGCGACTGGGTGCAGGCGCTGGCCGGGCACATGGCGGGCGCGCCGGACCGGGCGGGGTATTTCCCGCTGCGCTTCCGCGCCTCGGGGATCATGCCGGCCTGGGTCGCGGGCTGGGCCAACTGGCGCTCGCGCGTGCTGGGGCTGCCCTATGGCGACCAGGGACTGTTCCTGGCGAAGCGGCTGCATGACGAGCTGGGCGGCTATCCCGACATCCCGCTGATGGAGGACGTGGCGCTGGCGCGGAAGCTCAGGGGACGGCTGCGCGCGCTCGACGGTCTCGCCGAGACCAGCGCGGCGCGCTACGAGGCCGAGGGCTGGCTGGTCCGCGGCACGAAGAACCTGGGCCTGCTGGCGCGCTACCTTGCCGGTGCGGACCCGGCGAAGCTCGCGCAGCGCTACCGCCGCGGCTAGATCCCGGCTTCGGCCAGCAGCGCGGCGGCGGCCTCGTGGATCGTCGCCATGCCGTCGGTGCGCTCGGTCGGGAAGAACCGCGCGCGGGTGGCGGTCGGCATCGGCGGCGGGGTCAGGACCTGCACGCGCGGCCCGGTCTTCACCGTCTCCGCGGCCCAGGATTGCGCCAGCGCGATCTGCCCGGCCTTGGTCGCGCCGTAGCTGCCGTGGAATTTCTTCCCCTTCACGCCGGGGTCGTCGAAGAAGATTGCCCGCCCGGTCTCGCCCAGCAGGGGCGCGACATAGACGATCAGCCTCCGCGTTGCATCCACGTTGACCGACAGCGACTTGTCCCAGTCCTTGGCGGCGATCATCTGCGCCGGCGTCAGCGGCGCGGCGTGGATCGCGGCATGGACCCACAGCGAGACGCCGCCCCAGCGGTCGTGGATCGAGCGGCACAGGTGCTGCATCGCGCCGTCGTCGGTGATGTCGAGCGGCGCCAGCGTGGCCGAGCCGCCGGCGGCCTTGATCTCGTCGTCGAGCTCCTCGAGCCCGCCGATCGTGCGGGCCACGGCCATGACGTGATGGCCCTTGGCGGCAAGCGCGCGGGCAATGGCGAAGCCGAGCCCGCGGGAGGCTCCGGTCACGAGGGCGGGGAGGGCGTCTGTCCGGGTCATGGCGCGGTTTTGCCGGCGGCCGCGGGGAAAGGCAAGAGGGGCGCGGGCCGCGTGCCCTGCGGCCTGATGGGGCGGGCGGGCTGCCGCGGCGCGGCGGCGCAGGCCGTGGCCAATGGTCCTATATTGCAGGTGGTTGATATGGATGGGTAAATTCGGATGCCCGCCCGTGTCTTCGGCTTGAACGTGCAACCTGCGGTCACTATAGCTTAGGTTGCATGACTTGTCGGGGGACATAATTTGGCCACGGAGATAACCACTTACGGGCGCGAAGAGCGCGAGATCTACGAGGCCCCGGATTTCGACAGCTATTACGGCTCAGGCCGTGCCCAGGCGCTGGTGGACCGGTTCGAGGCCATGCTGGCAGGGGCGGATGTCTGTTCCTTCGACGTGTTCGACACGGTGCTGCTGCGCGACGCCCGGTCCGAGCTGGAGCGCTTTGCCGACGTGGCCGCCGAATTCGTCCGCCGCGCCGGCCGCGCGGGCCATGGCCAGGTGCCGTCCGTGCGCACCTGCCTTGCGGCCCGGGTGCTGGCCGCCTCGACCGCCTACCAGATGAGCCGGCCGGTGAAGGGCTGCCGAGAGGGGCGCTTCGGCGACATCGTGCGCAACCTGGTCGCCTCGCTTTCGCTGCCCGAGGATCCCTTCGCGGAGCTCTGGCGCGCCTCGGAATTCGAGATCGAGGCAGCGCAGCTGCGCGGCTCCCCCTTCATCGAGAACCTCGTCGACCTCGCCGTGGCGCGCGGCAAGACGGTGATCTTCATCTCCGACATGTACCTGTCCGCCGAGGAGATCGCCCGGCTGGTGGAGACCTGCGGCATGTCGCTGGAAAAGGTTTCGCGCATCTTCTCCAGCGCGGACACGGTGGTGAACAAGCGCTCGGGGCTGGTCTATGACCTCGTCTGCGGGGAATGCGGCGTGGAGCCGGGCCGGATCCTGCATCTGGGCGATTCGCTGGAGGGCGACTTCCTCGCCGCCAAGCGCCGCGGCCTCGAGGCGATCCACCTGCCGGTGCCCAAGGCGCTGATGCGGCAGCGGCTGGACAGCCACCGCAGACTGATGGCCGAGCTGGCCGGGGAGTCCCCCCTGCCGCTGCCGATCGCTCCGCCGGCCCTGTGAGGTAACGATGACCAAACCTGTAGACGTCCTGGGCCCGATCCTTCTGAACTGGATCGCCCAGCTGGACCGCAAGCTCCGGTTCCTCGATGCCCGCGAAGAGGCGAAGGTGCTGTTCTGCACGCGGGCAGGCAAGCGCATCAAGGAGCAGCTCGACATCTATGCCGGGCCGGAGCCGGGCTACGACGCCGAGCTCTTCGGCATCTCGCGGATCTCGGCGGTGAAGGCGGGGCTGGGCTACCTGCGCAATTTCGACCAGGCCTTCTCGGTTTCGCAGGAAAGCTTCGGGCCGACGCCGATGGGCGATGTCTGCGCCGCCTTCCTGAAGAATTTCGCTGCGGGTCACGATCCGCGGCTGCATGCGCTCAAGGCGCTGCGCGGCGAATTCCGGGGCGACAATTTCCGCGTGCTGCTGGCCGCCAATGACGAGGCCTCGCGCTGGTTCCGCGACTATTTCGAGAAAAGCCACGACGCGATGCGCCGCCATCTCGACGAGCTGCGCGGCGGGCGCAGCCATGTGGTGCTGGTCGATACCGGCTGGAAGGGCTCGATCCAGCGGCTGCTGCAGTCGACCTATGGCGACATCCGTTTCTCGGGCGTGTATTTCGGCGTCATGGACCATGCGCCGATGGAAGAGCGCCATGCCGTGGTCTTCGACGCGCTCGGCTATCACGAGGGGCGGCCGGAAACCTGCCTCGCCGTGCACCGCCACCTGATCGAGAGCCTCTACGAACCCGCGGCGCCCAGCGTCGAGGAGATCGCCGGCGGGCCCTGCGCCGACATCGCCGCGCGCCAGCTGGCCGCCGTTCTGGGCGAGCAGCCCCGGGCGGAGGACCGCAGCGACGCGCTCTATCTCGACGTGCTGGCCTATACCGAGGCGCATCGCAGCGATCCGCTCGACGTGATCCTCGAGCGGGCCCATGCCGCCATGAAGGAGCTGGAGCGGATCCTGATCTTCCCGAAGCCGGAAGAAGTGCCGGACTACCAGGGCAAGCCGCGCAGCTCGGATTTCGGCCGCGAGGGCTTCGTCCCTGTGATCCGCCCGCTCGACGACGGCGAGACGCCCGAGACCCGGGTGTCGCGCTCGCTCTGGCAGCCGGGGCAGATCGCGCTGGAATACCCTGCCAGCGTGGCGCGCGACCTGCAGGCGCGGATCGTCGGGCTGGGCAACCAGGCGAACTACTTCACCGGCTATACCGGGGATGGCGGCGGCGAAACGGCCGAGGCCGAGGAATTCTCCCGCGAGGGGTCGGTCGCGATCGTCACCCGCACCAAGGACCGGCCGCTGCTCCTGGAGCGCGCGATGCGCTCGGTGGCGGACCAGACCTGGCGCAACTACCACTGGGTGATCGTCAATGACGGCGGCAACCGCGAGGTGGTCGAGGAGATCATCGCAAGGGCGCCGATCGACCGGCGGCGGATCACGCTGGTCTCGAACGACCGCAGCGTCGGGATGGAGGCGGCCTCCAACCTGGGCGTGCGGGCCGTCGATACCGAATTCGTGGTCATCCATGACGACGACGACAGCTGGCACCCGGAATTCCTGTCGCGCTGCGTCGGCTTCCTGTCCTCGCCTTCGGCGCGCTCGGCCGGGTTCGAGGGTGTGCTGACCCGCGCCTGGTGCGTTTCCGAGGAGATCCGCGACGGCAAGGTCATCCATCACGGCCAGACCCCGTTCCAGCCCTGGGTCAACGACGTGACCCTGTTCCAGATGGCGATCGGCAATTTCTTCGCGCCGATCAGCTTCGTCTACCGCCGCAGCGTCTATGACGACATCGGCGGCTATCACGAGAAGCTTCCGGTGCTGGGCGACTGGCGCTTCAACATCGAGTTCCTCGCCCGTGCCAATATCGGCTTCATCGAGGAATACCTGTCCTACTACCACCACCGCGATGTCGGCAACGGCAACTCGGTCAGCGGCGTCTACCAGAACAGCGTGATCGGCGGCCGTTCGGTCCATGCGGAATATTTTCCGGTGGTGGTCAACGACCTGATCCGCGACGGCAACCTGCCGCCCAGCGTCGCGACGGTGCTGGCCCAGGCCCATCTGGTGCGGATCCTGGAGCACCGCTTCAACATGACCGACCAGAAGCTGGCGGCGCTGGAGGAGCGGCTGGGCAGCCAGGCGGCGGCGTCCTCGCCGGGGCCGGTGGTGCCCGCCGAGACCGAGGAGCCGCTGGGCGTGCTGCTGCAGACCGACCGCGACCATGTGGTCGGGGCGCTGCTGGCGGCCGTGCGCAGCGACCTGCCCGAGGACCGGCGCGCTGTGCTGGAGCCGCTGGTGGCGCGGCTGCACCAGCTCGATGATCCCGAGACGCGCGCGCGGATCGTGCGCGAGGCCTGCTTCGCGATCCCCAGCCCGGCGGATTTCGACCATATCAGCTATCTCAAGAAGCGGACCGACATCTGGGCGACGCCGTTCAACGGCTTCGAAGATCTCAAGCCCTACCACCACTACCTGATCCACGGGATCACCGACGGCGAGCGGCGGCCCACCACGGGCTGACCCGGCGGGGCGGGCTGCCGCACTTCGGAGCGCGTGCCGGATGTCGCCGTCATGCCGGAGACCTCCGGCCGGGTCTTTCCGTCTCTGGCCGGGCAACGTCCGGCGGCGGCGTTCGGGCCATGCGGCGCCCGGACAGGCTGCCGTCCTGACGGGCCGCCGCGACCGGGCCAATGCAAGTCCATGTGCCGCGGACGGTTCCTTCCGAAAGCAGCGTCGCTCCGGCCTGCGGGGAAGGAAGCAGCGCCGCGGCGAAGCATGCAAGGCTGCCAGAGGGCGGTCGCCCCGGGGCAGTGCGTCCTCCTGAATTTGCAGCTTGCCGAAAGCAGGCGTCACTGGCGCCGCAGCGGTCCGGTTTGCCTTGGGAGGTTGAATTCCAGGTCAAACGCAGTCGGCAACGGGAGCATGGCCGGATGTCCGCCGAGGCTGCGCCGTGGCCCCTGGCTCCGGGCCGCCCCTCCGGGCAACTGTACACAGCCGGCTCCCGGAGGAAGACTGTTCGGAAGCAGGAGCGCCATGGGAAAGGCGGCGGTCTTTCGGGGCAGGGACGGCTGATCCGCATGCCGGGCCCCGCGTTCCCGGTGCTGCCGACGACGGGAAGGCCGGGGTCATTGCGCGGAAGACTGGCAGGGGATGCTGGCGCAGGGCCTCGGCTTTGAAGCGTGCCATCGGGCGTTGCTCCGCGCGCCGGCTCGATGGCGGCGCGCGGCCTCGGCTCCCGGTCCGCCTTGCCCGTCTCAGGACAGAAGGGCGGCGCCATATGCCGGCGCTCCGCCGGTCATGGCCGGAGCTGCCCGAGACGGCGCTGCCGTGCATCGGGGTTTCGCCGGGCAGTGCGGGCGTCGCCGTCTGCCGTGACAGCCATTTCCGGGCTTGGGCGCATCCGCGGGGTCCCGGCGCCTAGGCGCGCGATCGGCTGATGGCGTCCCATGCCCGGGCGGGCCGGGATGGGAACCGCCCGCCATCCAAATGCCAGCGAGGCCTGCCATGTGACCGCCGCGGCTATTACCGAGCGGCCCTCGCGGCGGCGGACCTTCGGCTGCCGGTCTGCCGCGGGGGACCATCAGCGCCGCAGGGCCGCCTCGCAGCGGGCGACCTCTGCCGAGAGCGCCGCGTCGAGGCGGCGGCAGGCGGCGTCGACGGAGGCCTCGTCCAGCGCGTCGCGGCCGATCAGGATCGGCGGGCCCGCCGACATCACCCCGCGCCCCCAGGGCAGCGGCATCACGAAGCGGTCCCAGCTCGGCAGGCGCAGCGCCGGGCGTGCTGCATAGCCCAGCGGCACGATGGGCACGCCCGACAGTCCGGCGAGGATCACCGCCCCCGGCTTCGACCGTTCCGGCGGGCCAAGCGGCCCGTCCGGGGTGATCCCCAGCGTGTAGCCCGCGCGCAGTGCCTCCAGCGAGGCGCGCACCGAGCCGGTCTTGCTGCGCGAGGTCTGCACGAGGATCGGGTCCACCCCGACCGCCTTGAGCAGTTCCACGACGATCTGCCCGTCGGCATGGTCCGAAACCAGCACCTTGGCATGGCGTCCGGTCAGCGGCCCGACATAGGGCGTGCAGGCCAGCCGCGCATGCCAGGCGCAGAAGATGATCGGGCCGCGCTCGCCGCCGGGTCCCCAGGCGTCGAGCCCCAGATAGGTCCAGCGCACGGTGCGCTCGACGAAGCGGATGTAGCGGGCATAGCCGTTCCGGACCGCCCGCTGGAAGCGGGGATCGCGCTGGATGCGGACTTCGAGCCGCCTGAGCCGCTTCTTCAGGGGGACGCGCTTGGCCATTTTCACTGCCCGGGGGTCAGGTCCTTGATCTCGGGATAGGCCGCACGGATCAGGTCGGCCTGGGCCTGGGTGTCGATCCGGGCGAAATGCCATTCGCCGTCCTCGAGGATGGCGATGGTCTTGGTGTCGAAGCGCACCCGCTGCCCGGAGAACAGCGACGTGCCCTTCAGCCGCACCACGCCCCAGGTCAGCCCGCCGGCATCGTCGAGCATCACGCCGGTCAGGTCGGCGGTCACGTCATCGGGCTTCGCGGTCTTGCCGAAGGCCTTGGCCTGGTCGATCAGCGTGTCGCGGATCAGCTTCGGCGGCGTGGAGGCCTGGACGGCGACGCTGGGGATGACCCGCTCGGGCAGGGCGTCGATCACCTTGGCCGCGCGGTTCCGCTCGGTGTTGCGGGCGAAGGCATCCGCGTCCTTGCCGAGGCTCTTCAGCTCCGCCGGAGTCGGCGCGCGCTCGGCATGGGCCAGCCCCGCGGCACAGGCAAGGGCGAGGGCGAGAAGGACGGAAAGGCGCGGCATGGGCTGGCTCCTGCAGGATCGGTTCGGGCGGAAGCTAGCCAATGCCCTGCCGGGGGGCAAGCAGCCGCCGCCCGGCAAGTGCCGTGCCGGCGCGTCCGGGCGCTTTCCTCCCGCGGCCGGGGAGGCTAGGAGAGGGCCAACACGGAGTGACCCATGAGCATCAAGATCGCCACCTGGAACATCAACTCGGTCCGGCTGCGGCAGGGGCTGGTGCAGCGGCTGCTGTCGGAACATGCCCCCGACGTGCTGTGCCTGCAGGAATGCAAGTGCCCGGAGGACAAGTTCCCCTACGAGGCCTTCGCCGAGATGGGCTGGTCCCATGCCGCGGTGCGCGGCGAGAAGGGCTACAACGGCGTCGCCATCCTGTCGCGCCTGCCGCTGGAGCCGGTGCCGCACCGCGACGTGCTGGACCGCGGCGACACCCGCCACGTGGCGGCGAAGCTGCCGAACGGCGTCACCATCCACAATTTCTACATCCCGGCGGGCGGCGACGTGCCCGACCGCGAGGTGAACGAGAAATTCGGCCACAAGCTCGATTTCCTGTCCGACCTGACCGGCTGGTTCGCGGATCACAAGCCGCAGAAGTCCATCCTGGTGGGCGACCTCAACATCGCCCCGCGCGAGGACGACGTCTGGAGCCACAAGCAGCTCCTGAAGATCGTCAGCCACACGCCGGTTGAGACCGCGATGCTGGCCGAGCTGATGGCGGCGGGCGGCTGGGTGGACGTGACGCGCCAGGACATCCCCGAGGGCAAGCTCTATTCGTGGTGGTCCTACCGCGCCCGCGACTGGTCGGCGGCGGACAAGGGCCGCAGGCTCGACCATGTCTGGGCGACGGCGGATCTGGCCCCCTCCATGGGCGGCAGCGAGATCCTGCGCGAGGCCCGCGGCTGGGAGCAGCCCTCCGACCACGCGCCGGTGATGGCCCGCATCGAGCTCTGAGGGGAGGGGGAAGGGGCGCGGGACAAAAACCGCGCCAACCCGCCCTTGGACTCGCGCGCCATTCTGCGCATATAGTCTCCAACCAAACGAAGCTGGGGACCACCAATGCTTGAATTCGGCACGAAAACCGACGCGCCCGCCGCCGCTGCGGGCGATCTCATCAAGGACGTCTCCGAGGCGACCTTCATGGCCGACGTGATCGAGGCCAGCCAGGAGGTTCCGGTCATCGTCGATTTCTGGGCCCCCTGGTGCGGCCCGTGCAAGACGCTGGGCCCGATGCTCGAGGCCGAGGTGACGGCCGCCGGCGGCAAGGTCCGGATGGCCAAGATCAATGTCGACGAGAACCAGATGATCGCCGGGCAGATGCGCGTGCAGTCGATCCCGACCGTCTATGCCTTCTACCAGGGCCAGCCGGTCGACGGCTTCCAGGGCGCGGTGCCGGGGTCCGAGATCAAGGCCTTCGTCAAGCGCCTGACCGACCTGGTCGGCGACGGCGGCCTGGGCGAGGCGGTTGCCGCCGCCGAGGAGATGCTGGCCGAGGGCGCCGCGGTCGATGCCGCGCAGACCTTTGCCGCGGTCCTGGCCGAGGACGGCGCGAATGCGGGCGCCTTCGGCGGGCTGGTCCGCGCCCATGTCGCGATGGGCGAGCTCGACCATGCCGAGGGGCTGCTGGCCGGGGTTCCCGCCGAGATCGCCAAGGCCCCCGAGGTCGAGACCGCCCGCGCCGCGCTGGAACTGGCGCGCCAGGCGGCGGATGCCGGTCCGGTGGCCGAGCTGCGCGCCCAGGTCGAGGCCGATCCGGCCAACCACCAGGCGCGGTTCGACCTGGCCACGGCGCTGCATGCCTCGGGCGACGTGCAGGGCGCGGTGGACGAGCTGCTGGAGCTGTTCCGGCGCGACCGCGAATGGAACGACGGGGCGGCGAAGACGCAGCTCTTCACCATTTTCGACGCGCTGAAGCCGACGGATCCGATTGCCCAGAAGGGGCGCCGGAAACTTTCCTCGATGATATTTGCCTGAGCGCCGCTCGGGACTACCATCAGGTCATGTTCTCTGCCGCAGATCTGCCGCCGACCATTCCGGTCTTTCCGCTTCCCGGGGCGCTGCTCCTTCCCCGGGCGCGGCTTCCGCTGCATATCTTCGAGCCGCGCTACCTGGCGATGCTCGACGACACCCTGAAGACCTCGCACCGGCTGATCGGCATGATCCAGCCCTGCGAGGCGCCCGGCGGCAAGGAGAAGGGGCTGCACGCGATCGGCTGCGCGGGGCGGGTCACCGGCTTCTCGGAGACCGAGGACGGGCGCTACATGATCACCCTCTCGGGGATCTCGCGCTTCCGCATCCAGAAGGAGGCCTCGGGCTTCACCGCCTACCGCCGCATGGATGTCAGCTGGGAAGGCTTCGGCCGCGATCTCGGACCGGCCGAGACGGATGCCGGGTTCCACCGCGAACGCTTTCTCGGGCTCCTCGGGCGCTATTTCGACCAGGCCGGGCTGTCGACCGACTGGGACAGCCTGAAGGAGGCCGAGAACGAGCTGCTGGTCAATTCGCTCTCGATGCTCTGCCCCTTCGATCCGGAGGACAAGCAGGCGCTTCTCGAGGCGCCGTCGCTGTCGACCCGGCGCGAGACCCTCGTGACGTTGATCGAGTTCGCGCTGCGCGGCGGCGGCCAGGGCGAGGAGATCATGCAGTGAACGGCGAAGGCGGCGGCAAGGACCCGGAGGCAACGCCCACCGTGGACCGCCGCGTGCTGGAGGCGCTGGTCTGTCCCTGCACGCAGGGCACGCTGTCCTACGATTCCGAGCGCCAGGAACTGGTGTCCCGCGGCGCGGGGCTGGCTTTCCCGATCCGCAACGGCATCCCGATCATGCTGATCGACGAGGCCCGCATTCTGGAGTGATCCTGCGCTGGACACTCTAGCTGATGGGGTTATATTCCCATGTCCCGCAAGATATGGAGATTCCCATGCTCGTCACCGTTTCCCCGGCCAAGAAGCTCGACTGGACAGATCCCGGCATTGCCGAGGTGACCGAGCCGCGCTTTCTGGGGGACGCGGCGTATCTTGCCGGAGTGGCTGCGGATCTGTCCGCGGACGACCTGCGCAAGCTGATGTCGATCAGCGAGCCGCTGGCCAGGCTGAACCGCGACCGCTTTGCCGCCTATCGCGCGGAGACGCCCGCGGATGCGCGTCCGGCCGTGCGTGCCTTCGCCGGGGATACCTACCAGGGCCTCGAGGCGAAGACGCTGGACGAGGACGCGCAATACTGGGCGCGGGGCCATCTTCGGATCCTCTCGGGCCTCTACGGCCTGCTGCGCCCCTATGACCTGATCCAGCCCTACCGCCTGGAGATGGGCAGCCGCCTGAAGACGGCGAAAGGGAAGAACCTTTACGAATACTGGGGCAGCCGAATCGCTGAGGCACTGAATGCCGATGCCGAGGAGGCCGGCGCGGACGTCCTGCTGAACTGCGCCTCGATCGAATATTTCAGCGCGGTCGACACCGGTGCGCTGGCCGTGCCGGTGGTGACCCCGGTCTTCCTCGAGGAGAAGAACGGCGCGGCACAGGTGATCAGCTTCCACGCCAAGCGCGCCCGCGGCGCAATGGCCCGCTTCGTGATGGAGCGGCGGATCGACCGGGCCGAGGCGCTGGCCGGGTTCGATGCCGGCGGCTACCGCTACCAGCCGTCGGAAAGCACGCCCGAGCGCCCGGTCTTCCTGCGCAGCGCCGAGGCCGCGGCCGCAGCCTGACCGGCGGCACCCCGGCCCCCGCACGGTCCGTCCCAGACGGCGCGGGGCCTAGCCGATTCCGAGATAGGGCACGACATTCGTCGCGATGGCATTGCGGGCGATGTAGCCGAGCCCGTCGGGGTCGTTCGCCCGGATCGCCCGCATCATGTCCTCGATCTCGCTGCCGATCGAGGCGATCATCTCCGCCCAGTCGACCATGGGCAGCTGGATTAGCCACATGCGAGACGTGCTGAAGAACAGGCTGCGGTGCATTTCGCGCAGGCATTCGTTCGCCACGCAGGAGGTGAAGTCCAGGTAGTAGCGGACATTCACGTCGGCGAAGCCGTGCAGATCCATCGGTTCCAGCGCGCGGAAGGCGGCGAGATGGCCTTCCAGCCGGTCGGCCAGGTCCGCGGGCAGGTCCTTCTGGAAATAGGGGCCCGTCTGCACCCAGAGCATCATGCGGATTTCGTAGATGCCCGCCAGGGCCGCCTTGTCGATCTCGGTGACCCGCGTGCCGACGCCGTGGCGCACTTCGACCAGCCCCTCGTGCTCCAGCTTGGCCAGCGCCCGGCGGATCGGCGAGCGGCTGACGTCGAATTCCTTCGCCAGCACCTCTTCGCGCAGCGTCTCGCCCGGGGTGATCCGGTTGGTGCAGATGCGCTGCCTGAGGGCGGCATAGATCTGCTCGGGGCGGTGCCCCCCGCCGGCGGCGGCATCGCTGCCGCCCTTCTCCGTGGCCCGAATGCGGCCGGTCATATCGATCATGCCCGCGAAATCCTCGTCCGAAGCGCCATCCGGTGGTCGAGATAGCGCACTGCCTGCGCGGCCGCGAGGCTCAGGACGAGAAAAAAGGCGCCGGCCAGCGTGACCGGCTCGGTATAGCGGAAGGTGTCGTTGCCGATGATGCGCGCCGTCGCCACCAGTTCGATGATGGTGATCGCCAGCAGGACCGGGGTCTCCTTGAAGAGCGCGACGAAATAGTTGCCGAGCGGCAGGATCACCGGCGGCACGGCCTGGGGCAGGATGATCCGGGCCAGCACGTCGCGCGTGCCGAGGTTCAGCGCGATCGCGGCCTCCCACTGGCCCTTGGGCACCTGCAGGAAGCCCGAACGGTAGACCTCGGCGCAATAGGCCGAGTAATGCACGCCCAGCACCACCACCCCGGTCAGGAAGGCAGGCAGCACGATGCCGTAGCCAGGCAGGAAGTAGTAGACCGCGAAAAGCTGGATCAGCAGCGGCGTGGAGCGGACGAACTCGCAGCCCAGCCGCACGGCGAAGCTGACCGCCGGGATTTCCAGCAGGCCGATGACGGCCCAGACCAGCCCCAGCAGCGCGGCGACGGCGAAGCCCGCGACCGTGATTTCCAGCGTCACGACCGAGGCGCTGGCCATGGCGGGCAGTATTTCGAAGGCGTAGCCCCAGTCCCAGATCATGCCGTTGCCCCCGCATGGCCGCGCGAGAACCGCCGTTCCAGCAGCTTCATCAGGATGGTGATCGACAGGCCGATGGCGAAATACATGAACAGGATGATGGTGAAGACCTCCACCGTCAGATAGGTCGTCTGGTTCAGCTGGTAGGCCGTGTAGGTCAGGTCCGACAGGCCGATGAAGGAAACCAGCGCGGTGAGCTTGAAGAGCTGGATCGCCAGGTTGCCGAAAGGCGGGATCATGATCCGTATGGCCTGGGGCAGGATGATCCGGCGCAGCCGGGTGAATTCGCCGAGGCTGAGCGCGATGGACGCTTCCGTCTGGCTCTTCGGCACCGCCCGCACCGAAGCCTCGACCACGATGGCCGCATAGGCGCCGACATTGAGCGAGACGCCGAGGATGCCCGCGGTCATCGGCTCGATCCGCGGGCCGAAGAGCGGCAGCACGTAGAAGAGCCAGAACAGCTGCACCAGCGCCGAAGTGCCGCGGAAGATCTCGACATAGCCGATGGCGAGCCAGCGCAGCGGCCGCACCGGCGACAGGCGGCCCAGCCCGGCGGCGAAGGCGATCGCCGTCGACAGCACCGCCGAGGCCGAGAAGATGGCGAGCGTGGTCTTCGCCCCGTCGAGGAAGACGGCCGCGCTGCCGGCGAAGGGCGAGCGCGCGAAATAGACCCCGCCGAGCAGGACCGTGCAGAGAAGGGTGAGGCTTAGCGCCCGGATGGACATGTCAGCGCTCCTGTCGGGATGCCTGCCGGGGCACGTGCGCCGCGCCCCGGCCCGAGGTCCTGCTCAGAGGCCGCTGCCGCAGAGCGTGGCCATGTCGTAGGCGGGACCGTCCGCGGGGGTGAAGCCCCAGGCCGACGCCATCTCGGCATAGCCGCCCGACTCGATATAGGCGGTCTGGATGGCGTTGAAGCTGTCGCGGAACTCCAGGTTGGCGGCCATGTCGTCGCCCGTCCCCTTGGGGAAGGAGATTGCGCCGTGGCCCTTGTAGACCTCGCCGGCGATTTCGGTGATCGAGCCCGAGCTTTCGACGCCGATCAGCTCGCCCGCGGTCCGCACGATGTCGGCGATGGCGAAGGCCGAGAGCGCGAAGCCGTCGGCGCGGCCCGACAGCACCGCGGAGATGCCGGCCGCCTTGTCCGAAACCTTCAGCAGCTTGTCCTCCGGCACGCCGTCCTTGAGGGCGAGGTCCTCTTCGGTGCCGCCGGCCAGGACGGCAAGGATCGCGCCGTCGGTTTCCGCGATGTCGGTGAAGCTGTGCAGGTTCTTGGGATTTCCGGCCTTCACGACATAGGCGGCGCCCTGTCCGAAGGTCGGCTCGGCGAACAGCACCTGCTCGCAGCGCTCCGGCCGGATGTACATCCCGGCCGCCGACATGTCGATCCGCCCGGCCACCAGCGACGGGATGAGCGCGCCGAAATCCATCGCGATGTACTCGATGTCGGTGATGCCCATCTCGGTCAGGACATGCTGGACGACTTCCACCTGTTCGCCGGTGAAGGATCCATCTGCCTGCTTGTAGCCGTAGGGCGCGTAGCCTGCGATGCCGACGCGGACGCCCGCTTCCCTGTACTTGCCGAGCAGGGTTTCCTGCGCGGCGGCAGCGGTGGCCAGCTGCGAAAGGGCCAGTGCACACACTGCGCCCGCGGTTGCCAGCGTTCCTCTCATGATCGGGTTCTCCCTGTTGTTCCGTTCGCCGTTCCGGTGATGAAAGGTTGTGCGAGAATCCCTCCCGAACCTAGAGAAAAATACATCTTGAGAATTTTTCCTTTGAAAATGTCAAAAAATTGGACGCCTAATGGCTGCAGGCATAGAAGATGTATACGACGCGTGACAATCACGGAGCGGCCATTCGATGGAAGGCAGAGTCCTCGGCGTCTATTCCGGACGCGCCCGTCCCGAGCTGTTCGACGGCCGCCCCGGCCGCACGGGCTATCGCCGCAAGGCGTGGGACCGGCCGGCTCCGGTCGGCCGGGAGGGCTTGCTGGGCGACGAGCTGGCGGACAGCCGCCGTCTCGGCCGGGAGAACCATGCTGTATATCTCTTCTGCCGCGCGCATTACCCCGCCTACGAGGCGGAGCTGGGCCGCGCGCTGCCCCCGGCGTCCTTCGCGGAGAACGTCCTTTACGACGGGCCCGACGAAACCGGGCTGCGGATCGGCGACTTGCTGGCGCTTGGCACTGCCGTGCTGCGTGTCACCACGCCCAGGATCCCCTGCTACAAGCTGCGGCATTTCCTCGGCGCGCCGCAGGGGTTCGTCACGCGGTTTTCGGCCAGCGGGCGGACCGGGGTCTACACCTCCGTCCATCGCGCGGGCGAGATCGGCGTCGGCGACGCGGTGGCGCGCATCTCCACCGATCCGCGCAATGCCACGGTCGCCGAGCTGAACGCGGTGCTGACCGGATTCGATCTGGATCCGGACCTGGTGGAGCGGGTGCTCGCCTCGCCGGACCTTCTGCCCGGCGCCGCGGAGATCGTCCGCGAGCGCGTCGCGCGCTTCCGGCCGGAGCTTGCCTCCGGGCCGCTCGCCTGCCTCATCGCCGCCCGCCGCAGCATCGCCCCGGACGCGGCCGAGATCGACATCGCGCCGTTCGGGACGCCACCGCCGGGATGGCAGCCGGGGCAGTTCATCACGCTGGGCCATGCCTTCCCGGGCGCGGCGCCGGTCTACCGGTGCTATTCCCTGATCGCGGGCCCGGCAGGGGACGCTCCCGATGCGCCCTACACGATTGCCGTTCGGGCGCGGGCTGGTGCCGGTCCGGCGGAGTCGCTCTCGGCGCGGCTCGTGCATGGCGATGCCGCCGGGCAGACCGCGCTGTTCTATCCGCCATCCGGGGACTTCCTGCTGCCGGTGCGCGGGACCGCGCCGCTGGTCTACATTGCCGGGGGCATCGGCATCACCCCGGTCCTGTCGCATCTGCGTGCGCTCCGCCGCGCGCGGCCGGACAGGCGCATCGCGGCGGTCTATGTCGTCCGCAGCGCCGGGTCCGCCGTCTATGCGGAGGAACTGGCCGGTCTGGCCCGGACCCTTCCGGACATGGAGGCGGACATCTGGCTGACCGGGTCGGGACAGGCGGCCGCGGTCGGCCATGCCCGCGGGCGCCCGGATCTCGGGGCCTTCCTTGCGCGCTTCCGCCCCGATGCAGAGGTCTTCGCCTGCGGCCCGCTCGCCATGATCGAGGACGTGCGCCGCGCCTTCGCCGCCCAGGGCCGCCCCCCGGAGGCGCTGCATTTCGAATTGTTCGGGCTGCCGCCCGCCGGGGACGGCGCCGGCACGGCCGGGCGGGCCGAGGTTTCGGTCGCGGGAACCGGCATCGGCGCGGAATGGACGCCGCCGGACGGCGCGCTGCTCGACTGGCTGGAGGCGCGCAGCAGCCTGCGCCCGCCCGCCGCCTGCCGCTCCGGCCTCTGCCGGACCTGCGAGGCGGCGCTTGAGGAGGGGGCGGTGGCCTATCCCGCCGGAATCGTTCCGCCCGATCCCGGCCGCGTGCTGCTCTGCTGCGCGCGCCCCGCAACGGACACCATCCGCATCGGTCTCCCGCCGGGGACCGCCCGCCACCCCGCCGGAACGCCCCAGGAGGCCGACAGATGACCATGGAAATGCCCGTCACCCAGCCGATGGTCCGCTTCGCGGGCGTCACCAAGCGCTATGGCGCGCTCACCGTGCTGGACAATCTCGACCTGGAGGTCGCCCCCGGCGAGATGGTCTCCATCATCGGGCCATCGGGGTCGGGCAAGACCACGGTGCTGCGGGTGCTGATGACGCTGGAAGGCATCGACGGCGGCGTGATCCATGTCGACGGCGCGCCGCTGACGCACATGGAGCGGAACGGCGCGCTGGTCCCGGCAGGCAAGGCGCACCTGCGGCGGATGAGCCGCAACATCGGCATGTGCTTCCAGCATTTCAACCTGTTCCCGCACATGACGGCGCTGCAGAACTGCATGGAGGGGCCGGTCCGGGCGCTGGGGCTGAAGAAGGCCGAGGCGCGGGAGCGGGCGGCGGAGCTGCTCGAACTGGTCGGGCTGGCGGACAAGCTCGGCCACTATCCGGCGCAGCTTTCGGGCGGGCAGCAGCAGCGCGTCGCCATCGCCCGGGCGCTGGCCATGCGGCCGAAGGTGATGCTGTTCGACGAGGTGACTTCGGCGCTCGATCCGGAGGTGATCGGCGAGGTCACCAATGTCATCCGCAAGCTGGTCGCGGAATACAGCCTCACCATGCTGATGGTCACCCACCAGATGGGCTTCGCGCGGGACATCTCCGACCGGGTCTGCTTCTTCTACGGCGGGCGGATCGAGGAGCAGGGGCCGCCGGCCGAGCTGTTCTCCAACCCGCGCAAGGAGCGCACCCAGCAATTCCTCAGCGCGGTGCGCGAGGCGATCTAGGCCGGCGATCCGCGCGGGGCGGCAGCGTCGGGCGGGGGCGGCGCACGGGGCGGGGCGGCCGCCTGTTCGCCGGGCGGATCGATCTCCATGCCCTCGGGGACATGGGCGCGGATGCGCTCGACGATCTCCTGCCGCCGGAGCGGCTTCGTCAGGTAGAAATCCAGCCCGGCCTCCAGAATGCCCTGGTCGTCGCCGTCCAGCGCATGGGCGGTCAGCGCGCAGATCGGCGTGCGCGGCAGGCCCTCGGCCCTCTCGATGCCGCGGATCTTCTGGGTTGCCTCCTTGCCGTCCATCCGCGGCATCGAGATGTCCATGAAGACCAGGTGCGGCCGCAGGGTCTGGAATTTCTCGACCGCCTCGATTCCGTCATTGGCGAAGGTGATCTCCAGCTCCAGCTGCTTGAGCATCTTCGAGAAGACCAGCTGGTTGGTCTTGTTGTCCTCCGCCGCCAGGATGCGCATCCGTTCGCGAGGCACCAGGACCGCCTGGGCGGCCGCGGCCTCCATCGCCACGGCGAGCTCGCGCAGCCGCATGTGCAGGTCGCGCCGCAGCATCGGCTTCTGCACCACCGCGAAGATTGCCCGGCTCTCCTGCTCCTGTGCGGCCAGATGCGAGGGATTGGCCGTCATCAGGATCACCGGGTTGTTGCAGCTGCGCGCGCGCAGCCGCTCGGCGAAGGCCAGGCCGTCCATCTCCGGCATGTCGTTGTCGAACAGCACCAGGTCGAACCGGCCGGGATCGTCGTTCAGCGCCGCCCCGGCGGAGCGGTAGGTCGCCACGCGCAGGCCCATGGTCGAGAGCTGCTTCTCCAGGATCATCCGGTTGATCGGCAGGTCGTCGACCACCATCGCCGAGCGCAGCCCCTCGGGCAGGGAGAAATCCTGCGGCAGCGGCGGCTCCACCGCCTCGATGGTCAGCTGGAAGCCGAAGCAGGAGCCTTCGCCCGGGACCGAGTCGACCCAGATCTCGCCGCCCATCATGCCGACCAGCTGCTGGGTGATGGCGAGCCCCAGCCCGGTGCCCTCGAACTTGCGGTTGCGCTCGTCCTCGACCTGGCTGAATTCGCCGAAGATCAGCTCCAGCTTGTCGGCGGCAATGCCGATGCCGGTATCCTCCACCGTGACATGCAGGTTGAAGCTGCTGCCGTGGTCCTGGGGATAGCCGGTGACCCGCACCAGGACATGGCCCGCCGGGGTGAACTTCACCGCGTTGCCGATCAGGTTCGTCAGGATCTGGCGGATGCGGCCGGGATCGGCGACGAAGCGCGTCGGCAGGAACATGTCGTAATCGACCAGCAGGTCGATGCCCTTGTCGGCGGCGCTGGACTGCAGCAGCACCAGGATCTCGTGGATCGCCCGCTCCAGGTCGAAAGGCTCGGGATGCAGGACCAGCTTCTCCGCCTCGATCTTGGAATAGTCGAGCACGTCGTTGATGATCACCAGCAGGGCCTCGGCCGAGTTCTTGATCGTCTCGGCATAGAGCCGCTGCTCCTCGTCGAGCTCGCTCTCGATCAGCAGTTCCGACATGCCGACCACGCCGTTCATCGGCGTGCGGATCTCGTGGCTCATGTTGGCGAGGAAGGCGGCCTTGGCGCGGGCCGCGGCCTCGGCGCGCTGGCGGGCATCCTCGATGTCGCGCTCATAGCGGATCGTGTCGGTGATATCGAGCACCAGGCTGACCAGGTCGCCGTCCTGGCCGCGCCGGTCCATCAGCTTCACATAGGTGTCGTTCCACAGCCGCAGCACGATCGGTTCGATCTGCTCGCCGGTCCAGCGCTCCAGCATCGCGTCATGCCAGGCGCCGGGCGTCTCGGCGCCGATGTCGACGATGCCCTCGTCGAGCAGCAGCTGCAGCAGCTCGCCATAGGTGATGCCGGGGCGGATGCCGTCGAGCCCGTCGAAGATCGACAGGTAGGAGCGGTTGGCGATCAGCAGCTGGTCGCGGCGGTTGAACACGGCGAACCCGTCCTGGATCGTCTCCAGCGCGTCCCACAGCCGCCTTTCGGCCACGGTGGCCTGGCGGTGGGCGCGTTCCAGGTCCTTCTGCGCCTTGCTTGCCTGGCCCTTCAGCACTTCGGCCTCGGTGCGCACCTCGCGCACCTCGCGACGCTGCTGGATGACTTCCTCGGTCAGCTGGCGGGCATGCAGCCCGAGGCGCCGGTTCGCGCGGGTCAGTTCGGCATGCTTGGTTTCGAGGAGCTGCTCCGCAGCAAGCCGGGCGCGCCGTTCGGCAGCCAGCAATTCCTGCAAGCTGGGGCTTTGCTCCTTCGTCATCCGCATCCTCGGGGGCTCTCCGCGGAAATGCTTAATCGAGGGGGATGAACAGAGGCTGAACGCGGGCGGCGGGCTGCCCCCGCCCGCGGTCCGGGATCAGAGCAGTTCGAAGGCCAGCGCGATGCCCTGGCCGCCGCCGATGCACATCGTGGCCAGCCCGCGCTTGCCGCCGGTACGCTCGAGCTCGTAGAGCGCCTTGATCAGGATGATCGCGCCGGTCGCTCCGATCGGATGGCCGAGCGCGATGGCGCCGCCGTTCGGGTTCACCTTGGCCGGGTCGAGCCCCAGTCCGCGGCTGACTGCCAGCGCCTGCGCGGCAAAGGCCTCGTTCGACTCGATCACGTCGAAATCCGCCGCCGTCAGGCCGGTCCGCGCCAGCAGCTTCTCGACCGCGGGAATCGGGCCGATGCCCATCACCTCGGGGCGCACGCCCGCATGGGCATAGCCGAGGATCCGCGCCTTCGGCTTCAGCCCGGCCTTCGCCGCCGCCTCCGCCGAGGCCAGCACCAGCGCGCCCGCGCCGTCATTGAGGCCCGAGGCATTGCCGGCCGTGACCGAGCCGTCCTTGCGGAAGGCGGGGCGCAGCCCGGCGAGCTTCTCCAGCGTGGTCGCCTTGGGATGCTCGTCAGTGTCGAAGGCGACCTCGTCGCGCTTCACCCGGACCATGACCGGCACGATCTGGTCCTTGAAGCGGCCCGCGGCGATGGCCTTGGCGGCCCGGTCCTGGCTTTCCGCCGCGAAGGCGTCCTGGTCCTCGCGGCTGATCTGGTGCTCGGCCGCGACATTCTCGGCGGTGATGCCCATGTGTCCGGTGCCGAAGGGGCAGGTGAGCGCGCCGACCATCATGTCCTGCATGCCCATGTCGCCCATCTTCTGGCCCCAGCGCACGGCCTGGCTGGAATAGGGCGCGCGGCTCATGTTCTCGGCGCCGCCGGCAAGGCCGAATTCGGCGTCGCCCATGGCGATCGACTGGATCACCGACACGGTCGCCTGCAGCCCCGAGCCGCAGAGCCGGTTGACGTTCATCGCGGGCGTGCCGTCGGGGATGCCCGCCTCCATGGCCGATGCGCGCGAAAGATACATGTCGCGGGCCTCGGTGTTGATCACGTGGCCCATGGCGACATGGCCGATCTGGCCCGGCTCCACCCCCGAACGCTCCAGCGCTGCCTTGGCCGCAATGGCGCCGAGCGCGATCGGCGCGGTCCCGGCCAGGCTGCCGCCGAAGCCGCCGATCGCCGTGCGCGCGCCGTCCAGGATGACGACTTCCTCCATGGGATTCCCTCCTGTTTCTACCCCAGCGCGACGATAGCGATTTCGGGGGGCACGCCAATCCTCAAAGGGATGCCGGAATAGCCGATGCCGCGGCAGACGATCAAATGATTGCCGTTTTCGCATATGTGCCCGCCGGCGTAGCGGCTGCCGTAGTCCGAGGGCACTTTCGGGTAGCGGCCGAACAGCTTGATCTGCCCGCCATGGGTATGGCCGCTGATCTGGAGGAATGCGCGGGGATCCGCGCTGGCGAAATAGTCCGGCTCATGCGCCATGTGGATGGCGGGGGCGCCATCCGGAACGCCGGCAAAGGCGGCCCCGGCATCGAGATAGCTGGTGTAGCGGCGCTGTCCGCCCTCGCGGGACTTCCGCGCCCGCTGGCTGTCGGTGCCGACCAGCCAGAAGCCGCCTGCGCCATGCGGGATGTGCCGGGCCTCGTTGCGCAGCAGCGGCAGGCCGTGGGCGGCGTGCGCTTCGATCACCGAGTTGCGCAGGTGGTCCGTATCGCGCGCAAGGTCGCAATCGACCCAGTCATGGTTGCCGAGGATCGACCACGTGCCCAAGGGCGCGCGCAGCGCCGCCAGCCGTTCGGCGATCTGCCCGGCCGGGACGAAGCGGGAGAAGCGCCACATGTTGCGGTCAAGCAGGAGGTCGCCGGGCAGCAGGACGATGTCGGGCTCCAGCGCATTGACCTGCGCGACGATGCGCTCGAGCAGGCCGAGCGAAACCCAGGGCGCGCCGACATGCAGGTCCGACAGAATTGCCGCCCGCAGCGGGGGCAGCGTCCAGCGCGGGTCGGTCACGCGGTGCCGGACGATGCGGGGCAGGCGCCGGATGGCACCCCAGCCGCGCGCGGGTCTATGGGAGCGGAACAAGGCGGAACCTCCGGAGGCTGCGTCCCCGCCGACTGTCCCCGTTCCCGGCTCCGGACACAAGAGGGCCCCGGCCGCGCGCGGTGGGATGTCCCGCGTGCCGCCAGGGCCCTGCATGTTCGCTCCCGCCCGCGCGGGGCGGGCGCCTCGGGATCAGGCCAGGTCGAAGGCCAGCGGCTTGACCAGCTGGAACTTGCCGAGGCTTTCGAGCTTCTGCACCAGGTCGGGCTTCACTTCCTCGTCGAGGTGGATCAGCGCGATCGCGTCGGCGCCGTTGCCGGTGCGGCCGAGGGTGAAGTTGGCGATGTTGTAGCCTGCCTCGCCGACGGTCATGCCCAGCGAGCCGATCACGCCCGGCACGTCCTTGTTGGTCGTGTAGAGCATGTAGGGCGCGACTTCGGCGTCGATGTTGATGCCCTTGATCTGGATGAAGCGCGGCTTGCCGTCGGAGAACACGGTCCCGGCGACGGTGCGGGTGCGGCTTTCCAGCTCGACGGTCAGCTTGATGTAGCCTTCGAAGGAGCCCGACTTGTCCTGCTTGGTCTGGCTGATCTGGACGCCCTTCTCGCGGAACATCACCGGCGCGGAGACCAGGTTCACGTCCGGCGTGGTCGGCTTCAGGAAGCCTGCCAGCACGGCGCAGTCCAGCGCCTTGAGGTTCATCTCGGAGGCGACGCCGTCATAGGTGATGTTGATCGACTTCACCGGCTCGTCGGTCAGCTGGCCGACGAAGCTGCCCAGGTGCTCGGCGAGCTTGATCCAGGGGCCCATGACCTTGGCTTCCTCGGCGGTGACCGCGGGCATGTTCAGCGAGTTGGTGACGGCGCCGGTCATCAGGTAGTCCGACATCTGCTCGGCGACCTGCAGGGCGACGTTTTCCTGCGCCTCGGTGGTGGCGGCGCCCAGGTGCGGGGTGCAGACCACGTTGTCGAGGCCGAAGAGCGGGTTCTCGGTCGCCGGTTCCACGGAGAACACGTCGAAGCCTGCGCCCGCGACATGGCCGGATTTCAGCAGTTCGGCCAGCGCGGCTTCGTCGACGAGGCCGCCGCGGGCGCAGTTGATGATCCGCACGCCCTTCTTGGTCTTGGCGAGGTTCTCGGCCGACAGGATGTTGGCGGTCTTCTCGGTCTTCGGCACGTGCAGCGTGATGAAGTCGGCCTTCGGCAGCAGGTCGGCCAGCTCGACCTTGGTCACGCCCAGCTCGTCGGCGCGCTCTTCGGACAGGAAGGGGTCGTAGGCCAGGACCTTCATCTTCAGGCCGAGCGCGCGGGAGGCGACGATCGAGCCGATGTTGCCGCAGCCGATCAGGCCCAGGGTCTTGCCGGTGATCTCGACGCCCATGAAGCGCGACTTCTCCCACTTGCCGGCCTGGGTGGAGGCGTCGGCGGCGGGGATCTGGCGGGCGACGGCGAACATCATCGCGATGGCATGCTCGGCAGTGGTGATCGAGTTGCCGAACGGCGTGTTCATCACGATCACGCCCTTCTTGGAGGCGAGCGGGATGTCGACGTTGTCGACGCCGATGCCGGCGCGGCCGATGACCTTCAGGTTGGTCGCGGCTTCCAGCACGTCGGCGGTCACCTTGGTGGCCGAGCGGATCGCCAGGCCGTCATACTCGCCGATGATTTCCAGCAGCTTGGCCTTGTCCTTGCCGAGCTTCGGCATGAAGTCGACCTCGACGCCGCGGTCGCGGAAGATCTGGACGGCGGTTTCGGAGAGGGCGTCGGAGACGAGAACCTTGGGCATGGTCTTTGTCCTTCAAAGCGGGGGCCGGGAACGGGGCATCGGGCCGCCGTCCGGCTTGCGGAGCGGGACCCCGCCGGAAGCGGCGGGGAGCGGTATCTCGGGGAAAAGAACCGGGGCGCGGGGCCCCGGGAACCGGTTACGCGGTTTCGGCCAGAGCGGCGATTTCCGCCTCGAAGGCGTATTCCAGCCAGGGCAGCATCGCCTCGATGTCCAAGGTCTCGATCGTGCCGCCGCACCAGATGCGCAGGCCTGCCGGCGCATCGCGGTAGGCGCCGACGTCAAGGGCGACGCCCTCGGCTTCCAGCCGCTTCTGCACGGCCTTGGCGAAGGCAGCGCCGTCGGTGATCCGCGGATCGGTGAATTTCAGGCAGACCGAGGTGTTCGAGCGGGTCGCCGGGTCGACGGCCAGGTTGTCGATCCAGTCGCGCGCTGCGCAGAAGTCCCAGATCGCCTGGGCGTTGGCGTTGGCGCGGTCCTGCAGGCCCTTCAGCCCGCCGACGGATTTCGCCCAGTCGAGCGCCACCAGGTAGTCCTCGACGCAAAGCATCGACGGGGTGTTGATGGTCTCGCCGACGAAGATGCCCTCGATCAGCTTGCCGCCCTTGGTCATGCGGAAGATCTTCGGCAGGGGCCAGGCGGGGGTGTAGGTCTCCAGCCGCTCGACGGCGCGGGGGCTGAGGATCAGGATGCCGTGCGCCGCTTCGCCGCCCAGCACTTTCTGCCAGGAGAAGGTGACGACGTCGAGCTTGTCGAAGGGCAGGTCCTGCGCGAAGGCCGCGGAGGTCGCGTCGCAGATGGTCAGACCGGCGCGGTCGGCGGGGATCGCGTCGCCATTCGGCAGGCGCACGCCCGAGGTGGTGCCGTTCCAGGTGAAGACGACATCGGTGTCGAAATCGAGCGTCGCGAAGTCGACGATCTCGCCGTATTCGGCGGTCTTCACTTCGGCGTCGATCTTCAGCTGCTTGACCACGTCGGTGACCCAGCCGGCGCCGAAGGATTCCCAGGCGACCATGGTGGCCTTGCGGGCGCCGAGCAGCGACCACAGCGCCATCTCGACGGCGCCGGTATCGGAGGCGGGCACGATGCCGATGCGGTAATCCGCAGGCACGCCCAGAATTTCGCGGGTGGTTTCGATCGCGGCTTTCAGCTTGTCCTTGCCGATCTTCGCGCGGTGCGAACGGCCGAGAGCTGCATCGGCGAGCATGCTCAGCTCGAAGCCGGGAATCTTGGCGCAGGGGCCAGACGAAAAACGCGGATTGGCCGGACGCGTTGCCGGGGCGGAGATAGCCATCTGTAGTACCCTTCCAGATATACGCGCTGCGTTGGGGCAGCGTGTCCCGCCGCCGCCTTTACGCGAGGCAGGGGAGTCGGGCAAGATCGAAAATCGCGGCAAGCGGCATTTCGGCGTGCAAAAGCGACTTGCCCGACGGGGGAGGTGACCATGCCTGCATTGCCGGGACTGCTGATCGAATACCTGGTGAACGGCGCCGTCGCGCTGATCTGGCTGCTGCCGCTGCTGCGGCGGATCTCGGGGCTGGAACTGGTCCTGCCGGACGGCAATGCGGCGGGGGCGGTGCTGATGCTGCTTCCGCTGGTCTACGGCCTCGGCATGGTGGTGGACCGGCTTGCCAAGCTCCTGACCGGGAAGGTGCCCGCCCAGACCCTCAGCCTGCAATGGCTGGCCAGCCTCCGGCCCGAACACCGGGCGCACCGGTTCGATGCCTTGCCGGTCGAGCGCAATCCGTTCTACCGCGGCCCCGCCGCCACGCCGGAGCAGCGGAGCGCGCAGATGCTGGCCCGCGCGCGGGTTCTCGGCATTCTCTACGGGAAGCATGGCGACCTTGCTGCGGAACTGACGGGCCGCAGGTCGCGGGACCGGGTGGCGCGGGGCTTCGCGGTGAATTTCCTGCTGGCGGCCGTGTTGGCCGGCCTGGCCGCGCCGGGCACCGGCGGGCAGGCGCCCGTTGCGGTCAATGCCGCGGTCCTGGCGGCCTGCTTTGCCGTGGCGGCGGCCGTCATGTTCTTCGTCTGGGCGGTGTTCGACCGCGAATCCTATGCGTTCGAACTGTCGCTCGGGGCGGCGCTCCTGGAGGAGTCAGAAACGCCGCCGGACGGCGCTCAGCGCCTCACCATCGAGATGGGCGTGTAGAACCGGGCGGTCAGCTCTTCGCCGAAGATCCGGACGAGGGCGTCGTAGGTAATGCGGGGCACGGGCATGGGAACCTCCTTGGTCACGTGTACCGTCGTTATCATTTTGTTAACGGTCAGCAAGAAATAATGTTGCGATGTAATCGCAGTCAATAATACTAAAGTTGCTTTGGTAAATCACGTGGGGATTTCCGGTCCCGATTCCGGTGAGGATTCCGGACCACTACGGTGCCAAGCTGTTGAATTTGCGGGGCTGCTGGGCCGCCTCACGCCGGGACTGGTTTTTCCGCCGCAGCCATGGGATAGGGGCGCCGAACCGATCCGGAGGCCTCCCATGTACACCGCCACGCTCCTGACCAATCCCGCCGCGCCCTGCCTCGATGCCGCCACGGCCGGGGCGCTGGCCGAGGCCTGGGGCGGCGGGCCGCTCGGCTGGCTGGCCGAGGGCGAGGCCGCGGAATTCGCGCTGGACGCGGTGCCGGAGGATCTCTGGGCCCGCTGGGAGGAACTGCAGGCCCGGGGCATCGACCTCGCCGTGCAGGAAACTGCCGGACGCCGCCGCCGCATGCTGCTCGCCGACATGGACAGCACGATGATCGGCCAGGAATGCATCGACGAGCTCGCCGACATGGCGGGCGTGGGCGAGCGTGTGAAGGACATCACAGCCCGGGCGATGAACGGCGAGCTGGATTTCGAGGGCGCCCTGACCGAGCGGGTCGGGCTGCTGAAGGGCCTGCCGGAAAGCGTGATCGCCGAGGTCTACGACGCGCGCATCACCATGGCGCCGGGCGGCAAGGTCCTGATCGCGACGATGAAGGCCAATGGCGGCCATGCCGCGCTGGTCTCGGGCGGCTTCACCGCCTTCACCGAGCGCGTCGCGGCGGAACTGGGCTTCGACGAGCACCGCGCCAACACGCTGCTTGCCGAGGACGGCGTGCTGACCGGCGATGTCGGGCGGCCGATCCTCGGGCGCGAGGCCAAGGTCGAGGCGCTGCACCAGATCAGCGCACGGCTGGGATTCACCCCGGCCGAGGTGATCGCCGTGGGCGACGGCGCCAATGATTTGGGCATGCTGCACGAAGCGGGGGCAGGGGTTGCGCTCCATGCCAAGCCCTCGGTCGCGGCCCAGGCCGGCATCCGGGTGAATCACGGAGATTTGACGGCGCTGCTGTACCTGCAGGGCTACGCGAAGGCGGATTTCGTGGCGTGAAGGCTGCTGCCCGGGGTCACATCGCGGGGGCTGCATTTGGAATCAGCGGAAAGCTGCGCTATCGTCGCGGCGACTGAGGCATGTGCCGGGCAGGCCCCCGCCAAGAGCGGGCCGTTCCGGAACGAAGAGGTTTAGGAGGCGGAATTGATCAACCGGCTGGTTCTCGGACTGGGGATGGGGCTCGGCATGTGGCTGACCCCCGCCGTGGCGCAGGTTGCCAACAATCCGGTCGGGGCGAAGACCGACTGGACGATCTATGTCGAGGACGATCCCAAGCAGTGCTGGGTCGTGGCGGCGCCGCAGGCAGGCAAGTCCACCGCCACGCGCGGCGGCCGCCCTGTCGCGGTGAAGCGCGGCGACATCTTCCTCTTCGTCTCCTTCTGGCCGAAGGACGCCAATGGCGGCGGCGGCATGGGCGAGGTGTCCTTCATGGGCGGCTATGACTTCGCGGAAGGCGAGCCCGTCACGCTGGAAATCGGCGACTCCAAGTTCGACCTCTTCGCCGAGGGCAACGTCGCCTGGGCGACTTCGGGCGAGCAGGACCGCCAGATCGCCTCGGCTATGAAGGCCGGGGCGGAGGCCAAGGTGACCGGCCTGTCGCAGCGCTCGGGCACGACCACGCAGGACACGTTCTCGCTGATGGGCTTCACCGCCGCCTACGAGGACGCGGAGCGCCGCTGCGGCCAGTGACCGCCGTGCGGCGGGCTCACTCCCGCCGCAACCGCCGCTTCAGCTTGTCGATGGCGCGCTTCGGGCGCGAGATCCGGATCCAGTTGAAGCGCTGCGCCGCCGTCAGGAAGGTGTCGCGCAGGGCAGGGCCGTAATGCCGTCCGAGCTGGGCGGCGGCGTCCTCGATCTGCGCGTCTTCCAGCGGCTCCATCAGAGTCCACGGGATCAGGAGACCGGCCGCGCCGATCCGTCCCAGCTCCTCCCGCGGCATCGCCAGGTCCAGCCAGTAGCTGTTGCCGTCCCGGGCGGGCGAGACGTAGCGGCGGCTGTCGGGGAACTGGTCGAAGCAGTGCTTCGGCCCGATCGAGTTGAAATGCCCGTCGTCGCGGTAGAGCTTCAGGTCGTGATGGAAGACCTTGCCCCCCGACGGCATCCGCGGATGCAGAAGCAGCGTGTCGAGCAGCGGCCAGGGATGCTGGTGGTTGGCATCGACGAATCCCATGTCGAAGCCGGTGACGTCCTCCGGCAGGCCGAGCAGGGTGATCCCGGCGAAGCGCTGCACCTCGACGGCCGCGTCGCCCTTCACCGGGTCGATCTGGAATCCCGTGGGCTTCGTGCGGTCGCCGAAGAACCATTCCTCGGCATCCAGCGTCACCAGCCGCCTGCCGCCGTTGGCGGCGAGGAATCGGGCGATGAAGCCCCCGGAAAGCCCGGAGGCGGTGCCGATCTCGATGAAGCTCTCCGGCCGCTCCGCGGCGATCACCGAGCGGAAGAATTCCAGCTCGTCGACCGCTACCGAGCCCCAGCCATCGCGGTGATGCGCGTGGTAGAGATCGTGGATTGCCTGGTGCTCCTCCACCCGGGCGCCCTCCCTGGACATGTCAGACTTTCACGAGCGTGCCGAAGATCCGGTCCTTGTGCTCGTCCATGTAGATGCGCAGCCAGGGCGTGAACCGCGCCGGGCGGCGGGCAACCTCGGCGGCGAGATCGTAGATGCCGATCCATTCGACCTGCATCACCTCTTCCGGGTTCGGCTTGACCGGGATCTGCTTGTTGGCATGGGCCAGGAAGATGTCCACGACCTCGTGCTCGACCATGCCGTTGCCCACGTCGGCGCGGTATTCCACCGTGTCGCGCAGCGCGGGATACAGCCCGGTGATGCCCAGTTCCTCGCGCAGCCGCCGGACCGCGCAGTCCGAGGATTTCTCGTTCCACTTCGGATGGGTGCAGACCGTGTTCGCCCAGAGCCCCGGCGTATGGTATTTCGACATCGCCCGGCGCTGGATCAGGACGTTCTGGCCGTCCATCACGAAGACGGACACCGCAGGGTGCTTCAGCCCGTTGCGGTGCACCTCCAGCTTGTCGAGAGGCGTCAGCTTGCCATTGACCCATGCCGGGATCTTGTCTGTCATGCGTCGGTCTTGGTTGCGGGACTCTGGTACTGGTCGGAGGGCTTTCGGCCCGGAAATCCGCGGAGCGCGGGGTATCTTGCGGGAGCCTCAGGCGGCTTGGGAGCAATCTAAGCGGGGTTGCCCCGGCTTTGCACGCCGACATCATGACACAGGCCAAGCCCCTGCCGCCGCAGGGGAACCCGGCGGCAGGCGGCAGCGCGACCAAGGTGGCGGCGGACCGTCGGCCGGTGCTGCTTTCGTCGGCTTTTGCCCGATCGCGCGGCATTTGCATTGGCCTCGGGGGGCAATCCCCGCTAACTCTGGCCGCAGACAGCCCGCGATGTTCCGGCACCGCGCAGACAGGAAAGGTTGCCTTGCCATGCCGTACCGCACAGTTTCCGCCCTTGCCGCGTTCCTGCTGGCCGCCCCGGCCCTGGCCGGAGGAGATCCGGCCGCCGGCGAGAAGGCATTCCGGCAATGCCAGGCCTGCCACGTCGTGCGCAACGGCGCAGGCGAAGTGCTGGCGGGCAAGACGGCGAAGACCGGACCGAATCTCTACGGGCTGCCCGGGCGGGTGATGGGCTCGGAAGAGGGCTTCGCCTATTCGGACGCCTTCGAGGAGGCGCAGGCCACCGGCAGGTCCTGGGACGAGGAGGCCTTCGTCACCTACGTGCAGGACCCCAACGCCTACCTGTCGGACATGCTGGAACACAAGTCGCGCAGCAAGATGACCTTCCGGCTGCGCGAGGAGCAGGATGCCCGCGACCTCTGGGCGTATTTCTCCAGCCTGGAGTGAGGCCTCCGGGCCGCGCGCGGCTCAGCGCGTCGTCCCGGTGCCGTAGCGGGCGAGGAACATGTCGACGGCGGAGGTGATGATCCGCTCGACATCCTCCTCTGTGACCTCCGAGATCATGTTGAACATCAGCCGCGACCACAGATGCGCCTTGCAGAGCTCGGTGAACTGCTCGGCGGCAAAGTCGCAATCCTCGATGTCGAGCTCGCCGGCCTCCACCGCCTTGCGGAAGAAATCGGCGATGCTGCGGCGGGCCTGCTCGGGACCCGAGCGGTAGAAGGCGCGGCCGAGCTCGGGAAAGCGTTCCGCCTCGGCGACGCAGAGCCGGAACACGCTCTGGCCGAATTCCGACAGCACGAAGGCGGTCAGCCGCTGGGCGATGTCGGTCAGGGTCTCGCGCACGGTGCGCCCGGTCTGGGCCAGGGCGCGGGCCTGCTCGCTCTGGCGCTGGCATTCGCAGCGGGCGACTTCCAGGAACAGCTGCCGCTTGTCGGCGAAATAGCTGTAGAGCGTCGCCTTCGACACCCCGGCGGCCTTGGCGATGGCATCGACGCTGGCGCCTTCGTAGCCTTCCTGCATGAAGATCTCGCGGGCGCCCGCGACCACCTGGTCGTATTTCCGGCCGCGTTTCACGTCGTGGCTGAGATCGTTCAAGCTCGGTCCTCCTGGGCAACCGTGACTGCTGGCGGGCGCGGCATCCCCTCCGGCCCCTGTCCATCAGATAGTATGCCGGGTCCGCCGCGGGAAGTGAACCATGTGGTTCACTGCGCCGGGCCGCGACCCGATGCCCGATGCCGCGGCGGGCGCGCTGCGCTATCACGGGGCGGTCGCGAGCGGTGCAGGAGACGGCGATGACAGTGGAAGCAGTGATTTTCGACATCGGCAACGTGCTGATCGAGTGGCAGCCCGAACGGTACTACGACCGGGTGGTGGGCGAGGCGCGCCGCCGCGAGATGTTCGCCAGCGTCGATCTGCACGGCATGAACGACGAGGTGGACCGGGGCGGCGATTTTACCGCGACGATCTATGCCGCTGCCGAGAAGTATCCGGAATTCCGCGGCGAGATCCGGCAATGGCACGACAACTGGATCGAGCTGGCGAGCCCCGAGATTCCGCGCTCGATCCGGCTCCTGCGGGCGCTGCGCGCCAAGGGCGTGCCGGTTTTCGCGCTGTCGAATTTCGGCATCGGCAGCTTCGCCTATGCCGAGACCAAGTATCCGTTCCTGGCCGAATTCGACCGCCGCTACATCTCGGGGCACATGCAGGTGATCAAGCCGGACCCGAGGATCTACGAGATGGTGGAGGAGGATTGCGGCATCGCGCCGTCGGCGCTGCTCTTCGCCGATGACCGCGCGGACAACATCGCGGCGGCGGCGGCGCGCGGCTGGCAGGTGCACCAGTTCACCGGGCCCGAGGGCTGGGCGGAGACCCTCGTTGCCAAGGGGCTCCTGAGCGCGGAGGAGGCGGCCTAGGCCGCCACGGGCAGCGGGCGTTCGCGCACCGGCAGGTGCACCACGGCGCTGAGCGCGCCGACGCCCACGCCCACCCACCAGACGGCGGTGTAGTCCCCGGTCAGGTCATACATCCGCCCGCCCAGCCAGACGCCGAGGAAGCTGCCCAGCTGGTGGGAGAAGAACACGATGCCGTAGAGCGTGCCCATGTAGCGCAGCCCGTAGAGATGCGCGACGAGGCCGGAGGTCAGCGGCACGGTGGCCAGCCACAGCGCGCCCATCACCACCGAGAAGACCAGCACGGTCGCCGGCGTGATCGGCGTGAGGATGAACCAGGCCGAAATCAGCGTCCGGCCGACATAGATGCCGGAGAGCAGGTACTTCTTCTGGAAGCGGTTGCCGAGCCAGCCCGCGGTCAGCGTGCCCGCGATGTTGGCCATGCCGATCACCGCGATGGAAACCGCGCCGAGCGCCGAGGTGCTGTTGATGCCCAGCCCGGCCAGCAGCGAGCCATCCGCGATCGGGCCGCACATCTCGGTCACCAGCGCCGGGAAATGCGCGGTGACGAAGGCCAGCTGGTAGCCGCAGGAGAAGAAGCCGATGAAGATCAGCGCATAGGAGGGATCGCGCAGCGCCCGCTTGAGGATCTGGCCGAGGGTTTCCTCCAGCTCCGCACGCGGCGCGACCGGCGCGCGCATCATCGGCAGGGCGAACAGCACCAGCAGGATCGCGGCGGCGAAGACCACGAAGACCTGCTGCCAGGCCATCATCGACAGCAGCCATTCGGCGACCGGCGCGCCGACGACCTGGCCCGCGCTGCCCGCCGCGGTGGCGATGGCCAGCGACATGGAGCGGTGCTCTGGCGCGGAGGCGCGTCCCACAACGGCGAGAATGACGCCGAAGCCGGTCCCGGCGATGCCGAATCCGACCGCGACCTCCAGCAGCTGGTGCTGCAGCGGCAGGGTCGAGACCGAGGACAGCACCAGGCCCGCGGCATAGAGCACGGCCCCCATGACGATCGCCTTGCGGTCGCCGATCTTCTCGGCCAGCGCGCCGAAGATCGGCTGGCCGATGCCCCAGGCGAGGTTCTGGATGGCGATGGCCAGGGAAAATTCGCTGCGCATCCAGCCGAATTCCTCGGCGACGGGGATCTGGAACACGCCGAAGCTCGCGCGGATGGCGAAGCTCACCAGCATGATGATGCAGCCGGAAATCAGGACGGGGGTCACAAGGGGGGCACGGGTCATTGCCATGCAATGGCGCCGTTTTCCCGTTCCGTCAAACGCCAAATGGTGATGGTTTCCATCACGGAAAGTTGCCGTCCGGACGCCTGCGGGAACGCTGCGGACCCGCAGATGGCGGTCCTCGGCAACGGCGGGTCCGGCCCGTAGGCCGGGCGGCGTTCATCGCTGCCGCCTGTGCAGCCGCACCGCGCCCGCGGGGCACGGGATCGCAGCCAGCCACAGCGGCAGCGCCGCGGGCAGGGGCACCTTGGCCCGGGCGGTTCCGCTTGCGGCGGAAAAGGCGGAAGTTGCGGTGCCGGGGCTGGCCGGCGGAATTGCGGCCCGCGACGGCCGGCGGCTCCCACCTGCGGCGGCCTCCAGGTCGAGCCCGATGGCGTGGCTTGCATCGGGCCGTGCGCCGTCCGGGGTCGACGGGGTCTGCGAGGCAGCCTTTCAGTCCAGTGCCGCAGCGGAGGGCGAAGCCGCTGGCCGTCGCTGGCCGCCCCTTGTCCGTGCCGCCGCCATGCTGGAGCTGCCGGGACTTGCCGTGGCCAGGTTGGCGGGTCGGCCTTCCACCGCAATCATGGCGTTGAAGGCCGCTGCGCTGCCCATGTCCGGATCGACGGTCTCGCAGAGGCGCCGCGCCGCCGGACGGGTTCGAGAAGCTGGTCTCGGCGGGCAGCACCGGGCCGACGCAGCCGACCGCGCAGACGCGGGAGCGGGACGGACCCCAGCTGCCTCCTGAGGTGACGGGGCCGCCATGCCTGAGGCGGTGCCCGAGGCGGAGGCCTTCGGACAGGTGGAGGGGCCTGTGCCCAGCCGGACGCCGAACTCCGGCGCCGGTGCGCCGGGGCCGAAATCGCTCCTTGCCGCATGGGTGACGCTGCGGATGGCCCGCGCCGCGCTCCCTGCACGTCGACCGTCAGGCTGATCGTGGCTGCATGGAGAAGCCTGACGCGCAAGCGGGGGCCGCCAAGAAACGGTGCATTCTCAAATCCGTCCCGCCCCCGCGGTTTGCCTTCCGTCGCTCCGGCAGGCGGGGGCCCCGGGGGATGCCGTTCCGGCAGGCAGACCCGCCGCAAGGCGCGGTTTCGGCGCCGGGGTCTTCCCTTGGCCCGCAAGGACGTTTAGGCAGGCCCGGACCCAGACGGAGCCGTTTCCATGTCGTTCTTCAAGAAAATGAAAGACCGGATGTTCAAGTCTTCCTCGAAGATCGAGGACGGGCTCGAGGCCATCGTCGAGGAGGAAGGCTCGGTCGACGCGCCCGCGCCGCCGCCCGCGCCGGAGCCGCCTGCACCGGCACCGGCCCCCGCGCCCGCGGCTCCTGCCGCGGCGCCCGCAGCGCCGGTGCCGCCCGCGCCTGCTCCAATGCCGGTCCCGGATCCCGTGCCGCAGCCCGCCGCGGAGGCAGGGCCGGAGAAGAAGGGCGGCCTCTTCGCCCGGATGCTGGGCCGTGCCGACAAGTCCAGCGCGATGCGCCGCGCGCTCGACGACGACATGCTGGAGCAGATCGAGGATCTGCTGATCACCGCCGACATGGGGGTCGAAACCGCTGCCCGCGTGACCGCGAACATGGCCGAGGGCCGGATGGGGCAGCGGCTGTCGACCGCCGAGCTGAAGCAGGTCATGGCGCAGGAAATTGCCCGGATCATGGAGCCCGTGGCGCGGCCGCTGCCGCTCTATCCGAAGACCCCGCAGGTGGTGCTGGTCGTCGGCGTCAACGGCTCGGGCAAGACCACCACGATCGGCAAGCTCGCCTCGCAGTTCCGTGCGGCCGGCAAGAACGTGGTGATTGCCGCGGGCGACACCTTCCGCGCCGCGGCCGTCGAGCAGCTGCAGGTCTGGGGCAGCCGCGCAGGCGTGCCGGTGCTGACCGCGCCCGAGGGCTCGGACCCGGCGAGCCTTGCCTACGAGGCGATGGAAAAGGCGCAGCGCGACGGCGCGGACCTGCTGATGATCGACACCGCCGGGCGGCTGCAGAACCGCGCCGACCTGATGGAGGAGCTGGCCAAGATCGTCCGGGTGATCCGCAAGAAGGACCCGGAGGCGCCGCACAACACGCTGCTGGTGCTCGACGCGACCACCGGCCAGAACGCGGTGACCCAGGTGCAGGAGTTCCAGCGGCTGGCCGATGTCTCGGGGTTGGTGATGACCAAGCTCGACGGCACCGCCAAGGGCGGCGTGCTGGTGGCGCTGGCCGACCGCTTCGGCCTGCCGATCCACGCCATCGGGGTGGGCGAGCAGATCGACGACCTCGCGCCCTTCGATCCGGAGGAATTCGCCGCCGCGCTGACCGGCCTCGAGGTCTGACCCCGGCCGCCGCGGCGTCAGCCGCGGTGTTCCAGCCGCCGCACGGCCTCCAGCACCACTAGCGCCAGGGCGGTGGCCAGCGCGCCCATCGGGATGTTGCCGATCCCGCAGGCCAGCCCGGCGGCGCCGGCCATCCACATGCTGGCCCCGGTGGTCAGCCCGTGCACCCGGTCGCCCTGGAAAATGATCGTCCCGGCGGCCAGGAAGGCCACGCCCGAGGTCACCGCCGCGATCAGCCGCAGCGGATCGGTGCGCAGCGTGGCGGTGTCGCCGGGCAGCGCCATCAGGTCGAGCGCGATCAGCGTGAACAGGCAGGCGGCGATCGCGATCAGCATGTGGGTGCGCAGCCCGGCCGCCTTGTGCCGGACCTGCCGCTCGATGCCGAGCGCGCCTCCCAGCACCAGCGCGGCGCAGAGCCTCAGCGCCGCCACCGGCAATGGCGTCGCCGAGAATCCGCCGCCCAGCTCGTGGCGCAGCATCTGCCAGAGGCCCTGGCCGGTCACGGCCGGCCCTGCGGGGTTGCGCGCCCGGGCGCGTTGCCTGCATAGGCTTGGGGTGTCTTTTCCGAGGTGATCATGTCCGGCTGGCTCCTGTCGCTCGAAGGTACCGACCAGGGGCGCACCCTGGCAATGCTTCTCGCTCTGTCCGCGGCGCTGCTGCACGCGATCTTCGGCGCGCTCCAGAAAGGGCGGCACGATCCCTGGCTGAGCCGCGGCGCAATCGATTTCTGCTACGGGATCATGGCGATGCCGGTGGCGCTGTTCCTGGTGCCCCGGCCCGAGCCGCACATGTGGCCGATCTTCGCGCTCTGCTTCGCGGTGCATGTGGTCTACAAGATCCTGCAGGGCATGGCCTACACCAAGGGCGCCTACACGGTCGTCTATCCGGTGGTGCGCGGCACCGGGCCGCTCTTCGCGATGATCGGCGCGGTCCTGATCTTCGGCGAGCGCTTCACCTGGGTGCAATGGGGCGGACTCGGCGTGCTGCTCGCGGGCATCTACGGGCTGGCCGCCTACAACCTCGTCCATGTCACGGTGAACCGCCACACGCTGGTGCCGGCGCTGCTCTTCGCGGTGGCGACGGGGGTCTTCGTGGCGCTCTACACGACGGTGGACGCCTACGGCATCCGCGCGACGGCGGACCCGTTCACCTTCCTCGCCTGGTTCTTCTTCATCGACGGGGCGGTCTTCCCGGTGGTGGCCCTGATCCGCTGGCGCCGCATGGCCGACCCGCCCGCGCCGGGCCCCTTGATGCTGCGCGGGCTGGTCGGCGGGATCATCGCCTATGGCAGCTTCGGCACGGTGATGCTGGCGACGCGGCTCGACAGCGTCGGCGAGGCAGCGGTTCTGCGCGAGACGTCGACGGTCTTCGCCGCGCTGATCGGCTGGGTGCTGCTGGGCGAGTCGACCGGCCCGCGCCGCGTCGCGCTGATGGCGCTGATCGCCCTCGGCGCGGTGATTGTCGAGGCAGGCGGTTAGCGCGCCGACGGTAACCGCGAGGTCACGAATTCGCCTGCAGGCTGCAAGATTGCTGGATTCCGGCGCGCCACTGTCCTAACCGGTGCCCTGACCATCCTTGGAGGCTGAGCATGAGCGATCAGAACGACTGGCGGAAGCAGGCGCTGGACTTGGGCCCGGTGCTGCTCTTCGTGGCGGGTTACCTGCTGGTGAGGGAGAAGAGCTTCCTGATCGGCGGCCGCGAATACGAGGGCTTCGTCATCGTGACTGCCTGCTTCATCCCGCTGCTGATGCTCACCAACTGGCTGCTCTACAAGATCTCCGGCAAGGTCAGCCGGATGCAGATCTTCACCCTGGTGCTCGCCGTCGTCTTCGGCGGACTCACCGTCGGGCTGAACGACGAGCGGTTCTTCAAGATGAAGTCGACGCTCGCCTTCGGCATCTTCTCCGGCCTGCTCTGGGTGGGAATCGCCCGCGGCCAGTCCTGGCTGGAATTCATCATGGACGGCGCACTGCCGATCACCCACGAAGGCTGGATGATCCTCACGAAGCGGCTGGCGATCTTCTTCGCCGGCGTCGCCGCCGCCAACGAGATCATCTGGCGCGGCTTCTCGACGGATGTCTTCGTCGCCTGGGACACGTTCGGGCAGATGGCGGCGATGATGGCCTTCTTCGTCTCGCAGGCGGGACTTCTCAAGCGGCACAGCACAGAGGACGGCGGCAGCGCCTGAGCGGCCGGAGTCCTCAGCCGACCGGCGACACGTAGCAGCAGGGGACATAGCGGCGGTCGTAGTCGCGGTTGAGCTGTTCCAGCGAGCCGGCTCGGCCGCCCCAGGTGTACCAAGTCCCGCCGAGCCGGTAGATGTAGTGGCACAGTCCACCGTACATCGTATAGGCGGGGTCGCCCTTCTGCACGCCGACGATCAGCTCGTTGCGGCCGTTGTCGGCGGCCACCTCCGTCGCATTGCGGAACCCGCAGACCCGCCGCAGGTAGTCGGCCAGCACCGGCGGGGGCAGCGCGATGGTGACGGAAATCTCCTTGTCGGCCATCGACGCGCCGACAGGCACGTTCTCCGGGATGGAATTGATCTTCTCGATGTAGCCGCTCATCGTGAAGCCGCCGAGACCCGGATACCCCGCGCAGAAAGTCTGGATCATGCCCAGCAGGCGCTCGTTCCGCTCTGCCTTTAGGATCATCAGATAGGTCTTGATCTCGGCCGCGATGCGGGTGTCCCAGCGGGCGGCGTCCGAAAGTGCCTGCTGGTCCTTCAGGGTCGGGCTGTGCGCGTAGAGCGCGTAGAGCGCGGCCGCGAAGCCGCAGACTCCCTGAGTCCGGTTCACGAACCCCATGTCGTCAATGTCGGGCATGGTCTTCCTCCGGTTTCCCGCGGAAAGGGAGCGGCATTTGCCCGAGTCGTGTCAAGGTTGGGCGGGCGGGACCGGCCCCGCCCTCCGCCGGATCACCTGGTCCGGAACAGGATCTCCTGCGCCTTGCGGTCGTTGCTGCCGGAACGCAGATCGGCATGCAGCGCGCGGCCCCTGGCGACGCCGGGGCGGGCGGCCACCGTGTCCAGCCAGCGGGCGAGGTTCGGCTTGTCCTCCAGGGTCTGCTGCTGGCCTTCCCAGAGCGAGGCCCAGGGCCAGATCGCCATGTCGGCGATGGTGAACTCGCCGGTGGCGGCGTATTCGGTCTTGCCCAGCTGGGTGTCGAGCACGCGGTAGAGCCGCCCGACCTCGGCGCGGTAGCGGTCCTGCGCATAGGGCAGCACCTGCGGCGGATCGAGATCGGGCGCGTATTTCAGGAAGTGGTGCGCCTGGCCCGCCATGGGGCCGACGCCGCCCATCTGCCACATCAGCCACTGGTCGACGGCGATGCGCTCGCGCTCGGTGCGGCCGCAGAAGCGCCCGGTCTTGCGGGCGAGATACTGCAGGATCGCGCCCGACTCGAAGATCGGGACCGGCGCCCCGTCCGGTCCGTCCGGATCGACGATGGCGGGCATGCGGTTGTTGGGCGCGATTTCCAGGAAAGCCGGGTCGAACTGGTCGCCCGCGCCGATATTCACCAGATGGGTCTCGTAGGGCAGCTCCATCTCCTCCAGCGCGATGGAGATCTTCCAGCCGTTGGGGGTGGGCCAGTAGTAGAGGTCGATCGGGGCCATTGGGGTCTCCTCTTGGCGTCGCGCCCATCCTGCACCGGCGGGGGCGCGCCGCAACCCCCGGCGCTGCGCAATGGCGCGAGCTTTGTTGCAGTCCCGCGGTCCCGCGTCCCGGAGATTGACCGCCGGCCCGGGGCGGCGCTACGCTGCATTCCGCAGAAGGAGAGCGGGCAATGGCAGGCGGCTGGGCGCAGGACGGCGCGGTGAACGAACAGATCGAGGCCTCGATCGAGGACGAGCTGCGCCGCATGCAGGCGCGCCGCCAGCCGGTCGGCGACAGCCTGGCCGAATGCGCGGAATGCGGCGAGCCGATTCCCGAGAAGCGGCGGACCGCGATCCCGGGCGTGAAGCTCTGCATCGAGTGCCAGTCGGACCGCGACCGCCGTCCGGTGCAGCGAGGCGGCTTCAACCGCCGGGGCTCGAAGGACAGCCAGCTGAAATAGCCGGCCGGGTCCCGTCCGTGCCGCCCGCGGCGGGGCTGGCACGCGCCGCGCTTGACCTCCGGCTGCCGGAGTCCTAATGGCATGCCCCGTGGCGCTTTGTTACCGGATTGCGGGCCACGTTAAAGATTCCGCTAAAGAGGTCGAGGGCGGGGCCCTCCCCACTCTTCCCGGGCCATGACAAGGAGACGCTCAATGGCGGACGATCTGAAAGTTTCCGGGAAGGCAGGCTGGCAGCCCCGGACCAAGCTGGTCCATGGCGGCACCCGCCGCAGCCAGTACAACGAGGTCAGCGAAGCGATGTTCCTGACCCAGGGCTTCGTCTACGAGACCGCCGAACAGGCCGAGGCGCGGTTCAAGACCGTCGGCCCCGACGAGTTCATCTACGCCCGCTACGGCAACCCGACCGTCGCGATGTTCGAGGAGCGCGCCGCGCTGCTGGAAGGCGCGGAAGACGCCTTTGCCTGCGCCTCCGGCATGGCCGCGGTGTCGGGCGCGCTGACCTCCATGCTGCAGGCGGGCGACCATATCGTCTCTGCCAAGGCGCTGTTCGGCTCCTGCCTCTACGTGGTGGAGAACATCCTGTCGCGCTACGGCGTCGAGGTGACCTTCGTCGACGGCACCGACCTGGAGGCCTGGAAGGCCGCCGTGCGCCCCGATACCAAGGCGGTGTTCCTCGAGGCCATCTCCAACCCGACGCTGGAAGTTGCCGACCTTCGCGGCATCTCGAAGATCGCGCATGACAACGGCGCGCTGGTCCTCGTCGACAACGTCTTCGCCACCCCGGTCTTCCAGCGCTCGCTGGAGCTGGGCGCCGATGTCGTGATCTATTCCGCGACCAAGCACATGGACGGGCAGGGCCGGGTCCTGGGCGGCATCGTGCTGGGCACCAAGGAGTTCATCCGCGGCACGCTCGAACCCTACATGAAGCATACCGGCGGCTCGATGTCGCCCTTCAACGCCTGGGTGCTGCTCAAGGGGCTGGAGACCATGGCGCTGCGCTGCGACGCGCAGGCGGACACGGCAGAGGCGCTGGCCGCCGCGCTCGACGGGCATCCGAAGCTGGAGAAGGTGATTTTCCCGGGACTGGCCTCACATGCCCAGCACGAGCTGGCGAAGTCGCAGATGAGCCGTCCGGGCACGATGCTGTCGATCGAGGTCAAGGGCGGGCAGGAGGCGGCCTTCCGCGTGCTGAACGCGCTCGAGGTCTTCATCATCTCGAACAACCTGGGCGACGCGAAATCCATCGTGACCCATCCGGCGACCACCACGCATTCGCGGCTCTCCGACGAGCAGAAGGCGGAGCTTGGCATCGCGCCCGGGCTGATCCGCATCTCCTGCGGGCTCGAGGACAGCGGCGACCTGGTGGCCGACATGCTGGCGGCGCTGGACCAGGCGTGACCGTGACGCTGCGCCGGGGCGGGGCGGAGGACGCTCCCGCCCTGGCGCGGATCTTCCGCGCGGCGATCCTGCGCGGCACCAAGGGCGCCTATTCGGCGGAACAGCGCCTGGCCTGGGCGCAGTCCCGCCGCACGCCGCAGGAGTGGCGCGGTCGGATCGGGGGGCTGGACCTCTGGATCCTCGAAAGCGGCGTCGGGGCGATCGGCTTCGCCGCGCTGGACGGCGACTGCTTCGACCTGCTCTTCGTCCATCCCGACCATGCCGGGCAGGGCCATTCGCGCCAGCTGCACGATGCCGTGGTTGCCGAGGCGCGCAACCGCGGCCTCGCCGGTCTCGTCACCCATGCCAGCCACGTCTCCCGCCCGGTCTTCGCCCGCTTCGGCTGGACCGTGGAATCGGAGGGCGAGGCCGAACGGGGCGGCGTCCTGCTGGGCTATTCCGTGATGCGGCTGGACCTTCCGGCGCCGGCCTGAACCTCTGCTCCGGCCCGCGCCGCGAGTTCCGCAGCGCGCAGGGGATGCAGGCTGCCCGCCCGGACCCTGTCTTCCAGCGCATCCGCAAATGCCTTGGGGCCTGCCACGGGCGACGGCAGGCCCTCGCGCCGCGCCGCGAGATGCGCGGACACGCCCGGCGGCGCGGAGCGTTCGGGCGGCAGGGCGGCATCGGCCAGCTTGCGCGGATAGCCCAGCAGCTCGAAATCCGCCGCATAGAGCTCTGCGGCCAGCGCCGTTTCCCGCGGGCCGAACTGCGCCGCCAGCTTCTCCGCGGCGCCGGTCGCGTGGCGCTTGCCGATCGCGGCATAGCTGCCGCCCGAGGCATCGCCGTAGAGCCGCCGCTTCATCTCCGCGAAATCCGTCTCGAAGCTCTCGAAGGCGCCGAGGAAGCCGTAGCCGATGTCGCCGAGGCAGAGCAGGCGCGACTGCAGCGCGAAATGGATGTCGCGCTGCGGCTCGGGGATGCGCGCCAGCGCCCCGAGGAACTCGGCCAGCGAAGGGCGGGCATCGGGGGCGAAGCCCAGCCGGGGCAAGTGGCGCGCGCGCTCCCAGTCATTTGCGACGATCTTGTCGAGATAGCCCGAGAGCAGCCGGGAATACGGATTGCGGGTGAAGGAGAACCGCTGCCAGCGGCCCGACAGCGTGGCGCGGCGCGTCGAGGGGGGCATCGCGGACAGCACCGGCAGGGGCGAGGTCGCCCGGTCATGCACGTCGCCGTCCTTCCGCCCGCCGGCGCGGTCCTGCATGAAGGCCTTCACCGCGGTGCAGGCGACCTTCGGCGTCTCGACATAGGCGATGCGGCGGAGGGGATCGGGATTGACGAGGTAGTCGAGCTGCGCGGGCGCCGCGCCCAGCCGCGCCGCGATCTGCCCCAGCGCCCCGCGGGGCGCCGTCCTGCCGGGCGGAGCCTTGACCATGCGTGCCGGACCTTCCCTTGCCGTTCTGCCTCTACGGCACCCTGCAGGCGCGCGGGCGTCCGGCGCAAGGCGGCATCCTGCGGCACCGGATTGGCATTTACGTTGCTCCGGCCCTTCCGGATCACTTGTTTCCGCCTTGTCGCCATGTCGTGAGAGCGCGGAAACTTCACTGGACAACGGCAGCCGGCAGCCCACATAAAGCCGCGTTGACGAAAGAGCGGAGACCGGAGGTCATGAACATCCACACGCCCAAGCCCGAACGGGAACCGACCCGAGAGGACGCCGCCGAGGCGCTGGCGCTCCTGCGCCGCTGGGCAGGGGATGCGACCCCGGCCGAGATCGAGACGCTCGATCCCGCGCTAGAGGGGCTGATGCCGGGCCGCAACGACGCCTATCCCGTTCTGTCGCGCCAGTTTCCCGCCCATTTTGCCGCCGACGAGGCGTATCGCGCGACGCTGCCCGACCTGCAGAACGGGCCGTCCAGCCTGATCCGCGGCGCCAATGCCCGGATCCAGCATGTCGGCATCTCGAATTTCCGCCTGCCGATCCGCTTCCGCACCCGCGATTCGGGTGACATGGTGCTGGAGACGTCGGTCACCGGCACGGTCAGCCTGGAGGCGGACAAGAAGGGCATAAACATGTCTCGGATCATGCGCAGCTTCTACAAGCGCGCGGAGGAGGCGTTCTCGATCGAGGTGATCGAGGCGGTGCTTGACAGCTACAAGGCCGACCTGGGCAGCTTCGACGCCCGCATCCAGATGCGGCTGAGCTTCCCGATGCAGGTGGAAAGCCTGCGTTCGGGCCTGACCGGCTGGCAGTATTACGACATCGCCCTGGAAGTCGTCGAACAGGACGGCGTCCGGCAGAAGATAGTCCATCTCGACTACGTCTACAGCTCGACCTGCCCGTGCTCGCTGGAACTCAGCGAGCATGCCCGCCGCGAGCGCGGCCAGCTGGCCACCCCGCATTCGCAGCGTTCGGTCGCGCGCATATCGGTTGAACTGGACGACTCTGCCGGGGTGCTGTGGTTCGAGGATCTTGTGGAGCTCTGCCGCCGCGCCGTGCCGACCGAGACCCAGGTCATGGTCAAGCGCGAGGACGAGCAGGCCTTTGCCGAGCTCAACGCAGCCAATCCGATCTTCGTCGAGGATGCCGCGCGCAGCTTCGCCGGGATGCTGCTGGCGGAACCGCGGGTCGGCGATTTCCGCGTCGTGGCCAGCCATCAGGAAAGCCTGCACAGCCATGATGCCGTCTCGGTGCTGACCGAGGGGCCGACCTTCGCGCAGGTCTCGCTGGAGCCGCGGCTCTTCGGCTCGCTGATCCACGGCGGCTGAGGCCGGCCTGCGCTGATCTGGCATCTTCGGGCAAGCTGTGCTCCTGTTAAGGCTAACAGGGGCAACGGCTTCGGGAGGGCGCCATGATCATCCATCAACCCGTGCTTTCGGCGGAAACGGCCTTCCGGCTAGTCTCCCATGCGATGGCCCATGCCCGGTCCAAGGACTGGGCCGTGGCGATCGCCGTGGCGGATCCGTCTGGCGCGATCCAGGCTTCGCTGCGGATGGACGATGTCGTGCCGGTGATCCTCGAGGTCGCCATCGACAAGGCCTATACCGCGGCAACGATGCGCTGCGCGACCAAGGTCTTCGGTGCCGAGAAGGCGGCCGACCCGGTGCAGTCGCTGGGCCTGTCCACGCGGCAGCGTCTGGTGGCCTGGGGCGGCGGGCTGCCCATCGTGCATGACGGCCGGGTGGTCGGCGGAATCGGCGTGTCCGGCGTGCGGGACTTCGAGGACATCGAGATCGGCCATGCCGCGCTGGCCGCGGAAGGCCTGGGCTGGGAGCCCTGAGAAGGCCTGCCGCCTCCGCGCCACAGGCCGGCCGCGGCCCGGGAGCGATGCTTGACAGCTCGGGGCGGCCGCGCCATCGCAGGCACATGATCGATCTGCGCCCAGTCGCCTATGTGATCGGCATGCTCGTCGCGGTGCTGGGCGCGACCATGCTGGTGCCGCTTGCGGTGGACCTGGCCTATGGCAACGGCCATTGGCCCGCCTTCCTGATCAGCGGCGTGCTGGCCTGCGTCATCGGCGGGCTGACGGCGCTGTCCTGCTCATCGACCGCCGGGGCGGGGCTGACGCTGCAGCAGACCTTCCTGCTGACCACGCTGGTCTGGGTGGCGCTGCCGGCCGCCGGATCTCTGCCCTTCATCTTCGGCGCCACGGAGGCGCGGCTGGTCGATGCCTATTTCGAGGCGATGTCGGGCATGACCACCACCGGCTCCACCGTCTTTTCCGGGCTCGACACGATGCCCAAGGGGCTGCTCCTGTGGCGCGGCATGCTGCAATGGTTCGGCGGCATCGGCATCATCGTCGTCGCCATGGTGTTTCTCCCCGAGCTGAAGATCGGCGGCATGCAGATCTTCCGCTCCGAGGCCTTCGACACAATGGGCAAGATCCTGCCCCGCGCCGCCGAAATCGCCAGCCGCATCTCGTTCATGTACGTCGCGCTGACGGTCGCCTGCGCGATCACCTTCTTCGCCTTCGGCATGTCGGGCTTCGACTCCATCGTCCATGCGATGACCACGATCTCCACCGGCGGCTTCGCCAATTACGACGCCTCCTTCGGCCAGTTCAACGCGCCCGAGACCTATGCCTGCGGCGTCTTCATGCTGCTCGCCGCGCTGCCTTTCGTGCGCTTCGTCCAGCTCGTCCATGTCGGGCCGGCACCGATGTTCCGCGACAGCCAGGTGCGCGCCTTCCTGGGCACGTTCGCGGTGCTGACGCTGATCCTCTTCGCCTATGTCGAACATATCGGCATGGGCGGCGAGGAGGGGTTCCGCGAGGCGTTCTTCAACACCGCCTCGATCATGACCGGCACCGGCTATGCCAATACCGACTACATGAAATGGGGCAGCTTCGCCGTCGGATTCTTCTTCTTCCTCGGGCTGATCGGCGGCTGCGCGGGATCCACCGCCTGCTCGACCAAGATCTTCCGCTTCCAGATCCTCTTCGCGGCCATCGTCACCCAGGTGAAGCGCATCCACTCGCCTTCGGGCGTGTTCTTCACCCGCTTCGAGGGGCGGCGCGTCGACGACGATGCGCTGGCCTCGGTGATGGCCTTCTTCGTGATGTTCATCCTGTCGATCGGCGTTCTCTCCGTCGCGCTGTCGCTCACGGGGCTCGACTTCATCACCGCGCTCTCCGCGGCGGCGACCGCGCTCGCCTGCGTCGGTCCCGGTCTCGGCGACCAAGTGGGGCCTGCGGGCAATTTCGCCGGGCTGAACGACCTGGCCAAATGGCTCCTGGCCTTCGGCATGCTGGTCGGCCGCCTGGAGGTGATGGTGGTCTACACCATCCTGACCATCCAGTTCTGGCGCGCCTGAGCCCTTCGGCCACTTCCCTTTCCGGTCCCGTCCCGCTAGGAGGCTGGCCAAGACCGTGAGGGGAAAACCATGAAGTTCACTCTGTCCTGGCTCAAAGACCATCTCGACACGCAGGCCTCCGTCGAGGAGATCGCCTATGCCCTGACCGACCTGGGGCTCGAAGTCGAGGAAATCTCAAATCCGGCGGAAAAACTTGCGGGCTTTTCCCTCGGCAAGGTGGTCAAGGCCGAGAAGCATCCCGACGCTGACAAGCTGCGCGTGTGCCAGGTGGAGACCGCCGGCGGCCCGACCCAGATCGTCTGCGGCGCGCCGAACGCGCGCGAAGGCATCACCGTCGTCGTCGCCAAGCCCGGCACCTATGTTCCGGGCATCGACATCACCATCCAGAAGGGCGTGATCCGCGGCCAGGAAAGCTTCGGCATGATGTGCTCGGTGCGCGAGCTGGAGCTCGGCGACGACCATGACGGCATCATCGAGCTGCCTTCGGGCGAGGTTGGCCAGAGCTTCCCTGACTGGCTGGAAGCCAACGACCCGGCCAAGGTCGATCCGGTCATCGAGATCGCCATCACCCCGAACCGCCCGGACGCGCTGGGTGTCGAGGGCATCGCGCGCGACCTCGCCGCCCGCGGCGTCGGCACGCTGAAGCCGCGCGCGGTCAAGACCGTCGACGCGAAATTCCCCTGTCCGGTCAGCGTCTCCATCGACGCCGACACGCTGGAACAGGCGCCGGTCTTCTACGGCCGCCTGATCCGCGGCGTGAAGAACGGCCCCAGCCCGGAATGGATGCAGCAGCGGCTGAAGGCGATCGGCCTGCGCCCGATCAGCTTCCTGGTCGACGTGACGAACTACTTCACCCATGACGCCTGCCGTCCGCTGCACGTCTTCGACGCCGACAAGATCACCGGGTCCTCGTTGCGCGTGCACAAGGCACAGGGCGGCGAGACCCTGACCGGCCTCGACGAGAAGGACTACGCCTTCGAGCCGGGCATGACCGTCATCTCCGACGCCGAAGGCCCGGAAAGCATCGCCGGCGTGATGGGCGGGCTGCGCACCGGCTGCACCGGAGAGACCGTCAATGTCTTCGTCGAGGCGGCCTATTTCGACCCGATCCGCACAGCTCTGACCGGCCGTGCGCTGAAGATCAATTCCGACGCGCGCTACCGCTTCGAGCGCGGCATCGACCCGCTCTGGACCCCGGTCGGGCTGGACGAGGCCTGCGCGATGATCATGGAGATAGCCGGCGGCGAAGCCTCCGAGGTCGTCACCGCGGGCGCGCTGCCCGATGTCGCGCGCAGCTACAAGCTGGATGTCGAGCGGGTGCAGAGCCTCGTCGGCATGGAAATCGCGCCCGAGACCCAGCGCGCGACGCTGGCCGCGCTCGGCTTCGTCCTTGACGCCGATGACATGGCCGCGGTGCCGTCCTGGCGCCCGGACGTGCTGGGCGAGGCGGATCTCGTCGAGGAAGTCGCCCGCGTGGCCTCTCTGACCAAGCTGCAGGGCCGTCCGATGGCGCGCGCGCAGGCAGGCGTGCCGAAGCCGATCCTGACCCCGCAGCAGCGGCGCGAACAGGCGGCGCGGCGGATGCTGGCGAGCCTGGGCTACAACGAATGCGTCACCTACAGCTTCGTGGACCGCAAGTCGGCCGAGCGCTTCGGCGGCGGCGACGAGGCCCGCGCGCTGGAGAATCCGATCTCCGCCGATCTCAGCCACATGCGCCCGGACCTGCTGCCGGGCCTGCTGCTGGCCGCGGCGCGCAACCAGGCGCGCGGCTTTGCCGATCTGGCGCTGTTCGAGGTCGGCCCCGCCTTCTCGGGCGGCGAGCCGGAGGAGCAGTCCACCCATGTGACCGGCCTGCTGGTCGGCCAGTCGGGTCCGCGCGATCCGCATGGCGCGCGCCGCGCGCTCGACGTCTACGACGCCAAGGCGGACATGGAGGCGGTCCTGTCGGCCATCGGCGCGCCGGAGAAGGCGCAGATCTTCCGCGACACGCCGGACTGGTTCCACCCGGGCCGTTCTGGCCGCGTCGGGCTCGGTCCGAAGAAGACCATCGCGGTCTTCGGCGAGCTGCATCCGCGCGTGCTGGAGCAGTTCGGCGTCAAGGGCCCGGCGCTGGCCTTCTCGGTGATGCCCGCCGAGGTGCCGCTGCCGAAGAAGACGGTTTCGACACGTCCGGCGCTGGTGCTGAACGACCTGCAGGCGGTGGAACGCGACTTCGCCTTCGTGGTCGACGCCTCCGTCGAGGCGCTGGCGCTGGTCAACGCGGCGGCCGGTGCCGACAAGGCGCTGATCGAGACGGTGCGCGTCTTCGACGAGTTCGCCGGCGAGAAGGCCGAGGCGCAGATGGGCGCGGGCAAGAAATCGCTGGCGATCTCGGTCCGGCTGCAGCCGATCGACAAGACGCTGACCGAGAAGGACATCGAGGCGGTCAGCGCCAAGATCGTCGAGAAGGTGAAGAAGGCCACCGGCGCCGAACTCCGCGGCTGACCGGCCGGAGCGCCAGGGGAATGCAGGGGCGGGCCGATAGGTCCGCCCCTTTCCGTTCCGGCGGCAGCAGGGCGCAGCCGCTGCGGACCTGCCGGTATCCAGCCGATGCATGGCCCCGGCTTGCGGCCTGCGGCTGCCGCCGGAACCCGAGGGCGGCACCCGTCCGTGCGGAAATCGGCCGTGCCGGGACATTGCCGCGCCGCGGGGCCGGGCGCTGCGGGACGGCGGGCCGTCGAATTGCGGCAGCTGGCCCGCTAGAAGGCCCTGCGCGCATGCGGCGGGCGCGTCAGGCGCTTTCGCGCGTCACGATCTCGCCCTGGAACAGCCGGGTGAAATCCCGGTCGTCGCGGGATTCCAGCACTTCGACCAGGTATTCGGCCATCTCCGCGACCGGCTGGCGGTAGCTGCTCAGCCGGTAGTTCGGCCCGTCCGCCGCCGGAATGTCGTCGAAGCCGATCACCGCGATGTCCTCGGGCACGCGCCAGTCCAGCCGGTGCCGGATCACGTCCATCGCGCCGATCGCCAGCGCGTCGTTCTCGCAGACCAGGATGTCGGGAAGCTCGCCGCGGCCGAGCCCGCCCAGCTTTGCCGTCACCACCTCAGCGGCGAGCGCCGGGTCGTAGGCGGCCACCGAGGCGCAGGCGGGCACGGTGCCGAAGCGCGCCTGCCAGAAGGCCAGGAAGGTTTCCTTGCGCTTGAGATGCGCCGATGAGGTGCGCGGCCCCGCCAGGAACATCGGCCGCCGGTATCCGCGCCCGGCGACATAGCCCGCGATCTCCTCCATCGCCTTCACGTCGTCCACCGCGATGCTGATCGTGTCGGGGCTCTGCGAGGTGCGGGCGAAGATGATCAGCTTCTTGAACCGCCTTGCATGCGACGCGGTCTTCAGCACCTCGTCGTCGAACTGGATGCCGATCAGGATCACCGCATCGACCCGGCGCTGGCTGGCATTGAGCAGGGCGGAACCCGCATCCTCCTTGCCCAGCGTGTTCACCAGGAGCGTGTCCCAGCCGCGGCGGCGCAGCACCCGCGTCAGGGTCTCCAGCATCACCAGCTTGTGCGGGTTGGCGAAATCGTCGACCAGCAGCGCCACCAGGTGCGACCGGTCCGAGGCCAGGCTCGCCGCGCGCAGGTCGGGCACGTAGCCCAGCCGCTCCGCCGCCTGCATGACCTTCTCGCGGCTCCGTGCGGAGATCGAGGCATCCTTCTTGAAGGCGCGGTTCACCGTCCAGCGGGACACGCCGGCCTCTGCGGCCACGTCGTCGGCGGTGACGTTCCCGGCCGGGGCGGCCTTGTCGATCTCTTCCATCGGATCTCCTCTTCGTATCGCCATCCTATGCCGGAAACCCTGCTGGTTGTAGCGCGCAGTGCGCATCTCCCGGATTTTTTGCACTCGCGTGCAGATTTTTTGCTCCCGCGTGCAATTTATCTTGCACCCGCGTGCAGGAATTGCGAGCTTCCTGAAAGGAAAGCGGCGAGGGGCCGCGATTCGGGAGGAATACATGCTCAGAGTTGGGTTGCTCGGCGCCGGCCGCATTGGCCAGGTGCATGCGGTGAACATTGCCGGCCACGCGAAAAGCGAACTGGTCGCGGTCTCGGACGTCTTCACGGCGGCCTCGGAATCGCTGGCGGCGCAATACGGCGCCAAGGCCGCGAGTTCGGACGAGATACTGGCCGATGACAGCATCGATGCGGTGCTGGTCGCGACCTCCACCGACACGCATTCGGACCTGATCGAGAAGGCCACTGCCGCAGGCAAGGCCGTGCTCTGCGAGAAGCCCGTCGACCTGTCGCTGGCGCGCGCCCAGGCCTGCCAGGCCAAGGCGGCCGCGACCGGCAAGCCGGTGATGATCGGCTTCAACCGCCGGTTCGACCCGAATTTCGGCGCGCTGAAGGCGTCGCTGGAAGCAGGCGAGATCGGCAAGGCGGAGCTGCTGTCGGTCACCAGCTTCGACCCGGCGCCGCCGCCGGTGAGCTACATCAAGGTCTCCGGCGGGCTGTTCCGCGACATGATGATCCACGACTTCGACATGGCGACCTTCCTGATGGGCGAGGCGCCGGTGACGGTGCAGGCCGTGGGTTCGGCCATCGTCGATCCGGCGATCGGCGAGGCGGGCGATGTCGACACGGCGGTGGTCACGCTGACCTATGCCGACGGGCGCATCGCTGTGATCAAGAACAGCCGCCGCGCGGTCTACGGCTACGACCAGCGGGTGGAGCTGCTGGGCTCCGAAGGCCTGCTTTCGGTGTCGAACATGCTGGAGAACACCGTCTCCAAGGCGACCACCGCGGGCGTGTCCTCGGCGAAGCCGACCTATTTCTTCCTCGAACGCTACATGCCCGCCTATCTGCGGGAATGGGACGCCTTCGTGACCGCGGTGCTCGAGGGCAAGCCGATGCCGGTGACGCTGGATGACGGCATCACCGCGCTGGCGCTGGCCGAGGCGGCGACCGAGTCGCTGAAGACCGGCCGCCCGGTGGCGCTGTTCGCCGCCGCGCCGGTCGCCGAGCCGGCCTAACCCGCCATCAGATCCCCTGCAGGCCGCCGGAGGGGGCGGGCCTGCAGGCGCAGCAGGCGCCGGTCCGCGGGACCGCGCGCAACGGCGGGGGCTGCCCGCCATCCAGACCGAACAGGGAGGAACCCCATGAAGACGCTTCTCGCAACCGTGGCCACGGCCGCGACCCTTGCCGCCATGCCGGCGCTGGCCACCGACATCATCGTGGTCGCGCATGGCCAGGCCAACGACCCGTTCTGGTCGGTGGTCAAGAACGGCGCCCAGGCGGCAGCCGAGCAGACCGGCGCCAATGTCGATTTCCGGTCGCCCGAGACCTTCGACATGGTGCAGATGAGCCAGATGATCGATGCCGCGGTCAACCAGGAGCCCGACGGGCTGGTGGTCTCGATCCCCGATGCCGACGCGCTGAGCCCGTCGATCCAGCGCGCCGTCGAGGCCGGCATCCCGGTCATCTCGATGAACTCGGGCGGCGATGTCGCGCATGAGCTGGGCATCAAGCTGCATGTCGGCCAGTCCGAATACGACGCCGGCGCCGCGGCGGGCCGCAAGCTGGCCGAGATGGGCGGCACCAAGGGCATCTGCGTCAACCAGGAAGTCGGCAACGTCTCGCTCGACGCGCGCTGCGCAGGCTTCGCCGAGGGCTTCGGCGGTCCGGTCGAGGTGATCCCGACCATGAACGATCCGGCCGAAGTCCAGGCCAAGGTCCGCGCCGCGCTCGATTCCGACGAGGAGCTGGACACCGTGCTGGGCCTCTCCGCGCCGCTGGTGGGCGAGCCGGCCGTGCAGGCGGTCGAGGCGATGGGCCTCACCGGCGAGGTGCTGGTCGCGACCTTCGACATGTCGCCGGGCTTCCTCGAGGCGGTGGCCGACGGCAAGGCCGCCTTCGCCATCGACCAGCAGCAGTTCCTGCAGGGCTACCTGCCGGTGGTCTTCCTCGCGATGAATGCCGAATACGGGCTGATCCCCGGCGGCGACGTGCCTTCCGGCCCGAACCTGGTCACCCAGGAAACCGCCGCGATGGTGATCGATCTGGCCGCCCAGGGCATCCGCTGACCGCCCGCCCCGGCGCGTCCTTTCCCGCGCCGGGGATCCCCATCAAGAGGACACCGACATGCCCGCAGATGCTGCAATGGCGATGGACGAGCGGATCAAGACCGAACCGTTTTTCGCCCGCCTGATGAAACGACCCGAGCTTGGCGCCATCGGCGGCGTCATCCTCGTCACGATCTTCTTCATGATCACCGCCGACAGCTCGATGTTCACGCTGTCCGGGATCATGAACTTCCTCACCCCTGCCGCCCAGCTTGGCATTCTCGGCATCGCTGCCGCGATGCTGATGATCGGCGGCGAGTTCGACCTGTCGATCGGCTCGATGGTCGCCTTCGCGGGCATGATCTTCGGCGTGCTGACGGTCAATCTGGGCCTGCCGCTGATCCTGTCGATCCCGCTGACCATGGTCTTCGCCGCCGGCGTCGGCGCGGTGAACGGCATGATCGTCATCCGCTCGGGCCTGCCCTCCTTCATCGTGACGCTGGCCGGTCTCTTCATCCTGCGCGGCGCCTCGCTGGTCGGGCTGAAGCTCTTCACCGGCGGCTCCACCCAGCTGCGCGGCGTGCGCGAGGCGGTCGAGGGCGATATCCTGGCCCCGGTCTTCTCCGGCGACGCCTTCGGCTTCGTGTTCCGCTGGCTGTCGGAGATCGGCTTGATCGAGAAATTCCGCTCGGGCGCGCCCAAGGTTCCCGGCATCCCGGTGGAAATCCTCTGGTTCGTCCTGGTCGCGGCCGTCGCCACCTACGTGCTGCTGCGCACCGCCCGCGGCAACTGGATCTTCGCCGCCGGCGGCGACCGCAACGCGGCCTCGAACTCGGGCGTGCCGGTCGACAAGGTCAAGATCGCGCTCTTCATGGCCACCGCCTGCGCTGCCGCGCTGGTCGCCGTCATCACCGTGATCGACAGCGGATCGACCGATGCCCGCCGCGGCTTCATGAAGGAATTCGAGGCGATCATCACCGCGGTCATCGGCGGCTGCCTGCTGACGGGAGGCTACGGCTCGGCCATCGGCGCCTTCTTCGGCGCGATCATCTTCGGCATGGTCACGATCGGCCTGACCTACACCAATTTCGACCAGGACTGGTTCCAGGTCTTCCTCGGCGGCATGCTGCTGATCGCCGTGCTCTTCAACAACGCCATCCGCAAGCGCGTGACGGGGGAACGCTGATGACCATCGACACCAAGTTCCACCATGGCGATCCGGTCAACGTGGCGCCGATCGTCGAGATGCGGGGCATCGAGAAGCACTTCGGCAATGTCATCGCGCTGAACGGGGTCTCCTTCGACATCCGCCCCGGCGAGTGCCACTGCCTGCTGGGCGACAACGGCGCGGGCAAGTCGACCTTCATCAAGACCATGTCGGGCGTCCACAAGCCCACCAAGGGCGAGATCCTCTTCGAAGGCCAGCCGATGTCGTTCTCCAGCCCGCGCGACGCGATGGAGGCCGGGATCGCCACGGTGTTCCAGGACCTCGCCATGATCCCGCTGATGAGCGTCACCCGCAACTTCTTCATGGGACGCGAGCCGAAGAAGGGCGAGGGCATCTTCCGCCGGATGGATCTGGGCGCGGCCAACGACATCTGCGTGGAAGAGATGCGCAAGATGGGCATCAACCTGCGCGGCCCCGACCAGGCGGTCGGCACGCTTTCGGGCGGGGAGCGCCAGACGGTGGCCATCGCCCGCGCGGTCTATTTCGGCGCCAAGGTTCTGATTCTCGACGAGCCGACCTCCGCGCTCGGCGTGCGCCAGACCTCCAACGTGCTGGCGACCATCGACCGGGTGCGCAAGCAGGGCGTCGGCGTGGTCTTCATCTCGCACAACGTCCGCCATGCGCTGGCCGTCGGCGACCGCTTCACCGTGCTCAACCGCGGCAAGACGCTGGGCACCGCCACGCGCGGCGAGATCACCCCCGAGGAACTGCAGGACCTGATGGCCGGCGGGCAGGAGCTGGCGCAGCTCGAAGGCTCGCTCGGCGGCACGATCTGACCTCCCCCTGGCGGGCCGTCCTCTCCCCGGCCCGCCGCCTTTCTTCCCCCCCGAGGTTTCCCGATGGCTTTTCCGATGCCCGACCGCCCGCTGGGGGTCTGCCTGATCGGCACCGGCTTCATGGGCAAGTGCCATGCCATGGCCTGGCGCAATGTCGCCACGGTCTTCGGCGGCGCCCATCCGCGGCTGGAGATCCTCTGCGACACCCCCGCCGACAGGGCAGAGGCCTTCGCCGCGCAATTCGGCTTCGCCCGCGGCATGGCCGACTGGCAGTCGGCAGTGGCCGATCCTGCGGTGGATGTCGTGTCCATCACCACCCCGAACGGGCTGCACCGTCCGATGGCCGAGGCCGCGCTGGAGGCGGGCAAGCATGTCTGGCTGGAAAAGCCGATGGCGCTGACGCTCGAAGATGCCGGGGCGATGGCCGCGCTCGCGGCGGGGCGCCCCGGGCAGGTGACGATCCTCGGCTACAACTACCTGCGCTCGCCTGCCTACCAGCAGGCGCAGCGGCTGGTGGCGGAGGGCGCCATCGGCACGCCGCACAGCTTCCGCGGCGTCTATGACGAGGACTATTCCGCCGATCCGGACCTGCCATGGTCCTGGCGGCTGACCCGCAGGGGCGGCGGGCTGGGCGCGCTCGGCGATCTCGGCTGCCATCTCGCCAGCCAGATGGTCGGACTGATGGGGCCGGTGGCGGAAGTGACCGCCGTCACCTCCACTCCGATCGGGCTGCGGCCCTCGCCGGAGGGCATGAAGCCGGTGGAGAATGACGATACCGCCCATGCCATCCTGCGCTTCGTCTCTGGCGCGACCGGCAGCTTCGCCACCTCGCGCATCGCGCCCGGGCGCAAGTGCCGCCTGCAATGGGAAATCCACGGATCGGAGGGCACGCTGTCCTTCGACCAGGAAAACATGAACGAACTCTGGCTGCACCGCAGGGGCGCGCCCGGACTGGCCCGGCTGCTCTCCGGCCCGGAGCAGCCCGACTTCGCCGCCTTCTGCCCGGCGCCGGGCCACAATTTCGGCTTCAACGAACAGAAGACCGTCGAGGCGCGCGACCTTCTGGCCGCGATCGCAGGCGGCAAGGCCAAGGGTCCGGACTTCGCCGCCGGGCTTTCCATCGAACGCATCATCCACGCCATGGCCGCCTCCGAAGGCCGCCCCGTGGCGCTCACCTGAAGGACATCTCCATGATCCGTTTCGGCACCAATCCCATCGCCTGGGCCAATGACGACGACCAGAGCATCGGCGCGGACATTCCCACCGGGCGCATCCTCGAGGAGGCCGGCCAGATGATCGGCTTCGACGGGATCGAGAACGGCCATCGCTGGCCCGAGGACCCGGCACAGCTGAAGGCGCTGCTCGGCAGCTACGGGCTCGCTTTCATCTCCGGCTGGTACTCGACCGAGCTGCTGACCCGTTCGCTGGAGGACGAGATCGCCGCCGTGCAGCCGCATCTGGCCAAGCTCAAGCACAATGGCTGCAAGGTCTGCGTCACCTGCGAGACCTCGAACGCGATCCATGGCGACCCGGCGAAGCCCGTGAACGGCAAGCCGGTTCTGAGCTCCGGCGAGATGGCGGATTTCGGCGCGAAGATCGAGGCCTTCGCTGCCTATCTGGCCTCCGAAGGCGTCACGCTCGCCTATCATCACCACATGGGCACCGTGGTCGAGACGCCGGAGGAAATCGACGCCTTCATGGCCGCGACCGGTCCGGACACGCATCTGCTGTTCGATGCGGGACACTGCACCTTCGGCGGCGGCAATCCCGAGGAGGTCCTGGCCCGCCATGTCGCCCGCGTCGCGCATTTCCACGCCAAGAACATCCGCCCCGAGATCACCGCGCGGGTCCGCGCCGAAGGGATGAGCTTCCTGCAGGGCGTTCTGGCCGGGGCCTTCACCGTGCCCGGCGACCAGGAGGGCGGGATCGACTTCAAGCCGCTGCTGCAGATCCTCGCCGACAACGGCTATGAAGGCTGGATCGTCATCGAGGCCGAGCAGGACCCGCATGTCCGAAACCCGCTGCTCTACCAGACCCTCGGCCTGCACACGCTGAAGCGCCTCGCCGCCGAGACCGGCCTGACCCACCGTGCCGGCAAGGCCGCCTGAAGGAACCCGCAAGATGACGACATTCCCGCTTGCCGCCTGCGCCGAGATGATCTGGCAGGACCGCCCGATCGAGTGGCGCTGCGCACGGCTGAAGGAAATGGGCTTCGGCGTCGGCCTGTGGAATTGGCCGGACCATGACCTCGCCAAGCTCGAGGCCACGGGCGCCGAGTTCACCATCATGAACGGCTACCTGACCGGGCGGCTGGCCGATGGCGAGGGCGCGGACGAATTGCTGCGCTCGGCGCGCGAGACGGCGCAGGTCGGCAAGCGGCTGGGCGTCGCCCGGCTGAACCTGCACGGCACCGGCCTGGGCGAGGGCGGTCTGCCGGTCGTTCCCTGCGAGACGGTGACGGGCGCGATGTGGCTGAAGGCGCGCGACACGCTCTGCCGCATCGCCGAGATGGCTGAGGAGGAAGGCGTGACCTTCACGCTGGAGAACCTCAACCTGCCGGTGGACCATCCGGGAACGCCCTTCGGCCGGGCCGAGGACACGATCGCGCTGGTTTCGTCGGTCGACCATCCGCGGCTGCGGCTGAACCTCGATCTCTACCATGTGCAGATCGGCGAGGGGAACCTGATCGAATGCTGCCGCAAGGCGCTCCCGTGGATCGGCGAGGTGCAGGTGGCCGACGTGCCGGGCCGCTGCGAGCCGGGCACGGGCGAGATCAACTATGCCGCCATTGCCCGCGCGCTGGCCGGCATGGGCTATTCCGGCCCCGTGGGGATGGAAGCCTTCGCCGCGGGCGATCCCGAAGCGGCCTTGGAGGCGTTCCGGGCGGCCTTCACCCTCTGACCGCCGCTTGGCGGGGCGGGGCCCGGCGCTCCGTCCCGGCCGGTTGCCGCGGGTTTGACCGGCTGCCGTCCCGCGGCTAGACAGATGGCGGCGATGCAGCGGAGGACCGGGCCTTGGAGCGGACGCAGACAGGCCGGCAGCGGGAATGCGCGACTCTGCGCGCGCATCCGGATCTCTTCGGCATCGAGACGCTCTCCGCCTCCTATGTGACCCATGCCTTCAAGCCGCATTCGCATGACGAGTATCTCTTCGGGGTGATCGAGGGCGGCGTGCATGCCGTCTGGTGCCGGGGCGAGATGAACCGCGTGCCGCAGGGATCGGTGGTCACCATGCGGCCGGGCGACATCCACCATGGCGGCGCCGGCGGCGATGCCGGGTGGCGGCAGCGCATGATCTATGTCCCCGAAGCCGGGATGCGCGCGCTGGTCGAGGACCTGGCCGGGCGGGCGCCGGCCGGAACGCTGGATTTCGCGGCGGCGTTCCATGCCGATGCCGGGCTGGCGCGGCACTTTGCGGCGCTGCACGAAATGCTGCATGTCCCGGGGCAGGCACTGGCGCGGGATGCCGCGCTGGACGCGCTCCTGGGCAGCGTTCTGGCACGGCTGGCGCCGCAGGTCCTGCGCCGCGAGGCGCGGGCGGACGGGCGCATTGCCGATGCGGTCGAGTACCTCGCGGCCAATGTCGACGGAGATGTCACGCTTGCGGAGCTCTGCGCGGTCACCGGGTTGCGGCGGCGGCAGACCATCGAGGCCTTCCGCCGCGCCACCGGGCTGCCGCCGCATTCCTGGTACCTGCAGGCCAAGATCCGGCGGGTCCAGGCGCTGCTGCGCGGCGGGCTGCCGCCAGCCGCGGCCGCCGCCCAGGCGGGCTTTGCCGACCAGAGCCACATGGGGCGCCATTTCCGTGCCATCACTGGCGTGACGCCCGCGGCCTACGCCCGGGGCTGAGGCCGCACTTTCGTTCTATCCGCCGCTCCCGCGCCCGGCCTAAGCCGCTCCGGGCCGCAGCGCGAAGGACGGGGGCAGGAATGGCAGTGCAGAAATCGAGGGCGGCAGGGGATGCGGCCGCATGGGCCGAGCTGGCAGTGCTGGGCGTGGCCCTGGTCTGGGGGGCGAGCTACCCGGTGGCCAAGGGCGCGCTGGCGCATATGCCGGTCCTGGTGCTCATCTTCCTGCGCTTCCTGCTGACGGCCGCCGTCATGTCGTCGCTCGCCCGGCGCGAGCTTCGCCGGGCGCCGCGGCGGGACCTGGCTGCTGCCATGGCGCTTGGCGTGATCCTCACGGGCATCTTCTTCGCCGAGACCTGGGGCGTGGCGGCGACCTCCGCGGCCAATGCCGCGCTGATCATCTCGCTCTGCACCGTCTTCACGCCCTTCCTCGATTACGGCCTGCGGCGGCAGCTGCCGCCGGGCGGCGTGATTCTCGGGGCGGGCATTGCCGTCGGCGGGGTCGGCGCGCTGGCCGGAGGCCCGGCCGGTTTCGGCGCGGGGGACCTGCTGGTGCTCTGCGCGGCCGGGCTGCGCGCGGCGATGGTGGTCGCGACCAAGCGGCTGACGGCCGGGAGGGCGCTGTCCTCCGCCGCGCTGACGGCGGTGCAGTCCGCCACGGTGGCAGGGCTGGCGCTGATCCTGATCGCCGGGCTTTCCGGGCCCGGCGTCCTGCGCGCCGCGGCCGTGCCGGAGGCCTGGATGGCCGTCGCCTTCCTGTCGCTCTTCTGCACCATCGGGGCCTTCTACGTGCAGAACGCGGCGGTCCGGCGCAGCAGCCCGACCCGCGTGAGCTTCCTGATGGGCACCGAACCGCTCTTCGGCCTCGCCCTGGCCTGCCTGCTTCTGTCGGAACCGGCGGGTCCGGCGACGGTGGCTGGCGCGGGGCTGATCGTCGGAGGCACGTTTCTGGGCCTCGCCTCCGAGCGCCGCGGCAGGAGCTGAGGGCCGCCCCGGGGCACGGCGGCGACCGCCCGAAATTTCGGCAGTTGCGGCCGGGCCGGGCAAGGAGGGCGGCAAATTAATGTCCGAGCAAAAAACTCGGATTGTCAATTCCGACAAAACTTGTCAGGGTAAGACTCGTTACAGCCACCCCTTGCCGTGCCTTGGGGAAGCCGATGGATTCCACCGGAGACCCGAGATGCACATGACCGACACCGGAGCCCAGCCAATGTCCAGGCCAGCCCCGTCCGCCGTGCCCCGCGAGCGGGATGCAGGCGTCGGGCGCCTGGCCCTGCCGTCGCTGGAGGCGCTGCTGGATTGGCTGGAGACGCGCAGATGACCTACATGACCAAAGCAACCCCATCCCCCGAAACCGTGATCCGGCGCGACGGCATGCCGCCGCTCTACGATGCCCGCGGCCTGACCGATGGCGGCCAGATCGCGCTGCTCGAACTCGACGGCCAGATCTACACGCTGCGGATCACCCGCTCTTCCAAACTGATCCTGACCAAGTGATCGGGACCGCCCCCTGAAGCCCCCGGCGCCGCGGCGCCGCTGCCACGCAGACAAAGACCAAGGACATTGCGATGCCCAAGACCTTTCTGACCTCGACCGCCCTGGCCGCAACGCTGGCGGTTCCCGCCTTCGCCGTCGAGAAGTCCGACGTGCTCAACAACTACATCGACATGGGCCAGGCCAAGTTCGAGGACAGCCTCAGCACCGCCCAGGTGCTGCAGGAGAAGGTCGCGGCGCTGATCGCCGAGCCCTCGCCGCAGGCGCTGGACGCGGCGAAGCAGGCCTGGCTGGCGGCGCGCATTCCCTACCAGCAGTCCGAGGTCTACCGCTTCGGCAACCCGATCGTCGACGACTGGGAGGGCAAGGTGAATGCCTGGCCGCTGGACGAGGGGCTGATCGACTATGTCGACGACAGCTACGGCGGGCCGACCGACGAGAACGAGCTGGCGGCGCTGAACGTCATCGCCACGCCGGAATTCACGGTCGGCGGCGAGACCGTCGATGCCACCGAGATCACGCCGGACTTCATCGAGGGCACGCTGCACGAGGCCGACGGGGTCGAGACCAACGTGGCCTCGGGCTACCACGCGATCGAATTCCTGCTCTGGGGCCAGGACCTGCATGGCCACGAGGCCGGCGCCGGCGAGCGTCCCTGGACCGACTATGCCAAGGGCGACGACTGCACCCACGGCAATTGCGACCGCCGCGGCATGTACCTGCAGGCGGCCACCGACCTGCTGGTGCGCGACCTGGAATACATGGCGGCGCAATGGCAGGAGGGCGGCGAGGCGCGCGAGACGCTTCTGGCCGATGTCGATGCCGGGATCGTCGCGATCGTCACCGGCATGGGCTCGCTGTCCTATGGCGAGCAGGCGGGCGAGCGGATGCGGCTCGGCCTGATGCTGAACGATCCGGAGGAAGAGCATGACTGCTTCTCCGACAACACCTACAACAGCCATTTCTACGACGGCGTCGGCATCCGCTCGGCCTATATCGGCAGCTATACCCGCGTCGACGGCACCAAGGTGGAGGGCCCCTCGCTCTCCGCGCTGGTGGCCGAGGCCGATCCGGCGCTGGATGCCGAGGTGCGCGCCAAGCTCGATGCCACGGTCGATGCGCTGCTGCAGATGAAGATCGCGGGCGATGCGGGCTTCAAGTACGACATGATGCTGGAGCGCGGCAACGCCGCGGGCGAGGCGCTGATCATGGGCGGGGTGAACGGCCTCGTCGACCAGACCCGGTCGATCGAGCGGGTGGTCTCGGCGCTGTCCATCGACGCGGGCGAGTTCGAGGGCTCCGACAGCCTCGACAACCCGTCGGCCGTTTTCCAGTAACCCCGAACGCCGGGCGGGGACGCCGTCCCCGCCTGCCAGGAGATCCCGGGATGGGCAGCAAGCTTCCCTCGCCGTGTCTGGACGTGTGCAAGTTCCGCCTCGAGGGCGGGCGCTGCATCGCCTGCGCGATGACCAAGAAGCAGAAGAAGGGCTACAAGGGCCTGTCGAAGGACAAGCAGCGGCGGGCCTTCATCCTCGATCTGCTGGAGCAGCAGGCCGAGGCGAAGTCGGCGAAGGGCTGGCAGCGGGCCTATCTTCGAAAATGCACGAAAAAGGGCGCCGAGGCGCCCTTCTGATCCGGTCCGGCCGGGCGGGTGCCGCGGCTCAGTCGAGATGCGATTTCAGCATCCAGGCGAATTTCTCGTGGACCTGCCCGCGGGCGATGCAGAGATCCTCGGTCAGCGTGTCGCCATGGTCGGCCGCCAGCTCGCCGGCGCCGGCCAAGGTCTCGGCGACGATCTGCTGGGCTTCCAGCATGTAGGCGATCATCTCGCGGTCGGTGGCCCGCCCGTCATGCTCCTTGACCTTGGAGCGCTCGACCATACCGGCCAGCATCCCCTCGGCATGGCCGCCGAGCATGCGGACGCGCTCGGCCAGGTCGTCCTGGCCCTCGAAATGGTCCTCGTAGATCTTCTGGAACAGGTCATGCAGCGGGCCGAAGGCCATGCCCTTGACGTTCCAGTGGAAATTCTGGGCGAGCATGGTTGTGACGGCGGTTTCGGCGACGCATTGGTTCAGCGCGGTGCAGATCGCGGTCTGGGCGTCTTCTCCGAGGGCGGCGGCGGTCTGGGTCATGTCGGGCCTCTCACGTCAAAAAATACGGAAACTGTGCTGGCTGGCGCTTGGCTGGCTGTGCGGGCTGGCGGATGGCTGGCTGTTCTGGCTGGCCCGCGGCTCGCTGTCGGACTTAGAACTATTCCAGATCGCGCCGGATGCAAGGAGAAAAAACCCGACAAAAAGTCTTTTCTCTCCGGCGCTTATGCTGCGCCGCAGCCTGAGTGAAATGGTATGGATTTTGCTTGGGCGCCGCGGCGCGGGGCGGATCAGGCCGCCCGGTCGGGGCGCGAGACCAGCCCGTGCAGCAGGAAGGCGACCGAACGGCGGTAGTCATGCGGCACGCGGCGGCGCAGCAGGAACGCGACCGAGTCGTGGTCGCCCGCTTCCAGCCGGTCGATCAGCCGCATCAGCCAGTCCTCGTCGAAGCTGGTGGCCTCGCTGCCCGCGCGGTGGAAGACCGGCCGCTGGCCGAGCGCCTGGCCCAGGACGCGCAAGAGCGCGCGGGCGAAGACGATCGGCGCGCGCTCTGCATCCAGCGTCAGCAGTGAACAGGCGCGGAAGAAGTCCAGGCGCGGCGCGGTGCGGGCGCGGGCGGCCTCGCGGCGGATCAGGTCCAGCCGCTCGTCCGGACGGGCCGGCAGCGGCGCGGCGGTTTCAGGAAGACTGCTGAAAACACTGGCGGTCTGGGGCATCGGGCCGTTCCATCCTCGGTTCGTCTGTGCCATTTCGCTGGCATCCGGCAATTCCCGACTGTATTTATCAGGAAAAGCCCGTGTTGAGAAGATGCCCGACAGAAAGATTCTGGTATTGCCGCTTCTGGTCGCAGTCCCCGCCCTTGCGGAGCCTCTGGCCGTCCTGCCCCGCAGCGCCGAAGAGGCGGCGCGGGTGGCTGAGGTGACGGCGCCTGCGACCGGCTTCGGCAGGCCGGAACCCTATGAGGGCAATCCTGCCGGAGCATCCACCGTGCCAGCGCTGGCCGGCGGCAAGGCGTTTTCCAAGCCTTCCGCCGGGATGGATCCGGTGCGGGAGCTGGATTTCATGGTCGGCAAGGCGCTGTTCGAGAAGCTCTGGGTCGCCTCGCCGTCCTCGACCAAGGCCTCCGACGGGCTGGGGCCGCTGTTCAACGCGCGCTCCTGCCTGCAATGCCATATCGGCGACGGGCGCGGGCACCCGCCCTCCGAGCCCGGCGCGCATGGCGTGTCGATGTTCCTGCGCGTCTCGATCCCGGCGGAGCAGGCATCCAACGGCATCGAGGGCTGGATCGCCACCGCGCCCGACCCGGCCTACGGCTTCCAGCTGCAGGACCAGGGCAACCGCGGCATCCCCGCCGAGTACCGGATGCAGGTCACGTACGAGGAGGTTCCCGTCGCGCTGTCCGGCGGCGAGACCGCCAGCCTGCGCCGTCCCGCCTATGCCGCGGAGGAACTGGGCTTCGGCCCGCTGCATCCGGACGCGATGCTGAGCCCGCGGGTCGCGCCGCCGATGATCGGCCTGGGTCTGCTGGAGGCGATCCCGGCGGAGGACATCCTCGCCCATGCCGATCCCGACGACCTGGACGGCGACGGCATATCCGGGCGTGCGTCCTTCGTGCCCTCGCGGGAGACCGGGAGGCCGGAACTGGGCCGCTTCGGCTGGAAGGCGGGTTCGCCCTCGGTGCGGCAGCAATCGGCGGAGGCGCTGTCGAACGACATCGGCATCTCATCGCCGCTCTTCCCGCATCATTGGGGCGACTGCACCGAAGCGCAGGAGATCTGCCGCGGGGCGCCGGACGGCGGCGATCCGGGGCAGGGCGGGCATGAGATCGACGCGGGCGGGCTAGACCTGGTCGCCTTCTACGCGCGCAATCTCGGCGTGCCCGCGCGGCGCGGCCTCGACGCCCCCGAAACCCTGCGCGGCAAGCAGGTCTTCCACGAGACGGGCTGCATCTCCTGCCATGTGCCGAAATTCGTCACCGCCCGGCTGGAGGACCAGCCCGAGCAGAGCTTCCAGCTGATCTGGCCCTATGGCGATCTGCTGCTGCACGACATGGGCGAAGGGCTGGCCGACCACCGCCCCGAGGGCCGCGCGACGGGGCGCGAATGGAAGACGCCGCCGCTCTGGGGCATCGGGCTGGCGCAGCAGGTGAGCCCGGACGCCGCGTTCCTTCATGACGGCAGGGCGCGTAGCCTGCTGGAAGCCATCCTCTGGCATGGCGGCGAGGCCGCGCCGCAGCGCGACGCCGTGATCGCCATGCCCAAACCCGACCGAGACGCGCTGATCGCGTTCCTGGAGAGCCTTTGATGCGACACCACATCCTTGCCGCCTGCCTCGCCGCCTGTCCGCTCTGGGCGGCAGCCTCGCCGCAGGACATCCTCGACACGGCCGTGGCCGACCATATCCAGCCGGGCTTCGACGCGCTGGCGGACCGGGCCGGCGCGCTGGCGACGGCCTCGGACGGGACCTGCGATCCGGCCGACGAGCACCTGCGCCGCGCCTTCAACGATGCCTGGGATGCCTGGATCCGGATGAGCCACCTGCGCTTCGGGCCGACCGAGTTGGACAACCGAGCGTTCTCCTTCGGTCTCTGGCCGGATGCGCGCGGCTTCATCCCGAAGACGCTGCAGGGCATGATCTCGGCCGAGGACCCGGCAGTCGACGACCCGGAGGCCTTCCATGACGTGTCGATCGCCGCGCATGGCTTCAACGCGCTGGAATTCATGCTCTACGATCCGGATTTCGCCGATGCGGGAGACTACGGCTGCCGCCTGACCCGCGCCATCGCCCTAGACATCGCCGCCACCGCGCGGGTGATCGCCGACGACTGGCACGGGGACTATGCCGCGGAATTCGCCCATCCCGATGCCGATGCGCCCTACCGCACCGAGACCGAGGCGCTGGGGGCGCTCTTCACCTCGGTGACGACCGGGCTGCAATTCACGGAGGAGGCGCGGCTGGGCCGCCCGATGGGCGAGTTCGACCGGCCGCGCCCGACCCGCGCCGAGGCCTGGCGGTCGCAGCGTTCGGTCCAGCACGTGAAGCTGTCGCTGGACGGGACCGAGGATCTGGCGCTGATCATGGCGATGGATTTCCCCGAGGACGCAGCGTCGGTGCGCACGGCCTATGACCGCGCCTTCACCACGCTCGACCGTCTCAGCGATCCGGCGCTCGGAGAGGTGGCCGACCCGATGGGCCGGTTCCGCGTCGAGACCGTGCAGCAGCGCATCGGCGACGTGCGCGCCGATGTCATGGAACATGTGGGCGGGCCGCTCGGGCTCGCTCAGGGCTTCAATTCGCAGGACGGAGACTGACATGGCATCGCGACGCAGCTTCCTCACAGGACTTCTTGCCGCCGGCGCGCTGCCGCGCCCGAGCTGGGCCGATGCCGGCGCCCCGGACGTCATCGCCGCGGGCAAGACCGGCAGCGGCGGATACGTGATCTGCGGGCTCCGCGCCTCGGGCGAGATCGTGTTCCGGCTGCCGCTGCCGGGCCGCGGCCATGCCGGCGCCGCGCATCCCGAGCGCCCCGAGGCGGTGGCCTTCGCCCGCCGCCCGGGCACTTTCGCGGTGGTGATCGACTGCCGCTCGGGCGCGGTGATCTCGCAGCTCGAATCGCCGGAAAGCCGCCATTTCATGGGGCACGGCACCTTCTCGGCGGATGGCAGCCTGCTCTACACGCCGGAGAACGCCTATGACCTCGGCGAGGGGCGGATCGGCATCTGGGACGTGGCCTCGGGCTACCGCCGGATCGGCGAGTTCTGGTCGGGCGGCGTCGGCCCGCACGAGGCGCTGTTCCTGCCGGGCACGCAGGTGATGGCGATCGCCAACGGCGGCATCGACACCCATCCCGACAGCGGCCGGGCCAAGCTGAACCTGCCGGTGATGAAGCCGAATCTGTCCTATGCGACCCCGGAAGGCGAGATCCTGGAGACCGTCGACCTGCCGCCAGAATGGCACCTGAATTCCATCCGCCACCTTGCGGTGCGCCGGGACGGGCTGGTGGCGGCGGCGATGCAGTGGGAGGGCGACATTGCGCAGGCGCCGCCGCTGCTGATGCTGCACCGGCAGGGCGGCGCGCCGGTCTTCGCCTCCTTCGGCGGAGACGAGCACCGGCAGATGCAGGGCTATGCCGGGTCGGTGGCGATGTCCGCGGACGGGCAGGTGGTGGCGATCAGCTCGCCGCGCGGCTCGCTGGTCCAGAGCTTCGATGCCGGCACCGGCACGCCGCTTGCCAGCCTTGCCGAGCCCGATGTCTGCGGCCTGGCCCCGCTGGGCAGCGGGCTTATGGCCACCGCCGGCACCGGCCGGGTGACGCGGATCGAGGACGGGCGGCTGGCCCGGCTGGCAGAGCAGCCGGTGTCCTGGGACAACCATGTCGTGGCGCTGCATCCGCAGCATGAGTCTCACGCCTGAGGCGGCGTGCCGCAACGGGGCGGGGCTCCGGCCTGCAAAGTGCCGGATTCCGCCCCTGCGGAGGGTCCCATCGCCCTTGTTTTTCTGTCTCCGGGCGCCCCCCGCTGCCGGCAGGGGTTGCATCGGACCGTCCTTGCCCATACACCGCCCGGCAACTCAGAGACGGCCTTTCAAGAAGGAACCCCCTATGCAGGTCACCGAGACCCTGAACGAAGGTTTGAAGCGCGGCTACCAGATCACCGTCACCGCGGCCGAGCTGGATGCCAAGGTGGTGGAAAAGCTCACCGAGGCGCAGCCTGAAATCGAGATGAAGGGCTTCCGCAAGGGCAAGGTTCCGCTGCCGCTGCTGAAGAAGCAGTTCGGCCAGCGCATCCTGGGCGAGGCCATGCAGGAGACCATCGACGGTGCGATGACCAAGCACTTCGAGGATTCCGGCGACCGCCCGGCGCTGCAGCCGCAGGTCAAGATGACCAACGAGGACTGGAAAGAGGGCGACGACGTCGCCGTCGAGATGTCCTACGAGAAGCTGCCGGAAATCCCGGAAGTCGACCTGAAGTCGATCTCCCTGGAGAAGCTCGTCGTCAAGGCCACCGATGCCGAGATCGAAGAGGCGCTGAACAACCTCGCGCAGAACGCCAAGAGCTGGGAAGACCGGATCGAGGGCGGCTATGCCGAGAAGGGCGACAAGGTCACCATGGACTTCGTCGGCAAGGTTGACGGCGAGGCCTTCGAAGGCGGCTCGGCCGAGGACTTCCCGCTGGAGCTGGGTTCCAACCAGTTCATCCCGGGCTTCGAAGAGCAGCTGGAAGGCGTGCATGTCGGCGACGAGAAGTCCGTCAGCGTGACCTTCCCGGAAGACTACCGCGCCACGCACCTGGCCGGCAAGGAAGCCACCTTCGACTGCACGATCAAGCACATCGCGACGCCGAAGCCGACCCCGATCGACGACGAGCTGGCCAAGCAGTACGGCGCAGAGTCGCTGGACGCGCTGAAGACCCAGATCGGCGAGCGCCTGGAAGCCGAATACGCCGGCGCCTCGCGCCAGGTGCAGAAGCGCAAGCTTCTGGACGCGCTGGACGCCCTGGTCTCCTTCGACCTGCCGCCGACCCTGGTCGAGGCAGAGGCAGGCCAGATCGCGCACCAGCTGTGGCACGAGGAAAACCCCGACGTGCACGGCCATGACCACCCGGAAATCACGCCGACCGACGAGCACAACAAGCTCGCCGAGCGCCGCGTGCGCCTCGGCCTGCTGCTGGCCGAGCTGGGCCGCGTGAACGAGGTCGAGGTCACCGAGGCCGAGATGACCCAGGCGGTCATGGCGCAGGCGCGCCAGTACCCGGGCCAGGAACGCCAGTTCTTCGAGTTCATCCAGCAGAACGCCCAGGCCCAGCAGCAGCTGCGCGCCCCGATCTTCGAGGACAAGGTCGTCGACTACGTGTTCGAGCTGGCACAGGTCACCGAGACCGAAATCTCCAAGGAAGACCTGGAGAAGGCCGTCGAGGCTCTGGAAGAAGAGTGATCGCGGACATCTCCGCGAACGCCAAATGGGGGGCGGGTCTTCGGACCCGCCCCTTTGCGTTGGGGCCCCACGCTCCGCTCCGGCGGCATTAACTAGTTGTTCATGCAAAACTTGAAGGAATCCGGTTCCGGCCTCCAATGGCGCCGCGCCGGGTTCGTTCCGGCGCTGGTCCTTCAAGCCTGGAGCATGGCCCATGTGCCGCTATCTTCCGCAGGCCGCCGCGGCGGTCCTCGCGCTGTCCGTTTCCGCCGCCCCGGCCTCCGTCCTGTCCGTCGATCTCGGCGGTCTCACCCTGGCGGACGGCCAGACCTGGCAATACGATCTCGATGCCGACGGCAGCCCGGATCTGAGCCTGCATGACTACTTCAATGCCCTCTCGGTGCCGAAGGGCGGCAGCTATGACAGCGAGATCGTCGCCTCGGGCATCTCCGGCACGCTGGTCACGGCCGGCGCGGCCCTTGCGGGAGGGACGCCGATCGACGCGGCGCTGGCCTACGCGGCCACCTCCAAGCTCGCCGACAAGTCCTATAACGGCGCCTCGGCCAAGGCGTCCTATGCCGGCGCCTGGGCAACGGATGGCAGCGTGACGGCAGGCTATCTGGGCTTCGCATTCCTGGCTGCGGACGGGCTGCATTACGGCTGGCTCGACCTGGCCGTGGACGGCGACGGGTCGGTCACGCTGAACCGGCTGGCCTGGGAAGGCACGGCCGGAGCCGCCATCCGCGCGGGCACCAGCGCCAGCCCGTCCCCGCAGGCGGAGGTCCCGCTTCCCGCGGCGGCCGGGCTTTTTTCGGCCGTGCTGGCCGGACTGGGGATTGTCGGCCGACGCCGCCGCGCCTGAGCGGAGGTCTGGAGCCTGCATCGCGGGTCCCGGATGGTGCCGGGGATCAGGCGGCGCGCCTGCGCAGCAGCGCCAGGCCACCGATCCCGCCCGCCAGCTGGGCGGCAGGCAGGGGCAGGCTCACCTCCGGCAGGATGCCCAGGCGACATCGTAGCCCCGCAAGTGCGAGAACACGGTGTCGGTGACGAAGGCCCTGCCATTGGCATAGCTGAAGGAAAGGGACGCGTCGTGCCCGGAGCCGCCGCCGCTCAGGACGGCCGTATCCAGCAGCGCACCGGATAGTCCCAGGCCGAGACCGTGGCCGTCGGCTGTCATAGGCTGGCAGGCGGCCGTCCGCTGCCGCGCTTGCCGCGGTCGTGGGGATAGCTCCCTGAATGGCCGGAGAGCGCGACGGACCCGAGATAGGCGCCTGTGGCGCTTCGGCGTTCGACCGTGCCGCCCTCTATCGCAACGAACACGCCGGCATTGTTCCGCACGACTGCGGACTGGTCGCCGAGCGTTCCGCCGGACAGGGTGAGATAGGGCGAGAACGCGCCGTCGGCCGTCTGCTGGCAGACGGTCGCCGAGCTCCGGGTCCGCGCATGGATCCTCCCGCCGTCGTCGGTGAAGACGGAGCGGAAATCGAGTCCCGGCGCATAGGCGCCGACGTCATTGCCCGGTGCATCGCATTTGGCGAGCCGCGTTCCGGCCGCGCTGCCGCTGGTGGCCGACCGGTAGTTGGTGCCATCGAAGGCGATGGTCATCGCGACCGGGCCCAGACCGTTCGCGAAGGTCGCAACGGGGGAAAGCTGCCGGCGCCGAAGACGGCAGCGCAAGCTGAAGAGAATGCGGAAACAGCCAGGGCCGCCGCGCAGGCAATTGCCGTCATTTTTAAAATTTCCAAACAAGAAAAGTGGGGCAGGCTGCGTGCGCAGCCTGCCCCCTGTCAATCCTGGAGTGGCCTTCCGGCGGTCAGGCCGCCGAGGCCTTGGCCGGGCGGCGCCGGTTCCGCGAGCGGCGCGGGCGGTTGGCACCGTTTCCGGGCTTGGCCTCGCCGTTCTGCGGGCGGCCGTGCTTCGGTGCGCCCGCGGGCTTGCCGCCGCGGCCGCCGCCGGATTTCGCCGGGCGGTGCGTGGCGCCGAGCGGACGCTCGCCGAAGCTAGTCTCCAGCTGGATGCCGATCAGCTTCTCGATCTGCTTCAGCTCCTTGGTCTCCGCCGAGGAGCAGAAGGCCACGGCACGGCCGTCGCGGCCGGCACGCGCGGTACGGCCGATGCGGTGGACATAGTTGTCCGGCACGTTCGGCAGGTCGAAGTTGTAGACATGGCGCACCTCGGGGATGTCGATCCCGCGGGCCGCGACGTCGGTCGCGATCAGCACCTTCAGCTGGCCTGCACGGAAGGCCTTCAGCGCGCGCTCGCGCTGGCCCTGGCTCTTGTTGCCGTGGATCGCGCCGACGGCGAAGCCGGATTTCTCCACGGCGCGGGCCAGACGGTCGGCACCGTGCTTGGTGCGGGTGAAGACCAGCGCCAGTTCGGACGGGTGGGCGCCCAGCAGGTCGATCAGGTGGCCGGTCTTCTCCGGCTGCTCGATAAAGCGGACCTCCTGCTCGATCCGGTCGGCGGTCTTGCCCGGAGGCGTGACCGAGATCTTGACCGGGTCGGTCAGGTAGGCCTGCGCGATCTCTTCCATCTGGTCGGCCATGGTGGCCGAGAACAGCATGGTCTGGCGCTGCTTCGGCAGCAGCGAGGCGATGCGGCGCAGCGCGTGGATGAAGCCGATGTCGAGCATCTGGTCGGCCTCGTCGAGCACCAGGAAGCGGGTGTCATGCAGCGACACGTCCTGGCGGTCGATCAGGTCCAGCAGGCGGCCCGGCGTGGCGACCAGCAGGTGGACGCCGCGGGACAGCTTCTGGGCCTGGCGGTTGACCGAGGCGCCGCCGGTGACGATGGCCAGGCGCAGATGCGCGCCGTCGGTGATCATGGAAAGGTTGTCGAAGATCTGCTGCGCCAGCTCGCGGGTCGGCGCGAGGATCAGCGCCTGGGCGCTGCGCAGCTTGCACTTCTGCTGGTCGTGCATCAGCTTCTGCGCGAGCGGCAGGCCGAAGGCCATGGTCTTGCCGGTGCCGGTCTGGGCGAGGCCCATGACGTCGCGGCCTTCCAGCGCGTGCGGGATGGCCTTTTCCTGGATCGGGGTCGGATCGGTGATCTTGGCGGCGGCAAGCGCCTCCAGCAGGCGGGGCTTCAGCCCCATCTGGTCGAAACTCATGAAATGATATGTCCTGTCGTGGCGGCGTCTGCGTCCGCGGAATGGGTCCGGCGAAGTCCGGGGAGGTGCTGCGGGCACCGCCGCATCTTCGGGAGCGGCGGGCGTAACCGCAGACCGGGACGGCCACAACGAAAGGAAGGGACATCCGGGCATCCGCGCATGCAAGGTGCAGGGGCACGGGCGATTACGAGACCAGCACATGGGGGCAGGACGGATGAAAGTCAACCGGAAACTCCCTGCGCCTTCGGGCAGCGTGCCGCTCCGGCTGCGGCCCGCTGCCCGGGACCCGGCGCCTCGGGACGGGAAATTCGCGCCGTCCTGCAGGTCGGCCGCCGAGATATCCTCGACGAGGACGGTCGTGGTCCCATAGCTGGACAAGGTCGCCATGCCGTCCGGCGCTTGGGCGAAACCGGTATCGGCCAGGCTTTCCGCGCCCCGGAAGACGAGGACGTCCGGCCCGGGGGCGAAATCGGCGATCACGTCCTGCCCGTCGCCGCGGTCGAAGACGAACCGGTCCGGTCCCAGTCCCCCGGTCAGCGTGTCGTTGCCGTCGCCGCCCCGGAGCGTGTCGGCCTGCCGGCCGCCGAGGCTGTCGTTGCCCGGACTGCCGTCGAGCAGGTCCCGGCCTTCGCCGCCCCTGAGGAAGTCGTCGTGCCTGTTGCCGAACAGGGTGTCGTTGCCGTCGCCTCCCTTCAACAGATCGTCGGTCGTCTGCCCATGGAGCGCGTCGTTGCCGTCTCCGCCCAGGAGCCGGTCCTGCCCGTTGCGGCCGTAGAGGGTGACATTGCCGCTTCCGCCGCCGATCAGGTCGAAACCGGCCCCGCCATGAAGGTCGTCGTTGCCGATGCCGCCATGGACGGTGTCATGGCCTGCATTGCCGCTGGCGACATCCCGGCCGTCCTGGCCGGAAACGTGTTCGTTGTCCTGGTCGCCCCGAAGCGTGTCGTCGCCGATCCCGCCTTTCAAGGTGTCCGGCCCGGTGCCGCCCGACAGGAAGTCCGCTCCCGTCATGCCGTCGAGCGAGTCGTCTCCCTCGCCGCCGGGCAGCGTATCGCCCGCGCCGGGCCCGGTCATGTTGTAGAAGAGCCCCCCGTATTCGGTGTCGCCGCATAGCGTGTCATTGCCGTCGCCGCCGTAGAGCAGGTCGCCGCCATAGATGTTGTCCGGATCGTACTTGCTCAGGCGGCTGTTGCCGTGGGCCCAGACGGAGCCGCCGAAGAGCAGAGCCGCGCCGGGCCTGCCGAACAGGGTGTCGAAGCCGAAATAGCCGAACAGCGTGTCATCGCCCGCGAGGCCGAGAACCGTGTCGTCGGCGGCGCTTCCCAGCTGGCAATTGGCGCTCAAGTTGCCTTGGTGGAAAGTCATGGCCCGCCTCCCCGAGTTGGAACCCCGAGGGCGTCAGGAAGTGCCGTGCCGTTTTCCGCTGGCGCGGCCGCTTGTCCGGCGCCTGCCACATGCGGAATCTGGCTGTCCTGCCTTCCAGATGGTGCGGCGAAATGGAAATGGGGCCGCGCCAATCGGCAAAGGCACTGGCCGTCCGCGGAGGGCGGGGCGTCACGGGATCGTCGCCTTGCTGTCGCGGAACTGTCGCGATCGGCGGGCCATACCGGCGCCACAGCAGAATGCCCATCCAGACGACAGGACAGTGACATGACCACTCGCCTTTCCCGCCGCTCCGTGCTTTCCGGCGGCACCGTGCTTGCCGCATCGCTCGCCATGCCGGCGATCTCCCGCGCCGATGACCGCCCGGTCTTCACCCATGGCGTGCAGTCCGGCGACGTGACCGCCAATTCCGGCATGATCTGGACGCGCGTGAACATGCCCTCGCGCGTCTTCGTGGAAGTCTCCACGACCGAGAGCTTCTCGAACGCCGTCAAGCTGCCGCCGATGAACGCGCTTCCGGGTTCGGATCTGGCGATCAAGCGCATGGTCGAGGGCCTGCCTTCCGACCAGGACATCTTCTACCGCTTCACCGCCGCCGACCTGTCGAGCCTCAACGCGCTGTCCGAGCAGATGACCGGCCATTTCCGGACCGCGCCGACCTCGCGGCGGTCGGTCCGCTTCACCTGGTCGGGCGACACGGCGGGCCAGGGCTACGGCATCGACGAGGACGGCATGCTGACCTATGCCACCATGGCGAAATACGAGCCCGACTTCTTCCTGCATTCCGGCGACACCATCTATGCCGACGGCGCCATGCAGGAGGAGACCGTCAAGGACGGCCAACTGATCTGGAAGAACGCCGTCCTGATCGACGAGAAGCGCAAGGTCGCCGAGACGCTGGACGAATACCGCGGCCAGTGGAAATACAACCTGATGGACCGCCACGTGCAGGCGCTGAACGCCTCCGTGCCGACCTTCTTCCAGTGGGACGACCACGAGGTCGTCAACAACTGGTCGGACAGCAAGGACCTCTCGGGCGACGACCGCTACACCGAGAAGAACGTCCGCGTCCTTGCCGCCCGTGCGGGCCAGGCCTTCCACGAGATGACGCCGATCAGCTACCAGCCGGCAGAGCCGGGCCGCGTCTACCGCAAGATGTCCTACGGGCCGATGGTCGACGTGTTCTTCCTCGACATGCGGGCCTATCGCGGGCCGAACACGAAGAACCTGCAGGAGGCGATCAACGATGAGAGCGTCTTCCTCGGTGCCCGCCAGATCGAATGGCTGAAGCGCGAGCTGGCCAATTCGGCCGCCACCTGGAAGGTCATCGCCGCCGACATGCCGATCGGCCTTGTCGTCCGTGACGGCGAGTTCTTCGAGGCGATCGCCAATGCCGATGACGGCGCCGCCAAGGGCCGCGAGCTGGAGCTGGCCGACATCCTGCGCTTCATCAAGGCAGCGGACATCCGGAACACCGTCTGGCTGACCGCGGACGTGCACTATACCGCCGCGCATTACTACGACCCGAACAAGGCGCAGATGCAGGACTTCAACCCGTTCTGGGAATTCGTCTCGGGGCCGCTGCACGCCGGGACTTTCGGGCCGAACGACCTGGACATGACCTTCGGGCCGGAAGTGAAGTTCGTGAAGGGGCCCAGCGAGGAACAGGGCCAGAACCTGCCGCCGTCGATGGGGCTGCAGTTCTTCGGCATCGTCGATGTCGATGGCGCGACGCGGCAGATGAAGGTGCGGCTGATGGATCGCGGCGACAACGAGCTGTGGTCGGTCACGCTCGATCCCGACCTTTCGGCCTGATCCGGCCGGCGGGTGGCGTTCCGGCGCCATCCGCCTCCCGTCCGGGAGCGGCAGGTTAGCGCGAATTTAAGGTAAATGGCTTAGCCGGGGAAACACGACAACCTGGGGAGCACTGCCATGCGTCACACCCGTTGCTGTTTCTTCGTCCTGACTGTCGTCGGACTCGGCCTGCTCGGCCTCGAAAGCCTCGCCTTCATGTGATCCGCAAGACGGAAAAGGCGCGCCACCCGGAGGGAGGCGCGCCGATTCTGTCCGGATCGAACCCTGGCTGGGCTCAGCCGCGGTCTTCCACGTCCGGCTGGGGCGTGGAATCGCCGCTCTCGTCGTCGAGCGCAGCGGAGCCGATTTCGTCGAACAGTTCGGCGATCTCGAATTCTGCGGCGGCTTCGGCTTCGGCAGCCAGTTCCTGGATCGACTTGCCGGAGGCTTGCAGCTCGGCTTCTTCCTTGGAACGGGCGACGTTCAGGTGGATGTCGACTTCGACTTCCGGATGCAGGGTCACGTGCACCGTGTGCAGGCCCAGATCCTTGATCGGCTTCGACAGCTTGACCTGCTTGCGGTCGAGGGTGAAGCCCTCGGCGGTCGCGGCCTCGGCTGCGTCACGCGGGGTGACCGAACCGTAGAGCGCGCCCGCATCCGAAGCGGAGCGGATCACGACGAACTGCTGCGCGTCGAGACGTGCGGCGAAAGCCTCTGCTTCCTTCTTGGTCTCGAGGTTGTCCGCCTCGAGCTGGGCCTTGCGGGCCTCGAAGGATTTGACGTTGGCGTCGGACGCGCGGAGCGCCTTGCCGGTCGGCAGCAGGAAATTGCGGGCATAGCCGTCCTTGACGGAGACGACTTCGCCCATCTGGCCGAGCTTGGCGACGCGCTGGAGAAGGATCACTTCCATGGGAATCGCTCCTTACTTCACTGCGTAGGGCAGCAGGGCGAGGAAGCGGGCGCGCTTGATGGCACGGGCCAGCTCACGCTGCTTCTTCGCCGAGACGGCGGTGATGCGGGACGGCACGATCTTGCCGCGCTCGGAGATGTAGCGCTGCAGGAGACGGGTGTCCTTGTAGTCGATCTTCGGCGCGTTGTCGCCGGAGAACGGGCAGACCTTGCGGCGGCGGAAAAACGGTTTGGTGGCCATGTCTGTCTCTCCTTACCGGTCGCGGTCGCGCGGGCGGCGGTCGCCACGGTCGCGCTCGTCGCGCTTCTGCATCTGGACCGAGGGGCCCTCGGCATGCTCGTCGACCTTGATGGTCATGACGCGCATGACGTCGTCATGCAGGCGCATCAGGCGTTCCATTTCCTGCACGGCCGGCGCGGGCGCGTCGGTCTTCAGGAAGGAGTAGTGGCCCTTGCGGTTCTTGTTGATCTTGTAGGCCATCGTCTTGACGCCCCAGTACTCGGACTCGACGACCTTGCCGCCGTTGTCCGACAGGACGGTGGAGAAGTGCTCCACAAGACCTTCGGCCTGCGCGTTGGACAGGTCCTGACGCGCAATGAAGACATGCTCGTAGAGAGGCATGCGTGCTCCAGTTCTGTTCAGGCGCGTTTCATAGGAGCGGATGATCCCTTCGCCCCGCTCCGCGAGAGGCCGCGCCGTTCATCTGTGTGTGCGAAGGATGCGCCTTCATACACATATTCCGGCGCATGGCAAGGGCGCAGGCGCGGCGCGGCGGCAGCGGGGGCAGGTTCCGGCAGGGCGCGCACAAGTCGCCGCAGTTCTGTTCGCTGGCGCACACGAGGCGTGAAAATAGCCGGAATGGACTTGGCTGGGCCCAGGGCCGACATTCTCCCCAGCAACCTGATCCCCGGAGATGTTCCATGAAAAAGTTCCTGCTTGCCTCTGCCATGACCGCTTTCGCCGCCACCGGCGCGCTGGCTGAGGAGACCACCTACACGGTCGACACCACCCACGCCCAGATCGTCTACCACTACAGCCACCTCGGCTTCTCGACCACCTACGGCATGTTCTCGGGCATCGCCGGCGAGATCCAGTTCGACGACGCCGATCCGGCGGCTTCCTCGGTTTCCGTCTCCTTCCCGATCACCTCGCTCTTCACCGGCGATGACGAGCGCACCGCGCATTTCAAGACCGACGACTTCTTCGGCGCAGAGGCCAATCCGGAAGGCACCTTCACCTCGACCTCGATCGAGGTGACCGGCGACAACACCGCGAAGATCACCGGCGACCTGACGCTGAACGGCATCACCAAGTCGGTCGTGCTCGACACCACCATGACCCAGAAGGGCGACCACCCGATGGCCGGCAAGCCCTGGATCGGCTTCAATGCCACCACCACGCTGGTCCGCTCGGAGTTCGACATGGGCATGTACGCCCCCTACGTCTCCGACGAGGTCGAGGTCTTCATCTCGATCGAAGCCATGGACAACGGCGCCGACGGCTGAACGCCGCCAGCCCCGCGATTTCCGGAAGGGCCGTCCGCTGCGGGCGGCCCTTTGGCATGGGCCGGGTCAGGGCGCGCCGGAACCGAGGAGTCCGTCGAGCAGCGCGGAGAGATCCTCCACCTCCTCGGCGACGACATGGGTGACGCCGGCCTCGCGCTGGATCCGGCCGGTGACGCGCAGCAGCCGTCCGGCGATCACCGCGCGGCGGAAGCGTTCGTAGATGCTGCGCCAGACGATGACATTGACAACCCCGGTCTCGTCCTCGAGCGTGACGAAGATCACTCCCTTGGCGGTGCCGGGCCGCTGCCGCACCAGCACCAGCCCGGCGACCGCCACGCGCGCATTGGCGGGCGGCCGGTCGAGCCAGCAGGCGGGCAGCGCCGCGGGCGGGCGCGGCCAGGAGGGGGGGGAGTCGGCAGGCATGGGAACATAGTGGGAACATCATGGCCGGTTTGCAAGCGGGTCCGGGCACTGGCCAAGCGCGGCGGCATCGCCTAAATGAACCCTGTCGCAGTTGAGCCAGTCTGAGGAACGAGCATGCCCAAGATCACCTATATCGAGCATAACGGCACGGAACATGTGGTGGAGGTGCCTGTCGGGCTGACGGTCATGGAAGGCGCGCGCGACAACAACGTTCCGGGCATCGACGCCGATTGCGGCGGCGCCTGCGCCTGCTCGACCTGCCATGTCTATGTCGACGCGGCCTGGGCGGAGAAGCTGTCCCCGATCGAGACGATGGAAGAGGACATGCTGGACTTCGCCTTCGAGCCGAAGCCGGGCAGCTCGCGCCTGACCTGCCAGCTGAAGGTGACGCCCGCGCTGGACGGGCTGGTCGTGCGGATTCCCGAAAAGCAGATCTGAGGCCGCAGGAAGGCGCCGCGCCGGCCGCGCGCCCGTGGCGGCGCTCCGCCCGCGGCGCGCTCCGGCCGGGGTGCCGGTGGCGGCGGGGACCTGACCCCATCGTGAGCGCGGCCGGCCTGTCGGCGGTCCCGGTTCCGGTGTAGCATGTCGCCGCCCGAGCGAGAGACGGAGAGTGCGATGACGGGACGGATGCACGCGATGGCGGCTGCCCTGGTTCTGGCAGCCTGTCCCGCCATGGCGGAAGATGCGATGTCGGGGGCCGAATTCGGCGCCTATGTCGGCGGCCACACGGTGACCTATGCGCATGACGGCCGGATCTACGGCATGGAGCAGTACCTGCCGGACCGCAAGGTGATCTGGCGCCAGATCGGCGGCGATTGCCAGGAGGGCGTCTGGTACGAATCCGGCGGCCAGATCTGCTTCGACTACGGCGACGGGATCCCGCTGCAATGCTGGCAGTTCGTCAACGAGGGCGGGCGGCTCGGCGCGCGCGCGGACAGCGACCCGCAGGGCACCTGGCTCTACGAGGTGCAGCGCTCGCAGGAGCCGATGCAGTGCCCGGCGCCCTATCTGGGCACCTGAGGTCCTTCCGGCCCGAATGACATGTCATTTTGCAGCGCCTGACGGGGCAGTTTCGGGCGGTCGGCAGATCGGGCGTGCTGAATGGAGTCGGAATGAGCGGCAAAGACCTGCGCCGCGAACTGCACGAAGTGCACCCTTCATCCTGTTCTCGCTCTGCACGGCGCAGCAGGCCCGGTACCTCAAGGATATCGGAGCGGATATCTCGGAAACCACGAGGGCTTGGAACGGCAGCGGCACCATCGAGGGCATGGAATTCGCGCGCTACACCGGTCCTTTCTGGCTGTGGATCCTCGGCGCTTATGAAGTGCTGCGCACAATCGATCGGAACGGGGAGTGTCTTTCCCGCGATTTGCGGCAGAAGATCGCCGAGGAAAAGCGGCATGTCGCGCAGATCAGGATGCCATTCGCGAAACAGGAGTTGAACCGCAGGAGCGGGCCGGCATTCGGCGAGCTGTCTGTTGTCGGTCCTGATGGAGGCCCCGGCTGCGATATCGGCGGGGAGCGGTTCCGCGCTGCCGGCGTGATCGCGCGTTTCGCTGGTTTGATTGCCAGCGTGAAGCCCGAAGATGTTCCGAAGGAAATCCCGACGCGGCGGCCGGAACATCCGGTCTGAGTTCGGCGAGGCCAGACATCGATGCCCAAGCGGGCGTCATTCGTCGAAAAGCGAGGCCTGGGAGGGCGGCTTCTTCTTCGCGGCGGGCTTGGCTGCGGGCCTGCCGCTGGTCCCTGCCGCGACCGCATCGAGGCGCCCGTCGGAGAATTCCAGTTCCAGCGCGCTGCCCGGCGCGGGCGTGCCGCTGCTGGTGACCAGCGCGCCGTCGGCGTCGCGCACCAGCACGAAGCCGCGTGCCAGCACCGCGCCGTGGTCATAGCTGAGGCGGATTCGCTCGAGCGCCGTCAGGCGGGCGGAGAGGTCGCGCAGCCGTGTCTCCTGCGCTTTGGGCAGCCGCGGGGCCAGCCGCGCCAGGTCGGCCCTGCCATGTGCCAGGCCGCGGGCCAGCGGCGCCGCGCTGAGCCGCAGGCCGGCAAGCCGTTCGCGGCGGCGCCGCAGTCCGGCCGCACCTGCGCCGGGCAGCCGGGCGGAAACGGCGTCGAGCCGGGCGCGCTCCCGCGCGGCATTGGTCGCGAGGCTGCGCTCCAGCCGCCGCGACAGGTCGTCGAGCCGCGCCCGGTCATGGCGCAGCCGGTCCTGCAGGCGTCGCGGCGCCAGCTCAGCGGAGAGCTGCACCAGCCGGTTGCGCTTGCCCTGCGCCAGGTCCTTCAGCGCCCGCGGCAGCCGGTCGGAGGCGAGGTCGAGCCGCTGCCGCGCGGTATCTGCGAGCGTTTCGGGCCGCGGCAGGGCGCGGCTGAGGTCGCGCAGCCGCTGGCGGCGCAGCACGATGCCCTGCGTTCCGGCACGCGCGAGCCGCGCGCCCTGGTTGTCGAGCCAGGCCATCAGCTCCAGCCGCACGGGAACGGCGATCTCGGCGGCGGCGGTCGGCGTCGGCGCGCGCCGGTCGGACGCGAAGTCGATCAGCGTCGTGTCGGTCTCGTGGCCGACGGCGGAGATCAGCGGAATCTCCGATTCGGCCGCCGCCCGGACGACGATCTCCTCGTTGAAGCCCCAGAGGTCCTCGACCGAGCCGCCGCCGCGGGCGACGATCAGCACGTCGGGCCGCGGCAGCGCGCCGCCGGGCGTCAGCCGGTTGAAGCCGCGGATCGCGCTGGCGACTTCGGGGGCGCAGCGTTCGCCCTGCACCGCCACGGGCCAGACCAGGACCTTGCGCGGGAAACGGTCGCGCAGCCGGTGGAGGATGTCGCGGATCACCGCGCCGGAGGGCGAGGTCACCACGCCGATGATCTCGGGGAGGTAGGGCAGGGGCCGCTTGCGCTCGGGCGCGAAGAGACCCTCGGCCTCGAGCTTGGCCTTGCGCTTCTCCAGCATTGCCATCAGCGCGCCGACGCCCGCCGGGGCCATGTCCTCGATCACCATCTGGTACTTGGACTGGCCGGGGAAGGTGGTCAGGCGGCCCGTCGCGATGACCTCCATGCCCTCTTCGGGCTGGATGGCGAGCCTGGCGGCCTGGCCCTTCCAGACCACACCGGCCAGTACGGCGCGGTCATCCTTCAGATCCAGATAGATATGCCCCGAGCGCGGACGCGAGATGCGGCCGAGTTCGCCGCGGACGCGGACATGGGAGAAATTGCCTTCCACGGTGCGCTTCACGGCGCCCGAGATCTCGGACACGGTGAATTCCGGGGCGTTGCCGCCCGCCTGGGGCTCGTCTTCGAACAGGTCCATGGGTGTCTCCGCTGCGCGCACCGACCCTAGCCGAGCGCGGCGGGGAGGAAAAGCCGTCAGCCGGTGCCGCAGCGGCGGCCGGCGACCGCGGGGCCGCGCGCCTTGTCCTGTGCCGGGCCGCAGCTGCCGGCCCGGCCGGAGACCCCGGTGGGGCGGTCCAGTGCTTTGCCTTGGCAGAGGCCGGAATGCACCGCCCGGGCGCCGCCGGGACCATGGAAATCGGCGGCCCGGCGGGGCAATGGCATGGCGTTGGCCGCCTGTGGCAGGGCCGCGGGAGCAGCCCGCCATACGGCCTGCCGTTCCGGCGCGAGGCGGCAACGCGCTTGCCTCCGCGGCGCTTCCTGCCTAGGAGGCAGGCGGAACACGCAGCGGAGGCGGCATGAACATTCTCATTCTCGGTGGCGGCGGGCGCGAGCATGCGCTGGCCTGGGCAGTCAAGCAGAACCCGAAATGCGACCGGCTGATCGTGGCGCCGGGCAATGCCGGGATCGCCGAGATCGCGGAGTGCGCGCAGCTGGACATCAATGACGGCGGCGCGGTGACAGAATTCGCCCAGGAGAATTCCATCGACCTGGTGATCGTCGGCCCCGAGGCTCCGCTGGTTGCCGGCGTCTCCGACCGCCTGCGCGAGGCGGGCGTGCGCTGCTTCGGGCCAAGCCAGGCTGCCGCCGAGCTGGAAGCGTCGAAATCCTTCACCAAGGCCGTCTGCGACGCCTCGGGGGCGCCCACGGCGGCCTATGCCCGCTTCGAGGACGCCGCTCCCGCGCGCGCGCATGTCGAAGCGCAGGGCGCGCCGATCGTGATCAAGGCCGACGGCCTGGCCGCGGGCAAGGGCGTGATCGTGGCGATGGACGTGCAGACCGCGCTCGACGCGGTGGACGACATCTTCGGCGGCGCCTTCGGCTCGGCTGGCGCGGCGGTGGTGATCGAGGAGTTCATGACCGGGGAAGAAGCCTCCTTCTTCGTTATGTGCGACGGCGAGACCGCGCTGCCGATCGGTACCGCGCAGGACCACAAGCGCGTCGGCGAAGGCGATACCGGCCCCAATACCGGGGGCATGGGCGCCTATTCCCCGGCGCCGATCCTGTCGGACGCGGTGGCCGCGCAGACCATGGAAGAGATCATCCGCCCGACGCTGAAGGAGATGGCGCGGCGCGGCTCGCCCTATGTCGGGGTGCTCTATGCCGGGCTGATGATCGAGGACGGCAAGGCGCGGCTGGTCGAATACAACGCCCGTTTCGGCGATCCGGAATGCCAGGCGCTGATGCTGCGGCTCGGCGGCCAGGTTCTGGACCTGATCGAGGCCTGCGTTGACGGCCGTCTGGCCGGCATGACGGTCAACTGGGCCGACGACCACACGATGACCGTGGTGATGGCCGCGAACGGATATCCCGGCAGCTACCAGAAGGGCACCGAGATTCGCGGGCTTGCCGCGCTCAAGGAAGATGGCAACCGCGTCATGTTCCATGCCGGGACTGCGGCGAAGGACGGCAAGGTGCTGGCGACCGGCGGGCGGGTGCTGAACGCGACCGCGCGCGGCGCGACGCTGCAGGAGGCGCGCGACCGGGCCTATGCCCTGATCGACGCGCTCGACTGGCCCGAAGGCTTCTGCCGCCGCGACATCGGCCACCGGGCGCTCTGACCCGGCGGCCGCGGCCCTGTCCGCGGTCAGCTTGTCCCGGTTCCCGGCATGGTGCGGTTTGCGCCATGCTGGCGCGTTGGCTTGCCCAATCCATCGGCGCAGGACGCTCTCTGCGATCTCGAGTTCCCGGCTGGCCTGAACCACGGCGGCGCCGCGGTCCTGCACCAGCCTCACGTGGTGTCGTTGCACAAAAGAGGGGGATTCACGTCGTGAATCCAGCGTGGCAGCGGGACTGAATGAGCGGGCGCGCGCAGACCGAGTGCAGCACCGCCAATTGGCGCAGCTGCAATCAATCGCTGAGGCAGCGAGGGTCGCGGACCGCATGGTTCGATCCCCCGATGCAATGGCAGGC
>NZ_JAATVU010000230.1 GCF_013184745.1 Mangrovicoccus sp. HB161399
TCGGTCCTCGCCTGCTCCGGCGGGCGGCAGCCGATGCGCAAGAGAAGAGGCCGCGGCCCTGCCAAGGCGGATGAACTCCGCTGGCTCTCTTGCGCAAATCCTCCGGCGCGGCTTCATGACGTGCAACCCATGCAAGGCGGCATGCGGATGACCAGCCGAGGCGACATCCAGGTCTGCGGGTGCTCGCCGCCGGACATGAAAGCCTGAGCGGCAGAATTCAGGGGCAGAGGGCGGCTCGGCTCCGCTAGGAGGCGCGCATGGCACTCAAGGTTCCGGAGTTCCGGAAAATGAGGGGCAACAGGCAGCGGGACTGCGCGGCTGCACGGGGCGAGCAACGGAACGGTCCGACATCACGTTCGCCGGACGAAGGCCGGAACGGCGATAGCCGGAGCGCGAAATCCCGCAAGGCCGCGGCTTTTGCGGGCGCGGTCGGGCACTGGCGGCGCTCGCAGAGGAAGCGGGGCTGAACCCCGCCGCGTTGCAGGCTGACTGCTGCACGGCCATGACGGCCCCCTGCGGTCGGCGCAGAAATTGTGGATGCGGAGCTGTCCGGCGGCCCGTATCCGGGCAGGCCGAAGTATCGAGCCCCCCTGGGCGCTCAAGTGTAGATCGATTGATCTCGTTTCCCGGATGTGGTCATCGACAGCGAGGCGATCGATCTGGTGGCCTTGCATATGGTGTTCATGCATAGTCGGCAGAAGGCCATCGTCTGGGCACGATCCAAGGACATGCTGTCCTGGATTTCGCGCAATCGTCGAGTCATTGCCGCGCAACCGCTTGTGGGAGGATTCACGGCGCGAAGCCAATATGTTAACTGGCAGGCGCGAGCAGGTACGCGCCGCACGCGCACAAGGCTGCCAAGCGGAAATGCTGCAATCATGCGCTGGGGCAGAGAGGGCCGCCGACCGTCCGGTTCGATCCGTCGATGCAGTGGGAAGCCGTTCCGGCCGGCCGGCGCAGCCGCCGGCAAAACCATGGCGCCGCTGAGATCCGGGCCCGCCTCCGCTCGAGCTCCTCGTCGGCCTGCCGCTCCCGGCAGGAGTGAGCCAGCGTGGCGCCACCGGTGCAAGCAGCTGGCGAACGGTTTCGTGGCGAGCCTGCCGGAGTTGTCCGGGCTGAGCCAGTCCGTCCCGGACTCCGGTCCCCTGTCAGGCCGACAAAAGCGCTGGACGCCACCATTCCTTGCCGCAGCTCGAGGGGACATCCGATCTGCTCGTGGACAGCACCGGGATTGAGGCGGAAGGCGAAGGCGAGTGGCGCAGCCGCAGGCATTGCGGCTCGAAACGCTCGGTCTGGCGGAAGAACCGCCTCGGGATCGGTTGGGAAGCGTCGGAGATCCGCACCGTGGAGATCAGCTCCAGCGATGCCGCCGAGCAGCCGGTCGTCGCCCTTTCCGCCCTCCAGCAGGTCGCTGCCGTCTGAACCCTTCAGGCGGGGCGCTGTTGCGCAACTCGGCGGACCGCCGAAACTC
>NZ_JAATVU010000231.1 GCF_013184745.1 Mangrovicoccus sp. HB161399
CGAGTTCTCCAGCGCGGTGGCAGCGACCGCCTACACGGCCCCGGCCGGACTGCGCGCGCTGCTGATCGAGATCTGGGGCGCGGGCGGCGGCGCGGGCGGCGTGGACGGCAACAACGGCAGCGGGATCGATGACGCGGCCTCTGGCGGCGGCGGCGGCGGCGGCTACAGCCGGAAATTCCATCTGCATGTGAGCGGCCAGACCTACACCTATTCGGTCGGCGCGGGCGGCACCAGTGCGGCGGGCGCGGTGAACGGCACCGACGGCGGGGCCAGCACCTTCGCAAGTTCCGGCACGCTTTCCATGCTGGCCAACGGCGGATCGGGCGGTGCTGGCGCGACCGGCACCACCACGGGGCAATGGAACGGCGGCAGCGGAGGAACGGCAGGTGGCGGCAGCCTCAACGTGCGCGGCCAGTCAGGCGGCATGGGCAAGGTCAACGCGGGCAACCCTGTTCTCGGCGCGCATGGCGGCGCCCCAGGAGCGCTCTTCCCGGGCACCATGCTGCGCTTCATGAACCAGGACGGGTGGGACGCCACCAGCCCGGGCGCAGGCGGTGCCGGGGCCGTCGCCAACTCGGTCGATACCAACTGGCGCGGCGGCTACGGCGCCGATGGCCTGGTGCGGATCCAGCCATTTTTCTGACAGCATAGGAGGGGCCGATGGCCTTCAATCTCACGACCGTGACCGGGTCGCTGGGCGATAGCGTGACGCAGATCGCCACCGGCGTCCTGAAATTCGAGCTGATGGGGATCGGCATCGCCTCCGGCGGCCAGATCGTCTCGGCGCCGCTGCCGGTGACGGCGACCGCTGCGGTTGGCGGCGCATGGACCATCCAGCTTTGGGCCAACGAGGACGGCCTGGCCCCGACCTATTACAAGGTCAGCCGCAAGTACCTGCTTGGCACGCAGGAGGAATGGCAGTTCATCGGCAACATCGTCGTGCCTGTCGGTGCGTCCACCACCTTCGACGCCTGCTACGTCTCGGCCGCGATCCCGCTGACCGGCCCGTCGGTGATCCTGTCGGAAGCCGACTACACCGCGCTGGCCAACTCGACGCTCAAGACCACCGACCGGCAGTCAGGGCCGCGCGACTCCACGGCCGGCAAGCTGCTTGAGGTCGGATCCTTCGGCATCGGGACGGTGCTGGCCGCCAACGAGATCGCCAGCTTCGATGACATCACGCTGCAGACCGGCTTCTATTCGACCACGGCGGCCACCGCCAATCCGCATTCGGGCTTCGCCTCCAGCATCGGCGAACTCTTCGTCCACCGCCTCAGCGCGACCGCCTTCGTGGAATGCTGGTCGAACAACACGCAGAACGCCAATGGCGGGATCTGGAAGCGGAGCTATCAGGGCGGTGCCTTCGGGCCCTGGGTCTACATGTTCCACAGCGGCAACATCTTCGATGCCATCGGCGCGCTTTCCAGCGGCCGGCCGACCGGCGGCCTGATGCCC
>NZ_JAATVU010000232.1 GCF_013184745.1 Mangrovicoccus sp. HB161399
GCCGGGGAAGTCGGCGGAGTAGAGGATGGTGGACGACGGGCGGACATAGCTGCTGCCGGTCCTGTCCTGCATCACGGCTGCGTTCATGAACTCAATGTCGCGCCACACGATGGAGTCGGGAGCCGCCACATGGGTTCCGGAGGGCATCGAATACTTGAACAGGCGCGGCTTGTTCGCCGTGTCGATGCCGCGGATGATGATGTCTCCCGGCACGTTCCAGAGGTTGTAGAAGCTGGCCGAGCCGTTGTCGTAGTCACCAGGGCGCAGCCAGATCGTGCCCCCGGAGGACGGCAGGCCACGGTAGGCGGCATCGCCGATCAGGAACCCGCGCAGCTCTGCCTGGCTCGACACGGTTTGGGTGCCTGCCGTGACGCTGACGGTGGTGCTGCCGATCACGGTGTTGCCGGTGGCCAGCGGCGAGGTGTTGCCCGACACGCGGCCCGACGCCACGGTGAACTGGCCATAGGTGCCGTCAGCCTCGGCGATGGGAGCCGAGCCCTGACCGATCGGCGTAAGCGACCCGAAGGTGATGGCCGCCGCGGTGCCGACGGTTGGGGTGGCGGTCTTGGCAGCCGACCATGCGCTCGCGCCCTCGGCGTTCACCGTGCGGACCTGAACGGAAGCCTCGGCCCCGGCCAGGACCGTGATGAGGTAGCTGCCGGTCACGAGTGCCGGAAGATCGGTCGCAGCACCCGCCCCGATCCGGTACTGGATCGAGGTCAGCGGAGAGTTTCCGTCATACGGGACGGTGCTGACGGTGAGCCACAGCTTGTCGCCGCCAGTGCTCGGGCTGTCTTCCAGCGCCCAATCCGCATCGGCGAAGGCGCTCGGCGCCGTCGCCTGCACGGTCGGCGTGACGGTCTTGGTATCGCCCCAGGCGCCCGCGCCCACGGCGTTGACCGCGCGCAGCTGAACGTCTGCTGCAGTCTCTGCGGGAACCGTGATCTGGCAGGTGCCCGTGGTGGATCCTGAAAGGGCCACGGCAGCGTCGGTGCCGACCCGGTACTCCAGCGAGGTGATCACGGAAGTTCCTGGCGATGGCAGCGTGCTGATGGTGACCGTGAGGGTATCCCCGCCCGCGGACGGGCTGTCGGCCAGCGTCCACATGCCCGCGGTGAAAGCGGAAGGAGCAGACTGCAACGCGGTCGGCGTGGCGATCTTGGTATCGCCCCAGGCGCCAGCGCCGACGGCATTGACCGCGCGCAGCTGGATGCTTGCCGCGGCCCCGGCCGGAACGGTGATCTGGTAGCTGCCCGTGGTCGAGCCGGAGAGCGCGACAGCCGCGCCGGTCCCGATCCTGTACTCCAGCGCGGTGACTGGATCGCTGCCCTCGTCGGGCAGGGCGCCGATGGTGACCGTCAGCGTGTCGCCGCCCGCGGACGGGCTGTCTGCAAGGCTCCACTGGCCAGCGGTGAAGGCAGCGGGAACGGCAGGCGCCACGGTCGGGGTTGCC
>NZ_JAATVU010000233.1 GCF_013184745.1 Mangrovicoccus sp. HB161399
AGCTTCATGAAGACATTGGAGGTCGAGGACGCTTGCCTGGCGGAGCAGGAGTTTACCGGCGGCGCCGCCACCGGCTTGCCCCGGTTCGCCGAGGCCTGCGACAACCGCCGCCTGCATCTGGCACCGGGCCATCTCAGCCCTGCCAAGTTCGCAGGCCGCCCCGCCCGCGTCGCCGACCACCCAATCCGCGTGCGGCGCGCCAGGCCGCGCGGGACGGCCTCCTACCCGGGATGCGGGCGATCTTCGAGGCCAGCCATCGGCGTTATGGCTCGCCGCGCAGCAGCCATCGCGGCGCCGTCGCCCATCGAGCTCCAACCGATGGCGCCGCGACGGGCAACTCCGAGCGCCGCTGGCGGTGCCGAGCTCCGCGGTCAAGGCATCCGGGCGGCCCGGAAGGCGGCGGCCAAGCTGATGAAGGAGCGGGCCTTTGTCCGCCGTCGCCAGCGGCGCCCGGACCGGTGGCGCAACCGCTGGCAGCTCCGGGGGCAACGGCGGGCGATATCCGTCCGCCGCACCTTGCAGTTGCCCGCAAGTTGGTGCGGTGAATTGGTTCGCCTGCCAGCCTTGGCCCTGGCGGCGGCGATAGGGCCATGATGCGCCATGCGGCACCGGATGCGCGGGGTGCGGGCATGGCACGGAGCCGGGTGGAACGGAAGCCGCCGGGAGCGGTCCGGGGGACGGGCGGCTGGACCGCAGGCTCGGGGCGATGCCCGGGGCCCTCGGGGAGCGGCCGGGAAAACCGCTGCCCGCGCCGGAGAGGAACCGGCCGGACGCCGAGGCGGCCTGCCGGTTCCTCTCCGGCGGGACTGCCAGCGGAGACGGGATCCCCGGGGGGCATTCCGCGGCATCCACCCTGCGCATCCGGGCCGCCGGCGGTCCCGTCCCGATCCTGCAGGACGCCACGGAATTCAACTTCAAGGGCATGGAGCCTTCTTGTCCGGCACCGTCGTTCCGTGCCGCTTGCCAAGGAGCGAGCCGCTATCCGCCATTGGCGGTGTGGATGGCCCCGCCAGCGGCATCGCACCCTGCCGCGCCGTGGCCTGGCGGGGGCCATAGCTGGCGATGCCCGTCCGCGGGACGCCGGGGGCCGGCCCCGCTGCCGTTTCCGCGCAGGACGGGCGCCACCCGCCCGACCGGGCGGCGCCGGAGAGGAAGCGGCAGGCACCTCGCGATCCCGGATCCTGCACCGGGGCGGCCGCACGCCCCGGAGGCCATCCCGGCCGCGCGTCCGGCGCGCCGCCGGGGACCGCGGTCCCATGGCGGGGCTTCCCCCGCCTCGCAGACCTCGCCGAAGGTGCCCTCCTTGCAACGCCGCAGGCCGGCACTTGTGGGTAGCTTCAAGACGCCGGGGGCTGCCGCGTTCCGCGGACGACGGACAGCCGGCACGATCTCGGGGTCTAGCTGGTCCGCGCCAGCGGGCCGGATGATCCGGAGGCGCAGA
>NZ_JAATVU010000234.1 GCF_013184745.1 Mangrovicoccus sp. HB161399
AGGTCATCCGGCATGACGCTGCCGGGGATGTTCTGGAAGCAGACGGGGCGCAGGAAGCGGCGGATCGACAGGGTTCCGACCGAGGTCGCGCCGAAGTTCGTCGAGGCCGGATAGGGCCCGCCATGGACCATCGCGTCGCAGACCTCGACGCCGGTCGGGAAGTTGTTCGCCATCACCCGGCCCGCCTTGCGCTCCAGGACGGGGAGCAGCTGGCGCGCCAGCGCCGCGTCGCCCTCGTCCATGTGCAGCGTCGCCGTCAGCTGGCCCTCGAAGCCCTTGGCCAGCTCCACCATCTGCTCCGCCGTGTCGGTGCGGATCACCAGCCCGAGCGGGCCGAAGACCTCCTCGCCGAGCGCATGGTCCTGCAGGTAGGACTCGGCGTCGGTCTCGTAGAGGTTCGGGGCGGCCGTGCGGCCCTCGCTCTCGGTCTCCAGCACCGGCGTGACCGAGTTGCGGTCATGGAAGCGCGCCTTGCCCGACTTGTAGGCCGCGGCGATCCCGTCGGTCAGCATGGTCTGCGGCGCGGCTTCGGCCAGCGCCCTTGCCGCCGCCGAGACGACCGCGTCGCCTTCGGGGCCCTTCGCCACCACGGCGATGCCGGGATTGGTGCAGAACTGCCCCGCGCCCATGGTCAGCGAGCCGGCCCAGCCGGTGCCGATCGCCTCGCCGCGCGCCGAGGCTGCCTCGGGCAGGATGAACATCGGGTTGACGGAGCCCAGCTCGCCGAAGAACGGGATCGGCTCGGGGCGCTGCGCGCAGAGGTCGAACAGCGCGCGGCCGCCGCCGAGCGAGCCGGTGAAGCCCACCGCCTTGATCAGCGGATGCTGCACCAGCGCGGTGCCGACATCGCGCTTGCCGCCCTGGATCAGCGAGAACACGCCCGCGGGCATGCCGCATTTGGCGATTGCCGCGGCCACGGCTTCGGCGACGATCTCGCCGGTCCCCGGGTGCGCGGAGTGGCCCTTGACCACGACCGGGCAGCCCGCGGCCAGCGCCGCGGCGGTGTCGCCGCCGGCGGTCGAGAAGGCCAGCGGGAAGTTCGAGGCGCCGAACACGGCGACCGGGCCGATCGGGCGCTGGATCATCCGCAGGTCGGGGCGCGGCAGCGGCGCGCGGTCCGGCAGCGCCGGATCGTGGCGGATGTCGAGGTACTTGCCGTCGCGGATATGCGACGCGAAGAGCCGCAGCTGGCCGGTGGTGCGGCCGCGCTCGCCCTGCAGGCGGCCCTCGGGCAGGCCGGTCTCCTGGGTGCCGATCTCGGTGATGGCCTCGGCGCGGGCCTCGATCTCGCCGGCAATGGCGTCGAGGAAGGCGGCGCGCTCTTCGCGGGAGGTGTAGCCGTAGGTCCAGAACGCATCCTCGGCGGCCTCGCAGGCGCGGTTCACCAGCTCGACGGTGCCGACGGAGAAGTCATGCGC
>NZ_JAATVU010000235.1 GCF_013184745.1 Mangrovicoccus sp. HB161399
GCCCGCCGGGACCCCGAGACAGTCCCCCCTCCGGGACTTCCCGGGCGCGCCGCCCTCCTCCTTCTCCCGGCGGCGCGCCCGACCTGATCAACCCCACAAGGATCAAGCACATGATCAATGGCGAAATGACGATTTCCCGCCCGCTCCGCTGGGGCATGGTGGGCGGCGGCCGCACCGGACAGGTCGGCTACAAGCACCGCACCGGCGCGCTGCGCGACGGCACCTACCAGCTGGTGGCGGGCGCCTTCGACCTCGATGCCGAGCGCGGCCGCGACTTCGGGATGAAGCTCGGCGTTGCCGGGGACCGCTGCTACGCGACCTACCAGGACCTGATCGCAGGCGAGAAGGACCGTGAAGACAAGGTCGACGTGGTCTCCGTGGCGACCCCGAACTTCACCCATTTCGAGATCACCAAGGCGCTGCTGGAAGCGGGCTTCCACGTGATCTGCGAGAAGCCGCTGTTCTTCACCGTCGGCGAATGCGACGAGGTCGCCAAGCTCGCCGCCGACAAGGGGCTGATCGTCGGCGTCACCTACGGCTTCACCGGCCACCCGCTGGTGCACCAGATGGCGGCCATGGTGAAGAAGGGCATGCTGGGCGACATCCGCATCGTCGACATGCAGTACACCCACGGGTTCAACGCGGGCGACGACAGCAATGCCGGCGAGGCCGTGAAGTGGCGCACCAACCCGGCCACCGCCGGTTCGACCTTCGTGCTCGGGGACATCGGCACCCATCTCTACTACCTCTCCGAGGTGGTGCTGCCCGAGCTGAAGATCGAGAAGCTCCTGTGCGACCGCAAGGCCTTCATCCCGTCGCGCGCGCCGCTCGAAGACCACGCAACCGTTCTGATGCACTATGACAACGGCGCCCGCGGGCGGCTCTGGGTCTCTTCGGTCAATGCCGGGAACATGGGCTCGCAGCGCTACCGCTTCACCGGCTCGAAGGCCTCGGTGGAATGGTCCGACAGCCATCCCGACCAGCTGGTCTACGAAGTCCAGGGCGAGCCGAACCGCATCCTGCATCACGGCATGCCCTATCTCGAGGAGGAATCCCTCGCGGTCGACCGCATGGGAGCCCTGCACACCGAAGGTCTCGGCGACAGCTGGGCCAACATCTATCTCTGGATCGCCCAGGCGATCGACGCGAAGACGCGCGGCGACGAGGCGTTCCTCGAGACCCATCACTACCCGGGGATCGAAGCCGGCACCGAAGGGGTGCGCTGGCTCGAGGCCTGCGTGCGCTCGGCAGATGCCGGCGCCGCCTGGGTGACCTACGACCCTGCCGCATCGGCAGAGGCTGCCGCCTGAGGAGACTGGCGATGAAACTGTCCATCTGTACCGACGTGATGGGGGATCTCTCCTTCACCGACATGCTCGACAAATGCGTCGCGCTCGGCGTCGAGGGGATC
>NZ_JAATVU010000236.1 GCF_013184745.1 Mangrovicoccus sp. HB161399
GGAACGATACGCCTTGTGTGGTTGCCGCCCGTGATGCAAGAAGTTTTTGACCCTTGAGCATGTGATCGAGCGCGGTCTTGTGTCAGGCCTGTTCGTGCGACCTTCAAGAGCCGCTGGCCGAAATGGTGATCCGCGGAACGGGTCCAAATCTATGAAACGAGCTCGGTGGCTCTGGCGTATCGCCTGGTTCTACCGTCCGGATCTTTTCGATCGTTTGCCCATTCAGGTCTTGGCTTCTCACACCCCCTTGACCGACGTCAGGCTGTCTTGCGCTTCATGAACATCATGCAGCTGCGCCCTGCGCCGGAGCCCGATACTCCTCGTCCTTCGTCAGCATGGCCCAGATCGCGCGAGCCATTTTGTTCGCCAGGGCGATGGCGGCAAGCATCCGCGGCTTTCGGGCCGCCAGACGAGAAAGCCACGAGTCCTCGGGAATCGTCCGTCGTCCCAGCCAATTCAGGCGCGACATTGCTCCAATAATGAGTAGCCGCCGAATATCGGCCTGGCCAGCCTTCGAGACACGCCCCAGCCGTTGCTTGCCGCCCGTGGAATGCTGCCGTGGAACGAGCCCAAGCCAAGCTGCGAAGTCCCGGCCACACTTGAATTGCGCCATGTCGGGCGCGAAGGCCTCGACCGCCAACGCCGTCAGAGGCCCGACCCCCGGCATCGTTTGCAGTCGCCGCGCGGTATCCGTCTCGTCCGCAAGCGCCTTCAGCCCCTTGGTCTTCGAGTCGATCCTCTCCGTCTTCTCAGCAATCTGCGCCAGCAAGTCCTGGCATTCCGCTATGATCAGTAAAGGTAGATCTGAGGCGGGATCATCCAACAACGCCTCGATCCGCTTCAGATGAACGAGGCCTGTAGGAAACACATGGCCATATTCGTAGAGCACCGCCCGCAGCGCGTTCACGAGTTCGGTGCGCTGATGGACCAGGCGCTCCCGGCTACGGAATACTACCGCCTTGGCCTGCTGTTCTGCTGTCTTTGGTGCGACGAAGCGCATCTCCGGCTGGCGCGCGGCGATCACCATCGCCTCGGCATCAGCCGCGTCATTTTTCTGGCGCTTGACGAAGGGACGGACGTACTGGGGCGCAATCAGTTTGACGTCATGACCAAGCGCTTCCATCTCCCGGGCCCAGTAGCTCGCGCTGCCGCAGGCCTCGAACACGACAACGCACGCAGACTGATCAGACATGAACCTCCGGAATTGCTCCCGTGTCAGCTTCTTCCGGAACTTTACGTGTCCCGTCATCGAAGCTCCATGGAGCTGGAAAACTCGTTTTGCCAAGTCCACGCCGATCATCGTATCCTTCATCTCACCGTCCTCCTCGCCTGGTAGCTTTCAACACCACCATCTTGGCACATTGCGATGCCGTCTGGGGAGGGCGGCAACCATCCCATCTATGAC
>NZ_JAATVU010000237.1 GCF_013184745.1 Mangrovicoccus sp. HB161399
CCGCGGAATGCCCCAAGGGGATCCCGTCTCCGCTGGCAGTCCCGCCGGAGAGGAACCGGCGGCCGCCTCGGCGTCCGGCCGGTCCCGGACCGCCGCGGGCAGCGGCTTCCCCGGCCGCTCCCCTAGGGCCCCGGGCATCGCCCCGAGCCTGCGGTCCAGCCGCCCGTCCCCCGGACCGCAACCGGCGGCCTCCGGTTCGACCCGGCTCCGTGCCATGCCCGCACCCAGCGCATCCGGTGCCGCATGGCGGCTCATGGCCCTATCGCCGCCGCCAGGGCCAAGGCGGGCAGGCGAACCAAGTCGCCGCACCAACTTGTGGGGCACTGCAAGGCGGGCCGGAAGGGGACGGCTGGGGTCCGGTGCGCCGCCTGCGATCTCCGGATGAAGGGCGGTTCTCCGGGCATTCGCTATTGTGCTCCGCTCTCCATCATCCGCCGGGTGTCGAACCGCCACGCCAGGCAGGCGGCGATGTGCCTTCCCGCAGGTGGCGGGACGAAGGCCTCGCTGTGGCGCCGGAAATCGAGCCCGTCGATCGGCGGCCCCGCATCGCAGCGATAGCTGGCCTGGGCGAAACCGGCGCGGCTTGATTCATGGGACTTGGGTCTTCCGTGACGCTCGGTTGCTGCGACATTCGGGATTCCGCAGGACGCGCTCATCGGATCGCGGCGTGTATCGCTGCGAATTGCCGGTCCTGGCCACGCTTCTGGTGGCAAGGAACATGTTGGCGGGGTCGCTTTCGTTCGCATGGCGGGGATGGGGCCGCCCTCCTCCTGCGAGTTGGCGGGCCCGTCCATGCCGTCCTGCCGGCATATCCCCGATTGGCGGTGCCTTGCGGCCGCCCCGCCGCCTGGTCGGCCGGCATGGCGGGGCATGGGCCGCGCAGCTCGGCGGCCTCTTTGCCATGGTGCTTTAGCTTTCGGACAGGTCGGTGCGGTCGCCACGTGTGGCCGGCGAGGAAATCACCAGGAAGAAGACCTCCGAAGGGCCCTCGTTGCGTGCCTGGTGCGGCTCTCCGGGGGCGATCTCCGCCGATTGCTGCGGTCCGATCCGCAGGCATCCGCCCGCGGTGACCATGGTCAGCTCGCCCTCGAGCACGAAGAACACCTGCCGCGCCCGGGCATGGACATGCCGGGCTTCGGCGGTGCCGGGCGGCATGCGTTCGTGGATGACCGACAGGTCCGGACCGCCCGCGAGCATCCAGCCGTCGCAATTCGCGCCCCAGACATAGTGCTCCGCAGTGTTCCGGTCCCTGATCATGTCGCGCCGCCTTTCCGTCCGGCCCCTGCCCTAGGTGTTCAGTCCCGGCATCTGGTGGATCGGATCGAGGATGAATCTGTCTGGCTCTGATGTCCATATCTTGCAGATGTATTCGTATGGTGTGAGCC
>NZ_JAATVU010000238.1 GCF_013184745.1 Mangrovicoccus sp. HB161399
CCTGGCAGGCCTCCGAAAAGTCTTGCGCGCGGACGGTTTCCGGCGTTCTGGGCGGGGTGGCGCGATCTTCCGGCCTTTCTTGCCCCCGGAACGAGTGGCGCGGCGGCCGCCGCCTCGAGATGGCCGGCAGCCGCGGCAGGCGGGCGGGGCTTGCCGCCGCCAGGGTGAGGACGAAGCGGGAGCGCACCCGCTCGGCGCCGCGACGGACGGCCTGCGCCGCGGCGGCCGCCGTCTCGGACCGGCAGAAAGGCTCCTCGAAGCGCTGCCGATGCCTCCGCGACAGCGCGCGGCCCTTGTGCCGCGCGGTCCGTCCGCCGGTGGCCGGGAACCGCTCTTTCTGCGCGGCATGGAGGGCGATGCAGGCCGGCCTGCGACCGGCCACGGACCCGGCGGCGCCCGGAGCTGCCCATCGCGGCGCCGCCTCCGCCGGCACCCCCATGCCGAGCGTCCGCCGCCGGGCCGGGCGAGCGGCGGTGCATCATGCCGAGCGCCGCCCTGCGTTCGGCACGGCCGCCGCCCCGGCCCAGGTCGCCCTGGACGGCAAGCCCGCTGCGCCACCGGCGCGTTCCCCGGACCTGCGGCGGAACACGCCTCATGTCCATCAGCGCGTGTCCGAGGAATCCCGGCGTCGCGCCGGTGCCGGGCGGCTTCCGGCAGAGCCGCGCCTCCGGACCCGGGGGCCGGGGCATGCGTCGCGTTGGGACGCTTCCCGCCCCTGAAATCCACGCCAGCATGTCGGCTGCGGCTGGCGGGGCGGGGGGCGGGCGTGGCTCCGGACCGGTCCGGCGGGGCGGCGCCGCGTGCCGGAGGATCGCCGCCCTCCTTCGGCCGCATGCTCTTCATCGGCGCCCGGGCCTCCGCCAGCGTGCCGCCGGCCGGGAAATGGCCGTCCGGCAGCAGCGGGGCGGCCTCGCGATGCGCCGGGATGGCGGCCATCGCCGTGCGCGGCATGTCCGTGGCGGGCAGGCGGTCGCGGCGCCTGCTGAAGACGGCCGGCCTCCGTCCCGGGGCTGCGCCCGTCCAGGGCCGGAATCCGTCCGCCGGACAGTTGTCCGGGCGCCCTCCGCCCGGACGGTGCTGCCGATGCCCAGGCCGGCGGACCAGCGGAACGGCAGGTCGCCGTCCAGCTGCGCCACCGGCTGCCGTCCGGAGCGGACCGGGAACAGGATCTGCAGCAGGCTCGCATGGACCAGCCGCTCGGGGGCGATCGGGGGACGGCCGGAACCGGCGCAGAGCGCCGCAAGCTCGCCGCCGGGGCCCGCCAGGTCGTCCGCCCTGGGCCTCGGCCCGGTGGCGGCACCATGGCTCGCTGGGCGACCCGCCGGATCGGGCGCAGCGG
>NZ_JAATVU010000239.1 GCF_013184745.1 Mangrovicoccus sp. HB161399
ATCAGATGGAGCGAGACGGAAAAGACAAGCGTCCAGCGGACGGTTGTCCCGCCGAACGAGCTGGCCGCCGGTCTGGGCAAAGGGCAGATGGCCGAGCTCGTCAAGGAGTCCGGCATGGCGCCGCGTCGTCATCGCTGCCCGAACCGATGGCGCAACCGATGACAACTCCGGGGCCCATGCCGGACAAGCCGAGGCGTCCCGGCAGGCCGCCTGTCCGCCCCTGGCGGTCGGCGCGGGCCTCGGCGCCGCGCTTGCCGGCGAGATCGACGCCATTGCAGAAGCGGCCGCGGGCGCCGTTCCGGACCGAGCCATCGGGACGCCACCGGTCCGGGCCCGATGGCGAAGGGCCCGCGCGATGCCGACGGCGATGCGGGTCTTCCCGGTCCCGGTGCCGCCGGCGAGGACCGCGTTGCGCTGCTGCTGGAGGAGCGAACCATTGGACGCCATCGGTCCGAGCGTTGCCGGTGATTGCGCCAATGGTTCGAGCAGCACTGGCGACGGCAAGCGCCTCCGGCGAGGTCGCGCACCAGGGCCTCGTTGACCGGCGTGCCGGAGAAGCCGGACCCGCCGATCTCCCTGGCCAGCGGCAGCCGGGCGATTGTCATCTGGCACTTGATTGATCTTGCCATTCGCCGCCGGGCTCGGACCGGCGGCGCCGCGTCGGCTCATTGTCGCGGGTCTCCGCCTGCAGCAGGCCGCCGACGACCCGCTGCGGCCCGTGCCGGCGCTTCGCCGCGCTTGCGATGAGCTCGTCATGGGCGGCCGTTTCGGGCGGCGCTCGGACCGGCGGCGGGCATGCCCTCATCTCCCGCAGAGCTTCGGCTTCGCCATCACGCCGCAGGCGTGCCTCCGGCACGACGTGCCGAGGATCTGCGTTCTTTCCATGGCCGGGTCTCCTGAGGCTGCCGCGCGGGACGCGCGCCTCCGGCACGGCGCGGGCACAACCGGCGGTCGGTTCGCGGGTCAGCTGCCGCGCGGGACGCGCGCCTCCGGCACGGCGCCCCGGGCGTCGCGGTCGGCGCCGGTCTCCCGGGCCCGCGCCTGCGGGCGAGGATGTCGAGCAGCGAGGCAGCGGCAGCCGTCGCCATCGCTGCCCGAACCGGTGGCGCCACGATGGCAACTCCGAGAGCCATGCCGGACATCGGCGGAATGGACGCCCTGCGCGAGGGCTTCGGCGCAGGCTGCCTCGACATCCTCCGGCCCGTCGACCGGCAGCGCGGCGGGGATCTCGGCCATCCGGCGGTCGCCGCCGGGAACGCGCTCCGGCTTCTGCCTCATTGGGCGCGAGCCCGCGGGAAGGTCCCGGTCGCGGAGCGGGCGTTCGCC
>NZ_JAATVU010000024.1 GCF_013184745.1 Mangrovicoccus sp. HB161399
GACATTGGCAAGATCGACGCCGCTGCCATCCGCCTTCACGCGGACCTTCACGTTGTAGTCGATCACCCGCTTGACGGGCACGAGGATCTTCATCGGCAACTCCTTGAAAGTTCCGGGCCGCGGCCTGAAGCGCGGCTCCGGTCTGCGCGCCCTGCCGCTCCGGACAGGGAGGCGGCCACCTCGGGCGGGGCGGCTCAGCTTTCCGCGAAATCGCGGATCATGGCCTTGCGCCGGATCTTGCCGAAGCCGTCACGGGGAAGGCTGTCGCAGAACCGCATGGTTTTCGGGACCTCGGCCGGGGCAACGCGGCCCGACAGGAAGGCTGCGATCGACGCCTGGTCGGCGGCGGCGCCGGGCTTGGGAACGATGCAGGCCACGACTTTCTGTCCCCAATCGCGGTCCTCGATGCCGAACACGACTGCGTCGGCGACATCGGGATGGGCGAGGAGCGCGGCTTCGATCCGCTCGGGATGGACCTTCACGCCGCCGGTATTGATCACGTCGTCGCAGCGCCCGTCGAGATAGAGATAGCCCTCGCCGTCGAGCCGCCCCATGTCGCCGATCGACTGGAAGCCGTCGGCATCGCGGCGCGGCGGTGGCGCGTCAGGGCCGACATAGCTGCTGCGTCCCGCCACGCTGTGGGGGCGCATGAAGATCTCTCCGGATTGCCCAGCCGGCAGGTCGCGGCCGCCGGCATCCTTGATCCGGATGTCGGTCTCGAAGCCGCGGCCCACCGAACCGCGATGCGTCAGCCACTCGGTCCCGGAAATCACCGTCTGCCCGGTATTCTCGCCGGAGCCGTACATCTCGAAGACCCGCGCCGCGCCCAGCCGGCCGATCCAGGCCGCCTTCAGCCAGTCGGGACAGGGGGCGGCGGTGTGATAGAGCGAATGCAGGCTGCCGAGGCTGGTGCTGCTTTCCTCCAGGTGGTCGAGCATCCGGACCAGCATGGTCGGCACCGCCATGACGAAGCCGACGCCGAAGCGGTCGATCGCCTGGAGCGCGCGCACCGGCTCGAAGCGCTCCATCAGGATCACCCGGTTGCCCTCGAAGAGCCCGTTCTGTGCCCAGGTCAGCGGCGCGTTATGCGACAGCGCCCCGAGCACCAGCTGGGTCTGATCCGCGCGGAAGCCGAGCGCCGGGGCGACATTGCCCCAGCTCGCGCCGGGGACACGGGTGAAGGGCTGGTCGTCGCACATCATCTTGGGCAGGCCGGTCGAGCCGCCCGAGAGCACGATCTTGCCCGGGCAGGAAACCGCATCGGCAACCGGATCGCCCCCGGCCGCCGCCTCTGCCATCAGCGTGGCGATATCCGCATCGCCCTGCCCCGGCGCCGCGCCGATCCGCAGCCGCGCCTGCGCGCGGTCCTTCATCGTGGCCGCCGCCGACTCGGGCAGGCGCGGGTCGAGCACCATCGTCGTCGCGCCGAGCCGCCAGATCGCCAGCGTCAGCGCCACATGCGCCACCCCGTTCGGCAGCCCGTAGGCCACCGTGTCGCCCTGGCGGGTGCCGCGGGCGGCCAGCGCCCGGGCCACGCCATCGACAAGCGCATCGAGCCCGTCCCAGCCAAGCGCCTCCTCGGAGCCGTCCGCGCAGAGCACGCGCAGCGCCTCGGCCGCGCCGCGCGCGCGGGCGAGCTCCCGCAGGCGGGCGCCATAGGTCATGGGACGGGACATGCTCAGACCTCCTCGAACAGGATGTCCTGCGCGCCTTCCCACAGCACTTTCGGGCCGATTTCCTTCAGCTTGTCGAGGTTGGAGGTCAGCGTGATGAAATGGTTGCCCGCGAGCTGCCCCATCTTGGAGGCGAAGTTCACGCCGCCATAGGCCAGCAGGATCTCGGTCTCGCTGATGCCGCCGGGATAGAGCACGAACTGGCCCGGGGCGGGATAGCTGGTGTGGTTCTCGTAGCCGACGCCGAAATCGGTCTCGCCGAGCGGAATCCAGACGCCCTCGCCCGACCAGCGGACATGGACGACCTTGGAGCGGTAGGGCATTTGCGCGCGGAAGGCGGCGACGGTCTGCGGCGCGTCGTCTTCGAAGCGGGCGTCGAATTCGATCCCGGCGATGGTGACCTTGAGAGCCATTGTTGTGTCTTTCCTTGGCTAGTTGGCGAGACCGGCGAGCCGCGGCAGAAGCAGCGACACCGCGGGCACGAACGTGATCAGGACGAGCATGACGAACATGCCCAGGAGGGGAAGCGCAAGCTTGCGCGATACTTGCAGCACCGAGCGCCCGGCCACCGAGGAGGAGACGAAGAGCGCGATGCCATAGGGCGGCGTCACCGTGCCGATGGCGCAGTTGAACACCACCAGCAGCGAGAAATGCAGCGGATCGACCCCGAAATGGGTGGCGATGGGCAGCAGCACCGGGACGAGGATCAGGATCGCCGCGATGGTCTCCATGAACATGCCGACGACCAGGAACAGGATATTGGCGATGACCAGGAAGACGAAGCGGTTCGGCGCCACCGAGGTGATCCAGTCGCCCAGCATCTGCGGCACGTTGGCATTGGCGATGAGCCAGGAGAACACGCTCGCCGTGCCGATGATCAGCATGACCGCCGCGCTCAGCGACACGGTGCGCAGCACCAGCGACGGCAGGCGGCGGAAGTCGAGATCGCGGTAGACGAAACCGCCGATGACGAGCCCGTAGAACCCGGCGATCGCTGCCGCCTCGGTCGGGGTGAAGACGCCGCCGAGGATGCCGCCGAGGATGAAGACCGGCATGCCGGCCGCGGGCAGCGCCGCCCAGCCGGTGCGCAGCAGGCGGCGGAACGTGAAGGGCTCGGTCTCGCGATAGGCGGGGCCGCCCTTGCGCGCATGGAGCCACGAGATGGCCATCAGCATCAGGATGCAGGCGATGCCGGGCACCACGCCCGACAGGAAGAGCGCGCCGATCGAGACATTCGAGACGACCGCGAGGATCACCATGGTCAGGCTCGGCGGGATCACCTGGGCGAGCGCGCCCGCGCAGGCGATGACGGCCGCGCCGAAATCGGTGTCATAGCCGCGGCGGCGCAGCTGCGGCTGCATGATCGCCGAGATCGCGGCGACGTCCGCCGAGCCCGAGCCCGAGATCGCGGCCAGCCCCGCGGCGGCGACGCAGGCGACCTGCAGCAGGCTGCCGACCATCCAGCCGATCAGCGCCGAGGCGAAATCGACGATCCGCCGCGAGATGCCGCCGGCATCCATGATCACGCCGCAGAAGACGAAGAACGGGATCGCCATCAGCGTGAAGCTGTTCAGCCCGGCAAAGACCCGCTGGCTGACGATGGTCAGGGGCACATCGGTGGCGGCAAGGAGCGTGATGACCGCCGAGGCGCCCAGCACGAAGACGATCGGAACGCCGAGGGCCAGCAGCCCGAAGAAGGCAAGCGCGATGACGGCCATCAGGCGGCCTCCTCGTCGATGGAGGGTTCGGGGAAGGGATCGGACCAGCGCCGCGCCAGCGCGAGCAGCGCCTCGAGCGCTATGTAGGCGGCTCCGGCAGGCAGGCACCAGTACATGTATTTCATCGGGATGCGCAGCGCGGGCGAGGTCTGGAAGGCGCCCATCTTGATCAGCGGGCCGGCATTGGTGCCGAGCACCCAGAGAAAGCCGAGCGTCACCGCGGCGATGATGACCAGCAGCACCCGCTGGGCGGGCAGCGGCAGCGCGGCCGGGAGCATGTCGATGGCAACGTGCTGGCTGCGGGCGATAGCGACGCCCGACCCCAGCAGCACCAGCCAGATCTGGCAGAAGGTCGCGATCTCCGAGGCCGGGGCAATCGAGTAGCCGAAGAGATAGCGGCCGCCGACCTGCACGAGGACCGATGCCATCATCACCGCGAAGAGCGCGATGACAACGGCCGAGACGGCGTGGCGCAGGGGGAGGCAGAGGCGTTCGATCAGTCGGATCATCGGATGGTCTCGCATGGAAGGCCCGGCCGGGAGTGCTCCGGCCGGGCGGATGGGTTCAGGCGGGGATCACTCGACCGACTGCACCAGGTCGAAGATCTGCTTCTGCGCGTCGGACTGGACGAACTCTGCCTGGATCGGCGCGGCGGCCTCGCGGAACGGCGCCAGATCGGGATGGGTGACGGTCACGCCGGCCTCTTCGAGCTTGCCGAAGGTGGCGTCGTCGCTGTCGCGGTAGGCCTTGCGCTGGAAGCTCCCGGCCTCGGTCCCGGCCTCGTCGAGCGCGGCCTTCACGTCGTCGGGCAGCGCCTCGTAGGCGGCCTCGCCCATGATCACCGGCGCGACCAGTTCCAGCCAGCCGACCATCGCCCAGTCGGGCGCGACCTCGTAGAACTTCTTGGCGTAGTAGTTGGTGTTGGCGGCTTCGGCGCCGTCGACCACGCCGGTTTCGAGCCCGCCATAGAGCTCGGTATAGGCCATCGGGGTCGGGTTGGCGCCGAAAGCCTTGAAGGCCTCGACATGCGCCGGGTTCTGCATGGTGCGGATCTTCAGCCCGTCGAGATCGGCCATGGTCTCGACCGGCGATTTCGACATGATGTGGCGCGTGCCGGCCGAGAAGAAGGTGATCAGGTGGAAGCCCTTGGCCTTCAGGCTCTCGGAGACGGCGGCGACCACGGCCGGATCGGCCAGGGCGCGGTCCATCTGCAGGCTGTCCTTGAACAGGAAGGGCAGCGAGAAGACCGACAGGTCGGGGTCGAAATTGGCCAGGGTCTCGTTGGCGGTCACGGCGATGTCGACCGTGCCCATCTGGGTGCCCTGGATGCTCTCCATCTCGTCGCCGAGCTGGGCATTGGCATAGACCTCGATCGTGGCCTTGCCGCCGGTCGCCTCGGACAGCAGCTCCGCCATCTTCTCCATGCCGAGCCCGTAGGGTTCGTCGGCATTGGCATTGTGGCTGGCCTTCAGCACGATCTCCTGCGCGAAGGCGGCCGGGGCCACGAGGGCGGTCGCCGAGGCGAGGCAGAGGGCGAGGGTCTTCAGTTTCATGGTCTTGTCCTTGTCACTCACTGTTGGTCGTCTTTGCCCGGGATCATCCCCAGGTCGTTCAGGATCGCCTCGAGCCGCGCGCGCGGCGCCTCGGGCAGCGGCAGGCGCGGCGGCCGCGGATCGCCCATCGGACGGCCGGTCATCGCCATCGCCGCCTTGGTCGCGGAGACATAGAGATCGCCCGCCAGCGCGTTGATCAGCGGCAGCGATTTCAGGTAGAGCGCCCGCCCGGCCTCGTACTCCCCGGCCTTCGTCCTCTCGAAGGTCTCGGCCGAGAGCCGCGGCGCGATGTTCGACATCACCGAGGAATAGCCCTCGGCGCCCGCCAGGTAGCTTTCCCAGGGGTAGTAGCCGGCGAAGACCGTCATCCGGCCCTTGCAGAGGTCGAGGAGCTCGGTGACGCGGTGGACGTTCTTCGAGGTGTCCTTGATGTAGCGGATATTGTCGATTTCCGAGAGCCGCGCGACCAGCGGGGCGGTCAGGTCGACATTCGCCGTGAACGGATTGTTGTAGAGCATCACCGGGATCGACAGCGCCTCGGCCACCTTGCGGAAATGCACGACAAGCTCGTCCTCGGTCGGGCTCGAATAGTAGGGCGGCACCAGCATGACGCCATCCGCGCCAAGAGCCTCGGCCTCGCGCGACAGCGCCACCGCCTCGTCGGTCCATTCCGCGGCGGTGCCGATCAGCACCGGCACCCGGCCCGCCGCCTGGTCGATCACCGTGGTGGCGACCGCCGTGCGCTCGTCGCGGGTCAGCGACAGGAACTCGCCGGTCGAGCCCAGCGGGATCAGACCGTGCACGCCCTCGGCGATCTGCCAGTCGACATAGCTGCGCAGCGCCGCGTGATCGACGGCGCCTGCCGCGTCAAAGGGCGTGACGCATACCGTGTAGCTGCCTTGGAACCTCATCCGGTCCTTCCTGATTTTTGTGATCCAAACATGTTGCAATCATCCATGATTTGATCAGATATGGTGTCAACTGGCAGTTTTCGGATCGCAACTACTGCTGCCATCAGACAAGGAGTTCCCCATGCCTTTCATCGAAGTCACCGACTCTGGCCCGGATCAGGAAAAGCGGGCGGTTGCGGCCTCCGGCATGACCGATGGTCTGTGCCAGGCCTTCGGAATCAAGCCGGAAATCGTGACGGTCTATTATAATTCCGCCCCCTGCTATTCCTACGCACATGCCGGAATCTTTGGCGAAAATGCCGAAATCTTCCGCATCTTCATAAAAGTGCACGCCTTCCCGCGCGACGCCGCGATGAAGGCCGAAGCCGCCCGCGCGATCACCGATGCCGCCGTTGCCGCTTATGGCGCCGCGCCGAAGGAGGTCATCGTCTACTTCTTCGACACCCTGCCCTCCGATGCGTTCCACGCCGGGACCGCGCAGGGCTGAGCTCGCAAAAATCTGATCACATCCCGAATCCCACAGGAGATCCCGTTTGGACCGCTTTCTGAGTGAAGAGTGCCGCATGGTGCGCGATACCGCCCGCCGCCTTTCCGAAGAGGTCGTGGCCCCCGCCGCGGCCCGCATCGACCGCGAGGACGTGTTTCCCCGCGACGTCTACACCGCCCTGGCCGGGCAGGGCCTGTTCGGCGTCGCGCTGCGCGAGGAGGCCGGCGGCGTCGGCATGGACGCGCTGACCGCCTGCGTCGTCATGGAGGAAATCGCCCGCGGCTCCGGCGCCGTCGGCAATGCCTTCGCCATCCCGGTCGAGGCGGCGCTGTTTCTCGACCATCACGGCACCGACCATCACCGCCAGTGGATTCCCGGCATCCTCGAGGGCTCCGTGATTCCCGCCACCGCCGTGACCGAGCCCGATCACGGCTCCGATGTCGCCGCGATGAAGACCACCGCGCGGCGCGACGGCGATGACTACGTGATCAAGGGCTCGAAAGCCTGGGTCACCTTCGGCCAGGTCGCCGATATCGTCATGGTCTTCGCCAAGACCGACCCTGAGGCGGGACACAGGGGCATCTCCTGCATTCTCGTCGAGACCGACCGTCCCGGCGTGATCCGCGGCAAGTCCGAGGATCTGCTCGGCATGCACGGGCTGGCCGAATGCCAGATCGCCTTCGACGAGGTGCGCGTGCCGGTGGCCAACCTGATCGGGCCGGAGCATGGCGCCTTCAAGATGGCCATGGAGAACTTCAACTTCTCGCGGCTGATGATGTCCTCGATGGCGCTCGGCATGGCGCAGGCGGGGATGGAGGATGCCATCGCCTATGCCACCGACCGCCGGCAGTTCGGCAAGCCGATCTTCCAGCATCAGGCGATCCAGTTCATGATCGCCGACATGGCCAAGGACATCGCGGCGGCGCGCCTGCTGATCCATCACGCCGCCCGGCTCTACGACATGGGCCAGCCCATCGCGATGGAGGCGGCGCAGGCCAAGCTCTTCACCACCGACATGGCCCAGACCCATATTTCCAACGCCTTGCAGATCCATGGCGGCAACGGCTATTCCCGGGAATACCGCGTGGAGCGCCTGTTCCGCGATGTCCGGCTCAGCCAGATCTACGAAGGCACCAACCAGATCCAGCGCATGATCATCGCGCGGCAAGTGGAGAAGCAGTACGCATGAGCCTCTGGTTCGAAGACATCGGGATCGGGGACAGCCACGTCACCGCCTCGCATCTGGTCACGGAGGCCGATATCGCGGCCTTCTGCGATCTCACCCGCGACCATCACCCGCTGCATACGGATGCGGACTATGCCCGCGCCCAGGGATTCCCGGGGATCATCGCCCACGGGCTCTACGGGCTGGCGCTGATGGAGGGGCTGAAGACCGAGCTGAAGCTCTACGAGGAAAGCTCCATCGCCTCGCTCGGCTGGAACGAGGTGCGCTTCGTCCGGCCGGTGGTGGCCGGCGACCGCGTGCATGTCGAGATGCGCTTCACCTCGAAGCGGCCAAGCGCCAGCCGCCCGGCCGGGGTGGTGACCGAGGCGGTGGACCTGTGCTTCGCGGACGGCACCAGGGCGATTACCGCCGAGCATGTCTCCCTCGTCAAGACGCGCGGCTGAGGGGGCGGAGATGGCACAGGATGGCGGCCAGAATTCGGTCGAGCAGGCAACCCAGCGCATCCGCGAGGGCATTCTCACCGGGGAGTTCACTTCGGGGGCGCGGCTGAAGACAGCCGAGCTGGCGGCAAAGCTCGGATTTTCCTCCATGCCCCTGCGCGAGGCGCTGCGGAAGCTGGAGGGCGAGGGGCTGGTGGAAATCGAGCCCAACCGCGGCGCCACCGTGCGCCAGCTCGACCAGGGCTTCGTCAGCGACCTCTACGAGCTGAACACCGAGATCCGGATCTTCTCCGTGCGCCGCGGCATGCCGCATCTGACGCTGGAGCGGATCCGCGAGCTGGAGTCGCTGGCCGCCGCCTATCGCGGGCATCTCGAGGCGGGCGAGGACGAGGCGGCGCTGGTGGCCAACCGCCGCTTCAACGTCCGGCTGGTGGAATTCGGCGGCAACCGCGAGGCGCTGCGGGTCTTCGAGCGCGGCTGGGACATCATCTTCTCCTTCCGCCGCAGCTTCGGCTACGGCAGCGGACGGCGGCGCATCATGGCCGACGAGCTGCAGCTGCTGCTCGACGCGATGCGGCGGCAGGACCTGGTGGCGGCCGAGGCGATCCTCCGGATGCAGAACGCAGCGATGATGGACGACCTGGTCGCCCGCCTGCCGCGGAAGGGCTAGGCGCCGCGCCCGCTCCTGTCCAAGGGGGGATTGCCGAGGCGAGCGCGGCGGTGGCGGCGAGGCCCGCCGCCCTGCGGCACCGGCGCGGCGATCCTGCGCCGGTGCCCGGTGCAACGGACCGCGCGTTCGGTCCTGCTGCGCCCGCGGCAGGCCAGTTCACCGATCATCCGCCTGCGGGAGCGGACCGAGAGCCCGGCGTCCCCGGCGCTGCTGGCCAAGGAAGCGCGCCGAAGCCGGGCAACCGATCGCCAGGTGGCTGCCGGCATCCATGCGCGGAGGGCCGACCCGGCCGAAATGTCGGCGGCATGTCCCCAGGTCAGAGCGAATGCCGGCCTCCATCCACAGCCGGCTGCCTGGACATGGATTTTCCCTGGAGGACCGCCACATGTGTGCCCGCCCGCGTTTGCCACCACGCGCACGGCGGTTCTGTCGATGTTGATCCCTCCAGCCTGCTGCACGCCCGCTGGCCCTGCGCGCTCCCGCAATTAAAGCAGCCAGCAGATAGCAGGAGAAACCTTCCGTCGGCGGCTGGAATTCGGGACAGGGGTGGATCCCTAGGGTCAGGACCCATTGAGTTTCACAGCCAGAAAATGACGGTTGCTGCGAGTGCGATTGCCGAGAAGAAGGTTTGTGGACATCGGTCATAACGGGTCGCTACGCGTCTCCAGTCCTTGAGCCTGCCGAACATGATCTCGATCCAGTTACGCCTCTTATACCTGTGCTTGTCGTAGCGGACGGGGGTCTTCCGCTGCTTCCGGCCTGGGATACAAGGGCGTATCTTCTTGTCCTGCACCGCTTCTCTGAACCAGTCGGCATCATGGCCGCGATCTCCGAGAAGCCACTTCACGTCGGGTAGCCCGCTGACGAGCGCACGCGCCCCGGTGTAGTCGCTGACGGGACCGGCGGTCAGGAACAGGTCGATGGGTCGGCCTTGGCTGTCGCAGATGGCGTGCAACTTCGTATTCATGCCGCCCTTGGTTCTACCGATCAGGCGCCCACGCCCCCTTTTTAACGCCCAAGCTGGACGCCGTACGATGGGCTTTCAGATGAGTTGCATCGATCATCACGGTCGTCTCCTCGCCGTGCTCTGCAACCGCTGGGTTCGGTGGAGCCAGATGGGGGCGTCCGCATCATGGACGGCCTGGCCTCCCAGGGCCGGGACACGAAGACAGTGACGGTAGGCGCGACTTTCTTCAAGGCACATCGCACGGCGTCCAGCCTGCGGGTGAAAAAAGGGGGGCGGAAGGCTGATCGGCCTCACCAGGGGCGGCATGAACTCCAAGCTGCATTCCATCCAGACGGTGCCGCAAGGTCGCGATCCCGCATGACAAGAGGCGGTACAAGCGCCGTCACCGGGTCGAATGCATGTTCGGTCGCCCCAAGGACTGGCGGCGCGTTGCCGCCAGATACGACCGGTGCCCGATTGTTTTCCTGTCAGCGATAGCCTTGGCCGCCACCGTTATCTTTTGGCTATGAGTCCTGAGCCTAGATCGCGCTGCGATCACCGACTGGGCGCGATTTGTCCTCGCATGGTCTTCTGTCGCTTCCGGAAAGAACCTCAGAGCGGCAATTTCATGTCAGGATCCCGACCCTTTCCGGTCCTCGGGCACCGGGTGCCGGGCGGCGGCGGCCTTGGCCGCCGGGACCGCCGCGGCCCCGGGCGCCTCGATGGCGCGCGGGGACGCGGCCTCTGGGATATCAGCCCGGGAAGGCCGCCGCGCTGATGCCGCGGGCGAGATACTGGCCCGCTTCCGGCCCGCCGGTCACCTCGCCCTCGGCCATGATCGTCCGCCCGCGCAGCAGCGTGCGCACCGGCCAGCCCTTGATCTGCATCCCCTCATAGGGGGTGTAGTCGCAGCCATCCTGCAAGAGCGCATGGGTCATCGTCACTTCGCGGCCCGGATCCCAGAAGGTCAGGTCGGCATCGGCCCCCACGGCGATCGTGCCCTTCTTCGGATAGAGCCCGTAGAGCTTCGCGGGATTGGCCGCGGTCAGCTGGACGAAGCGCTCCGGCGTGATCCGCCCCTTCGACACGCCTTCGGAAAACAGGATCGGCATCCTTGCCGCCACGCCCGGAATGCCGTTCGGCACCCATCGGAACGAAGTCCGCGCCCCCGGCACGTCCTTGCCCGCCTTGTCCTCGAAGCGGAACGGGCAGTGATCCGAGGAGAAGATGTCGAAGGTGCCGTCGCGCAGCCCCTTCCAGATCGCCGCCTGGCTGTCAGTGTCCCGCGGCGGCGGCGAGCAGACGTATTTCGCCCCCTCGAAATCCATGTTCAGCCCCTTCAGGTCGTCGCGGGTCAGGGCGATGTACTGGGGACAGGTCTCGGCAAAGACCGGACGGCCGCGGCGGCGCGCCCACTGGATCTGCTCCATCGGCTCGCGCCCCGAGACATGGACGATGACGATCGGCACATCGGTCAGCTCGGCATGGCTGATCGCGCGGTGGGTGGCCTCGCGCTCGGCGACCACGGCATGGCTCTCGGCGTGATAGTAGGGGGCGGTGCGCCCGGCCTCCTCCAGCTTCCGCGTCATGTACTTGATCGCGTCATGGCCCTCTGCATGCACCATGACCAGCGCCTTCTCGCGCCGCGCCGTATCGAAGACCTCGATCAGCTCGGCATCGTTCAGCACCAGGTCGTCATAGGTCATGAAGACCTTGAAGGAGGTATAGCCGTCGCGGATCAGCGCCGGCAGTTCCTGGCCCAGAACCTGCGGCGTCGGATCGGTGATGATCAGATGGAAGGAGACATCCGTGTGGCACCTGCCGTCTGCCTTGGCGTGATAGGCCTCGACGGCGGCACGCAGGCTCTGCCCCTTCTCCTGCAGCGCGAAAGGCAGGATCGTGGTATTGCCGCCCGCCGCGGCCGAGCGCGTGCCGCTCTCGAACCCGTCGGCCAGCACCGCGCCGCCGCCCTGCGGCTGGTCCAGGTGGACATGGGCGTCGATGCCGCCGGGCAGAACCCAGAGGCCCGCGGCGTCGATCTCCTCGGCGGCGGGGCCGACATCCTCGGCGAGGCTGGTGATGCGCCCGTCCTTCACGCCGATCTGGGCGTCGAAGCGGTCGGCGGCGGTGACGATGCGGGCATTGCGGATGGCCAGGTCGAGCATGGCGGCGGTCCTGTCGTGTCTGTCAAGAAAGCAGGGGGCGGCCCGCGACAGGCCGCCCCCCTCGGTCAATGGGCCCGGATCACTCCGCGGTCAGCGCGGAATACAGCGCCTTCTGGCCGTCGGTCGTCAGCTCGCTTTCGTAGAGCGGCTTGGAGGCGGCCTTGAAGGGCTCCAGATCGGGACGGGTGATGTTGACGCCCAGCTCCTCGAATTTCTCCAGCAGCGGCGCCTCCTGGTCGATCACGTACTGGCGCTGCCAGATGGCGCTTTCGTGGCCGGCCTCCATCAGGTCGGCCTGCACGTCCTCGGGCAGCGCGTCGAAGGCGGATTTCTGCATCACGATCGGCGCGGCCATGTTCAGCCAGCCGACCAGCGCATAGTTCGGCGCGACCTCGTAGAACTTCATGCCGTCATAGCCGGTCGAGGCGCCCTCGGCCCCGTCGACCACGCCCGACTGCAGCGCGCCGTAGAGCTCGGAATAGCTCATCGGCGTCGGATTGGCGCCGTAGTCGCGGAAGGCGGCGACATGGACCGGGTTCTGCATGGTGCGGATCTTCATGCCCTCGAGATCGTCGATCGAGTTGACCGGCTCGGAGGTCATCAGGTTGCGGATGCCCGAGGAGAAGACCGCGATCAGCTGGAAGCCCGCGGCATTCGCGTCTTCCTGCATCAGGTCGAAATTGGCGTCGATCTTGTCGCCCAGCCCGTCGATCGTCGGGAACAGGAAGGGCATGTCGAAGACCTTGTACTCGGACACGTAGTTCGACAGCATCGCGTTCGACACCATCGCCATGTCGAGCGAGCCCAGCATCACGCTTTCGGTGATCTGCTGCTCGTCGCCCAGCTGGCCGCCCGGGAAATCTTCCAGCGAGACCGCGCCGCCGGTCTTCTCGGCGAGGATTTCATTCATCTTCTGCAGGCCCATGTCCTGCACCTCGTCGGCTGCGTTGGTATGGGCCACGCGCAGGGACTGGGCCTCGCCCATCGCGGGCAGGAGCAGGGCGGCGGAGGCAAGCAGGGCACTGAGCATTCTGTTGGACATGGGACTTTCCTTGGGTCTCGGTTTCTTGGTGGAGGAGGAAGGGAACTTCGCCGTGCCCCGTCAGGGCATCATCAGCGAGGGCAGCCAGAGCGATACGGCGGGGACGAAGGTCACAAGCATGAGCACGGCAAGCATGCACAGGAAGGGCAGCCAGACCCGCCGCGACACCTGCTCGATCCGGCGCCCGGCCACGGCCGAGGCGACATAGAGGCAGATGCCGTAGGGCGGCGTGATCAGGCCGATGGAGAGATTGAGCGCGACGATGATGCCGAACTGCATCGGGTCGATGCCGAAGCTCTGCGCCACCGGCAGCAGGATCGGCAGCAGGATCAGGATCGCCGAGATGCTTTCCATGAACATGCCGACGACGAGCAGCAGCAGGTTGACGATCAGAAGGAAGACGACCGCGCTGCCGGTGATCCCGGTGAGCCACTCCTTCAGGATCGCCGGGAAGCCGGTCGAGGCGATGATCCAGGTGAAGACGCTGGCGGTGGCGATGATGATGAGCACGGTCGCCGAGAGGCTGACGGCGCGCAGCAGGATCGCGGGCACGTCGGACAGCGTGAGTTCGCGATAGACCAGCAGGCTGATCGCCAGCGTGGCGAAGAGCGCGATGCAGGCGGCTTCGGTCGCGGTGAAGATGCCGCCGGTGATGCCGCCGATGATCACCACGGGGATCGCCATGCCGGGCAGCGCGTCGAGGAAGGCGCGGCCGAGCTTGCCGAGGCTGAAGGCCTCGCGGTCGCGCCCCGCCTCGCCCTGGCTGCGGGCGAACATCCAGCAGCCGGCCATCAGCCCGGCCATGATCAGCACGCCCGGCACGATGCCGCCGAGGAACATGCCGCCGATCGACTGGCTGGCGGTGATGGCGATGACGATCATCACGATGGAGGGCGGGATGACCGAGGCCAGCGAGCCCGAGGCGGCGATGACCGCCGCAGCCAGGTCGATGTCATAGCGGCGCTTCTTCATCTCGGGGATCATCACCGAGCTGATCGCCGCGGTGTCCGCCGAGCCCGAGCCGGAAATCGCCGCCAGCCCCGCGCCGGTGACGATGGAGACCAGGTAGAGGCTGCCGGTGATCCAGCCGACCAGCGCCGAGGCCAGAGCGACGAAGCGGCGGGCGATGCCGCCGGCCTCCATCAGCAGGCCGGAGGCGACGAAGAACGGGATCGCCATCAGCGAGAAGGAGTTGAGCCCGCCATAGATGCGCTGCGCCACGATCGAAACCGGCGCGGTGGTGGTCAGCTCGATCGCCAGCAGCGCCGCGATGCCGAGCGCCAGGACGATCGGAATGCCCGAGATCAGGAGGAGGATGAAACCGCCGGCTGCCCAGATCATTCCGCGGCCTCCCCGGAGAACAGCCGCGAGGTGCCGGACAGCACGAATTCCAGCAGGAAATAGCCGAAGCCCACGGGCAGAGACAGGTAGGGCACCGCCATCGGCATGTTGGTGGCCGGGCTGTGGATGCGCAGGCCGATCGCCACCAGCGCCATCGAACCCACGATCACGGCCGCCATGAACCAGATGCCGAGCGCCAGCCCGCCCGCGGCGAACAGCTTCTGCACCGGCATCGGCGCCTTGCGGATCAGCACGTCGACCCCGACATGCGCGTTCGAACGCATCGCGATCCCGGCGCCGAGCAGGGTCAGCCAGATCTGCGCGAAGGTGGCGGTCTCCTCGCTCCAGGCGATGGAATAGTTGAAGACGTAGCGGCCGGTGATCTGGACCAGGATGGCGCAGGCCATGTAGCACAGCAGCGCCAGCGCGAGGATGTCGACCAGGCGCCGCAGGCCCCAGAGGCCGCAGATCAGCGGCCGGAGCAGCGGCGACCGTCCCGCGAGCGCGGGAAGAGGTTGGAGAAAGGCGGTCCGCTCGGCCATCGGGGTGCTCCTGTCTGCCGGAGGTAGATTGGCACAACCTGAACGTGTCGTCCGTGCCTAGGGCCACCCTACTGTCAAAGCGCGCGGGATGAAGGAAGCCGTCTATTAAGAAATTGATAGCTACTATTTAAAGCCCACTTTCCATGAATATTCATTCCGCTTTCCGGCTAGTCTCGGCGGCAGGGAGTTTCGCGAAATGCTTGGAAAGTGAACACAACGAAATGAACGGCCCAGAAAACAAGCAAACCTTCCAACCCGCCTTCGGACTGGCCTGCTGCCTGCTCGGCCGGGCAGAGTCGGTCCTGCTCGCCCGCGCCGCGGGATTCGGCTTCCTCGTGATCGACATGGAACACGGCCCGCTGGGCCTCGACGCGCTCGGCCAGGCCGCGGCGGCGGGGCTGGCGGTGGGGCTTCCGGTTTTCGGCCGGGTGACCGGGCCGGACTCGCCGGATGTGGCGCGCGTGCTCGATTGCGGGGCGGCAGGGGTGATCGTGCCCCATGTCGACACGCCCCGGCAGGCCGCTGCCGTCGCGCGGGCCTGCCGCTTCGCGCCCATCGGAGCGCGCGCCCTGCCCGGCCCGCTGCCCGCGCTCGGCTACCGGGTGCTGCCTGCAGCCGATCTCGCCCGCGAGGCAGAGGTCGGCACGCAGGTCATCGCCATGATCGAAAGCGCCGCGGGGCTGGAGAATGCCGCGGAGATCGCTGCGGTGCCGGGGATCGACATGCTGATGATCGGCTCGAACGACCTGGCGGACGGGCTGGGCCTGCGCGGCCAGCTCGGCCATCCCGAGGTGGCGCAGGCCTTCGCCCGGATCGCGCAGGCGGCTCAGGCGGCGGGCAAGGGCTTCGGCGTGATGGGCCTGCCGCCCGCGCTGGTGCCGGAACTGGCGGTTGCGCTCGGCGCGGGGCACGTCGTGGCGACGAACGACACCAACCTCCTGGCCGAAGGCGGCGCGGCGCTGCTGCGGACCTTGGAGGCATCGCTGGCGGACGCGCGGTAGCGGCCCGGGGCGGCCGGGCCTCCCGCGGCAGCGAAGGACCGGACCGCTGCCGTCCGCCGTTTCCGCGCACCCGCCGGGCCGTTCCGCCGGGTGCGTTGCATCTGCCGGCACCGGCACGGCGAAGGACGGCAATTCCGGGCGCGGCAGCAGGATGGAAGCAGGCGCAGTTCCGCAGTTCCCCGCCTTGCGGACGCGCCAGCCGCCCGGCCGCTTGCCGCGCCGCGGGCATGGCCGGTCCGGCCTGCCGTCCGCGTCTTGGGTCATCTCCGGCGGTCAGGGTCCGGCGGGCCGCCGCGTGCGGCAGGGGGCCCGCATTCTGCCGCCCAAGAGAACGGAAGGTCGGGCTACTGAACGCGTCTCTTCGCTCATGGGGGTGGTCATCAGGTGGGCCTGCATGGTCTTGGACACGCAACGGGAGAGAGTTCCGCGGAGGAGAGGCGGAGCCATGGCCGCGGCAATTGTCCTTAGGGTCCGGACCCGGCCGCAGAACCGGCGGGAACCGGCGTCTCCGGATGGCCATCGGCATTTGCGGGCCAACCGGCAGTCCCTGTGCCGCCGGGGCGGTCCGGAGGGGCTAGCGGGCCGAGCCGGCGATGGCGGCGGCGATGTCGGCCAGCAGCGTTTCGGTGCAGTCGGCGAAGGCCTTGATGAAGCGCTTGGTCTGGCGGCTGGGCTGCTTGGTGCGCGACAGCACCGCCGAGAGCTCGAAGCTCAGCTCGGGGCGGTAGGGCCGGATCGCCAGTCCCGGGCGCAGCACCGAATAGGCGGACAGCTCGTCGATCAGTGCCACGCCTCGGCCATGGGCGACGATGCGAGAGGCGGCGTTCATGAAGCGGGTCTCGATCGAGGGATGGTAGTCGACGCCGCTCTTGCCGAAGCTCTCGGCGATCATCAGCCCGATGCGGTTGGCGACCTGCGGCCCGGCCAGCGGCCGCGGGTCCAGATCCTTCGGCGTCACTTCGGAAAGCTGCGCTAGCGGATCGTCCTCCTGGCAGAGGCAGACGGCACGCAAGGTGGCAATGCGCTGGTATTCCAGCGCGTGGTGTTCATAGGGCGCGATGACGAAGGCGACATCGGCCAGCCCGCTCTCGACCACCTGCAGCACGCTGTCGAGCGGACGGGTTTCCAGCGAAATCTGGATACCGGGCGAGCGGTTGGCGAAATCCGCGATCACCTTCGGCATGATCGCCTCGGAGAGCTCCGCGGTGGAGGCGATGCGGATCCGCCCGATCCGCCCGGCCTGCAGGTCGGCAGCGCGCTGGTTCACCGCATCGCGCAGAAGGAAAAGCGGCTCCGCCTCCTCCAGCAGGATCAGCATCTCGGCGGTCGGGGACAGCCGGTTCGAGACCCGCTCGAACAGCGGGAATCCCAGCACCGTCTCGACATGGCGGATGGTGTTCGAGACCGAGGGCTGGGACATGCCCAGCCGTTCGGCCGCGCCGACGGTGGTGCGGTACTGGACGACGGCACGCAGGACTTCGAGCTGTCTGAGGTTGAGCATGGTCTCCGGCGGTCCGTGGGGTCCGCTCAGCTCCTGGTCAGGCGGATGCGGTGGAAGTTCCTGACCTTGCCGGTGAACGGGCCGAACCCCTTGATAGCGTCGAATTCCGGGGTTTCATAGGCCTCGGGGCCGGTGATGGTGTAGATCGCGACATGGCGCGGCCCGCCCTCGAGGCATTTCTCGCGCCGCGCATCGAGCCAGCCGGGACAGGCGAGGATATCGGGAACATGGGTGTTCTCGTACCAGTCGTCGAAAGCGGCCTCGTCCTCGGGGTCGACATCGACGAACACGATATGGGTCTGGGTCACCGGGACACCTCCAGGCAGGGTTGAAGCGCCGCCATCAGCGCCGCGGCCTCTTCCGCGGAAATGGCGGGGGTCGGCGCGCGGCAATGGGCGCTGCCGATGCGGCCGAGCGCGGCGAGCATCGCCTTGAGCCGCGCCGCGGCGAGATGGCCGGGAGCGGCGTAGACCAGCCGCGCAAGCCTGTAGATGCGCTCGTGCAGGTCGCGCGCGGCGTCGATGCGGCCCTCGCGGACATGGGCATCGAGCGCGACGATGGCCTCCGGGATCACCGCGGCCAGGCTGACTGCGCTGCCATCCGAGCCGATCAGGAAGCAGGGAAACAGGTGCTCGTCGCCCGAGGCCATCACCGCCACGTCCGGGCGCAGGGCGCGGGCGACCCGGCGGGTGCCCTCATAGGCGCGGGTCTCCCAGGAGCCTTCCTTGATGCCCGCGACGGCGCCGATCTCCAGCAGCCGCGCCAGAAGATCGTCGCCATAGTGCAGCCCGCCCGAACCGGTCGAGCCCTGGAACAGGTAGATCGGCGCGCCGGTGCCCTCGGCAATGCCGCGGTGATGGGCGACGACGGCGCGCGGATCGGGCCCGAGCGCCCAGGAGAAGGGCGCAAAGACCATGACCGCATCGGCCCCGGCGGCCATCGCCGCCTGCCCGTCCGCCACCGCCTGCGCCGTGGACTCGGCCCCGACCGCAGCCAGCAGCCGCGCCTCGGGCAGCGTGGCACGGGCGAGCCGCACAACCTCGGCCGCCTCCTCGCGGGAGAAGAAGACCCCCTCCCCCGCATGGCCGTTAAGCAAGAGCCCCGCCAGCCCCGGAACGCGGCCCATTTCGGCGAAATGGCGCTCCATGCTGGCCAGGTCGAGCGCGCCGTCGGCCTGCATCGGCGCGATGGTGGCGGCGTAGATCCCGCCCGCGGTCACAGCAGCCCGGCCCCGGCCAGCGCCTTGCGCACGCCCTCGACGACCTCGTCCGACTGCGGCAGGAGCGGCAGGCGCGGCGCGGAATTCCCGATCACGCCCATCAGCCTGAGCCCGTCCTTCATGCGGGTATGCATGTCAATGACCGGGGCCGGCCCGTAGATCGCGCGCACCACCGGATAGAGCCGGTCATTCGCCGCGCGCATCGCCGCCAGATCGCCCGCCTCGGAGGCGTCCCAGAGGTCCTTCAGGAGCCCCGGCGCCAGCGAGGCGAGCCCCGACAGGATGCCGTCGCCGCCAAGTGCCACCTGCGCGAAGAACCAGTGGAAATTCGACGGCAGGATCGCGACGTCCGGCGCCGCCGCCTTGATCGCGCGGCGGTTCTCGTCATAGGCCAGCAGCGTCGCCGAGCCCTCCTTGACGGCGATGACCTCGGGGATCTGCGCCATCTCCGCGAGGACCGGCGTCGAGAAGCCGAAGCCCGAGGCGATCGGGAACTGGAAGACCGAGAGCGGCATGGCAAGCTCGCCCGCCAGCTTCTCCATGAACTTCACCGGCGCGGCGGTACTGGCGTTGCCGCCGCCCAGAGCCTCGGCCGGGAAGATCACCGCGACATCGGCCCCGGCCTCGCGTGCGGCTTCGGACTGCTCGCGCGCCTCCGGATAGCCGGTCGGCACGACGCCGGCCAGCAGCACCCGGTCCGGACCGATCTGGTCGCGGGTGCGCTTGATCACCTCGGCTTTCTCCGCCGCGGTCAGCGCGGTCGCCTCGCCGGCATGGCCGTTGACGAAGACGCAGTCGGTGGTCGCGGGCTGCGCGCAGTGATCCAGAACGGCGGCATAGCCGTCCCAGTCGATGGCGCCGGCCTCGTCGAAGGGCAGCACCGTCGCCACGGTGATCCCGCGCAGATCTTTGCCGGTAACGTTCATGTCGTGCTCGCTTTCTTGCGGGGGAATTTCAGGGTGGCGTCGACCTTCAGCACCTCGGTGCCCTCCTGGTTGCGGGCCGAGGCCTGCCAGTCGACGGTGCGGGCCTCCTCGTCCTTGGCCGAGACCCACAGCTCGAAGGTCAGCGTGTCGCCGTAGCGCACCGCGCCGGTGAACCAGAAGCAGTCGCGGATCGACACGCCGAGCGTGCCGACCAGTTCCGCCGAGAGGATCGAGGTGCAGATGCCGCCGATCAGGATGCCCGGCGCCAGCCGCTCGCCGAAGCGGGTGGTGGTGGCATAGTCGTCATCGACATGGACCGGACCGAAATCGCCGGTCGCCGCGACATACATCGCGCCATCGGCTTCGGTGACGGTCTTGGTGATCGACACCCGGTCGCCGACCTGGATGTCGTCGATGGGCCTCAGCTCATACATCGGCGGCCACGCGGCCGAGCCGCGCCTCGCCCTCGATCACCTTTTCCCCGCCGCAAGTGCCCGCGAGGTCGAAGGTGATCACGCCGTTGGTCGATGCGACCGTGGCGGTGGCGGCCAGGGTCTCGCCGACGGAAAGCGGGCGGACGAAGCGCAGCGAGACCGACTCGATCCGCCAGCCGGGACCGGAGAGCCGCGCCATCGCGGTGGAGAACAGGCTGCCTGCCGCCAGCTCGAACACCGCCATGTCGGCCAGCCCGGCCGCCTGTGCCTTCACCCGGTCGACATGCAGCGGGTCCATGTCTCCGGAAATCCCGGTGTAGAAGCCCTGCTCGGCCACGGTCATCGTCTTGCGGAAGGTGACGGAGGCGCCCGTCTCGATCTTGGTCATGGGTCTGCTCACAGGCTCAGGCCGCGCTTGATCACGGAACGCGCGATCAGCATGCGGTGGATTTCGGAGGTGCCGTCATAGATCCGCGTCACCCGGGCATCGCGGTAGATCCGCTCCAGCGGCAGGTCCTTGGCGAAGCCCGAGCCGCCGAAGACCTGGATGCCGCGGTCGGCGACCCGGCCCAGCATCTCCGAGGCCATGACCTTGACCATGGAAACCTTGTCGCGGGCGTCGATGCCCTGATCGACCTCCCAGGCGGTGTTCATGACGGCCATGCGGGTGGCAAAGATCTCGATGGCGCTGTCGGCGATCATCTGCTGGACCATCTGGAACTCGCCGATCGGCTGGCCGAACTGCTTCCGCTCGGCGGCATGGGTGCGCATCATCTCGAGGACGCGGCTGGCCATGCCCACGGCGCGCGCGCCGATATGGCCCAGCCGGATGCCCGACACGTTGGCCATCATCACCTTGAACCCGTTGCCGACCTCGCCCAGCACATTGCCCGCGGGCACGCGGCAGTTGTCGAAGGCGAGCTCCGCATGGCCATAGCCGCGATGCCCCATCATCGGCTGCTTGCCGACCACGGTGAAGCCCGGCGTGCCCTTGTCGACCAGCAGCAGCGAGATGCCGCCGCGCGCGCCCTTCTCGGCATCGGTCACCGCCATGACAATGACGTAATCGGCAATGTCGCCATCCGAGATGAAATGCTTCGTCCCGTTCAGCACCCACTCGTCGCCGTCGAGATGCGCCTTTGTGCGGATCGCCGCCGCGTCGGACCCGGCGCCCGGCTCGGTGATCGCCATGGCGCAGATCTTGTCGCCCTTGACCAGCGGATAGAGGTACTTCTGGCGAAGCGCCTCGTCGGCCAGCTGCTCCATCATCGGATAGCACTGGCCGAAGATCCGCCGGATCAGCGCATCCGAGGTCTGGCCGAGCTGCTCCTCGACGAGGCACATGTCCAGAACGCCCAGGCCAGCGCCGCCGACGTCCTCGGACATGTTCATCGCATAGAGCCCCAGCGCCTGCGCCTCGGCCTTGACCTCGGCGAGCTTGGCAGGCGGGATCTCGGCATTGGCCTCGGTCTCGGCCTCGAGCGGCTGCACCTTGTCGCGGATGAACTGGCCGACCGTCTCGGTGACCATCTTCATCTCGTCGGAAATCGTGAAATCCATCGTCTTCTTCCTGTCCTGCCTCAGACGCTCATGCGGTCGGTCTGGGCCACGGCGCCGCTCTCCAGCAGCGCGTCGATTTCGGTTGCGGAATAGCCCGCCTCGGCCAGCACCTCGCGGGTCTGCGCGCCGAGCGCCTGCGGCGGCAGCCGGAGATCGGCGGCCGCGCCATCCATGCGGATCGGGCTGGAGATCAGCGTCATCGGGCTGCCGTCGCGGGTCTCGGTGTCGACCAGCCCGCCCAGATGCACGAGCTGCGGGTTGCCGCGCAGGCTGTCATAGTCGCGCACCACCTCGTGCCAGACGCCGGCCGCCTCGAGCTTGGGCAGGGCTTCGTCCATCGCCATCCTGGCCATCGCCCCGGCCACGGCCGAGCTGACCTCGCCGCGGCGGTCGAACCCGTCCTTGTCGGAGAAGCCGACGATCGCGTCCAGGTCCAGCGCCTTGCCGATCTGCGAGGGCGTCGACATCGAGATCATCACATGGCCGTCGGTGCAGGCATAGATGCCGTAGGGGCCGGGGCTGAACCAGTTGGCCATGCCCTGCTGCCCGCGCGGCCCGGCATGCTCGGCGCCGTTCAGCCAGGCGGTGACCGACTCGCCCTGCAGGTCGATGGCCGCCTGCAGCATGTTGACCTCGACGCGGCGGCCCTTGCCGGTGCGGCCGCGTTCCAGCAGGGCCGCGAGGATTCCCGCCACGGTCAGCGCCGCCGCATGGTGGTCGATCGGCACCGAGCCGACGGCCACGGGGCCGTGCTCCATGCTGCCGGTATGGGCGGCCAGCCCGGTCATCGCCTGCAGCAGGATGTCCTGGCCCGGGCGCTTGGCATAGGGACCGTCCGGGCCGAAGCCGGTGGTGGCGGCATAGACGAGCCCGGGATTGATCGCGCGCAGCACGTCTTCGCCGAGGCCGAGCTTTTCCAGCGTGCCGGGGCGGAAATTCTCCATCACCACATCGGCGCCGGCGACCAGCCGCTTGACCGCGGCGACGCCCTCGGGCGATTTCAGGTCCACCGCAATCGAACGCTTGTTGCGCCCGGTGGTCATGTGGTTGACCGAGATGCCGTCGACGAAGCGGTTGCCGACCGCCCAGTTGCGCTGGAACGCCCCGGTCAGCGGTTCGACCGCGACGACATCCGCCCCGAGATCCCCCAGATGCTGTGCCGCTGCCGGCCCCGAGAGGAAATGGTTGAAACTGAGAACCCTGATGCCGTCTAACGCGCCCATAGGCCGTACCCCGCTGTCTGTTGCCGGGACCCTAGGCCTAGGACGTCGCCACGTGAATATCAGTTTCTATGCTAAAAATGGGATGATAATTCGTATTCCAAATACTCTGCCAACCGTCTCCCGCCGGTGCAGGCCGGTCGGTCCTGCTTGGCTGCACACCTGTCGGCCGCAGCGCGCCCGCGGGGTCCGGCAGTGAAAAATGGCATGGTGACGGGGCGCTGGCCCTGGCCTTCAGGGACCGGCAACCAAGTTGCGGGCGGTGCCGATGCCGCCGACTAGCGCGGCGACGAGTTCCTCGGTCAAGCCCATGTCGCGCAGGAAGGGCTCGGGATCCGCGCCGATCAGCGCATGGTCCTCCATCCGGGCCAGCGCGGTTCTGGTCTCCGGTGCCTGGCCGATCGCGCCCTGGGCGATGGCGACCAGCATGTAGCCGGCACCGAGCCCGTCGCTTGTCGAACGCTCCGCGAAGTCCAGCATCTCGGCGTTGCTGCCCTTCAGGTATCGGTCGATGGCGAGGAAATAGAAATACCAGGGCGGCGCGCCGCTGCTGAGCGCCACGGCGGACTCCAGCAGCGGGATTCCGTCGGCGAAATTGCCCCGCGCGGCCAGCCGCCAGCCCAGCTGCGCCTGCGTGTCCGGGTCGTTGGGATTGAGCCGCAGCGCCTGCCATCCCAGCCGTTCCGAGGCCGCGTAATTGCCCCGGTAGTACTGGATGGCCGAGAGCGATTTCAGCGCCAGGAGGCTGTCCGGATCGAGCCGCACCGCCTCGGCACCCGCTTCGTAGGCGCCGGCCACCCGGTCTTCCTCCGGAGTGCCGCTGCCATAGCCGAACCGCACGGCATCGAGCCTGAGCCAGCCCAGCATCGCCCAGGCATCGGCATAGCCCGGCTGGCGGCCCACCGTTTCCTCCAGGCAGCCAAAGGCAGGCGCAAATTTGGCCTTGGAGAAGTTCCGCCGGTAGTCATAGGCGCGCAGCACGCAGAGATAGCCGGCGAGGTCGGCCATGCCCGGCTCCGTGCTGCGGCGGCGCAGGTCTTCCGGCACGGCGCCGTAGGGCTGGCCGAGCGCCCCGGCGATCTCGGCGGCCAGGTCCTGCTGCAAGTCGGCGATCCCGCCGGAGGCGAGGTCGCGGTGGTAGATCTGGCTCCAGCGCAGCAGCCCGCTGCGGGCATCCAGCAGCTGCACGATCACCGTCGCCCGGTCCGGCGCCAGCCGCGCGCTGCCGCTGACCACATAGCCGATTTCCGCGGCGCGGACGCTGTCCAGCGGATCGGCTCCCAGGCCGTCCATGCCGTTGCCCGGCACGGTGAAGAGCCGGAAACCCGGAAAGCGCATCAGGTCGACGGTGAGTTCCTGGCGGAGCCCGTCGGCAAGGCTGCGCACCTCTTCGCCGGAGCCGATGACATCGAAGGGCAGGACGGCGACGGCGGGACCTTCGAGCGCGGCACGCGGTGCCGGGGCGGGAGAGCTCCGCAGCAGCAGCCCGCCTGCCAGCAGCGCCAGGGCGAGGCAGGCCAGCCCGGCGGCGGCGGGCATGGCGTAGCGCCGCCAGTCCGGCAGGCGGCGCCCGGCGGGCGCGGCCGCGTCCTCCGGCGCGGGATCCGGCACGGGCGCGGGATCCGGAGCCGCGGGCACGGCCGCGGCCATGGCCGACTCGCTCCAGCCGAATTGCGGCTGGTAGCCGCCCTTCGGCATCGATATTCGCAGCGGATCGGCCTGGCCGCTGCCGGCATAGTAGCCGTCGAGATCGCGGCGCAGGCGGCGGGCTTCCAGCCGCACCACCGGATCCGCCTGGGCGTCGAAGCTTTCGTCGCGGCCGTAGACTTCGGTGGCGATGGTATAGCCCTTAAGCCTCTCCGCCCGGCCCGACAGGGACTCTTCGACGATGAAGCTCAGGAAGTCGCGGCGGTGTTCGCTGGCCAGGAAGTCGGAGCTGTCGAGGATCCTGCGGAGCGCGGCACGCACGTGGGACGGCGCCGGGTCGGCGCCGGATTCCAGCTCTAACAAATGCACATGCCCGGTCATTGTTCCGCACCGAGATAAATTCGCCTTCTCACGTTTAGGCGAGCAGCTGAGTCGTTTCCAGAAAATAGACAATGAGAGGACTGCGACGCCTTGGCACGATTCTTTCGCGAAGCCCCCGCGAAACGTGTTTTTGCACATGTTTTCGGGAGTGTGCGAACCTGTTCGTACCTCCCGGAAGACAGTTTTGCCGGCCAACTTGCCCGAAGTTGCAGTTCGCATGCCGTGGTCAGGCCGGGGCTGGGATAGCGGAAAAGGGCATTGGACGGGAGCCGTGGACAGAATCGTTTCGATCCTTGCGCGCTTTCCGGACCGGGAGCTGGACATCCGCCGGCGCTGCGCGACCGACCAGGGGTTCCGCGGAATCTGCAGCGACTACGAGGAAGCCACCCAGGCGCTGCGCCGGTGGCAGGACATTGCGGGGGCGGGATGCCGCCAGGCGGCGGACTATGCCGCCCTGCTGGAAGAACTGGAGCGCGAGATCCTCGCGCTTCTCGATGCCCGCCCGGGCAGCCGGTGACCGGCGCGGGGCATGGCGGACCGGGTGCTGCGGCAGTGAGCGGCGCCCCCGAACGGAGAGAGCGAATGCAGACCCAGGACACCAGGGGACGGAGCCTGCGGATGCGCCAGGCATCCAGAGTTGCGATGCTGGCGGTGCTCGGCTTCGGGGCGCTGCCCTGGACCGCCGCCTCGGCGCAGGACAGCACCGCCCCGGCGGCCGGATCGAAGCCCAACATCCTGTTCATCGTGTCGGACGATACCGGCTACGGTGACATCGGCGCCTATCTCGGCGGCGAGGCGCGCGGCATGCCGACGCCCAGTCTCGACGAGCTGGCCGACGAAGGCATGATGTTCACCCATTTCTACGCCCAGCCCTCCTGCACGCCCGGCCGCGCCGCGATGCAAACCGGGCGCATCCCGAACCGTTCGGGCATGACCACCGTGGCCTTCCAGGGCCAGGGCGGCGGCCTTCCGGCGGCGGAATGGACGCTGGCCTCGGTGCTCAAGCAAGCGGGCTACGAGACCTATTTCACCGGCAAGTGGCACCTGGGCGAGGACGACTACGCGCTGCCCAATGCCCAGGGCTACGACGAGATGAAATATGTCGGGCTCTACCACCTGAACGCCTATACCTATGCCGACCCGACCTGGTTCCCCGACATGCCGGACGACTTGCGCGCCATGTTCCAGAAGGTGACCAAGGGGGCGCTGTCCGGCAAGGCGGGCGAGAAGCCGACCGAGGACTTCAAGATCAACGGCCAGTATGTCGACACCCCCGACAAGGGCGTCGTCGGCATCCCGTTCTTCGACAGCTACGTCGAGAAGGCGGGGATCGAGTTCCTGGAGAAGGCGGCCGAGACGCCGGACACGCCCTTCTTCATCAACGTGAACTTCATGAAGGTCCACCAGCCGAACCTGCCGGCGCCGGAATTCGAGCACAAGTCGATCTCGAAGTCCAAATATGCCGACTCGATCGTCGAACTGGACACCCGCATCGGCCGCCTGATCGCCAAGCTGGACGAGCTGGGGCTTAAGGACGACACGATCGTGTTCTGGACGACGGACAACGGCGCCTGGCAGGACGTCTATCCCGATGCCGGCTACACCCCGTTCCGCGGCACCAAGGGCACCGTGCGCGAAGGCGGCAACCGGGTGCCGGCGATGGTGCGCTGGCCCGGCCACGTGAAGCCCGACAGCAAGAGCGCGGCCGTGGTCGGCGGGCTCGACCTGATGGCCACCTTCGCCTCCGTCGCGGGCGTCGACCTGCCCGAGAAGGACCGCGAGGGCCAGCCGATCATCTTCGACAGCTACGACATGACCCCTGTCTGGGAAGGCACCGGCGACAGCGCGCGCAAGGCCTGGTTCTACTTCACCGAGGACGAGCTGAGCCCCGGCGCGGCACGGGTCGGCAACTACAAGGCTGTGTTCAACCTGCGCGGCGACGACGGCGCCCAGACCGGCGGGCTGGCGGTGGACAGCAACCTCGGCTGGAAGGGTCCGTCCAGCTACGTCGCGACCGTCCCGCAGGTCTTCAACCTGCTCGACGATCCGCAGGAGCGCTACGACCTCTTCATGAACAACTTCACCGAGCGCACCTGGTACCTGCCCGTCATCAACGACCAGGTCACCGAGCTGGTGAAGTCCTACGTGAAGTACCCGCCGCGCAAGCTGCAGAGCGAGACCTATACCGGCCCGATCACCCTGAGCCAGTACCAGCGCTTCGAATACATCCGCGACTCTCTCGCGAAGGACGGCGTCAGCATCGGGCTGCCCACCGGTAACTGAGGCGGCCGCAAGGAGAGGCACGGGCCGCAGGACGGGCCGTGCCGGGACAGGAACGACCGGGGGACCAGCAGATGGCAAAGACATTCGACCCGCGCCGCGCGCTGCGGCTGGCCGCCTGCGCCGCGGCCCTGGCCATCGCCACGCAGGCCATGGCACAGGACGCTCCCCTGCCCTCCTGGGCGGAGGGCGCCACCCGCAAGGCGATCCTCGATTTCGTCGCCGCAGCGGCAGAGGACGGCGGCCCGGGCCACATCGCCCCGCAGGACCGGATCGCGGTCTTCGACAATGACGGCACGCTCTGGGCGGAGAAGCCCGCCTATGTGCAGCTCGCCTTCGCCATCGACCGGGTCAAGGCGCTGGCGCCGGAGCATCCCGAGTGGAAGACGGCCGAGCCCTTCGCCTCGATCCTGGCGGGCGACATGGAAAAGGCCATGGCAGGCGGCAAGAACGGCATCGCCAAGATCGTCGCCGCGACCCATTCCGGCCTGTCGACCGGCGACTTCGCCAAGGTGGTCGAGGAGTGGATCGCGACGGCGCGGCACCCGGAGACCGGGAAGCTCTATACCGAGATGGCCTACCAGCCGATGCTGGAGCTGCTCGCCCATCTGCGCGCCAACGGGTTCCGCACCTTCATCGTCTCCGGCGGCGGCATCGATTTCATGCGGGTCTTCGCCGAGAAGCTCTACGGCGTCCCGCCCGAGCAGGTGGTCGGCAGCTCGGGCAAGCTGAAATTCGACATCGTCGACGGCCAGCCAGTCCTGCTGAAGACGCCCGAGCTCGATTTCGTCGATGACGGGCCGGGCAAGCCGGTGGGCATCCAGATGCATGTCGGCCGCCGCCCCGTCGCCGCCTTCGGCAATTCCGACGGCGACCTGGAGATGCTGGAATACACCTGCCTGCCGCCGGGGCCGAATTTCTGCCTCTTCGTGCACCACACCGATGCCGCGCGCGAATGGGCCTATGACCGCCAGTCGGCGGTCGGGACGCTCGACAAGGGGCTGGATGCCGCCGCGCAGTACGGCTGGACGCTGGCCGACATGAAGAACGACTGGAAGGCCATCTGGCCCCCGGGGCCGTGATCCCCGGCTCCGGCGCCCGCAGCGGCGATCGGAGCGCAGACTTCCGCGGGGGGCCTAGGCCCGCCGCAGACCGAGATGCCCGGCGGAGACGCCTCCCCCGGCATGCCCGCACCCGGCGAAGCCCGCTTCGTCCGTGCACTTTCGTAACCCGCGGGCCGCCAAGGCCGTCCCGCGTCGATGATGGAGACTGGAAATGAAGAAACTCCTTGCCCCCGTGCTCGTGGCTGGCCTCATGGCAACTTCTGCCTTCGCGCAGACCGAGGTCGACCAGGTCAAGTCGGCCATGGAAACCCACAACATCATGGTCGAGATCCCGGCAGACGCCACCGAGGAACAGCTGGCCGCCGTCATGGCCTACCTGACCGGCCTGGATTCCGGCTCGACCGACGACGTCAGCGCGACCGCCGAAGTCAAGAAGATCCTCGGAATCGAATGATCCTGGGCCGGGCCGACAGCCCGGCTCGCCACCGCCGCTTGCGCAGGCCGGAGCAGACTCCGGCCTGCGCAGGCATGCGGGGGAATGCAGGGGGACCCGGCCTCCCGCGCTTTCCGCGTTCCGGCCTCTCCCCGGACCGGGACCCCCTGCGCGCCCCTGCGACATCGCCGGCCGTCCGCGGCCCGCGCTGCCGGTTTCCAGCCCCCTTCCCGGTCTGGTAAGCCGGGGCGACATGAGTTCCGAACCCGCACTGACCCCAGAGGCCCTTCCTGCCGGCGTTGACGGCGTGCTGCTGCGCTTCGCGCTGCGGCCGCATCCCGATGCCATGGCCGCGATGCAGCGGCTGGCCGCCGGGCTCGAAGCCGACCCGCCGCCCGGCGTCACCGAAATCAGCCCGGCGCTGGTCTCGGTCTTCCTGCGCTTTGACGGCAGGCGGACCAGCCGCGAGGCGCTGGCCGCCGATCTGGAGGCCCGGGCGGGGCATGTCCTGCACGATCCGCCCGCCGCCCCCGTCCCGTCGCGGCGCTGGCACATCCCGGCGGCCTTCGGCGGCGCGCATGGCCCGCAGCTTGCCGAGGTGGCGGAACTTGCCGGAACCAGCGAGGAAGAGGCGGTGCGCCAGATCTGCGCGGCCGACCTGGGCGTGCTGGCGATCGGCTTCGCCCCGGGCCAGCCCTATATCGGCCTCCTGCCGGAGAACTGGGGATTCCCGCGCATGTCGGCACTGAACCCGGCCGTGCCGCAGGGCGCGATCACCGTGGCCGTGCGCCAGATCGTGATGTTCACCGCAGACGGCACCACCGGCTGGCGGCAGGTCGGGCGCGCGGGGTTCCGCAATTTCGTCGCCGACCGCAGCGAGCCGGTCGCGCTTCGCGCGGGCGACGCGATCCGCTACGTGCCGGTCTCCGCGTCAGAATATGACGGGCTGGCCGCTGCCGCCGACGGGCTGGGCGGCGCGCGGCTGGAGATACTGGCGTGAGCGCGCTGAAGATCCTGCGCGCCGACGGGCTGATGACGGTGCAGGATGCCGGCCGGGCGGGCCATCTGGCGCAGGGCGTGTCGCGCGGCGGCGCGATGGACCGGCGGGCGCTGGTCGAGGCGGCGGCGCTGCTGGGGCTGCGCGAACTGCCGGCGGCAATCGAGATGGCGGGCGCAGGCGGCAGCTTCTCCGTGACCGAACCGATGCGCGTCGCCCTGGCCGGCGCCCCGATGGCGGCGACGCTCGACGGGGCGAAGCTGCGCTGGAACTGCACGCATCTGGTCGAGCCGGGCCAGACCCTGCGGCTCGGCGGGATGGAGGCCGGGCTCTACGGCTATCTTGCGCCTGCGGGCGGCATCGCGGCAGAGCCCTGGATGGGATCCCGCGCGGCGCATCTGGCCATCGGAATCGGTCGGCTGCTGGAGAGCGGCGACAGCCTGCCCTGCGGCGCCGACCCCGATCCCGGGCGTCCGGCGCGCACGCTCGCCCCTGAGCAGCGCTTTGGCGGCGGGCGGGTCCGCACCGTCGACGGGCCGCAGACCGGGCTGTTCGAGCCGGAGGTGCTGGAGGCCTTCTACGCCACCGCCTTCACCCGCGCGCCGCGCGGCAACCGCCAGGGCGTCGCGCTCGCCGCCGAGCGTCACTTCACGTCGGAGCATGCAGCAGGGCTGGCCTCGGACGTGATCCAGCCGGGCGACCTGCAGATGACCGGCGAGGGGCTGCCCTACGTGCTGATGGCCGAATGCCAGACCATGGGCGGCTATCCCCGGATCGGCACGGTGATCCCGGCGGATCTGCCGACCGTCGCCCAGGCGGTGCCGGGCACGGCGCTGCATTTCCAGCGGGTCAGCTTCGCCGAGGCCGACCGGATCTGCCGCAGCGAGGCGGACCAGCTGCGCGAGGCGGCGGCGCGCTGCCGCAACCTGGTGCGCGACCCGGCGGACATCGCGGACCTGCTGTCCTACACGCTCGTCAGCGGCGTCACTGCCGGCGACGATCTTGACCGAACCGACTGAGCCCGGAGAGACCGACATGGCCAAGACCCTCGATCTGAACTGCGACATGGGCGAAAGCTTCGCCGCCTGGACGATGGGCGAGGACGAGGCGATGCTGGGCCTCGTCACCAGCGCCAATGTCGCCTGCGGCTTCCATGCCGGCGATCCGTCGGTGATGCGCCGCACCGTCCGCGCGGCGAAGGCGGCCGACGTGCGGGTCGGCGCGCATCCCGGTTTCGCCGATCTCTACGGTTTCGGGCGGCGGCGCATTTCCGGCGAACGGCCCGAGGATCTGGAGGCGCAGCTGATCTACCAGATCGTGGCCATGCAGGGCATGTGCGCGGTCGAGGGCCATCCGATGACCCATGTGAAGTTCCACGGCGCGCTGTCGAACATGGCTTCCGAAGATGCCGATCTGGCCGCGCTCTGCGCCCGCGCGATCAGGGCGGTGGATCCGTCGATGACCTTCGTCACCATGCCCTATTCGGAACTGGCCGTGGCCGCGGACCGGGCCGGGCTGCCGCAGGCCTGCGAGATCTTCGCCGACCGCAGCTACACGCCCGAGGGGCGGCTGACGCCGAGGAGCCAGCCCGGCGCGGTGATCCACGATCCGCAGGTCTCGGCGCGGCAGGTGCTGGAAATGGTCGTCGGCGGCCGCATTCCCTGCACCGACGGCAGCTTCCTGCCCGTCGCTGCCGACACGCTCTGCGTCCATGGCGACACCAGGGGCGCGGTGGAGATCGCCAGCACCCTGCGCACCGCGCTGGAGGCCGAAGGCGTCGCCATCGCGCCGTTCCGCGCTCAGCCCGCGGGCTGAAGCGCCGCGGCGAGCGCGGCAAGGCAGGCGGGACGTCCGGAAAGAGGCGGCATCGCGGCGACGATGCGCCGGGCATAGAGCGCGCCATCGGCCAGCGGCCGAGCGCCGTCCAGGCCCGGCCAGTCCGGCACGACCGAGGCCCCGGCCCCGCTCTTGACCAGCGCCGAGATCGCCTCCAGCCCGTCGAGCGCGCAGAGCCGCTGCGGTGCCAAACCGCGATCGGACAGATAGCGCTCCGCGATGCGCCCGCCCCAGCTCTGCGGATCATAGGCGACCAGCGGCAGCCGGGCGAAGATCTCCTCCGGCGGCAGCGTCTCCATCCCGGGCGGCGCCAGCAGGACAAGCGGCTCGTGGCGCAGCGGCACCAGGCGGAGCCCCGCCGCGTCCTCTTCCGGCGGCGCCACGATCAGCGCCGCGTCGAGCCGCCCCTCCGCCACCGCGGCATGGAGCTGCGCCGAGCTGCCCGGCTCGATCCGCAGCGTCACGCCCGGCGCGCTTTCGCGCAGCCGCGCCAGAAGCGGCGGCACCAGCCCGGTCAGCATCGTGGAGATCGCCCCGAGCCGCAGCACGCCCTCCGCCACCTCCGGCGCGGCCCGCTGCTTCAGCGCATGGCCGCCCGCGACCAGCGCCCGCATGTCCTCCATCAGGTCGAGGCAGATCCGGGTCGGCTCCGCCGCATTGGCGCGGCGGACGAGCAGCGGCACGCCCAGATCGCGCTCCAGCACCTGGATGCGCTGGCTGACCGCGGCGGGCGTGCGGCCCTGCGCGCGGGCTGCCGCCACGATCGAGCCGCCGTCGATGACGGCCAGCAGGCTTTCGACGAAGCGCAGGTCCATCGGCTTTTCTTTCTCTCAGCGCAGGAATAACCCGTTTTTCCTTTTCCTATGCTTCCGCTAGCAGGGGCGCAACGAAAACAGGAGACTCAGATGAAATCCCTCTTCCACCTCGCCATCCACGTGACCGACCTGGACGAGACGCGCCGTTTCTACGGCGACGTGCTGGGCTGCGAGGAAGGCCGCTCCACCGACACCTGGGTCGATTTCGACTTCTTCGGCCACCAGCTGAGCTTCCACCTGGGCGAACCCTTCCCGGTCACCCGCACCGGCAAGGTCGGCGAGCACATGGTGATGATGCCCCATATGGGCGCCGTGCTGGCGCTGCCCGACTGGCTGGCGCTGGCCGGCAGGCTGCAGGAGAAGGGCATCGAATTCGACATCCCGCCGGTGGTCCGCTTCGAGGGCGAGCCGGGCGAGCAGCGCACCATGTTCTTCTTCGATCCCTCGGGCAACCCGATCGAGATCAAGGGCTTCGCCGATTTCGAGGGGCTCTTCGCCCGCTGAGCCGCCGCGCGCGCCAAGGCGGAAGGGGGACCGGCGCGCTCCCTTCCGGCCGGGACCGCACGGATGCCGCAAGGTCATCCCGGCCGACACAAAAGCTTCATCTGGCTGACATGAATCTGATGGATCGCCGTGACAGGAGGGCCCGATCCCGGCCCCCGTGCCGGGCAATGCCAGCTGTCTGCCAGAGGAAACGACGCCATGGATATCCGCGACACCGTTGACCTGTCCTGGGATGAGTTCGACGAACTCCGCGATCCCCGCCCCGCCGAGAACGATTTCGACCGCGTCGTCGAACGTGCCATGTCCCGCCGCGGCTTCCTCGGCGCCGTGCTTGCCTTCGGTTCCGGCGCTGCCGTCTTCGGCTCGGGCCTGATGTCCTCGACCACTGCTGCCCGCGCGCAGGCCGGCAGCTTCAAGTTCGCCCCGATCGGCATCGCCACCGACCACGAGATCCACGTGCCGGAAGGCTACCGATGGAAGCCGCTGGTCAAGTGGGGCCAGGCGCTGTTCTCCGAGGCCGAGGGCGCCTACAGCGCCGAGACCGGCGTTCCGGTCGAGATGTCCGACAAGGTCTTCGGCGAGAATACCGACGGCATGGAAACCTTCGAGGCCGACGGCCATGTGCTGCTGGCGATCAACTCGGAATACGTGAACCCGAAGATCAACCTGCCCGCCGACTCCGAAGGCATGCCGAAAAATGCCGGCGAAGTCGCGATGCTGAAGAACATGCAGGGCGTCACCGTCCTGGAGATCGCACCGCAGGGCGAGTCCTGGGAAGTTGTCATCGACAGCCCCTACAACCGCCGCATCACCCATGAGACCCAGATGGTCATGGACGGCCCGGCGGCCGGTTCGGACCTGGTCAGGACCAATGCCGATCCCGAGGGCATGAACCCCAAGGGCACGATGAACAACTGCGGTTCGGGCAAGACGCTCTGGGGCACGTACCTGACCTGCGAAGAGAACTTCAACGGCTATTTCGGCACCACAGGCGAGATGCCCCAGAACGAGGGCATCAAGCGCTACGGCATCGGCGCGGAAGGCCGCTATGCCTACGAGAAGTTCGACGCGCGCTACGACCTGTCGAAGGAACCGAACGAGCCGCACCGCCACGGCTTCGTGACCGAGATCGACCCCGCCGATCCCGACAGCACCCCGGTCAAGCACACCGCCCTCGGCCGCTTCAAGCACGAGAACGCGGAGATGGTGCAGGCCGCCGACGGCCGGATCGTCGTCTACATGGGCGACGACGAGCGCGGCGAGTTCATGTACCGCTACGTCTCCAACGGGACCTGGGCCGAGGGCCAGCCGACGGACGGGCTGCTGTCCGACGGCACGCTCTATGTCGCGAAGTTCAACGACGACCAGACCGGCGAATGGCTGGCGCTGACGCCCGAGACCACCGGCATGGCTCTCGAGGAGATCCTGGTCTTCTCGCGCATGGCAGGCTCCAAGGTCGGCGCGACCACCATGGACCGCCCTGAGTGGATCGCCGCGAACCCGCTGAAGCCGGAAGCCTATTGCGCGCTGACCAACAACAAGAACCGCGGCCTGAAGCCGAATGCGGGCGGCGACGAGACCCCGGTGGGCGGCCCGAACCCGCGCGAGGCCAACAACTACGGCCAGATCGTGCGCTGGCAGCCGGCGGGAGGCGACCACGGCGCGGACACCTTCGCCTGGGATCTGTTCGTCATGGCCGGCAACCCGGAGGCCGGCGAAGGCGCCTACAAGGGCTCGGAGAACGTCACCGCGGGCAACATGTTCAACTCGCCCGACGGCATGGCCTTCTCCTCCGACGGGATGCTGTGGATCCAGACCGACGGCGACGACAGCAACGAGGGCGAGTTCGCCGGCATGGGCAACAACCAGATGCTGGTCGGCAACCCGGAGACCGGCGAGATCGCCCGCTTCCTGACCGCGCCGAACGGCGCCGAAGTCACTGGCCTGACCTGGTCGCCGGACGGCAAGACGGCTTTCGTCGGCATCCAGCACCCGGGCGGCGCCTGGCCGGACGGCGCGGGCAAGCCGCGTTCCGCCGTGATCCAGGTCTGGCGCGAGGATGGCGACGTCATCGGCTGAATTCGGCCCTGCCGAACTGGAAAGGCGCCCCGCGGGGCGCCTTTTCGCGTCTCACGCCTGCCAGGGATCGAACAGTGCCACACCGGTGGCGGCGAAATCCCCTGTGTTGCGCGTCACGACCGTCAGACCATGGACCAGCGCCGTCGCCGCGATCAACGCGTCGCGTTCGGTTTTCGGATCCGGGATGTGCAGGCCCGCGCAGCGCAACGCCACGGCGGCATCGACGGCAAGGCAACGCGCGGCGAATTCCGGCAGGATATGGCTCTGCATCCACTGGCGCAGCCGCCCGCCCTGCGCCGGGTCGCGCCGTTCCATCCTGAGGACGCCGATCTCCAGCTCCATCAGCGTCAGCGCCGAAACATGGCATTGCGCCGCTTCGACCGCCCCGACCCATGCCGCAACATTCGGGTCGGCGCGGCCGTCGCCGAGCTTGCGCAGCTCGGAGATGACATTCGTGTCGAGCAGGTACATCAGGAAAGATCGGCGGGGCGGCTCTCGATCCGGGTCTTGGGCGGGTCGAACTCGATCTCCGACAGGCCGGGCATGGCCAGAGCCTCGCCCAGCTTGCGCCCTGCCCCGGAGAGCCGCTGGTACTCCTCGATGGTCAAGAGCACGTGCGCCGGGCGGCCGCGGTCGGTGATGAAGACCGGCCCCTCCTGCGCCGCGCGCTTGGCGCGGCCGACATCCTGGTTCAACTCGCGGCTGGTCAGGGTGGTGATGGTCACGGGCAGGCCCTCCGGATAACGTAGCAACGTTACTACATATGGGATTGCCGGACAAGGGCGCAATCCCGGCCGGCGTCAGACCGGGATTTCGGTGGAGGCCTTGATCTGCTGCATCGGGATCTCGGTCTTCACGCTCTGCACCCCGGGCAGCCGGGTCAGGTGATGCGCCTGGAACTGGCGGTAGCTCTGGATGTCATGCACCACGACGCGCAGCAGGAAATCGCAGTCCCCCGCCATCAGGTGGCATTCGACGACCTCGGGCATCTTGCGCACCGCCTCGCCGAAGGCGTCGACGCTGCGCGCGTCCTGGCCCGTCAGCCAGATCCGGGTGAAGATCGTCATGCCCAGCCCCAGCGCCGCCGGGTTCAGGATCGCCACATAGCGGTCGATCGCGCCGGTGTCTTCCAGCCGCCGCACCCGCCGCAGGTAGGGCGTCTGCGACAGCCCGACCTCTTCGGCGATCTCGCTGCTGGTGCGCTTGCTGTTCTTCTGCAGCGCGCGGAGAATCTTCCGGTCGATCTCGTCCAGCTCGAGCATCGCTGCGCCTTTCCGCCAGGTGATGAGTGCATTGCGCCAAGGATATCAGAATCCGTGGCGCAAGCACCCGAAATTTGACCCGGCGGGAACGGATTTTGGCGCATAATCTTCATCTTCCTGCGCTACAACCCCTGCCACGCGGAAGACCCCGCACGATTGCCGGGCCGCAGGATACCAAGGATAGAGACATGACCGGACGAGCCGAATTCGCCTCCTGGCTGGAGGGTACCAATGATCTGACGAGCCGCTTCGTCGGTTCGGCGGGCATCGCGGATCTCGTCAATGTCGCGGGCGGGCTGCCCGATGCCTCGCTGTTTCCCTCGGAGCGCCTGGCCGAGATCGCCGCGCAGGCGATCCGCGACCGCCCCGAGGTCGCGCTCGGCTACGCGCCCACCGGCGGGCTGCCGGAACTGCGCGAGGCCATCGCCGCGCGCTACCGGGCGCGCGGGGTGAATGTCGGCGCCTCCAACGTGCTGGTTACCGCCAGCGGCACGCAGGCGCTGGATCTCGTCGGCAAGGTGCTGATAGAGCCGGGCCGCCGCATCGCCTGCGATTTCCCGACCTATGCCGGGGCGATGGATGCCTTCCGCCCGCGCGAGCCGCGCTACCAGGACATGGACCTGTCCCGTCCCGACCGGCTGGCCGGGGCGATGGCCCGGGCGGATCTGGTCTACATGATCCCGAACTTCTCCAACCCGACCGGCAAGCTCGTCGACCTGCCGACGCGCCGCGCGCTGGTGGAGGCTGCGCATGAGACCGACACCTGGCTGATCGAGGACGACCCCTACGGCGCGCTCTACTATGACGGCCCTGCCCTGCCGGGCCTGCTGGAACTGTCCGCCGAGGGCTGCGATGCGCCCTATGACGGGCCGGTCATTCACATGGGCAGCCTGTCGAAGCAGCTGGTGCCCGGCCTGCGCGTCGGCTGGGTCATTGCCGCGCCGGACCTGATCGCCAAGCTGGTCTCGGCCAAGCAGGCGACCGACCTGTGCTCCAACGCGCTGTCGCAGCTGCTGACGCTGGCCGCGCTGGAGGAAGGCATGATCGAGGAGATGCACCCGAAGGCGATCGCCCTCTACCGCGAGCGGCGCACCGCGCTGGCCGAAGCGATGGAGCGGCACATCTCCGACTGGTTCGACTGGGAGATCCCGGTGGGCGGCATGTTCATCTGGGCGCGCGCCAAGGATCCGTCGCTGGATGTCGACCGGCTGGTCGATGCCGGGGTGGAGCGCGGGGTGCTCGTCGGTCCGGGCAATGTCTTCGACCCGCTGGGCCTGTCGGGACCGGCGCTGCGGCTGAATTTCACGCTGAACGATGCGGAGAAGCTCGACCGCGGCATGGCCCGCCTGGCCCTGGCACTGCGCGACATCGCCGCCGGCGCGCGGATGCCCGAAGCGACCGCGGCGGAGTGATCTCCGCCGCTGGGCGGCTCAGGCGGCGCAGCAGCTCTGTGCCACGTCCTCGAGGAATTCGGGACCGAACTCCGACTTGTCGACGACCTGAAGGTCCGGCCGCGCGCCGCCGAGTTCCTGCTCGGCATGCTCGCGCAGCCCGGTGAGGATGGCGGCCCGCGTCCAGCGCGGCACGCCGCCTTCCGACATCTCGACCAGGAAGCCCGCGCCGAAACCGTCGGGCAGGTGGTGGTCGAGCAGCACGAGATCGTAGTAGCCCGACATCAGCTTTTCCCGCGCTTCCGACAGGCTGGTCGCCGTTTCCAGCGTCATGTCCAGCCGGGTCTTCTCGATCGCGCGCAGCACCATCATCCGGGAAAACGCATCGTCATCGACCAGCAGGCAGCTGATGCAGCATGCCGCTGCCGCATGCGGCCGTTCGATGTTTCTCCACTCCGGCATGGCCCCAGTCCCCAATCTCGCCCCTTCCTCGGATCGTAGGGGCTCTTGCTTTACAAATGGGGAAGATGCACGGCCGAAGCAGTTCGAATTGTATCTATTGCAGTTCCGGTTCGCGGCGGTGCAGCGCGTCCATGTCCGCCCCCAGCCGCCGCGAGATCCCGGCGCACATCTCCACCAGCGCATCGCGGCAGTATTCGGGCGGGAAGATCGACGTGCCGGACAGCCGCTGGATGAAGGGGATGGTCACGGAGGCGACCGCCTGGCCGGTGAAATCGAAGATCGGCACCGACAGGTTCAGCACCCCGGCGATGGTCTGGGACGGGCTGACGCAGAAGCCCTGGCGGCGCACCGCGGGCAGGTCAGCCTCGAAATCCGCGCGCTTGGGGGAGTCCGGCCCGGCTTCGGCGATCAGCCGGCCGAGCGCCTCGCGGTCGAGCCAGGCCGCCAGCACCCGCCCGGACGCGGTGTCGTAGAGCGGGACATGCGCGCCGAGCCGCACCGAGGTCAGGTTGTTGTCGGGACAGTCCACCTGGGCGATCACCAGCATCTCGCCGCGGTGCAGGATGCCCAGATGCATCGACTGGTTCAGCCGGTCCGCGAGGCGCTGCATCGGGTCACCGGCAAAGGCGGCCAGCCGCTTCACCGGCGGATGGCGGTGCGCCATGACGAACATCTTGGTGGTCAGGTGATAGCGGTCGTTGTCGATCTCGACATAGCCGCGCTCGCGAAGCACCATGAGCATGCGGAAGATCTCGGACGAGGTCCGGCCCAGCGTCTTGGCGATCTCCGCCTGGGTCAGGCCGTCGGCGACCGTCGAGAGCAGCTCCAGGATGTCGAGTCCCTTGGACAGGGCCGGAGCCCGGTATTTCGCGGACTCGCCGCCTTCGTCGCTGATCGCACTCATCTGGTCACCCCGTAGTCACAAAGCGGACGACAACGCAGATAGGGTCCAAATCCGAAGATTTCATGCCCCCCAGCCCAAAAAACCGGCCGGGCCTGCTTCGTCCGAAAATCAGGAAACGTCGCACCGGGAACATCCCGGATTGCACCGCAGCTCTCCGGCCGCACGCGCATGCGACGTTGCGATAGCAGAATGGGCCCCGCTTTCGCCAGCGGCATTTCGCATTTGCAGAAAATTTTTTGCAACTGCAGCATGGCGGCCATGCCGATGCGTCAGGCAGGCGCCTGCTGCGGTCCGAAAGCCCGGCGGAAGGCAAGGTAGTCCCGTTCCAGAGCCGCCGCCGCCCCGGGATCGGGCTGCAGCGTCTCCGCCTCCGGAGCCATCTGCACGAGCACGCCCGGCAGCGCTCCGGCCCCGCCGGAGGCAGCCGCCGCGGCGGAGGCCGCGCTGCCCAGCAGCACCGCGTCGCTGTCCCGCGCCCGCAGCACCGGCAGCGCGGTGGCATCGGCAACCAGCTGGGCAAAGGCGCCGGCCGCGGCGAGGCCGCCGGTGGCGTGGATGCGGCCGCTGCCGATGCCTGCCGCTGCCATCCGGTCCGCGACATGGCGCACCGCGAATGCCAGGGTCACCATCGCGCGCCAGTAGATGCGGCAGAGCGCGTCGGGATCGCCCTCCGGGACCGGCCCGCCGCGCAGCCCGCCGCGGCCCGCCGCCGGAAAGGGCGCCCTGCCGCCGGCGAAATCCGGCAGGACCTGAAGCTCGGCGCCGAATCCGGGACCGTGGAGGCGCCGCAGCGCCGCGGCCCGGGCCATCACCTCCGCGTGGCCCTGTCCGGCACCGTGATCCGCCAGCACCCGGTCGAGCAGCCCGCCGCCCGCGGACAGCCCGCCCTCGCAGATCCAATGATCCGCGAGAACGGCATCGCGGAACGGCCCCCAGAGACGCGGATCGTCGACCGGCGCCCGGGTCAGTCCCATGACGCAGATGGAGGTGCCGGCGATCAGCGCGAGCTGGTCGCCTGCGGGCTGCAACGACCGCAGCCCGAGCGCGCCCGAGAAGGCGTCGATCATTCCCGCCGCCACCGGCGTGCCCGCGGCAAGGCCCAGCTGCGATGCCGCCGCCGGCGACAGGCCCCCGGCCCTCGACCCGGCCGGCAGGCCCGCGGCAGGCAGGCCCAGCCGGGCCGGCAGGCCGCCGAGCCCGATGGCAGCAAGGAAATCCTCCTGCCAGCCGCCATGCCCGGCGATCCAGGGCCATTTCACCGCCAGCGCGCAGGTCGAGACTGCGGCCTGTCCGGTGGCGCGGCGGGTCAGGTGGTCGGACAGGTCCTCGGCGCGTCCGAGCCGGTCCCAGAGGTCCGGGCGCTGCCGCTTCAGCCAGAGGAGCTTGGCGGTCTGCATTTCCGGCGACATGCGGCCGCCCTGCAGCCCGATCAGCCGGTGGCGGGTCGCCGTGCAGATCTCCGCCTCTTCCGTGGCCCGGCGGTCGCACCAGGCGATGATGTCCCGGCCGCCGGGATCCAGCAGCAGGGGGGCGCCGCTGCGGTCGGAGAGAACAAGCGAGCAGGTGGCGCCGAATGCGAGTCCCCCGACGGCGGCGGGCGGCGTCCCGGTCTCCGCCATCAGGCCGGACACCGCGGCCGCGACCGCCTGCCAGATCCTGGCGGAGGCGTATTCGGCAATGCCCCCTGGGGCTTCGTGCAGCTCCAGCGCGGCCTCGCAGCGTCCGGCCATGCGGCCGTCGGCATCGAACAGCGCGGCCCGGGCAGAGCCCGTGCCCACGTCCACCGCGCAGAAAAAAGCGGCCATGTCCTCCACCGACTGTCAGCCGAGCTGCCGCAGGATCGCGGTCAGGTCCTCCATCCGGTCGATGATGGCGTCCGGCGCGCAATTTGCAACCGTCTCGCGCAGTCTGGCGGGTCCGGCATGGCTGCCGCCGGTGAAGGCAACCGCGCGCATGCCCGCGGCCTTCGCCGCGGTCAGCCCTGCCGGGCTGTCCTCGATCACCACGCAATCGGCCGGATCGGCGCCCATGCCGGAGGCGGCGAAGAGGAACAGATCGGGCGCGGGCTTGCCGCGCGCGACCATCGTGGCGCTGTAGACGTTGGGCTCGAAGAGCGGCAGCAGCCCGGTCAGGGTCAGCGAGCGGCGGATGCGCTCGGGCTGGCTGGAGGATGCGACGCAGACCGGCCCGCCAATGGCGCGGACCGCACCGGCGATTCCGGGGATCGGCTGCAGCTCGGCATCGAAGCGGGCGAAGAGCCGCGCACGCGTTTCGGCCAGCATGGCCTCGGTCAGCTCGAAGCCGCGCTCGCGGCGCAGCCACTCCGCAACGGAGGCCATGGAACGGCCCAGAAGCGCGCGATAGCCGGTATCGTGGTCGAGATCGCAGCCCTGCTCGCCCAGATAGCCGACCAGCACGTCGAGCGAGATCGGCTCGCTGTCGACCAGAACGCCGTCGCAGTCGAAGATGACCAGCGCGGGCCGCATCTCTCAGCTGTCCAGGTAGCGGGAAAGCACCGCCGCCGTTCCCTCGGCCCAGAGCGCGTCCAGCGCCCTTGCGAAGGCCGCGGCAAAGCGGGCATCCGAGGCAAGATCGCCATAGATGGCCTTCTGCTCCAGCCAGGCCTGCGGGCGGGCCTTGGCCTGCTGTGCCACGGCGGTCAGGCCGTCCCAGTTGGGATCGTTGGGCGCGATTTCCGCCCCGCTGTCGGTCACCCCGGCGCAGTAGCGGCACCAGAGCGCGCATTCCAGCGCCAGCCCGTCGATGGAACCGCCCGCCTTCAGCGCATCGCGCAGGGTGGGCAGGACGAATTTCGGCTGCCGGTTCGAGCCGTCGAGGCAGAGCCTGCGCACCGTGTCGCCGATCTTGGGGTTGGAAAAGCGCCGTTCGATCAGGTCGAAATAGTCGCCCAGGCTGGTATCCGGGACCGGCGGGACATTCGGGATGATCTCTGTTTCCTCGAGCTTGCGCAGGAAGGCACGGATCAGCGGATGCTCCATCGCCTCGTGAACGAAATGGATGTCCATCAGCCCGCCCGGATAGGCGATGACCGCGTGGCCGCCATTGAGGATGCGCAGCTTCATGAGCTCGTAGGGCGCGACATCCGGCACGAACTGCACGCCGGCCTTTTCCAGCGGCGGGCGGCCGAGCGGGAAGTTGTCCTCCATCACCCACTGGGTGAAGCCCTCGCAGAAGACCGGCCAGCCGTCCTCGATCCCGAACTCGTCGCGCAGGATGCCGCGTTCGCGGTCGGTGGTGGCGGGAGTGATCCGGTCCACCATGGAATTCGGGAAGGCGACATTCTCCGCGATCCAGTCGGCGAAGGCCGGATCGGAGAGCCGCGCCAGTCCGGTCAGCGTGTTCTTCGTGACCACGCCGTTATGGGGGATGTTGTCGCAGCACATCACGGTGAAGGGGGCGAGCCCCTTGGCGCGGCGCGCCTTCAGCCCGGCGATGATCATGCCGAAGACCGTCTTCGGGTCTTCCGGATCGGCGGCGTCCACGGCCATGGCCGGATGCTCTGGATCGAAACGGTCGTTCGAGTCGAGGAAATAGCCGCCTTCCGTGATGGTCATGGAGACGATGCGGATGTCCGGCTCCGCCATGCGCGCGACGATCGCCGGGCCGTTGGCGGGCTCGATGAAATCGATCATCGAGCCAAGCACCTTGGCCTCGCTGCGGTCCGCTTCCTGCTCGACCAGGGTGGTCATCCAGTCCTGCGCGGCGAGGATGTCGCGGCCGCGCTTCTCGCCCTCGAAGACCCCGGCCCCGACCAGCGCCCAGTCCATGCCCTCGCCCATGGCGAAGAGCCGGTTGAGATATTCGGCCTGGTGCGCACGGTGGAAGTTGCCCAGGCCGAAATGCAGGATGCCGGAGCTGAGCTGCGCGCGGTCATAGCCGGGTGCGGCCACCTTGGCAGGCAGAGAGGACAGGGCGGAATTCGAGAGACGGAGCGACATGGTCCCACCTATGGATTTGCGCGGCCCCCGCGGGCGCCGCCTGGAATTTCCGGCGGAGGCAGCCTCCGCCCGCGATCACATGCGCAGCCCGTCGGCGCCGAAGCGGTGCAGCTGGTCCTCGCGCGGCGTCAGGAAGATCGTGTCGCCGTGGCGGAAGCCGATCTCGCCGCTGGCGCGGACCGTGATCACATCCGCCAGCCCGGTGTCATGGACATGGAAGAAGCTGTCGCTGCCCAGATGCTCGGACACCGCGACGCGGCCCTGCCACATGCCTTCGGTGGCGGAGACCTCGATATGCTCGGGCCGGATGCCGATCGTGTGGGCGCCATGGGCTTCCGCGGTCTGGCCCTCGATGAAGTTCATCTTGGGCGAGCCGATGAATCCCGCGACGAAGAGGTTGCGCGGCGCGCGGTAGAGCTCCAGCGGCGATCCGACCTGCTCGATATGTCCCGCACGCAGCACGACAATCTTGTCGGCCATGGTCATCGCCTCGACCTGGTCATGGGTGACGTAGATCATCGTGGTGGCCAGCCGCTCGTGCAGCTCGCTGATCTCCAGCCGCATGCCCACGCGCAGGGCGGCGTCGAGGTTCGACAGCGGCTCGTCGAAGAGGAAGGCGGCCGGTTCGCGCACGATGGCGCGGCCGATGGCGACGCGCTGGCGCTGGCCGCCGGAAAGCTGCCCGGGCTTGCGGTCGAGATAGTCGGAGAGGTTGAGCGCCTTGGCGGCAGAGTCGATGCGCCGCTTCTGCTCGTCCTCTGGGACGTTCGCCATCTTCATCGGGAAGGCGATGTTCTTCCTGACCGACATGTGCGGATAGAGCGCGTAGCTCTGGAACACCATGGCCAGCCGGCGCTTGGCGGGCGGCAGCTCTGTCGCCTCGGCGCCGTCGATGTCGATCCGGCCGGAGGAGACGTCCTCCAGCCCGGCGATCAGACGCAGCAAGGTGGACTTGCCGCAGCCCGAGGGGCCGACGAAGACCACGAATTCCCCGTCGTTGATTTCCAGGTCGAGCGGCGGAATGACCTGCACGTCGCCGAAGCTTTTCGTGACCTGAGACAGCGTGATTTTTCCCACGGGTAGTTCCCCCCTTATTTCACGGCGCCGAAGGTGAGCCCCCGGACCAATTGCTTCTGGCTGAACCAGCCCATGATCAGGATCGGCGCGATGGCCATGGTCGAGGCGGCCGAGAGCTTCGCGTAGAACAGCCCCTCGGGCGAGGAATAGCTGGCGATGAAGGCGGTCAGCGGCGCGGCCTTGGCGGCGGTCAGGTTCAGCGTCCAGAACGCCTCGTTCCAGGCCAGGATGATGTTCAGCAGCACGGTCGAGGCCATGCCCGGCACCGCCATCGGCATCAGCACGTGGATCACCTCCTCCTTCAGGCTGGCGCCGTCCATGCGCGCGGCCTCCAGGATTTCCGACGGGATCTCGCGGAAATAGGTGTAGAGCATCCAGATGATGATCGGCAGGTTGATCATCGTCAGCACGAAGACCAGGCCGGTGCGGGTGTCGAGCAGCCCGAGATTGCGGAAGATCAGGTAGAGCGGCACCAGCACGCCCACCGGCGGCAGCATCTTGGTCGACAGCATCCACATCAGCACGTCCTTGGTCCGCTTGCCGGGCACGAAGGCCATGGCCCAGGCGGCGGGGACGGCAATGATCAGGCCGATCAGCGTGGAGCCCACCGAGATGACCACCGAGTTCCAGAAATGCCGGAAGTAGTTCGAGCGCTCCTGCACGGTGACGTAGTTTTCCAGCGTCCAGTGGAAGTTGAACCAGACCGGCGGATCGGCGATCGCCTCGGCCTCGGTCTTGAAGCTGGTGAGGATGGTCCAGAGGATCGGGAAGAAGATCAGCAGGCCCACGCCCCAGGCGATCGCGGTGTTCAGCGCCTTGCGCTGCGTCTTGACGGCACGCGCCATGGCTCAGGCCTCCAGGTTCTTGCCGATCATCCGCATCAGGAAGATCGCGACGATATTGGCGAGGATGATGGCGACGACGCCCCCGGCGGACCCCATGCCCACGTCGTATTGCAGCAGCGACTGGACGTAGATCAGGTAGGTCAGGTTGGTCGAGGCATAGCCCGGGCCGCCATTGGTGGTGACGAGGATCTCGGCGAAGACCGACAGCAGGAAGATCGTCTGGATCAGCACGACCACGGTGATGGCGCGCGCCAGGTGCGGCAGCATGATGTACCAGAAGCGCGACAGCGGCTTGGCGCCGTCCATCTCGGCCGCTTCCAGCTGCTCGCTGTCCAGCGACTGCAGCGCGGTCAGCAGGATCAGCGTGGCGAAGGGCAGCCACTGCCAGGACACGATGCCGATGATCGACAGCAGCGGCGCCTGGGCGAGGAAGTCGAAGGGTTCCAGCCCCAGCGCCTTGAAGAGATGCGCGAAGAGGCCGTTCACCGGGTTGAGGAACATGTTCTTCCACACCAGCGCGGAGACGGTCGGCATGACGAAGAACGGCGCGATCACCAGGATGCGCACGATCCCCTGCCCCCACATCGGCTGGTCGAGCAGAAGCGCCAGAAGGATGCCGCCGATGATGGTGATGACCAGCACGCCGAGGACGAGGGCCAGCGTGTTCCAGATCGCCGCGGTGAAGCCCGGGTCGGTCAGGAAGTAGCTGTAGTTCTCGAAGCCGACGAAGGGATTGTCCCCGGGCATCAGCAGGTTGTAGCGCAGGACGGAGAAGTAGAGGGTCAGCCCCAGCGGGATCAGCATCCATCCCAGCAGCAGGATGACCGAGGGCGATATCATGAGCCGCGCTGCGGCGCGGGACGCTTTCGTCGACATGGGCAGGCCTCTTTCGGTGGCGCGGGGAACCGGCCCGGCCGCGGGGATCGGGCCGGTTCTGGGGGAGGGACGGAACGGTTGGAGGCACGTTCCGCCGGGGTATCCCGGAACGGGGAGCGCGCGCGCCCCCCGCGTCAGGTCACTTGATGTAGCCGCCGCGCTTCATTTCGCGCTCGGTCAGGGCCTGGGCGTTCTGCAGCGCCTGGTCGGCGGTGATCTGCCCGGCCAGCGCCGCGGAGAACTGCTGCCCGACCGCGGTGCCGATGCCCTGGAATTCCGGGATCGCGACGAACTGCACGCCGGTATAGGGCACCGGATCGACCGTCGGCTGGGTCGGGTCGGCCGCTTCCATCGACTTCAGCGTCATCTCGGCGAAGGGCGCCGCCTCGAGGTATTCCGGGTTCTCGTAGAGCGAGGTCCGGGTACCCGGAGGCACGTTGGCCCAGCCTTCCTTGGAGGCGACCAGGGCGAGATAGTCCTTGGAGGTCGCCCATTCGATGAAGGTCTTGGCCGCCTCCGGCGCGTCAGTGCCCGCCGGGATGCCCAGCGTCCAGGCCCAGAGCCAGTTGCCGCGCTTGCCCAGTCCCGCATCGGGCGCCAGCGCGAAGCCGACCTTGTCGGCGACGCTGGAGTCGTTGGGGTTGGTCACGAAGGAGGCCGCCACGGTGGCGTCGATCCACATGCCGCATTTGCCCGACTGGAACAGCGCGAGATTCTCGTTGAAGCCGTTCGAGGACGCGCCGGGGGGACCGTATTTGTTCATCAGGTCCAGATAGGTGGTCAGCGTGGTCTTCCAGGCCTCGGTGTCGAACTGGGGCTTCCAGTCCATGTCGAACCAGCGCGCGCCGAAGGAGTTCGAGGCCGCCGTCAGGAAGGCCATGTTCTCGCCCCAGCCGGCCTTGCCGCGCAGGCAGATGCCGTAGATTTCCGCGTCCTTGTCGGTCATGGCCTCGGCGGCCTTGGCGATGTCGTCCCAGGTCGGCGCCTCGGGCATTTCCATGCCCGCCTTCTCCATCAGGTCCTTGCGGTACATGACCATGGAGCTTTCGCCGTAGAAGGGCGCGGCATAGAGCGTGCCGTCCATGCTGAGGCCGCCCGCGATGGCCGGCAGGATGTCGCCGGCGTCATAGTCGTCGGAAAGCCCGGTCAGCGGCTCCAGCCAGCCCTGCTTGGCCCAGATCGGAACCTCGTAGGTGCCGATGGTCATGACGTCGAACTGCCCGCCCTTGGTGGCGATGTCCTGGGTCACCCGCTGGCGCAGCACGTTCTCTTCGAGCGTCACCCAGTCGAGCTTGATGTCGGGGTGCTTGGCCGTGAAGTCCTCCGTCAGGCCCTGCATCCGGATCATGTCGCCGTTGTTGACGGTGGCGATGGTCAGGGTGGTCTCGGCGGCGGCCGCGAGGCCGGTGGCGCACAGCGCCGTTGCACCCAAAAGGGTGCGAATCGAAGCAGTCATTACTCTCCTCCCAAGAATGAGCTTTTGCCTTGCTTGTGAGCATTTATTCACTCGAGATGACGATTGGTCAACAGGGAAAACTCTCCGCAGCGCGGCAATTCCTGCGCGAACGCGCAGGAAATCTTTTGATAACAGTTTGTTAAGATCTCGCTAACGGAGCTCGGAAGATGCCCTGAGGCGGGCTCAGAGCAGCGACTCGGCCGTGTCCTCGTCGGTGACGAGCCCGTTGACGAAGCGTCCGGTCAGCGCGCCGCGGATCGCCTCGACCTTGCCCGGCCCGTAGGCGCAGGCGATGATCGGCGAGCTGCTTCCGGTCGCCAGGGGGGCGGAACTGACCCGCCCGTTGGTCTCGTCCTCGACCAGCCGGCCGTCGCGGTCGTAGACCCAGCCGGTGATCTCGCCGATGGCGCCGCGCCCGGCCAGGCGCGCCTGGTCGGCCTCGGTGATGAAGCCGTCGAGCACCAGCGGCGGGTTTTCCAGGATCTGGCCGATGCCGACGAAGCGCACGTCGGTCTTGCGCACCAGCTCCCGGTTGGTGCGCAGCGTGGCCTGGCCCAGCAGCAGGTCGCGCTCTTCCCGCGTGGCGGCGATGACCGGCAGCGGCAGCGGATAGGTCGGCGCGCTGACCTTGTCGGAAATGGTGAAGAGCACGTTGTAGTAGGCCGTCGAGCCCGAGGGCGAGATGTTGCCGGTCAGGGACACGATCTTGTGCTGCGCGCAGTCGACATGCGGCAGCTGCTCGATCGCGGAGCGCAGGGTGCGCCCGGTGCCGAGGCCGATCACCACCGGCTCCCCGCGCGTGAGCCAGCCTTCCAGGATGTCGGCGGTGGCATGGGCGACTCCGCGCCCCGCCCCCTCGCCCGGTCCCAGCGACGGCACGACCTCGCACAGTCCCAGCCCGTAGCGCTCGCGCAGCCGCTCGCCCAGTTCCAGGCAGCGCGCCACCGGATGGTCGATGCGCACCTTCACCAGCCCCGCGCTCATCGCCTGGCTCACCAGCCGCTGCGCGGACTGGCGCGAGATGCCCATGACCGCCGCGATCTCGTCCTGCTTCATCCCGCCGATATAGGCCAGCCAGGCCGCGCGGGCGGCATCGTCGAGCTTGCGGTCGGCTGGGCGCATTTCGGCTCCTGATCCTCTGTCCGGCATGCATCTTGGGCAAGATGGTTGCGCTTTGCAAGCCGCCCCGCCGCAAGGGATGCAGCAACCCGAACGGACTGCCGGGGTTGCATTTGCCCGGGCTTCCGGCCCATCTGCAGGCAAGCCGCCGCCACCGACCGGAGCCTTGCCTTGAGCAATGCCGACCCCCTGCTGCCCCGCCTGACCCGCGCCACCGCGGGCGGATTGCGGCGCGCGGGGCTGTGGCGGCTGGGCGGAGAGCTGCTCTGGCCGGTGCAGGCCGCCTGCCTTGCCATGGCGATCGGCGGCTGGGTCTCGGGCGCCGGTCCGCTGCACTCGGCGGCGCTTGCGGCGGGCTTCCTCGCGGCCGGGCTGCTGCGCAGCGTCCTCGAGGCCCGTGCCGCGCGGCTGGCCGGCGAGACCGCCGAGGCGGCCGTCGCCGGTCTGCGCCGCGACCTGCTGGCGGCCGAGACCGCGCGGCTCGACCGCGCGCTGTCCTCCGGCGCCTTCGCCGCGCTGGCCGTGCAGAAGCTGCCGTCGCTCAAGCGCTATCTCGCGCGCTACAGGCCCGCGCGGATGCGGGTCGCGGCGGTCGCACCGGTGCTGCTCCTGCTGTCGCTGTGGTGTTCCTGGGCGGTGGCGCTGATCCTCGCCGTCGCCGGGCCGCTGATCCCGGTCTTCATGGCGCTTGTGGGCATGGCCGCTAAGGAGGCCAGCCAGAAGCAGATGGCCGAGATCGGCAGCCTCAACACGCTGCTGACCGACCGGCTGGCGATGCTGCAGGACATCCGGCTGCTCGATGCCGGCGGCCGCACGGAGCGGGATTTCGGCACCCGCGCGGACGCGCTGCGGCAGCGGACGATGGAGGTGCTGCGCATCGCCTTCCTCTCCTCCACAGTGCTGGAGCTGTTCTCGGCGATCGGCGTGGCGATGGTGGCGGTCTATGTCGGCTTCTCGCTGCTGGGCGAGCTGCGCTTCGGCGCCTGGGCGACGCCGCTGACCCTGCAGGAGGGCATCTTCGTGCTGCTCCTCGCGCCGTCCTTCTTCCAGCCGCTGCGCGATCTCGCCGCTGCCTGGCACGACCAGGCCGAGGCCAGGGCCGTTGCGGAGGAGATCGACGCGCTGATGGATGGCGCCGCCGCCCCGATCCCCGGCGGGATCGCCCGCGCCGCGCCGCTGCCCGGCCCGGCCAGCCTGGCGTTCCGCGATGTCCGGCTGATGCGCGGCGGGCACGAGGTGGCAGTGCCCGACTTCGCCGCGGCCCCCGGCGAGCTGGTCGTGCTCAGCGGTCCCTCGGGACGCGGCAAGTCCTCGGCGCTGATGGCGGCGATGGGTCTGATTCCTGTCGCTTCCGGCGAGATCGAGGCGGCAGGCAGACCGCTCGGCGAAGACACGGCGGCGGGCTGGCGGGCGCGGATCGCGTGGCTGCCGCAGGCCATCCATGTGCCCGACCAGAGCCTTGCCGCCTTCCTCGACCCGAAGGGCAAGGGCGGCGTGGACAAGGCATTGGCGCGCTCGGCCTCGGCGGAGGTCGTGGCTCGGCTGCCCGGCGGGCTGGCGGCCCGGCTGGGCGAAAGCGGCGCCGGACTGTCGGGCGGCGAGGCGCGGCGGCTGCTGCTGGCGCGCGCCGTCGCCATGAAGGCAGACCTGGTGATCGCCGACGAGCCGACCGCCGATCTCGATGCCGGGACAGCCGCCGCCGTGATCGCCACGCTGGAGAGCCTGGCTGCCGAGGGCCGCACCGTGATCGCCGCCAGCCACGATTCCGCGCTGATCGCCGCCGCCGACCGGGAGGTGCCGCTGTGAAGCCGCTTCTCGATGTCATCCGCATGATCTGGGCCGCGGCGCCGGGCACGATGGCCAAGGGGGCGCTGCTGTCGCTGGCCACCCTGCTGGCCGGGGTCGCGCTGCTCGGCCTGTCGGGCTGGTTCATCACCGCCACCGGCGTCGCCGGGCTGATGGGGATCGGCATCGCCTTCGACGTGTTCCGTCCCTCGGCCGGGGTGCGGCTGCTGGCGCTCGGCCGGGCCGCCTCGCGCTATGGCGAACGGCTGCTGACCCATGACGCCACCCTGCGCGCGCTGTCCGCGCTGCGGGTGACGCTGCTGCGCCGGCGCATGCAGGACAGCTGGGAGGCGCTGGGGCGGCTGCGTCCCGGACCCGCGCTGACCCGGCTGACCGCCGATGTCGACGCGCTCGACGGCACGGTGCTGCGACTGGCGCTGCCGCTGGCCGCCGGAACCTCCACGGTGCTCCTGGCCGGGGCCGGGCTCTGGTGGCTGACGCATTGGAGCCTCGCGCTGACCATCGTGGCGGTGCAGGGCGGCGGCAGCGCGGTGCTGCTCAGGCGGCTCGGCCGCCGTTCTGTCCCGGCCTCGATCCGGGCGGAGCGGCGCGGCCAGGCGCTGCTGCGCGGGACGGTGTCGACGCTGCGGGGCCAGATCGACCTGGCGGTGCATGGCGGGCTGGCCGGGCGTCTTCGACTGCTGCTCGGCCGCGCAGAGAAGCTCGACCTCGCGGCTGCGCGGCTCGACCGCATGGCGGAACGGGCCGATGCCGGGCTCTCGGCCGTGACCACGCTGGCCGTCGCGCTGCTGGTCGCCCTCGGCGGCTGGCTGGTGCAGGCGGGGACTCTGACTGCCGCGCAGGCGGCCATTCCGGTCTTTGCCGCGCTCGGGCTGCACGAGGCGCTGGCGATGATGCGGCCCGGGATGAGCGGCATGGGCGCGATGGCCGATGCCGCACGTCGGGTCTTCGGCGCGGCCGAACCCTCAGGCGGCACCGGCCCGTCCGCGCCCGATCCGCCCGGAACCGGGCTGGTCCTGCACGGCATCGGCCATGCCCGGCCCGGGGCCGCCGCGCCGGTTCTGGAGGCCGTGTCGCTGGAGGTCCGCCCGGGCGAGACCGTGGCGCTGACCGGGCCATCCGGCCGGGGGAAATCGACGCTCCTGCAGATCGCCGCGGGGCTCCTGTCCGCGGATCGCGGCGAGGTGCTGCTCTGCGGCCTGCCGCTCGCCGACTGGCCGGAGCCCGCCCTGCGCGGGCGGCTCGCCTTCCTGCCGCAGCGCTCCATGCTGCTTGCGGGCACGGTGATGGAGAACCTCGCGCTGGCGCGCGACGGGCTCTCCCGCGGGGAGGCGGACGCGGTGCTGGCCGCCGTCGCGCTGGACGGTCCGCTGGCGGAACGGGGCGGCGCGGATGCGCGGCTCGGCGAAGGCGGCGCGGGTCTTTCGGGCGGCGAAGCGCGGCGGCTGTCGCTGGCGCGCGCGCTTCTGCGCCGCCCTGCCGTTCTGCTGCTCGACGAGCCCACCGAAGGACTCGACCGGGCGACCGCGGAGCGTGTGCTGCACGGCATCCGCACCGCCCTGCCGGAGGCCGCGATCCTCTGCGCGGCGCACCGCGAAGCGGAACGTCTTTGGGCGGACAAGGTTTTTCCGCTCTGAGCGGATCACGAACCGCTTACCTTTGACTCAGATCAAAACGGAAATTCGGTCTTCGTTGCATAGCCGGTAACGTATATTTTCGGCGCATGTTTAGCGCAGCAGGAGAGTGCAATGGACCTCGATATCGTGGAGTTGTCGCGATTGCAGTTTGCAATGACGGCGCTCTATCACTTCCTCTTCGTGCCGCTGACGCTGGGTCTTTCGATCCTCGTGGCGACCATGGAGACGGTTTACGTGATGACCGGACGGCCGATCTGGCGGCAGATGACCAAGTTCTGGGGGACCCTGTTCGGGATCAACTTCGTCCTCGGCGTGGCGACCGGCATCACCATGGAATTCCAGTTCGGCATGAACTGGAGCTACTACAGCCACTATGTCGGCGACGTGTTCGGCGCGCCGCTGGCGATCGAGGGGCTCATGGCCTTCTTCCTAGAGGCCACCTTCGTCGGGCTGTTCTTCTTCGGATGGAACAAGCTGGGCAAGGTGCCGCACCTGATCGTGGCCTGGCTGGTCGCGATAGGCTCCAACTTCTCGGCGCTGTGGATCCTGATCGCCAACGGCTGGATGCAGAACCCGGTCGGGGCAAGCTTCAACCCGATGACCATGCGGATGGAGATGGACAGCTTCGCCGAAGTCCTGTTCAACCCGGTGGCGCAGGCGAAATTCGTCCATACCGTGTCGGCGGGCTATGTCACGGCCTCGGTCTTCGTGCTGGGCGTCTCGGCCTGGTACCTGCTGAAGGGGCGCCATGTCGAGCTGGCGCGCCGGTCGATCACAGTCGCGGCCTCCTTCGGCCTCGCTTCGGCGCTGTCGGTCGTCGTCCTGGGCGACGAGTCGGGCTACGATGCCGGGCTGAACCAGAAGATGAAGATGGCCGCCATCGAGGCGATGTGGGAAACCGAGCCCGCCCCCGCCTCCTTCACCCTCTTCGGCATCCCCGACAGCGAGGCGCGCGAGACGCATTACGCCGTCCACATCCCCTATGTGATGGGGCTGATCGGCACCCGGTCGCTGACGCGCGAGATCCCGGGCATCGAGCAGCTGGTCGAGGAAGCCCACGGCCGGATCGAAAACGGCATCCTCGCCTATGACGCGCTGATGGAAATCCGCGGGGCCAAGGGCAATGCCACGCAGGACATGACCGACCGCTTCGAGGCGCATTCCGAGGATCTGGGCTATGCCTTCCTGCTGCTGCGCTACACCGACGACCCGCGCAACGCGACGCCCGAGCAGATCCAGCAGGCCGCCAACGACACGGTGCCCCATGTCTTCCCGATCTTCTGGGCCTTCCGGATCATGGTCGGGCTCGGTTTCGCCTTCATCGGCGTGATGCTCTACTTCTTCGTCCGCAGCTCGTTCAAGGGCATGACCTATCCCCGCTGGGCGCTCTACGGCGCGGTGGCGGTGATCCCCGCCCCCTGGATCGCGGCCGAGATGGGCTGGATCGTCGCCGAATACGGGCGCCAGCCCTGGACGGTGGACGGCATCCTGCCGACCGCGCTGTCGGTCAGCCACCTGGGCGTCGGCGAGGTGCTGTTCACCATCGCGGGCTTCGTGATCTTCTACTCGACGCTCTTCGTCATCGAGATGGGGCTGATGATCAAGTACATCCGCAAGGGTCCGGTGCAGGATGTCGAGGAAACCGAAATCTGGATGAAGCGCCACGAGGCGCGCCTGGCCGGCCCCTCGGCAGCCCCGGCGGAGTAACGAGCGATGATCCTCTACGAACTGATCGACTACGGCACCCTGCGTGTCATCTGGTGGGTGCTGCTCGGCGTTCTGCTGATCGGCTTCGCCCTCACCGACGGCTTCGACATGGGGGTGGGCGCGCTCCTGCCCTTCGTGGCCAAGACCGACACCGAAAGGCGGCTGGTGATCAACACGGTCGGCCCGGTCTGGGAAGGCAACCAGGTGTGGTTCATCCTCGGCGGCGGGGCGATCTTCGCGGCCTGGCCGCCGCTCTATGCCGTCAGCTTCTCGGGCTTCTACCTGGCGATGTGGCTGATCCTCGCCGCGCTGATCCTGCGGCCGGTGGCCTTCAAGTACCGCTCCAAGCGCGACGGCAAGACCTGGCGCGAGCGCTGGGACTGGGCGTTGTTCGCGGGCGGCGCGGTGCCTGCGCTGATCTTCGGCGTGGCGGTCGGCAACGTGCTGCGCGGCGTGCCTTTCCACCTGAATGACCGGCTGATGCCGATCTACGAGGGCGTGGGCTTCCTGAAGCTCCTCTTCCTGCTGAACCCCTTCGCTCTGGTCTGCGGCGCGGTCTCGGTGGCGATGCTGCTGGCCCATGGCGCGGGCTGGCTGGTGCTGAAATCCGAGGCCGGCCCGATCACCGAGCGGGCGCGCAAGATCGGCTCCATGGCCGGGCTCGTGGCCATGGGCGGCTATGCTCTGGCGGGGCTCTGGCTCCTGGTGCTGACCGACGGCTACCAGCTGGCCAATGCCGTGCCGGACGGGCCGTCGAATCCGCTCCTGAGCGAGGTCACCAAGGGCGGCACCTGGCTGTCGGCCTATGTGGAACGGCCCTGGATCATCGTCGCGCCGCTGATGGGCTTCGCGGGCATGGGCCTGTCGGTGCTGGGGCTGCGCAAGGGCTGGGGCTTCACCATCCTGGCCTCGAAGATGGGCATCTTCGGCATGATCGCGAGCGTTGGCCTGACCATGTTCCCGTTCATCCTGCCCTCCTCGATCGATCCGGCCTCGTCGCTGACGGTCTGGGACGCCTCCTCGTCGCAGCGGACGCTCTTCGTCATGCTGGTGGCAGCAGCGATCTTCATGCCGATCATCCTCGCCTACACGGCCTGGGTCTACAAGGTGCTCTGGGGCAAGGTGACCGAGAGCGACCTGCACGAAAACGCCAACAGCTACTGAGGAGACGATCATGTGGTATTTCGCCTGGCTCCTGGGCCTTCCCCTGGCCGCGCTCTTCGCGGTGCTGAACGCCATGTGGCTGGAACTGCGCGAAGATGCGCGGGTGGCCGACGAACATGACCGGAAGGCCGGGCCCCGCTGAGCCCGCCCGGGCCGGGGCGCGGCGCCGCTTGCGCCCTGCCCCGGCAATCAACCCGGCGTCCCGCCCGCGCGGGACGCCTTTTCCGTCCTGCGGCCGAGCCGCAGGGCACCTGCGAACGGCGACCGCCTCCGCACCGAGCCGCGGCCTTGCCCCGCTCTTCCGGAAGACCCGCAGACCCGCCACGCAAGGCACGCCCCTGCCAACAAGCCAGCCCGGAATGCGGCGCCTGCCCGCGGGAACGGCTTCGCCGCTCCGGCCGGCGGCCGAAGCGTGCGGATGCATTCCCGGTTGCTTGCCCGCCATGCCGGGACCGGCGGGCGCGGGCCACGCGCGGCGCGCCTCCGAAGGGTCCGAGTTTTCCGGAGGGCGCGCCGGGCGGACAAGGCCGTGGCAGGCTGGCCGAAGGACCCACGCCGGGGACAGGGTGCCGGCCCGATCCGGCCGGCCTGCGGAACATGTCCCTGCCGGCAGCCGGGCCGGGCCTTCCTGCGCCCGGAGGCGGCTCAGCCCGGCGGGGTCCGCCAGGCGGCCGGCATGTCAAAGCCAAGCGCTTCGACCCGTTCCAGATCGGCGCGGAACTTCGCTTCGAACGGCGCGAACAGCCCCGGCGGCGCGGCGATCTTCGCGGTGACGTTGCGCGGGCGCTCCGTGCGCTTCCGGCTGGGCACCGCCGGTATCCCGAGGAACTCCGTGACCCGGGCCAGCGCGCCGTTCGGATCGGCCTTGATCCCGTCATAGGACAGCACCAGCAGCCGCTCCGGCCCGAACACGTCCAGCGCGCGTTCCAGCCGCGGCGCATAGAGGCTGTGCGCGTCGAACCGCCAGGCCCGCACCTTCCGCACCAGCTTTTCCGCCGGCAGCTCCGGGAGCCGGTCGAGCGTGCCGTCGACCTGCGCCTGGAAGCGCAGGTGCGACCACAGCCGGTCATAGGGATCGCGCAGGATGCAGATCGCCCGCGCCTCGCGGGCCATGCCGCGGATGCGGAGCATGTCGCGCCGGTGCAGCATGCCGTAGGTGTTGGAGAAGTCCAGCGCCCAGACATCCGGCCCCGCCTTGGGAAACAGCGCCCGGTACCAGGCATCCGAGGGCGTGCCGCTCTCGTAGAGCGCGTACCATTCCGCCCGGTCCTTCATCCGCTGCGCAATGTTGGCCCGGCGCCATTCCGGCAGGCCGTCGGGCGACGGCTCCGGCGCGGCGCGGCGCGGAACATCTCGGCGCGCCCGCGCCGGAACTCCCGGTCCAGATAGGTGCCCTTCCAGCCGCGGAACGGCTGCAGCAGACGCAGCATGTTGCCTGCGGTCATGCCGTCGCTCAGGCGGGCGGTCGCGTGGAAATAGTGCAGCTCCTTCGGCGGCGTCATGTCGACATGCGGCGACTTCGCAAGATTGTAGCTGAGCCAGGTGCTCGCGGCCTTCATCGCCCCGAGCCCGACCACCAGCTTGTCGAAACGGTCATCCTGCATCTTGCGTCGGTTTCACCACCCCGGAACGTTGCGCGGGACCCGGCATGCGGGACCGCGGCGGCCGGAACGGCCGGTCCGCCATTCCCTTGCCAAGGATGGGGCGCGGGGTAAAGCCTCGCGCGGCCGCGGACGCCGTCCGGCAGTCAAAACGCCGCGCGCCGCAGCTAGCGCACCACGGAGATGAGGCGCCGCAGCCCGGAACCGGCAAGGCCCCGCAGCCGCGCCGCGGCCAGCGCCGCCGCCGGCGGGCGTTCCGGACCGGAAAGCACGGTGACCTTCTTGCCGGTCAGCGCCTCGATCCAGGACGCGGACATGCGTCCGTCCCACGCCCCGCCGATCAGCTCGGGCAGCACGCCCTGCTGCTTCATCGCGATGGCCAGCCCGTGATTGGTCGGCCGCAGGACGTAGTGGTGCAGGTTCGGCTTCACCGGGAACAGCGCGGTGTGGCAGCTCTCGGTGCTCGAGGAGCCTGACAGCACCTTGTAGACGGTCGTGTCGTTGAACCGGTCCTCGATGGTGCGGAAGCGCCATTCGCGGATCTGCTCCAGATACGGGCGGTCCTCGCCGTCCGGCAGGTCATAGTCGGGATGCACGGTGAAGCGCGGCACCACCGCGAGGCAGGTCTCCACCTCGATGTAGTTCGTCGCCAGAACGGCGTTGAAGCCGCCCATGGAATTGCCCATGCAGAACACGCGGCGGCCGGCCAGGTAGGGTTCGAGCCGGGCGAACATCGCGGCGAAATCTATGTGGTTGCCCCAGCTCCTGTCGAGATCGTCGATGAACAGCATGTTGTCGAAGGCTTCGCCGGAGCGGAAGAATTCCGGGCGCTGGACCGCCATGCCGCCCATCCGGTGATTGACGCCGGAGAAGCAGATCAGGACGCGCTGCTGCGCGGGATCCGGTTCTGCGCGGGCGCGGACCCGGACGGACTCAATGCATTCGACGTCTATCACCAGCCCCTCCGGAAAAAACTCGCAACCTGCATAGGTTTAGCATGCGGGGTCCGACAGGCAACCCCACCGGTTGCCGCAGCGCGCCCGGCTACAGCATCAGGTCGAAGCTCTGTATCGGCGCGAATTCGAACACGTCGACCGTATCGCCGCGATAGCCGTCGGGCGCAACCATCGGCGCGGTCTCGCTGTCGCGCAGCGTCACGGCGTTCCAGCTCTGCAGCGCGCCCGGCGACACCGTTTCGCTCAGCGGCACGCCATGGGCGCCGAGCCACAGCCGGTAGCCGCCCTCCAGCGCGCCGCCGGTCCAGAGGCTCACCGTGTCGTCCCCGGTGATCTCCGCGCGGGCGATCTCGACGAACTGTCCGCTCCCGGCCTCGGAGAGCCGGAAGCCGAAATTCTCCGGCGCGGCGAAGCCCTGGGCGGCGGAGAACAGGCTGGCATCCTCGACCAGGCGGCCCTCCACCCCGCCGAAGCGCACCCGCAGTTCCGTGCCGCTGCCGCGGGAGACCTCCTCGATCACCATGGGCGGATCGGGCAAGCCGGCCATCGCCTGGCCAAGGGCCGCCCCCAGCCCCTGGCCCAGATGGAAATAGCCCTCGGGCGTCAGGTGGCGGTTGTCGGTCCCGGGATCGGAGCCGTAGATGAAGCGGTACTGGTACTGCGGCACGGCGAGATGGACATTCTCCGCGGCCAGCACGTAGTCCAGCTGCGCCAGCGGCACGACGGCATCTGCCTTGCCCTGCGCCTGGGAGAGCGCGAATTCGACCTCGAGCCCGGGCTTGCCGGTGGCCTTGCGCAGCTCCTGCTCTATCATCGAGAAATAGCGCGCCAGCGCCCAGCCATAGCCGAAGCGGCCGTCATCGAGCGAGGCATCGGCCGTGCCCTGCACGAAGCCGACCGCGACCGTGCCGTGGATGTCCTTGCCCGAACGCGCCGCCGCTTGCGCGGCATAGCCGATCTGGGCCTCCATCGTGTCCCACAGCCCCGGTTCCCAGCGGTGGGTGTCGAGGTAATGCGCCGCACCTCGGTCGTTGGCGAAGTAGTCGTAGCTGCCCGAGCCGTTGCGTATGGCGAAGAGATCGCCGTCGGCCGTGTCCGCCAGCGCCGCTGCCCGGCTGCCGTAGAGATCGCCGCGCGCGGTCATCAGCTCCAGCACCGAGGCGCCGAGCGCGCCGGTCCCGGCATGCAGGATGTCGGGCGCCACCTGCCCCGCGCCGTCATAGGCCGCGAAGATCTGCGCCACCATCGCCGGGGCGGGCGTCTCGGTCACCAGGCTCTCCATCGGCATCATGCCGCGGTAGAGTCCCGGTTCGACCTCCCGGTGGTTCCAGCCGCGCGCGCTGAGCCCGTCATTGCCGAAATCCAGCATGTAGGCCCGCGGATCGACCCGCCCGGTCCAGACCGGATGGTAGTTCTGCACCACCGTCGTGCCGATGCTCAGCGACTGCCCCGCCGAGAGGACCAGCATGATCTCGTCCTCGTTGTGCACCGTCAGCAGGTGGCGCACGGCAGCAAAATTCGGCGAGACCATCGCCTGGGCGGCCGACAGTTCCGCCGCGGCGGCGACCATGAGTTTGGCCGGGGCCTCCTCCGCCGGGATCGCCGGGGACTCCGGGCCAATGCCGATCCCGGCCCGCGTCCCTGCTGCCGGGGCGGTCCATTCCACCGGCACGAAATCGGGCGCTTCCGCCCGGCCTGCGGCAAGGCAGTCGGTATCCGTCCGCAGCAATTGCCGAGTCATGGCGCGCCCCATGTTTGCCAGCTACGGCATCCGTCATGGCACGCGCGCTGTTAAGGCCGCCTGAAAATCCGGGGCCCGGCGGCCCCGGCGCCTCACTCCGCCGGCGTTTCGGCCTGGGCCTCCGAGATCTCCCCGGCGCGCTCGCCCAGGATCATCGGGTAGAGCAGGAAGAAGGCCGCCGCGACCAGGTAGCCGCCGGTGGCGCCGCCGAGCGAGGGCAGGTGCAGCCCGGCGCCGTGGATGATCCCGACCGAGGACATCGCCGCGCCCGCCAGCGTGAAGAAGCCCGCCGTGCGGAACTGCCCTTCGATCAGCCCGGCGACGATGGCGCCCCAGACCAGCCCCGTGATGATCGCGCCCTGGCTCAGCGCGAGGTGGCCGCCGTAATGCGCCCCCTGCTGCAGCAGAGCCGCGGTCAGCGCCGGGTCGCCGAGCTGAGGCAGCCCCTCGACCCCCATCGAGGCGAGCGCCCCCATCAGCGACCCCCATTTCGTTACCAGGAAGTCCGAGACATGCGGCAGGATCGCGAAGGCCACGGCGGCCATGTGCGACGGCGGCACCGAATGGGCGGTGTTCGACACCAGGCTGAGCGCGACGAAGACCAGCACCGGCGCGGCGGCCGCGACCGGCATCAGGTTGCCGAGGAAGGCCAGCAGCCCGAAGAAGGCCGCCAGCGGCACCACCACGCCGACGGCAACGATATAGCCGGCATGTGCGCCCATCCGCTTGTAGGCGGGATGGCCGATATAGGCGGTCGTCGGGAAGGGCGAGCCGAAGAGCGCGCCGATCATCGTTCCGGCCCCGTCGGTCACCTGGCAGATGCCGACCGGGTAATGGTCGCCCGCGGCCTCGGCGCTTTCCACGTTGTTCATGGTCTCGATGAAATTGTAGATCTGCACCGGGATCAGAACGAGGAACAGTTCGGGATTGGCCCAGAGATGGCCGATCCCGGCGATCAGGTCGCCGAAATAGGGGACAGGCGGATAGAAGCCCAGTCCGTCGACATTCAGCTTTGCCTCGCCCAGGATCAGCGCCAGCACCACGCCGACCAGCAGCGCCAGCAGGCCCGCGGGCATGTCTAAAGGCAGCCGGAACCGGCCCACCAGACCCCAGAGGATGATGGCCAGCGAGGCGAAGCCGATCAGCGGCTCCTCGAAGATCTCCGCCAGCGGCACGGCACCGATATAGACCAGCGCGATGCCGCAGAGCGTGCCCAGCATGCCCGCGCGCGGCGTGACCTTTTTCAGCGCAGGTCCGACGATGGCGCCCATGGCGGCGACGATGCCGCCGATGAAGCCCGCGCCGATGCCCACCTGCCAGGCCAGAACCGGATCGTCCGTCGCCCAGTAGATCGGCCCGATCACTCCGAAGAGATAGACGAACATCACCGGCGTCGAGATGCCGTAGGGCAGCGCGGTGACGTCCCGCCCGGCCTGCGCCGCGGCGCGCTTGGCCAGCAGGACGTAGACCGCGATGCCGGCGATGATGGCGATGCCCGCGCCGGGCAGGATGCGGCCGAAGACGATCTCGGGCGGCATGCCGAAGACGAACTGGCAGATGCCGGAAAGCACCAGCAGGTTGATCAGGTTGTCGGTGAAAAGCGCCCAGAAGGCGCTGTAGTCGCTCTTCACGAACAGCTTGTAGCTATGGCCGGGCTGGCTCATGGTCCCTCTCCCCTGTTGTCTCGCGATGTGCGGCGCGGACGGCGGCGAAGACCGCGTCCGGCGTGAAGGGCGTGGCGGCGAAGCGCACGCCGGTGGCATCCCGGATCGCATTGCCGAGCGCGGGCGCGACCGGGTTGAACGGGCTCTCGCTCATGGATTTCGCGCCAAGCGGCCCGATGCTGTCATGGGTGTCGGCGAAGAAGACCTCGGTGCGCGGCAGGTCCGGCATGGCGGGCATGTGGTAGTCGCGGAAGGCCGGGTTCGCCACGCGCCCCGCCGCGTCGATCGCCAGCTTCTCGTACATTGCCGCGCCGATCGCCTGGGCGACGCCGCCCTCGACCTGGCCGCGGCACTGCATCGGGTTCATCACCACGCCGGCATCGGCGGCATGAAGGCTGCGCAGGATCCGCACCGTGCCGTTGCGGCGGTGCACTGCAACTTCGAAGCCCTGCACGTTGAACGTGACCGAGCGCGGCGTGCCGTCATGGCTGCCCCTGGCGTCCAGCGGGTCCGGGGCCGCAGCGGCCAGCGCAGCCAGATCGGCGGGATCGCAGCCCTGCCGCGCGGCCTCCGCCCGGATCAACGCCGCCAGCTCCTCTGCCGCGCGCATCGTCGCCATGCCCGCCACGACGATGCCGGTCGAGCCGTAGGCGCCGGTGTCATGCCCGGTCAGGTCGGTATCGGACTGGCGGATGCGGATCGCATCGGGGGCCACCCCCAGAGCGGTGGCCGCGATCTGGACATGCACCGTCGAGCTGCCATTGCCGAACTCCGCCGTGCCGACATCTAGCTCGACCATGCCGTCCGGCGCCAGCCTGATCCGGCTTTCGGCGATGTGGCCGCGCGGCGGAATGGTGTCGAGCATCGCCACCGCCATCCCGCGCCCGACCAGCCAGTCCGGCCCCTCGTCGGGACGCGGCACCGCGGCCAGCCCGCGCTCCACGAGGTCGAGGCACTGGTCCAGCCCGTAGCTGCCCATCACCACGTCCGCATGCGGGCCGGAATGGGAGACCATCGGATCGTCGGGGCCGATGGCGTTGAGGCGGCGGAAGGCGAAGGGATCCATCCCGGCCATCCGCGCCAGCTCGTCCATCGCGCTCTCCACCGCGAAACCGGTCTGGCTCAGCCCGTAGCCGCGGAAGGCGCCGCCGGGCAGCGTGTTGGTATGCACCGCGCGGCCCTCGATCTGCTTGTTCGGGCAGGCATAGAGCGCCACGCTCTCGCCGCAGCCATGGAACAGCACGCCGCGCGCATGGTTGCCGTAGGCGCCGGTATCCGACAGCACCGACATCTGCATCGCGGTCAGGCGCCCGGCGGCATCGGCGCCGAATTTCACCCGCACCTCCATTGCGTGGCGCGAAGTCGTGGCCACGAACTGCTCGGCGCGGGTCATCTCGTATTTCACCGCCCGCCCGGTCTTCAGCACGGCGAGCGCGACGATGTCCTCGGCCAGCATCTCCTGCTTGCCGCCGAAGCCGCCGCCGACCCGCCCGCAGAGCACGCGCACCTGGTCCTGCGGCAGGCCGAACAGCTCCGCCAGCGCGTCGCGGGTCAGGAAGGGCGTCTGCGACGAGGTCCTCAGCACCAGCCGGCCGTCGCCGCCGCGCCAGCCGATGGCGCCGTGGGTTTCCAGATGGCCGTGCTGCACCCGGTGGCTCGCATAGGTGGCCTCGTGGACATGCACCGCCGCGGCGAAGCCCGCCGCCATGTCGCCGCAGCCGCCCGACAGCTCCGCCGCGACATTGCCCGATGGATGGACCAGCGGCGCTCCGGGGGCCAGTGCCGCCGCGGGGGTCAGCACGGGCTCGACGAGTTCATAGTCGACGGCGATCAGCGGCAGGGCCGCATCGGCCGCGGCCTCGCTTTCGGCCAAGACAGCGGCGACGCGCTGCCCGGCGAAGCGGATGACCTGGTCCAGCACGCGGGTATCCGCGCCGTCCTCCTCGGGGTTCTGGTGCCTTGCGGAGGAGAACAGCCGGTCCGGCGCGTCCTCATGGGTCAGCACGGCGATCACCCCGGGACTTGCCAGCGCGCGCGCGGCGTCGATCGACCTGATGCGCGCCGAGGCATGCGGACTGCGCAGGATGCGCAGATGGGCAAGCTCTGGAATGTCGGCATCCATGGTGAAGCGCGCCGCCCCGGTCACGACCTCGCGCGCGGCGGGCGCTGCCAGGCTGGCCCCTGCCCCGCCGCAGCCCGCCGCGGCGCGCCCGTCCAGCGCGTCGCGGATCGCGCCGTAGCCGGTGCAGCGGCAGAGATTGCCCTTCATCGCCCAGTCCCGCGATCCGTCGGGCGCCTGGTCCAGCGCCGCCGCGGTCATCGCCATGCCCGCCGTGCAGAAGCCGCACTGGAATCCCTGCGCCTGCAGGAGTGCCTCCTGCACCGGGTGCAGCCCCTCCGCCGGGGCCAGCCCCTCGATGGTGATGACCTCCGCGCCCTGCGCGCGGAAGGCCGGGTAGAGGCAGCTATGCACCGGCACGCCGCCGACATGCACGGTGCAGGCGCCGCAATCGCCGGAATCGCAGCCCTTCCTGACCCCGAACCAGCCGAGATCTCGCAAGAGGGTGCGCAGGCACTGGCCGGGGCGGGGTTCGGCGGTCTGGACCTTTCCGTTGACGGTCAGCTTCACGGGCAGACCTCCGCCAGCTCGGCGCGGATGTCCTCCGCCAGGTCCAGCGTCACCTGCCGCCGCCAGTCCGGCGCGCCGTGGATGTCGTCATGCCAGTCGCCGGGGGCGATCGCGGCCTCGATCCGCGCGGCCAGCGCAGCGGCGTCGGGCAGGCCGGCGAAGCGCAGGATCACCGGCGCCGGCACCGAGGCCGTGATCGCCAGCCGCAGCCCCGTGCCGTCCCGCGTGCCGATTACCAGCGCCCCGGAGCGGCCCTCGGGCGCCAGCGAGATCCGGCGGAAAGCGGCGGGCTTGGCCAGCGCGGACAGCGGCAGGCGCAGGCTGCGCAGCAGGTCCCCGGGCTCGAGGATCGACCGCTTGGGTCCCAGCGCGAAGGCCTCGGCCGGGACATGGCGCACGCCGCCGTCGCGGGTCCAGATCTCGCAGCTGCCCTCCAGCCCGGCGGCAAGCGAGATCATCGGTCCCGCGGGCAGCGCCATGCAGAGATTGCCGCCCACCGTCGCCATGTTCCAGATCTTGAAGGAAGCGAGGAAGGACCGGCAGCAGGCGCCGATCAGATGCCCGGCGCGCCAGCCGGGCGGCGCCTCCAGCGCGTCGAGCCGGGCGACCGGACAGGTCGCGGCGATCACCAGCGCGCCGCCGGTCACCGCCAGCGGCGGCCAGTCCAGCCCGGACAGATCGGTCAGGCGGCGCAGGCCCGGCTGCGGCTCGGAGAACAGCCAGGTGCCGCCGGCAAGGAAGCCGTCCCCCTCCTGCCAGGCCGGGATTTCGCTGCGCGCGGCAGGCCGCGCAATCTCGGTGACGCCGTTCAGATCCATCTGTGCTCCGCTGCCCTGCCCCGCCGCCGGGCGCGGCCGGGTCCCGTGCCAAGTCTGGAACGCCCGGCGCGCCCGGGATCCGCTTTCCTGCCGCCCCGGCCGCCCGGCTTCCCCAGCGGCATGCGAAGTGGTGAAAGCACAGGCAGAAAGGCCTGCCGCTTGGGCAGCGTGAGGACGCCGCCGCCCGGACGGACGGCGGCATGCGGCGCTTCGCAGGATGGCCGGACGGAGACCGCCCTGTACTGATGGCAGCAGGACCTCAAGCGTCCGTCCGCAACGGAAGTCATTTCATGGCAAGACATTTGCTTCTCCGCCTCTGCCTCGTGCTGGCCGGCCTCGCCGCTGCCGCCCTGCCTGCCGCCGCGCAGGACTGGACCGGCGAATGGCAGAGCTTCTGGCGCGACGGGCTCGCCCAGATCACGCTGGAACAGCAGGGCGATCGCGTCACCGGCAGCTACCGTCCCGATGACGGCGAGATCGAGGGCACCGTCCAGGGCCAGGTGCTGACCGGGACATGGCGCGAGCCGGGCAGTTCGGGCGGCTTCACCTTCGCGCTGTCCGATGACGGCCAGCGCTTCACCGGGCGCTTCGCCGACGGCGAGTACTGGAACGGCAGCCGGGTGCAGGACCTGGCCGGGCCCGGCACGGCGACGCCCCTGCGCAACGCGACGCCCGCGGAAGCGCTGGAGTCGGTCGTGGCCGGCGCCAATGCCGCCGTTCTGGAGGGCAATGCCGCCGCGCTGCGCGACATCGCGCCGTTCCTGCATTACGAGGGCGGCAGCGAGGAGACCACGGACCTGACGCGGCGGCGCTGGCTGCTGTGGGAGACCGTCGACCTGGCCACCTTCCGCCTGTCGGATGCCCCGGACGGTCCGGACCGGCCCGGCGGCAGCACCGCGAGCTTCGGCATTTCGCCCTATCGCGGCGATGCCACGGCCACGCTGCGCTTCCGCCTCGACCCGGAAGCCGGCTGGCAGCTCGTTGTGCCGCCGCTGGCGGAGCTGGCCGCGACCCAGCGGCGGCTGCTCGCCAGCCTGGGCCATGACAGCTACAGCGATTTCGCCGCCGCCAACGACGCCAGCCCGCGCAACACGCTGCGCCGCTTCGCCGAGGGCGTCGCGGCCTGGGATTCGGGCGGGCGCGAACAGGCGATGCCGCTGCTCGACCTGTCGCACATCCCGCCGCGGCTGCGCGCCATGGAGGCCGCGCTTCTGGCCGATTTCCTGCGCGAGATCCTGTCCCGGATCGGCATCGGCCTCTGGCAGGAGATCCCCAACATCTCGGACAGTCCCGAACCCTACGTCTTCTACGTCCACCCGATGGGCGCGGTGGCGATCGAGCCGCAGCCGGTGCCGGGCAGCGACCCGCCGCGCACCCGCTGGGTGTTCTCCGCCGAAACCCTCGCCGCCGCCCCGGCGATCTACCGCGAGCTGCAGGACCTGCCCGCCGCCGACGGCACGCCGCCGACCGAGCCGCTGTCGGACTATTTCCGCCTGCGCGAGAGCCTGCGCCAGCTCGACCCGCGGCTGGTGTCGCGCGACCTGTGGCTGGAGAACTGGCAGTGGCTGGGCAGCTTCGCGGCGGTCATCGTTGCGGCGCTTCTGGCCTGGGCGGCATCGGCGCTGCTGACGCGGGCGGTGCTGCTGGGCATGCGCGCCTTCGGCCAGGCCCGTCCCGCCGAGGCGGCGGCGCCGCTGCGCCGGCCCGCGATGGCCTTTGCCTTCGTCGCGCTGCTGATGGCGTCGAATTCCGCGCTGGGGCTGACCCTGGCCGGGGCGGGCTTTCTCGGCCGGATCTTCGGCGTGGCGCTGATCGCCTTCGGCGCGGCGCTGCTTCTTGCGGCCACCACGGTGATCGGCCGGCTCTTCCTGGAGGCCGCGGAAACCACCAGGCACTACATGGACGAGATCGTCACGACGCTGCTGCTGGGACTGCTGAAGGTGATCATCGCCGTGGTGGCGGTGATCCTCGCGGCGGATGTCGTCGGCCTGCCCTACGAAGGGGTGCTGACAGGGCTCGGCATCGGCGGCGTGGCGCTGGCCTTCGCCGCGCGCGAAACCGTGTCGAACCTGCTGGGCGGCGCGATCCTGCTGGCCGACCGGCCGTTCAAGCGCAACGACCTGATCGAGGTGGACGGGGTGATGGCGACGATCGAGACGGTCGGGCTGCGCTCCACCCGGCTGCGGACGCTCGAGGACTCGCTGATGGTGGTGCCCAATTCGCGGCTCTCGGACCAGCCTATCATCAATTGGGGGATGCGGCGCAAGCGGCGGATGCAGATGATGGTCAGCCTGGCCTACGCCACGCCCGCGGCCAGGCTGGAGGCATTCCGCGAGGGGCTGGAGGACCTGTTCCGGGCCGATCCGACCACCGATGACAAGGATGTCTTCGTCGGGCTGGCGCGATTCGCCGAGTCCGCCATCGAGATCGAGCTGACCGGCTTCCTCTATGTCTTCGACTACGGCGCGCAGGTGAAGGCGCGCCACCGCATCCTGATGGAGATCGTCAACCTCGCCGAGCGGCTGGAGGTGTCCTTCGCCTTCCCGACGCGGGTGATCCACATGGCGGACGCCCCCGCCGCGGCGGAAGAGGCGCAGGCGGCGGTTTGAGCGCCGCTCAGAGCCGGGGCGCAGCGGCGCGCTGCGCCCGGCTGTCCTTCAGCGCCTGCGCCACGGGGCCGAGGATCGCCGCGACGAAGCCCGCGGCAAAGCCGGTGCCGTAGAGGCTGAGCCCGCCGAGGATCAGCCCGACCGACTGTGTCACCGCCGCCAGGCAGGCCCCCGCGGCGAGTCCCCAGGCCCAGCCGAAGCAGCCCGCCATCGGCGCCAGCGCGGTGCCGAAGAGCGCGGCCAGCACCATCTCGGGGCGCTCGGGGCTGGACGGGCCGAAGGTCGCGACCAGCCAGACCCCGGCCGCGACGGGCAGGATGTTGCGCAGGTGCTTGCCGAAGCCGCCGAAGCCCGCGACCGACAGGATCGCACCGGTCACGGGCCCGTTGATGTCGCCGCCCACCGCCAGCACGTAGCCGGTCGCGGCGAGGCCGAGCAGCCCCATGCTGGCCAGGATCGCGCCGTCGCCATGGGCCGCGAGGAAATCGGCGGGCGCCCGGCCCGTCTCGGCCAGCAGCGCGCGCTGCCGCGACAGCGCATTGCGGTCGATGGCCAGCCCGATCACCGGCATGGCGGCAAAGGCGGCAAGCAGGAGGGGTGCGATCTGCCGTGTATAGCCGGTCGACCAGATGAAGACCGGCTCCGGCGCGACACCGTAGAACAGCAGCAGCGGCACCAGCACCGATCCGAGGATGCCGACGGTGAATCCCATGTTGTAGAGGCTCATCCCGGCATGGGCGTTGAACAGCTGCGCCGCGACCGGCGGCAGCACGAAGCCCGCCGCGACGCCCGTGCCCATGGCCAGCGGAAAGCTCTGCCAGAGTTCCAGATGCGAGGAGAACAGCAGTTCGGAGACCACCGGCGCCAGCGCGCAGCCGAAGAAGGCGGTGGCGACATGGGACGCGAAGGGCACCCGGGTCCATTGCGCGTAGAGCGCGGTGCCCAGCAGGATCGGCCAGACATTGACCAGGTTCTTGCCGAAGAGCCCGGCGCCGAGCACGAGGAACAGGCAGGCCACGGCACCGCCCGAAACCGCCGCCCCGGACAGCCGGAAGACCGCCGCCGCGATCAGGACGAGGAGGCCCGCATTGAGGAAGGCCCCGCCGGGGCCGCCCATTTCCACGTAGTCGGTGATCAGCGTGTCGCGCGCGGCGAGGATGGCGAGAAGCCCGTCGCGCGAGCCCTCCGGCCCCGAGAGCCAAAGGCCCCACCCGATGAAGCCCGCCGCCAGCGCGCAGACGAGGAGGAGCCGCGCCCCGCCGGAAAGCCGGCGGGGCGCGGCGGTCAGGTCGTTCATGCGGGGCCGGCCGCCGCGGCGCCCTCGGGCGCCGGTTCGGCAGCCTCGCCGCGGTTGAACACGAGGTCGTAGAGCACCGGCAGGACCAGCAGCGTCAGCACCGAGGCCACGGCGAGGCCGCCCATGATGGCGAAGGCCATCGCGCTCCAGAACACCGTGAAGGCGATCGGGATGAGGCCCAGCACGGTCGACAGCGCGGTCAGCGCGATCGGCCGCACCCGGCTGGCCGAGGCATCCATCACCGCCTGGCGGATCGGCTTGCCCTCGCGGCGGTCATCCTCGATCTGCTCTATCAGGATCACCGCGTTCTTGGCGATCATCCCCACCAGCGCCAGCACGCCGAGAATGGCGACGAAGCCCAGCGGCTGGCCCGACAGCAGCAGCGCCGCCACCACGCCGATCAGCCCCAGCGGCGCCATGAAGAGCACGATCCCCACCAGCCGGAAGTTCCTGAGCTGCACCATCAGGATCGTGACCACCAAGGTCAGCATCAGGGGCACCACGGCGAAGACCGAGGCCTGCGAGGCCGCGCTCTCCTCCACCAGCCCGCCGGTGTCGATCGAATAGCCCGGCGGCAGCGAGGCGCGCAGATCCTCCAGCGCCGGCTCGATCTCCTCGACCACGGTGGCGGCCTCCATGCCCGGCGTCACGTCGGCCTGCACGGTCAGCGAGGCGACGCGGTCGCGGCGGTGCACCAGCGGATCGGCCAGCCGGTAGTCCAGCCGGGCGATCTGCGACATCGGCACGGTGCGGCCATTGCCGATCGGGATCTGCAGGTTGGCCAGCAGCTCAGGCGACAGGCTCTGCCCGCCCTCGGCGCGCGTCACCACCGGGATCAGGTAGATGCCGTCGCGGATCTGCGTGACGGTCGAGCCCGAGAGGTAGAGGTTCAACGCATCCGACAGCGCCGAGGCGCTGAGGCCGAGACGGCGCGCCTCGTCCTGGTCGAGCACGACCTCGATCTCGCGGGCAGGCTCCATCCAGTTGTAGCTGAGCGAGCGGGTGTCGCCGACGCCGGCCACCACGCCCGCCACCTCGCGGGCGATGGAACGCACCTGGTCCAGGTCCTGCCCGGTCACGCGGTACTGCACCGGCCAGCCCACGGGCGGGCCCAGTTCCAGCGCATAGACGCGGGTGATCGCCTCGGGGAATTCCTCGGTCAGCATCTTCTCCAGCTCTGGTTCCAGACGTATCCGGTCCTCGATGCTGTCGGTGACCAGAACCAGCTGGGCGAAGAACGGCGCCGGGGTCTGGACGTCGAGCGGCAGGTAGAAGCGGATCGCGCCGCGGCCGATATAGGTGCTCCAATGGGCGATTCCGTCCTGCTCGCGCAGCTCGTCCTCGAAGCGGTCGACCACCGCGCGGGTGCCGTGGATCGAGGCGCCGTGCGGCATGGTGATGTCGACCAGCAGCTCGAACCGGTCGGACGGCGGGAAGAACTGGCGCTGCACCAGCGACAGTCCCAGCACCGCAATCACGAAGAGCGCGACGGTGCCCGCGACCACGGCCAGCCGCATCTTCATCGCCGCCGACAGCAGCTTGCGGTAGCCCGACAGCATCCAGCCCTCCTTCTCCGCGGCATTTTTCGGCGCGCGCAGGATGCCCACGCCGACCACCGGCACGAAGAGGACGGCAACGACCCAGGAGGCGATCAGCGCGATGCCGACCACGGCGAAGATCGAGAAGGTGTATTCGCCCGCGGAGCTCTGCGCGAAGCCGATCGGCACGAAGCCCGCGATCGTCACCAGCGCACCCGAGAGCATCGCGAAGGCGAGCTTCTCGTAGGCATAGGACCCCGCGCGCAGCGGATCGTCCCCGGCCGAGAGCCGCCGCGTCATCGAATCCACGGTGGTCATCGCGTCATCGACCAGCAGCCCCAGCGCGATGATCAGCGCGCCGAGCGAGATCCGCTGCAGGTCGATGCCGACCATCTGCATGATCACGAAGACCGCCGCCATGGTCAGCGGGATGGCGATGGCCACGACCAGCCCGGCGCGCACGCCGAGCGCGAGGAAGCTGATCACCAGCACGATGGCGATGGCCTGCCAGAGCGACTCGGTGAAATCCGCGACCGCCGTGTCGACGATCTCGGGCTGGTTCGCCACGAGGAACGGGTTGATGCCCAGCGGCAGGTCGGCGGTCAGCTCGTCCATGCGCTCGGACAGGTTCTCTCCCAGCGCGATGACGTCGCCGCCATCGGCCATCGCGATCGCCAGTCCAAGCGCATCCTCGCCGTTGACGCGGAACATCGGGTCGGGCGGATCGGCATAGCCGCGGCGGATCCGGGCGATGTCGCCCAGCCGGATGCGGCGGTCGCCGACGGTGATGGTGATCTCGCGCAGGTCGTTCTCGTCCGTGAAGGCGCCCGAGACATTGACCGACAGCGCATCCGTCCCGGTGCGGATCGTGCCGCCCGGCGACACCAGGTTCTGCGCGCGCAAGGCCTCGCGCACCGCGCCCGGCGGCAGGCCGAGCGACGCGAGCTCCGCGGGGTCGAACTCGACGAAGACAGTTTCTTCCTGCGCGCCGAGGATCTCGATCTTCGACACGTCGGGCACCCGCAGGAGCTCCGAGCGGACATGCTCGACATAGTCGCGCAGCTCGCGCCGCGAGAAGCCGTCGGCGGTGAAGCCGTAGATCACCCCGAAGGTATCGCCGAACTCGTCGTTGAAGCCTGGACCCACCACCCCCTGCGGCAGGGTGTGGCGCATGTCGTTCACGCGGTTGCGCACGCCCTGCCAGATCATCGGCACGTCCGCGGCCGGCGTCGTGTCCTGCAGGTGAACGAAGAGCGTCGAGGTGCCCGGCCGTGTCTGGCTGTCGATCCGGTCGAGCCCGGGGGTCTCCTGCAGCACCTGCTCGAGCCGCTCGGTCACCTGCAGCAGCGTCTCGTCCGAGCTGGCGCCGGGCCAGTTCGCCTGCACCACCATGGTGCGGATGGTGAAGGGCGGGTCTTCGTCGCGGCCGAGCCCGAAGAAGGCCATCAGCCCGGCAATCACGACCAGCGCCATGAAGAACAGCGACAGCGGCTTGTTCTTCAGCGCCCAGGCAGAGAGGTTGCCCCCCATCTCAGCGCCCCTCGCCCAGCCGGACTTCCTGTCCGGGACGCAGCGCCTGCACGCCCGCGGTGACGACGATGTCGCCATCCGCCAGCCCGCCGGTCACCTGCACTTCGGCGAGGTCGAAGCGGCCGATCTGCACTTCGCGCAGCGCCACGGTGTTCGTGTCCGGATCGACCACGAAGACCGCCGGCTCGCCGCCCGAGGTGGTCAGGGCGGCCGCCGGGATCGGCGTCGCGTCGGAGCCGTCGAGCGCGATCATGCCGTTGACGGCGGAGCCCAGCCGGAAGGAAGGCGGGATGTCCGACAGCCCGACGCTGACCCGGAAGGTCCGCGTCACCGGATCGGCCTGGGGCGAGAACTCGCGCACGCGCCCCGTGGCGGTGGCACTGGCGTCGCTGACCAGCGCGACCTTGATCGGCGCGAAGGGATCGAGCGCGGCGACCAGCCGCTCGGGCACGTCGAAGACCGCATCGCGGCCGTTGTCGCGGGCGACCCGCACGACCATGGCCCCGGCCTGCACGACCTCGCCCGGCTCGGCGCCGACCTCGGTCACGACGCCGGCGGCATCGGCATAGAGCTGGGTGAAGGCCAGCGCCTCCTTGGCATTGGCAAGCTGCGCGGCGGCGGCATCGACCCGCGCCTGCGCCTGCCGGAAGGTCTGCAGCGCCGTGTCATAGCGCTGGCGGGTGACGAAGCCGCGCTCCAGCAGCTGCTCGTGGCGCTGGTAGTCGGCATCGGCGCGGTCCAGATCGCCCTCGGCGGCGAACAGCTCGGACTGCGCAGCCTGCACGCTGTTGCGCTGCGTGGTGTCCTCGAGCTGGCCGATCAGCTGGCCGGCCGCGACGGTGTCGCCGACGCCCGCGCCGCGCTCCAGCAGGCGGCCGCCGGTGCGGAAGGCAAGGACGGCGGATTCCTGGGCGCGCACGTCGCCGGTCAGGCGCACGGTCTCTCCGCCGGCCATGCTCTGGGCGACGGTGACGCGCACCGGGCGCACCGGCTCGGGCACGGCCGAGGCATCCTCGCGGCAGGCGGAGACCAGCCCTGCGGCGATCAGGAGAAGGGGAAGGCGCGCATTCATGTCCGGTCCTCCGCGGTCGGTCTGTCGGTGAAATTCGGCTTGCAGGACATCGTATTTTCTCTGATTCCGGTATGCGTGCGGCCGCCCCCGGAAGGGCGGCCCGTTCATTCCTTGCAGGCGCGGCGTCAGAACGAGCCGAAGAGCCCGCCGAGCGCGATCACCGCGATCAGCGCCAGCATCGCGCCGACCACGGCCACCATGACCACGTCGAGATAGCTGTCCTTGTGCGAACAGCCGCAGACCGCCAGCATGGTCACCACCGCGCCGTTGTGCGGCAGGCTGTCGAGCGTGCCCGAGGACATCACCGCCACCCGGTGCAGCACCGACGGGTCGAGCCCGATCTCGCCCGCGAGCCGCATGAAGGTCGGCCCCAGCGCCTCCAGCGCGATGGTCATGCCGCCCGAGGCGGATCCCGTGAGCGCCGAGAGGATGTTGGTCGCGACCGCGAGCGACACCAGCGGCCCGCCGCCGACGCCCAGCACCCAGTCCTGCACCACCATGAAGGCCGGGAGGGAGGCCACCACCGCGCCGAAGCCGACGAGGCTGGCGACGCTCATGATCGGCAGCACCGAGGCGTTGCAGCCCGCGTCCACGCTGTCGCGCAGGCTCGGCAGCCGGGCGAAGCTGGTGGCCAAGAGGACCACGATCCCGGCGAACAGCGCCAGCGCCACGGCCCAGACGCCGCCGACGGCGGTGAGGCTGGTCTCGCCCCATTCCGGCAGCGACAGGAAGGAGAAGTCCATCGCGGGCAGCACGAATTGCGACAGCGCGAGGTTCGCCACGATGACGACGACCAGCGGCAGAACGGCAAGGAAGATCGGCGGGGTGGTGCCGGCCTTCTCGGCGGCCTCGATCTCGGCGGGGTCGAATTCCCGCGCCGTGGTCGCCAGCTCGCGCAGCGCCACCTCGTCGGGACCTTTGGCCTCCTCGTCGGCGCCGAAGCCCTCGCCGGCCTTGGCCGCGCTCTTGACCCGCAGCGTCAGCCACCACATGCCGAAGCCGAACATGATGGCGGCGGCGATCACGCCGAGGCCCGGCGCCGCGAAGGCGGTGGTGCCGAAGAACGGCATCGGGATCGCGTTCTGGATCGACGGCGTGCCGGGCAGCGCCGACATCGTGAAGGTCGAGGTGCCCAGGGCCACGGCTGCGGGCAGCAGCCGCCGCGGAACCGCACCGGCCCGGAACAGCGCAAGCCCCATCGGCGCGATCACGAAGAAGGCGACGAAGAGGCTGACGCCGCCATAGGTCACCAGCGCGCCGGCGAGCACCACCGCCAGAACCGCGCGGCTGGGGCCGAGCTTCTCGGTCATGAAATCGGCGATCGCCGTGACCGATCCGCTGTCATCCATCAGCTTGCCGAAGAGCGCGCCGAGGAGGAACAGCGGGAAGAACTGCCCGACGAAGCCCGCCGCAGCGGGCATGAAAGTCTGCGTCCAGTTGGCCAGCAGCGGCTCGGACGAGAAGGCGGCGGCGACCAGCGCTGCGGCAGGCGCCAGCAGCAGGATCGTCCAGCCGCGGAAGGCCAGCGCCATGAGAACGGCCAGCCCGACAAGAATGCCAAGGAGACCCATCGGTTACATCCCTTCCAGCAGGGTTTCGAAATCGAAGGACGAGCGCACCCCGACATCGTCCCTGTGCTTCGCGGCGAAATCGTCCGCCGCCTTGCGTCCCTCGCCGCGCAGCATCTCGAGGAAGGCCCATTCGGCATTCAGCTTCGAGGAGGCGCTGAGCTCGATCATGATGTCGCTGGAGATGCGGTGCAGCCGCATCTCGCCCCAGGCCTTGCCCTCGGAATTGCCCGGATCGGCGACCTGGCGCATCATCGCGACCATCTTCAGCTCCTTCAGCAGCGTCGCGTTGAAGGAGATCTCGTTGATCCGGTTGACGATGTCGCGCGCGGTCTTCGGCGTGTCGGGCCGGTTCACCGGGTTGATCTGCACCAGGAACGTGTCGCGGCTGTCGCATTCGCGCACCAGCGGCGTGATCGTCGGATTTCCCGAGAAGCCGCCATCCCAGTATTCCTCGCCGTCGATCTCTATCGGGCGGAACATGGTCGGCAGGCAGGCCGAGGCCAGCAGCACGTCGGCGGTGATCTCGTCGCGGCGGAACACCCGGCCGCGGCCGGTGCGCACGTTCGTGGCGGTGATGAAGAGCTTGATCGGCCCCTTGGCCAGCGCCTCGAAATCGATGGTCTCTTCCAGGATCTGGCGCAGCGGGTTGTAGTCCGATCCGCCGACGTCGAAGGGCGAGACGAAGCGCGACAGCGTGTCGGCGAAGATGTAGGCCGGCGAATTGTCCAGCGTCCAGTTGCCGGTCAGCTTGTCGAAGGGCGTGCGCTGGAAGGGCGAGAACCGTGCCGCATCCGAGACCCGCTTCCAGAAGGTTTCCATCGCCTCGCGCGCGCCGTCGCGCCCGCCGGTCATCATGCCGTAGGCGAAGACGGCAGCGTTCATGGCGCCGGCCGAGGTGCCGGAGATGCCCTCGACCTCCATCCATTCATGCTCCAGGAGCCGCTCCAGCGCGCCCCAGGCGAAGGCGCCGTGCGAGCCTCCGCCCTGCAGCGCCAGATCGACCTTCAGCGGCGCCCGTTGTCGGCCCGCTTCCGCGTTGTCTTCAGTCATTCCCCGGTTCCAATCCACTTTCCCTCATATTGAATTCACCGCTTCGGCCGGAGCGATCCGGCAGAGGCGGAGGGGCGCAGGCCCGCCCAGGCCAGCGCCACGGCAATCGCCGCCCCCCCTCCGGTCACGGCGAAGGCCGTTTCCGGCCCCGCGCCTGCGGCCAGCCAGCCGGCCAGCATGTAGGCCCCCGCGAGGATGGCGTTCTGCATCGCCAGCCCGGCGCCGAAGGCCGCCATCATCCCGCCGCTTCCCCCCGCGTCGCGGATGATCTCTGCCGCGGGCATCTGCACCAGCGAGATGCCCGCCCCGATCGCTGCCCAGAGCGCCAGGAAGCCCGCGAATGTCGTCACCGCCATGCCCGCCAGCAGCCCGGCGGCGATCAGCACGCCGCCCGCCGCCATCTCGGAGCCGCAGCTCAGCGGCGCGCGCAGCCGGACATGGACCAGCGCGCCGAGGATCGCCCCCGCCCCGAAGGCGCCGAAGGCGATGGCGGTGGCCGAGGGTCCTTCCCCTGCGATCGAACGGATCAGGTAGGGCGTGCTGGTCATCACCATCGCGGTGCCGGCGGCCACGGCCACCATGAGCCAGGTCAGCGGCCGGAGCTCGGCACGGGCGAAGAACATCCGCAGCCCGCTCAGCGCCTGCCGTGCCCGGCGGCCGCCGCCCTTGCCCGACAGGTCAGGCAGGTCCGCCGCCTTGATGCGCAGCGCCGAGACCGCGAAGACCGCCGCCGACAGCAGCAGCAGCGAGTCGACCGGCAGCAGGAACAGCAGCAGCGCCGCCGCCAGCGGGCTGGCCACGCCTTCCAGCTCGTCGACGATCCGGCTCTTCGACATCGCCCAGGCGAACTCGCCGCGGTCGGGCAGGAGATGCGAGACATATTCCAGGTAGGTGATCTTGAATGCCGCCGAAGCCGTCAGGAACACCGCGATGGCCGCCAGAAAGGTCGCCTCGCCGGTGACGAAGACCAGGGACAGCAGCGACAGCGCGCGCAGGATGTCCAGCGCCATCAGGAACCGCCCTCGCGGCAGCCGCTCGAAGATCGCCGCGGTCAGCAGCGGCACCGCGACATAGGCCAGCGATTTCAGCGACAGCGCCGTTCCCAGCAGCGCGGCGGAGTCGTTTCCCGCGACATTGTAGGCGATGACCGACAGTTCGACCGTGGCGACCCCGGCGGCGAACAGCGCCCAGAGCTTGGCCTGGAAAAGCAGCTTGTAGGGCCGGTTGTCGGACTTCGGCATGGAGCGCTACCCCGGAAAGGCGCAAACAATACTTCTCCGTCCTCCGGCAGCATGCGCTGCGGGCGGCGGAACCTTTTCAATCAAGATATTTCCGCGGCTCTTGACCCGTGGAAATGCAGCGCTGTTGACGCCGCATTATGCAGGGACGGTAAACCATGCCATCGCTGCACTGCAATATGTGAAACCCGAATGTGAGCGCCGCATCGTCGCCCGGAGGCGTGGCGGATTGCCTCGGCGGAAGCCTTGTTTTCCATTGAAAACCAAATATTTGAGACTCAGGTATAGCTGCCCGGAGCGGAGTCTTCCTCAGGTTGCGGACCCCGCCGCAGGCACCGGCGGCGCCTCGAAACTGCCCGTGCGCGACAGCAGGACCGCGAGCGGGCGGCTGGCTTCGAACCGCGCGGAAACAATGATGATCATCGCCGTGACCGGTACCGCCAGGAACAGCCCCGTCACCCCCCAGAGCGTGCCCCACAGGAACAGCGCGAAGATGGTGACGACGAGGCTCATGTTCAGCGACTGGCCCGCCATGCGCGGGAAGATCACGTTGCCGACGGTGAATTGCACCAGCCCGAGGATCGAGGCCAGCAGCGCGACCGGCAGCAGTTCGGGGAATTGCAGGATCGCGAAGGCGGTGGGCAGCAGCACGCCGAGGATCGAGCCGATGGTGGGGATGAAGTTCAGCACGAAGATCAGGATCGCCCAGAACATCGCGTTGGGCAGGCCGAAGGCGGCCATCGCCGCCCAGCTGGCCGCCGCGGTCAGCGCGCTGAGCCGGGTCATGATCCACAGGTAGGACGAGATCCGCCCGCCCAGCTCCGCCAGAAGCCGCTCCGCCTCCGCCCGCTTCGCCGGATCGGGGAAGAGCGCCGCGATCTTGGCACGGAACAGCGCCTGGTCGGCCAGAAGGAAGGCGACGTAGATGGCGACCACGCCGAACTGGTTGACCAGCCCGAACACGCCCATCACCACCTGGTGCATCAGCTGCTCCAGCCCGACCGCGTCGAGCATCCCGTCCAGCACCTTGGCAGAGTCCGCGCCGAGCACCGCGCTGGCGCGCGCGATCACCGGGTCGAGGCTGGCCTGCAGGCTCAGGCTCTGCGGTCCGCTGGCCAAAAGGCTGCGCACCCCGCTGTAGACCGCCGCCATCCCTGCCAGGGCGATCAGCCCGGCGGCCAGCGCGACCGCCGCCCCCTGCCCCATTTTCGGGCCCAGCCCCGGCAGGCGCCGCAGCGTCCGGGCAAAGTGGTTGAGCACGAACCACACGATCAGCGCCTCGGCCAGCGGCACGAAGATCGGCGCGCCCTTGGCCAGCGCATAGAGCACGCAGGCGGCAATCACCATCGAGGCGGCCACCGCCACCAGCCGCCGCGTGCCTTCCGGCAGCGCGGCGGGCACTGGGCGTTCCGGCGCGGCCATGCTCAGCCGCCGGTCCGGATGCTGCGCGCGAAGAGGAACACCAGCCGCAGCGACATCGCCACCACCATCAGCTCGGCGGTCTGGGTCAGCAGCAGCGACATCAGGCTCAGCGCATCCACCGCCGAAATCTGGTAGTCGGCCCCGCCGGGCGAGATCGTCGCCACAGCGACGCCGACCTGCGGATTGGCCAGCAGCGTCACCATCAGCCCGGAGGCCGCGCCGAGCAGCGAGATCAGCGTCACCACCACCCCGGCCGCGCCCGCCCAGACCCCGACCCAGAGGCTGCGCCCCACCATGGCCGGCGAGGGCGTGTCCGCGCCCCCGGACAGCGCCTTGCCGAGCGCGGCATAGCGGCGGCACCAGAGCGTGGTGAAGAGCGGCAGGACGAGGCCCAGGAAGGAGAGGATGTTGCCGAGCGCGGCGCGCCCGCCGGCGACCTTCAGCACGTAGCCGCCGAGCAGCGCGATGGCGATCAGCAGCACGAGCTGGATCCAGAAGCCGATCTTGCCGAAGCGCATCAGCGCGGCGGCCAGGCCTTTGGTGCGGGCGTCATTCCAGGCGGCAATGGTCTTGGTCATGAAATTGGGTTCCGTCGACAGTTCCTGCCATCCGCCGCGGATTATGCCGCGGCCCTGCCCGCTCGCTACCACCGAACGGCCTTCGCGGCGACTGCTCCAATCCGCGCACCCTGCCTGGTTCCCGCGCTGCGTGTCGGCAGGGGGCTGCAGCCCGCCGTGCCGGGAACGGCCTGCCCTGCGGCCGGGCACCCCTGCCTCGGGCAGCGCTGCCCGCACCGGACCGGACGCCGCCGGAACGCGCTGCGCAGCGTTGGCCGGGGTTCCGCGGACGTGCTGTCCAAGCGGCGAATGGCGGGGGCGGCGCAGCGGAGGTGGCCGCGGATCTGGGGTACGCGGCCACCTCGGCGGACAGGCGGACAATGTCCGTGGCCGCAGGGCCCGGCCGCGTGTCCACCTCCTTCGCCGGGCCCGTTTCCTGTCCGCGCCGCATCCCGTCCGGCTGGAGAGCTGGCCGATGCGTCACGCGCGACGCGCTATCAGCCCATGTCGGCCCCGCTACCCTCCGGTTGCGACGCTTCCGGCCTTTGCGCGAACCGCCACCGCTCTTAAGGCGTCCGAGCAAGCGCCCCCGGCCGCAGCTGCCGCACACCATCCGGCCAGGCGGAAAGCCCGTGACCTTCGCCGCAGCCGCGCCGTTGCGGAAGCGCCAGCGCGCCGTTGCCGCAGATCTGCTCCCGCACGCCGACGCAAGCACGGAAACGGCAGCCCGCCGGCTGCACCGTCCGCCTCACGATAGATGCCGGATGGCCAGTGGTTGCGGGCGGCCTTGGGAACCGGTCGACCGCGGAAACGGGCACGGCACGATCGCGCTCGCGATCCGGGGAGTGGCTGAACAGCCGCTGCCTCCCTGCCGCTCAAGCCTGGTGCCGGCCGCTGCTGTCCTTGCCCGGTCTCCCTTTGGCCGACGCTGCGCCAAGTGACACGGCATCGACCTGCCTCAAGCCGGCATGCTGCGATGGCCGGGCAGGCAAGGTTGCCATGGGTCGGACGGAGGGAGCGGATCGTTCCGCCGGAATCCCTCGGTGCCCCGCGTCAGCAGCCGCGTTCGGGGCCGTTGCCGATCGCCTCCCGCCGGAGGCTGGCCGCAAGGGCGAAGCGGAAACCGGGGGATCGCAGCCGACCGCCGGGCCGAAGCCGTCTCCGCCTGACCGGCCAAGTGCGGCCTCCCCTCCGGTCCCCCGAAAAACAAAGCGCCCCCGAGGGGGCGCTCCGAACCATGCGTGGCGGCCGCGGCCGGCATTCCCGCCGCGGCGCGGCTGCGGATCAGGCGACCAGCAGCGCATCGTAGTTGACCTGGTAGCCCATGTCCTCCAGCGAGGCGAGCGTCAGATCGGAGACATAGGGCGTGCCGTTGAGATAGCCGGTCATCTCCTCGGCGCCGAAGGTGGCCTCGTCCCAGTGGCTGCCCGCCGTGCCCGACCCGCCGGTGCTCTCGACCGGAACGCCGTAGGCGCTGAGCGGATCGTTGGCCGCGATATCGGCGAACTGCCCGCTGTTGTAGACCTCGATCGCCTTCGCGCCGGTGAAGCGCAGGTCGTCGGTCGGCCCGGATACGAGGCCCAGCATGCTCCACAGCGAGCCGAATCCGACGCAGTGCATCATCTCGTGAAGCACGATGTCGTCGAACTGGCCCTTGGCGTCATAGGCGGCCGCGGCGTCGATGTCGAAGGTCATCGAGCCTTCGGCCGGCAGGTAGCTGCCCCAGCGCAGGGTCGTCGGGCCGGCCTGGCCGAGGATGCCGCTCGGAAGGTCGGCCAGCGACGCGGTGATGCGCAGGTCGTCGATGCCGAGGAAATCCGGAAGGTCGCTGGTGATGATCGACTCGAGGAAGGTCTCGGCGGCAGTGAAGGCGGCCTTCAGGCTGTCGGTCCAGCCGGTGCCCGAGAAGACGACATCGATATCGTAGCCGTCGGTCGCGGTGTCCGTCGTGGTGGTGGTGGAGCCGGTGCCAGTATCGGTGGAGGTGCCGGTGTCGGTGGTGCCGGTATCCGTGGTCGTGTCGGTGGTCGTGGTCTTGTTGCGGCCGCCGCCCTTCGAGCCGCCGCCGCCGGTCGAGGTCGGCTTGGCATAGGCGAGGGTGCCGTCGATGGTGTCGCCGGTGCCGGCGTCGGAGAAATGCCCGTGGCCGCGGACCGGAGCGACGTCAGTCCAGTCGCCGCCGAAATCCTGCCCGAAAGCGTGGGCCAGGCCGAAGGCCGCGCGGACCGGGGCCGCTGCAGCCGCTTCCGGTGCCTCGGCCCCGGAGGGCAGACCGCCGATCCCGGTTTCGATGGAGAGGTTGAACTCGAACGCGTCCTGGTACTGGTCAAAAGCCTTCATTGCGTGGTCCCGTGCTGGTTGATGGGTTGTCGTCTGGAAGCGCTTGCTAGTTCGCTCCCGTGAATGGTTTCCTAATGGGCGGATAGCCCACAACTCCAAGGGTTGCGGCCGGAATCGGAACACCTGTGGCGCGAGCGCCACGTAGAGATGCGAATTTGGCCAAATTTTGGCAGTATTGCGGCGAAGCCGGCATCAATCCGCGCATCTCTGCGGCGCAAACCGGGATGCATTTTGCAACTTCAACTTGATTCCTTGAGAAAACCGGAATGTGTTAAGCAATATTCCGGGCGGGAATCCGGCGGGTTTCCCCGGGCTGCCGCCGCAATCGAATCCGGACGGCCGGAAGCGCCTGCCGGAACGGGACGATTCTCCGCCCTGGCCGCCCGGAACGGGCCGGACCAGGCCTCCACGGCGACCCCGCGCCTGCACCTGGGCCGCCGGAAAGTCCATGCCCGGTGCTGCTGCGTTCCCTTCCGAAGCGGTTGCGGCGCAGCCCATTCCGTATCGGCAAGGGAAGGAGCTTCTGTCCCTGCTTTCCGGAAAGGACGTAGCCGTGCCCGGCTAGGCCCAGCCGCCGCGCGGGCAGCCGTTGCGCCGGTGTCCGGCGGCCTGCGCGTCTCGCCGGATTGCGGCGCGGCCCGGAGCAGCGGCATTGGCCGTCCCGGCCTGCGCGCCATCGGCGGCCGGTCTCCCCCGGGATGCCGGACGGTCACGGCACCGGACGGCGGCCGACCGCCGGTTCGTTGGACTGCGGCGGGATGATCGGACCGGCATGACCGTGCCGGCCTGCGATCCGGAGGCGCCGGAAGTTTCATGCACGGACGTTGAGGCAGCGGAGCCGCCCGCGCCGGGGCCCTTCACCGGGAACGCCTGCCTCGCGGAGGCACCGCAACGCGCGGACGGCCCCGTCAAGTCGGGCGCGGAACGAAGCGGGGTCAGGGAAGCCGTAGCGGTCAGTGAGCCGCCCCGGCCCGGAGCGCGGGCCATGCGGACGGCAACATGCGGCGGGAAGGGCCGGAGCCCGGAGAACCAGCCGGCCGGCGCGTCCCGGCATGGCTCCGCAGGGGGAGAGCGGGCGATGCCGCTCTCCGCCGGGGTGTCTTACCAGGAGGTCAGAACCGTGCCCTGGTATTTTTCCTCGATGAACGCCTTCACCGCGTCGGAGTGGTAGGCTTCCACCAGGGGCTTGACCCAGGCGGCGTTCTCGTCGCCCTGGCGCACCACGATGATGTTGACGTAGGGGTTGTCCGCCTTCTCCATGGCGATAGAGTCGGTCTTCGGGTTCAGCCCTGCGGCGATCGCGTAGTTGGTGTTGATCATCGCGGCGTCCAGATCGGCCAGCGAGCGCGGCAGCTGCGCGGCGTCGAGCTCCTGGAAGCGCAGCTTCTTCGGGTTCTCGGTGATGTCGAGCACGGTCGGCACCAGCCCGGTGCCCTCGGCCAGCTTGATCAGCCCCAGATCCTGCAGCACCAGCAGCGCGCGGCCGCCATTGGTCGGATCGTTCGGGATGCCGACCGTGTCCTTTTCCTCAAGCTCGTCCGGCGAAGCGATCTTGCCGGAATAGAGCCCCATCGGCGTGGTGATCGTCGTCGCCACCGGCACCAGCGCGAAGCCGCGATCCTTCATCTGGTTGTCGAGATAGGGCTCGTGCTGGAACGAGTTGGCCTCGATGTCGCCATCGGCCAGCGCCTGGTTCGGCACCACGTAGTCCGAGAACTCGATCACGTCGATGTTCAGGCCCATGGGCGCGGCGACCTTGGCCACCTCTTCCATGATCTCGGCATGCTCGCCCGGGGACACGCCCACGCGGATGTCCTCGGCGGCAGCCATCCCGGCCGACAGGGCGAGAGCGGAGACGAGGGTGATCAGCGATTTCATTGCGAAACTCCTTCTTGTTGTTCTTCGGTCGCCGTTTCCGGCATCAGGCGCCGCGGTTGCGCGGGGCCCGCTTGTCCACGCGGCGGGCGATCCATTCGCCGGCGCTCTGCACCAGCTGCACGAGGACGATCAGGATCACCACCACCATGGCCATCACGTCCGGCATGAAGCGCTGGTAGCCGTAGCGGATGCCGAGATCGCCCAGGCCCTCGCCGCCGACCGCGCCGACCATGGCAGAATAGCCGATCAGGCTGACCACGGCGAGGGTCAGGCCCAGCGTGATCCCGGGCAGCGCCTCGGGGATCAGCACCTTGCGGATGATCTGCAGCGGCGTCGCGCCCATGGCGCGCGCGGCTTCGATCAGGCCGCTGTCGACCTCGCGGATCGCGTTCTCGATCAGCCGCGCGATGAAGGGGATGGCCGCGATGGTCAGCGGCACGATCGCGGCGGTGGTGCCGATCGAGGTGCCCGCGATCATCCGCGTGAAGGGAATGATGGCGACCACGAGGATGATGAACGGCACCGAGCGCGTCGCGTTGACCACGGTGCCCAGCACCTTGTTCACCGCCGGGGCGGAAAGCAGCTCGCCTTTCTGCGAGCAGGCCAGGAAAGTGCCGATCGGCAGGCCGCAGACCGCGCCGATCAGCGCCGAGACCGCGACCATGTAGATGGTCTGCCAGGTCGCCTCCATCAGCATGTTGATCAGGTTAGCCGACATAGCCCAGGACCTCCGTCCGCTGCTGGTTGGATTCCAGGTAGGCCCGCGCCTCGGCGCCGCGATCGGCAGGCACCGAGATCAGCAGGTTGCCGAAGGGGCGCGCGCCGATCTCCTCGATCGCGCCCGCGAGGATGTTGACCTCCAGCCCCAGCGCGCCGCTCATCTGCGCCAGCAGCGGATCGGTCGCCCGCTCGCCGAGGAAGGTGATGCGGATGACCTCGCGCGACGGGCCGGCCGGGGGCTCGGAACTCATCCGCTCGGCGATGAAGCGCGGCAGGGTCACGCCGGTCACCCCGGCCAGGAAGGACCGCGTCGTGGCATGGGCGGGCGTGGTGAAGATGTCGTAGGTCTCGCCCTGTTCGACGATCCGGCCGCCGTCGATCACCGCCACATGGCTTGCGATGTCGCGCACCACCGCCATTTCATGGGTGATCAGCAGGATCGTCAGCCCGAGATCGCGGTTGATGTCCGCCAGCAGCCTCAGAACGGTCTGGGTGGTCTCTGGGTCGAGCGCCGAGGTGGCCTCGTCTGACAGCAGCACCTTCGGGCCGGTGGCCAGCGCCCGGGCGATGCCGACGCGCTGCTTCTGCCCGCCCGAGAGCTCCGCCGGATAGCGGCCGCTCAGCGCCTCCAGCCCGACCCGCGCGACCAGGTCGGCGGCCCGGCGCCGGATCTCGCCCGCGGGCACGCCGGCGATCTCCATCGGCAGGGCGACATTCCCGAGCACAGTGCGCGAGGAGAGCAGGTTGAAATGTTGGAAGATCATCCCGACTTCGCGCCGGATCTCGCGCAGGGCGCTGCCGCGGGCGGTGCCGACATCGCGGCCGCCGACCATGACCCTGCCCGAGGTCGGCCGCTCCAGCCCGTTGACCATCCGCAGCAGCGTCGATTTCCCCGCGCCCGACCGGCCGATGATTCCGGTGATCGCCCCGGCGGGCACCTCGAGGTCGACCCCGTCCAGCGCCACGACCCGGCGGCCGTCGGCGTCGAAGCTCTTGCCGACCGCGTCGAATGTGATGGCCGCACCGGCCATGGTGTCGCGTTGCATGGGGTGTCCCGGATTCCGTGGTTTCGCGTTGGCCGCCGATAGACCGGAAGCGGGCGGCAGAGGCAAGACCGTGCGGCCCGTCAATGCGAAAAAGCGCCTCGCCGGCACGCGCTGGATCGGGGAATGAAGGTGCGGCCGGCCGCGCTGCCCGGCCCCTGCGGGCACTTCGGCGGCAATGGCCCCGGCTGCCGAAGCCGCCGGGGCATGCATGCTCGAAATGAGGCGCGGCAGTCATTTGGGAAACCGCCGCTGCAATATGGTAGCATGGCACTCCACCAGACGCCAGAAGATTATCATTTTGATAATCTTATTCGGTGCTTCCGGCGAGTTGACGCTTCTCCCCGGCTGGGAGATTATGCGGCATGGACAGACTGTCATCTATATTCGAATTGCGGGAAATGCTCGGCCAGCTGGAGCGGGATGCCGGCCTCGACACTTTGGGCCCGGTCGAGCGGGATGTCCTGCTTGCCGCCCACAGCCTAAGCGCCGGTCCCGGCGCGGTGGTGAGCTCCGAGCAGATGCGGGCGCATCCGCTGGTTGCCAGCGTCGCCCAGGCCACCTTCTACCGGGCGGTGCGAAACCTTCTCGGCACCGGGTTCCTCGAGCGCGCCGAAGGCTCCAGGGCCAAGAGCTATTCGGTCCGCGGCGACCTGATCGGCGAGGACCTCATGACGCGGTAGCGGCCCCGGCGCACGCAAGCCGCTGCCCGGTCCGTCCACGCCCATGCCGGAGCCCATGCATTTTCCGAAGTCCCAACGAGTGTAACGTGAAGCATCTCCAGACCGAAGCGGTCGTCATCCTGGCCTACATCCTGTGCCACGGGCTCACCGCGATGCTTGTCACGCCGCTGCAATCGCGGTTCCTGCCCGACGTCACCTATTTCGCCAGCCTGCTGTACCTGCCGCACGGCGTGCGCGTGCTGTCGGCCTGGCTGCTGGGCTGGCGCGCCTTCCTGCCGCTCTGCGCCGGCGCCTTCCTGTCGGAGGTGCTGTTCAAGCCCTTCGGTGCATCCGACCCGGTCAATCCGGTCATACTGGCCTCAATCGCCATGGGCGCCGCATCGCCGCTGCTGGCCTTCGAGGCGTTCAAGCTCGTCGGCCGGAACTTCTATGCGGGCCGGGGCCTGCGCATCCACTGGACCTGCCTGCTCCTGGCCGGGGCGGTGGCCTCGGTCCTGAATTCCTTCGGCCAGGCGACGGTGTTCTCCGGGATGATCCTGCCCGAGAATGCGGCCAACGTTGCGGCAATCTATGCCATCGGCGACCTTGCCGGGCTCGTCGCGACCACGCTGGTCCTGATGATGATCTTCCGCTGGGTGCGCCTGTCGGGCCAGGGACGGCACATCCGCTGAGCCGGTCCCGGCTGCAAGCCTCCCGAAGCGGACGGGGACCCTCGGCACCCGCCGGAGCCGGGCAAGGCGCACCGGCCCCGGATGCCGTGGTCAGGCTGCCGGCAGCCCCTCGCCCGCCAGCCGGGCATAGGCGCCGCCTCGCGCCAGAAGCGCCGCATGGCTGCCGGTTTCCACGATCCGCCCGGCCTGCATCACCGCGATCGCGTCGGCATGGGCGATAGTGCTCAGCCGGTGCGCGACCACCAGCACCGTGCGCCCCTGCGACAGCCGCGCCAGCGCCGCCTGGATCTCGCGCTCGGTCTCGGTATCGAGCGCCGAGGTCGCCTCGTCCAGCAGCAGCACCGGCGGATCCTTCAGGAAGACCCGCGCGATCGCCACCCGCTGGCGCTGCCCGCCAGACAGCCGCACGCCGCGTTCGCCCACCACCGTGTCGAGCCCCTCCGGCAGCCCGGCCACCAGCTCGCCCAGCCGCGCCAGCTCCACCGCCTGCACGATCTCCGCCTCGCTGGCGCCGAGCCGGCCATAGGCGATGTTCTCGCGCAAGGTGCCGCCGAACAGGAACACCTCCTGCGACACCAGCCCGATCTGACGGCGCAGGCTTTCCAGCGTCATGCCCGCCAGCGGGGCGCCGTCGATGCGGATTTCGCCGGAGGTCGGCTCGTAGAAGCGCGGCACCAGCGCCATCAGGCTCGACTTGCCCGCCCCCGAGGGCCCGACCAGCGCCACGGTCTGGCCCGGCTCCACCGCGAGCGAGATGTCGTGCAGCACCGGCATGTCGCCCTCGTAGGCGAAACCGACATGGTCGAACTCGATCCTGCCCTTCAGCGCGGGCGCCTCCGCGGCGCCGGGCGCATCGGCGATGTCGGGCTCGACCGACAGCAGCTCCTGGTAGCGGCGGAACCCGGCAATGCCCTTGGGATAGGTCTCCACCACCGCGGCGATCTTCTCCAGCGGACGGAAGAACACGTTGACCAGCAGCAGGAAGCCGACGAAGGCGCCGGTGCTCAGCGAGCCCTGCAGGACGTAGCCCGCCCCCGCCACCATCACCACGACCTGCACCAGCCGCAGCCCCATGTAGTGGATCGCCGAGGAGGTGGCCATGATCCGGTAGGCCTCCAGCTTGGTGCTGCGGTAGCCGTCATTGTCGGCGGCAAACAGCCGTTCCTCGTGCCGCTCGTTGGCGAAGGCCTGAACCACGCGGATGCCCCCCAGCGCCTCTTCGAGCCGGACGTTGAAATTGCCGACGCGGCCGTAGATCTCGCGCCAGGCGCGGGTCATCCGCCCGCCATAGACGGTGACCAGCCAGACCATCAGCGGCACGATCACCGCGGTGATCAGCGCCAGCTCGACATGCAGCCCCATCATCAGCGCGAACGCCCCGGCAAAGGTCATCACCGCGACCACCAGGTCCTCGGGGCCGTGATGGGCGACCTCGCCGATCTCCTCCAGGTCGCGGGTGACGCGCGCCACCAGCTTGCCGGTCTTGGCGCGGTCGAACCAGCGCCAGCTCAGCCGGGTGAGATGGGAAAAGGCGCGGGCCCGCATCTCGGTCTCGATGTTGATGCCCAGCTTGTGGCCCCAGTAGATCACCACCGCCATCAGCCCGGTATTGACCGCATAGACCGCGATCAGCCCCGCCGCGGCCAGCACGGTCAGCCCCCAGTCGCCCAGCGGCAGCAGGCGGTCGATGAAGCCCGTGATCGCCAGCGGGAAGGCAAGCTCCAGCAGGCCGGAGGCGATGGCGCAGCCGAAATCGAGCCAGAACAGGCCCATATGCGGACGGTAATAGGACAGGAACTGGCGCAGCATGGCGGGTCCTCTACTCGGGAATTGCAACAGGGGCGCCCCGGGGGCGGGACAGGAACTCCATCCCGGCCCTGCACACATGGCGCAGCGCCTCCGGGCCATCATCTCGGCGACCCCGTCCTCGAAGGCAAGCCGCCCGGCCTCCGCCGCGACAACATGGTCGGCGAAGCGCGCCGCCATGCCGGGGCGTGCAGCATGGCGGCGGCCGGACGGCTCCATCCGGCAGTTCAGCGACGGGGCTCCGACCCGGCCGACGCGACCGAGCGGCGAGACCGTTCCGCCGCGCAGCAGGCCTCGCGCCCGGCCAGCATGGCGATCCAAGTGCTTTGCGCCCCGGCCGCCGGACAGTGCGTCGATCGCCGTCCAATCTGCGCGCCGAGACCGAAGAGGTCGATCGCGCCACCGAGCGCGACAAGCTCGCGCGGCAGCATGCCCTCGCTGACGGGCAGGTGCTGCGGCCGCCCTTACCGAGCGGGCAAGGCCACGGGTGGACCAGCGGCCAAGGTCCCGGCCGCGGAATCACGGCATGCCGCCGGAGGCCGCCCGCCGGGCAAGGCTGTCCATCAGGGTCGGCTTGCCCAAGCCGTCAAGGCCGAACCCCGACGTCACCTTGCCCCCGGAGGGCCGCAGGTCCAGCCACCGCAGCAGACCGCGGCCGGGGACGTCGGCAGTCAGGCCGGACATCTTGGAAAGCATCCTCATGCCGGTCCCCGCGGCACCAGCCGCAGGAGCACGGGCGCGCCCAAGAGGAACGCGAAGAGCCAGCGGCAGGCCATGGCAAAGCTCACCCCTGCTCGCTGAAAGCGGTGACTTGCCGATGCAGGCAGGATGCGCTTGCACCGTGAAGAGCCGCGCACGATGCGGCGCCGGCAACGCGCCAGCGCGGACGGGCCCGGCCAGCACTGCCGCCGCGTCCGCCTGCCCCGGCAAATGCGAAGCCAACGCTCCAAGTGGCACCGCGCGGCAGGTCCAGCCCTCCGGCGAAGCCCGCACTCCAGAGCGGCGCCATGGCGGACGCCGCGGCGGGAGCAGGCCAAGCAGCCCGGTCGGCTCAGCGCCCCTCCTCGGCGCCCGCACGGCGGTTTTTCCCGACATCCAAGCAAGCACCGCAAATGCTTGCGGCCTGCCGTTCGCCATCCAGGGGCGACAGCCTCGCCATGGTCAGGGCCGGGACAATGAGGCCCGTTGGCAACGCCGGCACCGATCGAACCCGGCGGCAGCGAGCAGCGCAAGGTCCAGCGTGCCGCACGGTGGCGCGCCGCCCGCAGAGGGGCGGCCGACCACGCGCCGCCGGAGACGCCCGGCACTTCTGGCGAGGCCACCGGATTGCCGGTCAGCCGCGGCTGCACCTCACCGGCCATCGCCAGCAAGCCGCCCGGGGCCGCAGCGCTTGCCGACCGCGGCGGCCGGTCCGGCAGGAAGGCGGCGGCCTTCTGCGCTTTGGGCAGCATCAAGCCGCCGGAGCCACGCCCCGCAAGCGATGGCGCCCCCGGCGAGCGACAGCACGAGGCCATCGCAGCGCGACAGGATCAGCGTTCCGGCCAAAGGCGCTACGAAGCCGACGGGGGCGACCAGCCCGAGCGGAACCGAAACCGCGGCGGCCATGGCCACGACAAAGCGGGCGGCGGCCCGCGGCAGCGAGCCGGTGTGCCAGGGACGCGCAGCGGCGACGGCGGCGGCAACGCGGCACCGAGTCCGCCGACGGCACGCACCGTGGCCATAGGGGCAGCAAGACTCCAGCCAGTCCGCACCAGCGAGGCGCGGACCAGCCCGCTTGCGAGACCAAGTCCGGCCTGCACCAATCGGGTCGTACTGGTCCGATCTTGGCTCATGCCGGGCCTTGGCGCTGCGGCTTGGATGCCCGGTGGAGACGAGTTGGATGGCAAAGGCGGCGAATGCGCGGCCTCCTGCACCACTGTCCGGGCGCGGAATGCGGGCGCTTCGCGTTGCCGTGAGGACGCTAGCTTTCGGTTGCCGCCCGGGCCCCCGCAAGGCTGCAGACTATCGCGCCGTCCGGCAGTTCGTCGGGGAGCCCCGCGTCGATGCTCTCGCAACAACCGCTTTTCCATAGGCATCGCGACCTGAGAAAGACGGTCTGTGCGCCAACGGCCGCAATCCACGCCCGCACCTCCCCGTCAACAAATTGCGGCCATTCGGCCGTCGGGTACGGGATTGCCGCCGGAACCGCCGCGGATCCGAGTGCCATCGGCGAGGACGCCGCAACCGGCAACTCCGGATGTGGCGGCGTATGCGGCGGGCGGCATGGACACGTCGCCCGGCAGGCCGACGGCACCGGCGGAACTGAACCTGCGGACGAAGAAGATCGCCAGCCGGGCCCAGCGGAATGCGCCGATCCGGCCGAGCATCCGGACTTTTCTCCAGCAATGGGCGCAAGCGCACGGCGAAGCCGCAGGATCGGACAAAGTTCGGCCGTTCCGGCAGCAGGGAGGAATGCACGGCCCGTACCGCGGGCTTTCGCGGCCCCCGGTTCCACGGAGACTTGAAACTCTGCCCCGACTCCGGCTGCGTCTGCGTCTGCGTCTGCGTCTGCGTCTGCGGATCCTTGCGCGTCGGCGGGGGATACGTCCAGTCACGCCTTTCTGGGTCCGCCCAGTCCCGCCGCCAGATCCGTCCCATGCGCTTCGGATCCGCCCCACACCAGGCCTCGCGGAGCAGAACCGCGGGGCGGCGGCGGCCGCAGCACCCGTGCCGACGGGCCGCCGCGTCTTCGTCGGGTCGCCTTTCCGGCACCCAGCGGTGAGCTGAGCTGTACTCACCAAGGACGCTGCGGGCTTGGCACACCCCTACGATTGCACCTGCGCCATTGGCTCTTCCTTGCCTCGCCCCGGAATTTCTGCCAGCCGTGATCGGGACCAGCTCGGCGGCGGGCTGGGCACGGGCGCACCACCTGTACGGAACCGCTCCGTCCGCCTTTCGTCCCCGGCACGTTCGTGCAGGCGCTCGGTCCATTGGCGAGTCTACCTTGGCTCCTTCAGGATCGGTCTCTCCGGCGGCAGGCCGGAGACAGCCTTCCGCAGCAGTTCCCCCGCCATCGTGCCCGGACCGATGGCGGACATGGCACACGCCTTGCGCCATCGGCAATGCGCAACCTTCGTGACTCAGATGCACTGCAACGCCGCGGCGGCCGACCGGACCTGCAACGTCGGCCCGTCCACCTGCGGGGGCTTGGCAACGGCTTCGGCGGCCTTGTGCCTTTCGAGGGGAATCCGCCCCGATCAATCTCTGAACCGGCCCCGATCTGACCCATTGTCCCATCCTCCCTCTGGCTCGAAGTCCCCCTTCGGAGAGGGCCATGCTTCGTGCAGTCCATGTTGACCGCCGGGACGGGACGGCTGTCCGAGGCCCGACACGGCAGGACGGCGGGCATCGGCAACGCGCTTCTCGGCAGCTTGCCCTTGGCAGGAACGGCTGACAACTCCGGCGGGCAAGGACCGGATTCCGGAGGAATCGCCGTTCCACTCGGGACTGGGCATGTCGTTGCCGGATATCGACGCAGGAGCCCTTGCAGCATGCGGCTGACGCCACCCAGAAAAGCGCAAGCGGGCGGGACCGGCCCTGCGGTCTTGCGGTCTTGCGGGAGAAGCAACGGCGGCCGTTTGCTGGAGGTCATGAGGGCGGCACTACGCGGCAGCTGCCTGCGCTGAAGTCAGCCAGCATGGCCTGGAGACTGCGGCAAGGAGGCAGGTGCGCGCGCGGACCAGTCTTTATGCGGCCGCTGCAGATCCCGGTCCGGCTCCGGCGGCAGAGACCATCGGCCTCGGAACCGGGCACGACCGGCCGAGAACGATTTCGGTCGCCGCAGGAACCTGCTGCGCCAGCGGGTCGTCCGTGCTACGAGTGAAGGAAATCCTCTGGAAGCAGCCGGGGGCTGCCCTTCCACCGGCATTGTTGCATAAGTCAGCGCCGGGGCGTGATGCCCCTACCCCGGCGGAGGTCAGGCCAATCGTTCGATCTCGGCGGTGCCGAGGGCGTTGAAGCGGTTCATGAATGAGCGGCAAGCGCCATCGGTCCGAGCGCAGCCGCGAATGACGCGGATGTGGATCTCGGCGGCCCGTCGGCCGGGGTCCCTCGAGACGATCCGTTCTCCGGAGGATTTGGGGTTCCCCATCCTGGCCTCGATCCTGCTCCGGACGTGGCAGCCGGACTACCACTTACAGATCGTCCGGCGGGGCCGCCGGCTGGATGCGCAGACAACGGCACATCGCCCGAACGGACTGAGGTGGTCCCTGAAAATCGAACACCTTTCTAGGTCATGTTGACAAAACGCGGAGCCAGATGCGGACGGACGCGATGCCGATGAACCCGAGGAAACTCAGGGCGGTCTTGTCATGGCGCGTTGCCACCCGACGGCACCGCTTGAGCTTGGAGAAGCAGCGTTCGGCCAGGTTGCGCCAGCGGTAGAAGTCGCGGTCGACGGCGCGCCA
>NZ_JAATVU010000240.1 GCF_013184745.1 Mangrovicoccus sp. HB161399
AGGGTGGAGACGAAAATGAACTGCGTGAAGCAGCTCGGCCAGCGGCTGATGTCGCGGGACTTCGACCGCCAGGTTGCCGAGGTCCAGATCCGGGTGGCTGTGCTGAACCGCTTCACGGCGCTCGGCATCCCGATGACCGTGGCCGCAGGATAGGTGTGTCCGGGGAAAGGGGGGACTGCGGTCATCAGCTGATTTGCGCAACAGTGCCCATCGAGCCCGACTGCATCCTCTGTCCCTGCGGCTGCGGCGAGATGATGAAGGTCGGGGCCGACCGCGCCGAGCGGCTGGATGTCATTCCGGCCGGGCTGCGCGTGCTGGTCACCATCCGCCCCAAATACATGTGCCGCACCTGCGCGGGGAAATCCCACGCCCAGGCGCCTGCGCCGGAATGGCTGGTGCCGCGCGGGCTGCCGACCGAGGCGCTGGTGGCGCACAGCATGGTCTCGAAGTACGGCGACTACCTCCCGTTCTACCGCCAGGCGGGCATCTACCGGCGCCAGGATGAGCCATTGTGCGCCATTGGTCCGAGTACAATGGCGAATGAGCTCGACCGCTCGATGCTGGCCGCCTGGTCGGGCCGCGCGGCCGCGTTGCTCGCGCCGGTGATCGACGCGATGACCGCCGAGCTGCGGCGCTCGGACCGGCTGCAGATGGACGAGACCTACCTGCCGGTCCTGGCCCCGGGCACGGGCAAGGTCCGCAAGGATTTCCTCTGGGCCATTCTCCGCGACCAGAGGGGCTGGGGCGGCAGCGATCCTCCGATCGTGGTGTTCCGCCATTCCAGGCTCCGCAACGGCAAGGTCGCGCAGGAGATGCTGAAGGGGTTCACCGGCAGCACGCTCATGGCCGACGGCCACCCGGTCTACGACACGCTCGCGGACCCGAAGAAGACCGCCAGGCCGTGGTCAGTCGCCTATTGCTGGACACACTGGAGGAGGCGCTTCGTCAAGTTCAGCCAGGACACCCCTTCGCCGATCTGCGAGGAGATGATCCGGCGCATCGCTTCGCTCTACGCGATCGAGAAGGAGATCCGCGGCCGCGATCCGGCCACCCGCGTGGCGGTCCGGCAGAAGCTGTCCCGCCCCATCACCGAGGCGCTGCGGCCCTGGCTGGAAGGCTGCCTTCAGCAGCTCTCCTCGGCCAGCGACCTGGCGAAGCACATCCGCTACGGGCTGAAGCGATGGGACGGGCTCATGCGCTTTCTCGAGGACGGTAGGCTCGAGATGGACTCTGTTGCGCAATTCGGCTTTTAGGGGAGGTTCCCCTATCCCCGGACAGACTTATCCCACGACCTCAGTGACAGGTATGCCGAGCGCGG
>NZ_JAATVU010000241.1 GCF_013184745.1 Mangrovicoccus sp. HB161399
TGTTCTGGGACGGTACTGGATTGGTGATGGCCTACAAGCGGCTGGAGGAGGCGACGTTCACCTGGCCTCCCGTGACCGACGGGATCATGTCACTGAACCGGGCGCAGTTCGAGGCGCTGTTTGCCGGGCTCGACTGGCGCCGGGTGAAGGCGCTCGAGGCCCGGCGGCCCGCCGCGGCGGAATGACTCGCGGACACGTTTCCCCGCCTGCGGTGGCGCGCTCCGGGCTATGCTGCATGCATGACCCCCGCCGCCGATCTCGACCTGTCCGTCCTGCCCCCGGAATACCGGGCGGCCTTCGAGGCATTGCAGGCGCAGGCAGCCCGGGTGGCCGAGCTGGAGGAAATCACCCGCCGCCAGGAGCACCTGATTGCCGAGCTGAACCAGGCGCTCTACGGGAAGAAGTCCGAGAAGCTCTCCGACGACGAGCGGCAGCTGGCTTTCGAGGATCTGGAAACGGCCGTGGCCGAGGTCGAGGCGCAGAAGGCGGCGGAGCCATCCACTCCCGGGGATGCTCCTCGCAAGAGCCCCTCCGCGAAGCGCAACCGCGGCAATCTTCCGGCCGATCTGCCCCGGATCGAGGAGACCATCGAACCCGCCAGCCTCGACTGCCCCTGCGGATGCGGGCAGCTCCACAAGATCGGCGAGGACCGGACGGAGCGGCTCGACATCGTTCCGGCGCAGGTCCGCGTCATCGTCACGATCCGCCCCCGCTATGCCTGCCGGATCTGCACCGACGGCGTGACCCAGGCCCCGGCGCCCGCGCATCTGATCGAGGGCGGGCTGCCGACCGAGGCGATGATCGCCCATGTGCTGGTCGGCAAATACGCGGACCACCTGCCATTATATCGGCAGAGCCAGATCTTCGCCCGCTGGGGCCTGTCCATCGACCGCAGCACTCTGGCCGGATGGGTCGGGACCGCGGCTTTCCACCTCGGTCCTGTGGTGGACTGTCTCTCCGAGCACCTGAAGGCCTCGACCAAGCTCTTCATGGACGAAACAACGGCGCCGGTGCTGGATCCGGGGCGCGGGAAAACGAAAACGGGATATCTCTGGGCTCTTGCCCGCGATGACAGGGGATGGGGCGGCGACGACCCGCCCGGCGTCGTCTATTTCTACGCCCCCGGCCGCGGCGGCGAGCATGCAGAGACGTTTCTGGCAGGCTTCGACGGCATCCTGCAGCTCGACGGATATCCAGGCTACAACCGTCTGGCGCGCCCGTCCCGAAAGGGCGGCGCCCCGGTCACCGTCGCGCATTGC
>NZ_JAATVU010000242.1 GCF_013184745.1 Mangrovicoccus sp. HB161399
CGCGTGATCGAAGGTGTCAAATTCACCGACGGTGTCGCCTTGGCTGACGCCGATGAAAGCCGCGCCGCCTGATCAAGCCGCGTCACCCAAATTCAGCCATAGCTCCATACCCTTCGCCGGTCCGTCTGCCCGGATCCGCCGAGGCTGATCAGGCCCCGATGGAACGCTGGAAGTCGTTCGTCTGTGTTTCGGCGTGCAATTTTGGGTCTGACTTCGGTAACGGGGCCGTCTCCGTCAAGCGTTTTCGGCCAAGCGACCTGATCCGCCAGAGCGGTGTTTCGGTAGATCAGGTTGCCATCCGTCCCTGGAGCGCGGCCTCGCTGCTGGGGTCCCCGGGGTGCATGCTTCGGTCCGTGGTCAGCGCGGCGGCTGCCAACATGATGCTGGTTCGATGCAATTCCGGCCTGCCCATCTCACTTGCGTGCTCACCCTGAAGGGCGGCAACAGTCAGACCCACGGCATTGCCGGAACCACGTCCCCATGGGACCTCGGAGGCCCGCGTCCAGTCGGACGGCGGGCGGAGTGTATGCGATGTCCCGGCCCCACCTGTTTGTGAGGCTGCGGTTCTGAGATCTCATTTCCTGCAAGGAGCAGGGAGTGACTTTCTCAATGAGCGCATATTTTGAGGTTCTCACGAACGAGCGCGCAACGCAGCGCAGGAACCGGAAGTGGCCGGACGAGCTGAAGGCGGAGATCGTGGCCGAGACCCTGCGTCCCGGCGCGACCGTGAATGAGGTTGCAGCGCGGCACGGGCTGCAGGCGAACCAGGTCTCGGCCTGGCGGCGGATGGCGCGGGACGGAAGGCTGGTGCTTCCGGCGCCCGATGGCGCGATGGAGTTCGTGTCACTGATGGTGGCGACGCCGGATGCGCCGACGGATACGGGGCCTTCTGCCAGCGGCAGCGTCGAGATCGCCGTCGGCGCGGTGACGGTGCGGCTCGAGCCCGGCGCCTCGCCGGAGAGGATCGCGTCCGTGGTGCGGGCGCTGGCATGATCCCGTCCGACCGGGTGCGGATCCTGATCGCGACGAAGCCAGTGGATTTCCGCAAGGGCCATGACGGCCTGGCCGCGCTGGTGCAGTCGGCCCTGAAGGAAGACCCGTTCGCGGGAGCCGTCTTCGTCTTCCGTTCGAAGCGGGCTGACAGGCTCAAGATCCTGTTCTGGGACGGTACTGGATTGGTGATGGCCTACAAGCGGCTGGAGGAGGCGACGTTCACCTGGCCTCCCGTGACCGACGGGATCATGTCAC
>NZ_JAATVU010000243.1 GCF_013184745.1 Mangrovicoccus sp. HB161399
CTGCGCCTGCGTGGCCGCCAGGCCGTTGGCCCAGATCGGCGACAGGCCCGCCAGCGGATGGAACAGGCAGTTCCAGCGGTCGTGGATGATCTCTGAGGCCGGAACGATCACGTCCTGGCCGATGCCCGCAAGGTTGTCGCTGGCCAGCTGGTAGAACACCTGCCCGCTGTCGCTGACCAGCACCTTGACCAGCGTTGGATCGAGGACGTGCAGCTGCGTGACGACGTTGCGGGCGTCACGCTGCTTGAGCGCATAGGTGTTGCCGCGGGCCAGCTTGGAGAGGAACCAGCATTCCCAGAACTGGTTCCGTGTCTGGTAGGAATTCGGGCGGCGCAGCACCGGCGAATAGGCCGGGTTGCGCGTCTCTTTCCAGATCTCGCCCTCGCGCTGCACCAGCTTGACCCTGAGCTTGGAGATGTCGCGCGAAATCATCGCCTGGCAGCGGAACACGAACGGATTTGAAAGGACCGCCTCGCGGTCCACCGTGACGCCGCTCTGCCAGGCACCGGCGAAGCTCTCGAAGATGGTCATCCAGCCTCCGCCGGCCGGAACGGCGGCAAGGGCCTTCTCCGCCTTCCTGCGGCGCGGCCAGAATTTCATCAGTCGGTTGCCCCTGTGAGCGCGCCGATCTTCGCCGCGAGCGTTTCAGCGTCCCAGCCCATGAAGGGGCGCCGCCCCGAGGCCTGCTCGTACGCGCTGCGAAGCACCGAGATTTCGGGCAGCGACGGTGCATCGGCGGCGGGTGCCATTGCGGCCTCGGCAGGCGCGGCGCGGCGCTTGGCCTTGCCGATCGCGATCAGGATCTTGGCATCGCGCTCGGTCCTGGTGGTGAAGTCCTGCCCGGGTTGCAGGCGGCGCGAGGCATAGACAAAGCTCCTGCGCGCGGTCAGTTCGGCCATTCTCGCCTCCATGGCTAGGGCGGGGCAGCAGCCCCGCCCAGGTTGATCAGACGACCGGCAGCGCGCCGTAATCGGCGTCGCCGATGTAGGCGACGGCCGAGGCCCGGCGCTTGGCGAAGTTGAGCGGGCGCACCACCTTGATCGCGACGCTTTCCGTCTGGAACATGGAGACCACGCTGGTGTTCGCCACCGGCGTGTCGGATGCACCGTTCGGGGCGTCGTCCATCTGGATCGCGGCCTCGGTGGAGAGCGACACCTCGACCCCGCGGTCGCCGATCTTGTAGATGTCGGACGGCTTGAGCAGCACCAGGTCGCCTGCGCCGACATTGCCGCCCGCG
>NZ_JAATVU010000244.1 GCF_013184745.1 Mangrovicoccus sp. HB161399
TGACCTCCACCTCTTCCTTGAGGCGACGGTTCTCGCGCCGAAGTTCGGCCAGTTCGGCGGCCTCGGCCTGCTGCTTGCGGATCGCCTCGGCCGCCCCTCCAGCCGCCAGTTCAAGCCGCCAGCCTTTCAGCTGCGACGGCGTCACGCCAAGTTCCCGCGCGACGCTGGTCTGGGTGGCGCCGGGCTCCGACAGGCGCGCAACGGCCTGCTCCTTGAACTCGGCGGTGAAGTGACGACGGGGTTGTCTGCTCATAGCGGGTCCCTCTCTCTGGGAGTACTTCAACTCCCGGTCCGGGATCCGGGGGCAAGGTCACCTGGCTGACGCGCCTGATGACGGACTTGTTTCAAGGCTCATTGGCACCATAATACAGACTATCCGTTTTGCTTTTCCTTGGCATCGCCCCGCCTCTCGTATATACGGATGGGAACACGAGGAGCGCCAGATGTTCGAGACGAAGATCCGCAAGGTCGGCAATTCGGCCGTCATGACCCTGTCCACCGAGATGCTGGCCATCCTCGATGCCAAGGAAGGCGACCCGCTCTTCGTTGTGCGCGGCGATGACGGCAGCCTCCGGATCATGGCGCATGATCCCGCGCTGGCCGAGGCGCTCGCCACAGCCGAGATCGTGATGGACGAGAACCGCGACCTGCTCCAGGCGCTTGCGTGAGCGGACCCGCCTGGGTCCCGCTCCGCGCCGTCCTCGTCTTCCACGACCGCCAGATCGCCCGGCATGGCGGCGCCGCCGGATTGCGCGAAATGGCGCTGCTCGAGTCCGGGTGCGCCCGTCCGGTCAACCTTGCAGCATATGGCACGCCCGATGTTTTCGACCTCGCGGCAGCCTATGCCTTCGGGATCGCCAAGGCCCACGCCTTTGTCGACGGCAACAAGCGCACGGCCTTCGTTACCGCGGTGACCTTCCTGCGGTTGAACGGCCAGGGCTTCCGGCCGGTCCCGGCCGAAGGCGTCCGGATGATGGAGGACCTGGCGTCCGGAGACGTGAGCGAGGAGGCTTTCGCCAAATGGCTGCGGACAGGTGCCCTGCCGCTCTAGCCTGGAAACCAGCATTGCTGCCATTCGCCGTGTCCCTCCAGTCCGGCGGAAGAGCGCAGGAACCGGGCTGCTTAGGCTCTGGACACATTGAGTTTCACAGCCAGTAGATAACGACTGCCGCGAGGGCGATAGCTGAGAAGAACACCTTCGGGCATCTGTCGTATC
>NZ_JAATVU010000245.1 GCF_013184745.1 Mangrovicoccus sp. HB161399
AGCCCCTTTGAAGTGGTCCACCCACGATGCGTGAAGTCCGGTTGGATTTCGGTGGACAGGAAGACTGCGGAATGGCCGGAAAGCGTGAGAAGCCGGAAGACATTGTCACCAAACTGCGCCAGGTCGAGGTGCTGCATGGCCAGGGCCTGTCGATGGCCGATGCGGTGCGCCAGATCGGGATATCGCCGCACACGTTGTATCGGTGGCGGAAGCAGCATGGCGGGATGAACCGGGCACAGTTGTCGCGGCTCATGGATCTCGAGAAGGAGAACCTGAGGCTGCGGCGGGCGGTGTCCGACCTGACGCTCGGGAAGCTGATCCTGACCGAGGCGGCTCAGGGCAACTTCCAAGCCCTTCGCGCCGCCGCAAGTGCGTGGAGCATGTGCGCCAGACACTCGGCATCTCCGAGCGCCGCGCTTGCCGTGTGCTCGGCCGACATCGCTCCACGCAGCGCAAGCCGCCCCAGGGCCGGGAAGATGAGGCGCGGCTGACCGCCGACGTCATCGAGCTGGCCCGGGAGCATGGCCGCTGCGGCTGCCGCCGGGCCGCCGCGCTGCTGCGCCGGGCGGGCTGGCAGGTCAACCACGAGCGGGTGGCGCGCATTTGGCGGCGCGAAGGGCTCAAGGTCCCACACAAGCAGAAGAAACGCGGCCGGCTCTGGCTGAACGACGGCTCCTGCGTGCGGCTGAAGCCCGGGCAGCCCAACCACGTCCGGTCCTGCGGCTTCGTGCAGGACCGGACCAGTGATGGCCGCGCCTGCCGGACGCTCAGCATCCTCGACGGGCATGCGCGGGAGGCGCTGATGATCCGTGTCGGCAGGCGACTGAACTCCACCGATGTCGTGGACGCGCTGACGGACCTCTTCATCCAGCGCGGCCCGCCACGGTTCATCCGGTCCGACAGCGGCCCCGAGTTCACCGCGCAGAAGGTCCGCGACTGGATCGAGCTGGTGGGGTCAAAGACCGCCTGCATCGAGCCGGGGTCACCTTGGGAGAACGGCCATTGCGAGAGCTTCAATGCGCGCTTCCGGGATGAGCTGCTAAATGGCGAGGTCTTCTGCTCGTTGAGGGAGGCGCAAATCCTCATCGAAAGATGGCGAAAACACTGCAACATGGACCGGCCGCATAGTGCCCTCGGATATCGGGCGCCCGCGCCCGAGGTCTTCATTCCAGTAGATCGAAGGCCGACCATGCATTAGCATTTGACCCGGACCAC
>NZ_JAATVU010000246.1 GCF_013184745.1 Mangrovicoccus sp. HB161399
CAGACTACACGACACTGGTTGATTTGGGGTGGCGGCGATCGGCGGAAGGGAGTCTCCTGACGGACTCGACCTCGCCAAAGGAACGGCCCGTTGAATATCCGCGCTCTCGCCGATCTGCAGAAGACGCTAGCCCCGCATGTCCCGCTGGGCAAGTCCCGCCTCGAAACACTCAGCCTCATCCTGCTGGGCATGATCGGCGCCCGCACGGTGAACCTCACGCATGTCGCGACTGAGCGGCCCGGTCGCGCCAAGGTTGCGTCGACCTACCGTCGGATGCAGCGTTTCTTTCAGCACGTCGACCTGCCTGAGGACTGGACGGTCCGTCTCGTCGTGGCGCTGATCGGCAACCCGCGGCCGTGGCATCTCTGCCTCGACCGGACCAACTGGAAGATCGGCAGGGCGGATGTCAACGTCCTGGTCCTGGCCGTGGTCACCACGCGGTTCCGGGTTCCGCTGATGTGGACGCTGCTGTCCCATTCCGGCAACTCCACGACGGCGCAGCGCATCGCGCTGATGAACCGGTACCTGCAGCATTTCGATGTCTCCACGGTGCGCATGCTGATGGCCGATCGCGAATTCATAGGCCAGGAATGGATGGCTTTCCTCGTGGACAGGAAAATCCCCTTCGCGATCCGGATGAAGGAGGATCAGATTGTCCGCGTCGAGGGCCGCGACCTTTCCCTGCGATCCTGGCTGTCGCGCTGCAAGGGCGTGCGCGGCTTCACCGCCATCCTGCCCGGCCGGGACGGACATCCTGATCTCGAACTCCATTTCGGCGCCCGGCGGATCAGGGGCGGAGAGCTTCTGGTCGTCGCCTCCTCGCGCCCCGGCAGCGGCGCGCGCATCCTGCGGCTCTACCGCAAGCGCTGGCTGATCGAATGCCTGTTCGCCGACAGCAAGACCCGCGGCCTGAACCTCGAGGACACACGCCTCTCGCTCGCGCGCAAGTTGTCCTTGCTGATCGCCATCCTGGCGCTTGCCATCGCCCTGGTCTGCCGGACAGCGGCGGCGCTCATGGGAACGAAATTCCCCGGCAGGAAGGCCCACGGATACCTGTCGAAGTCCTGGTTCCGGACCGGCCTCGACGAGACGAGGCGATTGCTCCGGTCGCACGCCGAAACCCCGCCAAGCTTCCGCAAGCTTGTCATGCCAAGGCGTCCAAGACAGGGAGTCGTGTAGTCTG
>NZ_JAATVU010000247.1 GCF_013184745.1 Mangrovicoccus sp. HB161399
GACGCCCGTCTTCGCGCAGGTGAACATGCCCTTCTCAAGGATGGCTTCCCGCAGGCGCTTCCACCTGGCGAGGTCATACCACGACCGCCACTCGCGATCGGCGTCCCGCGCGGCCATCCGCGAGCGCTCCGCATCGGCGCGCGTGATCGACCGGCCGGATGCTCCGGAAAGAGCGGGCCTCGCTGTCTTGAGTTTCGCCATGGGTGATTGCCTCATTGGACGCGCAGAAGCACCGCCCGGCTCGAACCGGGCGGCACCCCATCCGCAAACAACAACAAGAGGAAACCGGCAAAAGAAAGCGCCCGAAGGGATCTCTCCCCCGGGCGCACTGTGCCGATGCATCATACGCTAGCGGGAAGTCCGCGATCCGTCAACGGCCCCTGTAGTGCATTCTGCGGCCGCACAGGCCGTCAGAGACGCAGCGCAGCGCCGACATCAGCCCGACCCAGTCCCTGACCGGTTCGTCCTGGATCACAACGCGCTTGCCCTCGCAGGCGGCGCGGCTGTCCGTGTGGCCGAGCCAGCCCTCGACTTGCATCATGGCCGATGTTGCATCCTGCACCCGCTCTTCGTCGCTGCGCTCATCCACCGGCGGCGTGTCCGCGTCCGCGCTCAGTTCGGACGGCAGGAACTCGACCTTCATGCATTTCGGGTGTCGGTTCGGCGCTCCTATCGCGCGATCGAATGCGGCCTGCGTCCGGCGCATGTGGCAGATCGCTGACCAGAGATCCTGCTTCTCCTGCTCGCTCCTGGAATGCGCCGCCATGGCGCGGCCGGCAACGCATCCGTGCCACGGAGCCCGCATCTCGCGGATGTTCGTCATCGTGATCTCCTTGCCAGCATGCCTGCAGCGCGTCTTGATGGTTTCCCGTTCGGCGTCCGGCAGCCTGTCCTCCGTCGCGCGGTGGAAATGGCCGTCCTTCTCGCGGCGCCTGCTCTCCGACAGCTCCGGGAGCCCGAGCGGGTTTGCCTTCTTCGCCCTGCGCTTCGCTGCCTTGCTGTGTGCCGTCATCGCCCTACCTCACCTGCGCCGCACGCGGGCCGACTGCCTTGCGGATTGCCTCGATCTTCGATGCCATGGCCTGCAGGTCCACCTTCTGGCCGGACAGCGCCGCCTTCACGTGCTCCACCGCCTTCTGGGCAGCGTCTGCCTCTGCCAGCGTCATC
>NZ_JAATVU010000248.1 GCF_013184745.1 Mangrovicoccus sp. HB161399
TGCGAAGGGCGTTGTTGCAGAACTCGTCGGCTTCGGGGATTCACGGCATGGATCCTGTGGGTCAAGAGCCTGCCATGACGCAGCCAGAACCCGCCCGCTACCGTACGACCAACTGGAAATCCTACAATGCCGCCTTGAAGCGGCGCGGTTCTCTGCTCGTCTGGCTGGACAAGGACATGACCTGGCTCGCGCCGAAGGCAGGCAAGCCCGGGCGCCCGCCCGTGTTCTCTGAATGAGGAGGATCAGCAGACAGTCCGGGGGAGTTCGGGCCGGTCCGCGCCAGCGGCAAATCCTCCGGCGGAGGATTTGAGGGCCGGACGGGCGGAGCCCTGCCCGGCGAATGCGATCCAGTTCTGCCTGATGGTGAAGGTCCTGTTCGGCCTGCCGCTCCGCCAGACGACCGGCATGGTCTCCAGCATCCTGAAAAGGGCGGGTCTGGACTGGCCGGTGCCGGACCTCTCCACGCTCAGCCGCCGACAGAGTGAGACGGGACCGTGGCCCCTGTGGGGCCGCGAAAGCCCGTCGAACAATCACCGTCCAGCTCTCGTCTCGCCGGGCTCCGGGCCCTCTGAACCTCTTGGTGGACAGCACCGGCATCAAGTTTCTCGGCGACGGAGAATGGCTGGCCAGGAAGCACGGCACCCACCGCCGACGCCAGTACCGCAAGGTCCATCTGGCGATGGACACTGCGACCAGCGACATCCGGGCGGTGGAGTTCACTTCCAGCCGCGAGGGAGACAGCCCGGTTCTGCCGGACCTTCTCGGCCAGATCCCGGAGGGCGAGGAGATCGGCACCGTCACTGGCGATGGCGCCTTCGACACCCGCCGGTGCCATTCGGCAATCCTGGCTCGCGGAGGAACGGCGGTCATTCCCATCAGGAAAAACGGCCGCCTCTGGAAGGAGGACTGCCCGGCTGCGCTGGTACGCAACGACATCCTGAGGGCAACCCGCCGCCTCGGCCGCGTTCGCCGGACTTTCGCGGCGCCACTGGCGCCACGGTTCCGGCTCACTCTGGAAGAAGTGGTCAGGCTACCACGTCCGGAACCGGATCGAGGCCAGGATGCGCAACCTGAAATCCTTCGGCGAGCGCATCGCTTCAAGGGACCCCGACCGCCAGACCGCCGAGATCCACATCCGCGTCATTCGCGGCTGCGCTCGGA
>NZ_JAATVU010000249.1 GCF_013184745.1 Mangrovicoccus sp. HB161399
GGCGCCACGGTCCCGTCTCACTCTGGCGGCGGGACTGCGTGCTGAAGTCGGGCACGGACCAGCCGAGTCCGCATAGGTCCAGAGGGCGCGGACCGGTGGGGCGCAACGGCTCGCCAGCTTCTCCAGTTGGCCGTCTTGCACGCCGTCTTCGGAGGCCTGCTCATGGCCGCCAGCTATCATGCTGGATTCGCCCAGTGAATCTCCCCGGATTTGCGCAGCAACGCCTTCCAGCCGTGCCAAGTTCGAAGACCGCCACGACCGCGCCATGGTCAAAACCGCCGCCTGATAATGCCCACCCGCGGGGGCGCACTCCACGACTCCGGCCATCATATCCTTCATCTGGCCGTCCTCCCCGTTATGTTGCGTTCAACACCACGACCTTGGTACATTGCGATGCCGTCCGGGGAGCGCGGCAACCACTCCATCTGGTTCCACAAGATATCGAACGTGCACAATCACTTCCCGAAATCCGGGCAGCCCGCCTCAGCCGCGGACATGCGCAACATCTCGCATGAAGCAACCCGGGCGGGGGCCTTGGCCGCCGTTGTGACCTTCAAGGAAAAGTTCGCCGTCAAATACGCGAAGCGCGTGGCCTGCCTGACTAAGGACACCGACGCGCTGCTGGCCTTCTGCGACGCGGCCCGGCGTTCCATCAGTTTCGGTGGCGGGTCCGAGCTCGCCGCCTGGCGGGACCCCGGCATCGGCATGGGCACGGAGAGCGTACGCCACCGGCCCCGGACCCGTGGCGGCGCGACGGCTTGCCTTGCGACCTGCAGGCCCCTGGCAGAAGGGCCAGGCGGAGGACCTGAACCGCCGCGCACGCCGCTGCCTGCCGCGGGACACCGCGGTGTCGGCAGGCCCAGATCGATCCATGAGGCCGATTTGCGACCTCCCCGGCGCCGCGCCGCGGAAATGCCCCGTCTGCCGGACCGCGGCGGAGGCTTTCCGCGAGGAACTCGCCTGGCCAATCCAATCCGGATCCGCAACCGGGGTGGAACTCACTGCACAGCCCTCATTAGCGCGAAGATGGCTTTATCGCTCCAGCGCTCCTAGGCTCAGGACCCATTGATTTCGGCTGGACGGCATGATTCAGCGTTCGAAAACGAGCGGTGACATGTCTGATCTCTTCTGGCTGAGCGACG